>NZ_CAMYIC010000059.1 GCF_947258355.1 uncultured Allomuricauda sp.
AGGGATTCGAACCCCCGGAGGTGTGACCCTCAACAGTTTTCAAGACTGCCGCATTCGACCACTCTGCCATTCCTCCTAAGCGGGTGCAAATATATAAAGCTTTTTGTTATCCCAAAAGACCTTTTTGCATTATTGTTCTATTCGTTGGTTCAAATCATTTCACAACAACCATAAAAAGTTTGTAAAAATCAATTGGTAGGTTAATAACAATGGTCATACCTTTGTTTTTATGCTAGAATGGTACCACTATTTGCTATTGATCGCTGTAGGTTTTGCGGTCGGATTTATAAACACGGTAGCAGGTGGTGGGTCGCTGTTATCACTGCCCACGCTTATCTTTTTAGGGCTTCCGCCGGCTGTGGCCAATGGGACCAATCGGGTTGCCATAGTCATTCAAACAGCCATGGCAACTGCCGGTTTCAAAAGCAAGGGTATTTCCACGTACCCCTTTAATATGTATTTGGGAATTTCCGCTTTTTTAGGTTCTATTATTGGGGCCTATATTGCTGTGGACATAGATGGCGATACCTTTAATAGGATTCTGGCCATTGTAATGTTAGCCGTCGTGCTCATTATCATATTTAAACCTAAAATGAGAGTGGGAGAACTGGAAGAACGGCTTACCGGCAAGTATCTTTGGGTAAGTTTGATTGTATTTTTCTTCTTCGGTATTTACGGAGGTTTTATTAATGCAGGACTAGGCTTTTTAATGATGTTGTTCATGCATTTCTACAATAAAATGAACCTGGTTCGTGTAAACGCGACCAAAGTGGCTGTTGTGTTTATTTATATGTTGGCCGCCCTGGCCGTTTTCGCCTTTAATGATAAGATTGATTGGAAATTGGGGTTTATACTCGCCATCGGTAATGGTTCGGGGGCTTGGTTTGCTAGTAGGTTCTCCGTGAAAAAGGGAGACGGATTTATAAAAACATTTTTAGTGATTGCCGTAGTTCTGATGGCCATCAAACTATGGTTCTTTTAAAACAAAAAATATATGCCTGGATTTGAACTTTTTGGAGACAAGGAAAGAAAAGAAGTACAAGATGTAATGCACTCTGGAGTGCTCATGCGCTATGGGTTCGATGGCATGCGCAACGGACATTGGAAAACCAAGGAGCTTGAGGCCGGATTGTCCAAGCGTATGCAATCTAAATACACTCATGCTGTTAGTAGTGGTACCGCTGCATTGACCGTTGCCTTGGCAAGTGCCGGTATTGGGGCAGGGGATGAGGTAATTATGCCCACCTTTACCTTTGTGGCGAGTTTTGAATCCATCTTGGCACTGGGCGCAGTACCTATTTTAGTTGATATTGATGACACCTTGACTTTAAAACCCGAGGCGGTCGAAAAAGCCATTACTCCAAAAACCAAAGTGGTCATGCCTGTACATATGTGTGGCTCCATGGCCAATTTGGATGCTTTACAAGCCATTTGCAACAAACATGGACTATTATTGCTCGAAGATGCTTGTCAGGCCATCGGAGGTACATACCATGGAAAACCTTTGGGTAGTATTGGTGATTTGGGATGTTTTTCTTTCGATTATGTAAAGACTATTACCTGTGGTGAAGGCGGGGCTGTAATTACCGATAATGAAGATTATTATGAAAATGCACATAAATATTCCGATCACGGTCACGATCATGTTGGAAACAATCGAGGAGCGGAGGAGCATCCATTTTTAGGGTACAATTTTAGAATCTCGGAGATGAATGCAGCGGTGGGAGTGGCACAGTTGGCGCGTTTGGATGAGTTCATCGCTATTCAAAAAAAGAACTACACTGTTCTAAGGGAAGCTTTATCCAAAATTCCGGAGGTAGTTTTTAGAACTGTGCCAGATGGAGGAGAGGAGAACTACTCCTTTTTAAACTTCTTTTTACCGAACGAGGATATCGCTCAAAAAGCCCATCATGCTTTGAGTGATGCCGGTGTTGATGGTTGCTTTTATTGGTACAACAACAACTGGCATTATTATAAAAAGTGGGAGCATTTGACTCAAATGAAATCATTGGGCAAGTTACCAAAGGATGTGCAAGAGTCTTTGCCCGATTATAGTAAGGCTGATTTCTCTGAATCCGATAAATGGATGTCCAGAAATATTTCCTGTTTGATTAAATTGGGATGGACCGAAGAGGAATTGACCAATCGGGCCACTAAAATGGTGGAAGCTATTAAGTCCGTGATTTAATAATTCACATACTCTACAATCTCCAGGCCATAACCTACCATTCCCACGCGTCTGGTCTGACCAGAATTGGTCAATAAACGAATCTTAGAGATATTCAGGTCGTGCAAAATCTGTGCGCCAATACCAAAATCCTTATTGTCCATTTCAATTTTTGGGGCTTTGCTAACACCCTCTTTTTGTAATTTTTTGAATTCAGAAAGCCTGCTCAGCAAATTCATGGATTGGTTGCCTTGATTTATGAAGATCATGGCGCTTTTCTCCTCTTTGTTCAACGCATCGAACATGCGTTGTAGTCCTTCATCTGGGTTGTTGGTCAGGGTTCCCAACATGTCGTTGTTCACCAGTGTGGAATTAATACGTGTCAACACGGGTTCACCACTTTTCCAATTTCCTTTGAGCAGGGCTATATGTACTTGGTCGTTGGTAGTTTGTTGGTATGCCCGTAATCTAAATTCCCCGAACCTAGTGTTTATGGTAAATGCTTCTTTGAGCTCTATCAGACTATCGTGTTCCATCCGGTAGGCAATCAAATCCTCGATGGAAACAATTTTCAGGTCGAATTTTTGTGCAACTTCAAGGAGTTGGGGCAAGCGAGCCATGGAACCATCTTCGTTCATGATCTCCACAATCACGCCGGCAGGTTCGAGTCCGGCAAGTCGTGCAAAATCAATGGCTGCTTCGGTATGCCCTGTTCGTCGCAAAACACCACCTTCTTTGGCAATTAAAGGAAAAATATGTCCCGGTCTTGCCAATTCATGTGGTTTGGTGACCTTATCGGTAAGTGCTAGGACCGTTTTTGCTCTATCTGCTGCAGAAATTCCTGTAGTTACCCCATTCCCCCTTAAATCCACAGAAACTGTGAAAGCGGTCTCCAATGGGTCGGTGTTGTGGTTTACCATTTTATGAAGTCCCAAATCCTTGCATCGGCCTTCGGTAAGTGGGGCACATATAAGTCCCCTGCCATGGGTGGCCATAAAATTAATGGTCTCTGGGGTAATGAGTTCGGCAGCGGCCAAAAAATCACCTTCATTTTCCCTATTCTCATCATCCACTACTATAATCACCTTGCCTTGTCTAATATCGGCAATGGCTTCTTCTATGGCGTTCAGTTGTATTTTTTTGTCTTTGGCGATCATTGGTCTTCCGCTTCTTTATCTTTCTTTTTAAATATGGATTTTATACGGTCTATAAAATGACCAAATCCGATTAATCCTTTATCTGCGGTGGCACGTCTTGTTAATGATATACCCAATGGCAGCATGATCAATGTCGGCAGCCATGCCCCAATGGCAGGGTGTATATTTCCTTCTTTGGCATAGTTGCCTGCAAACACACCGATAAAATAATAGGTCAAAAATAAGATTATAGCCACTACCATGGGCAATCCCAGTCCTCCTTTTCGTATTATGGCACCCAAAGGAGCACCTACAAAAAACAAAATTATGCAAGAAAGTGCAAGGGCATATTTTTGGTGCAATGAGAGTATGTGACTGTTGTAAAACTTGTATCTACTTTGCAGTTCGTCTTTTTTGGCCTTAACCGTGTTTAGGATACTGGACACTTCGTTTTGGGCTTTTTTCATCACTTGGATTTGCTCCCATTGTTCCAGGCTCTTCATAAACTCATCGATATTTTTGATGGAGTCGTGTTCAACCTCTTTTGTATTCTCCAGTTTAATGAGCTCTAAATTCTGGGTAGTGTCCTTTGCTACAGAAGCAGGAAAAGCACCCATACGGCTTACCACGTTTTTAGAGAATGCCTCAACTTTTTCCAAGTTGTTCTCCCTAAGGGAGTCAATATCCTTTATAAGGCGGCCAACGTTTTTCATCTTGTTGGTGGTGATGTTTTGATCCTCCTCCAAATCTTGGTCGTTGAGCTCCGAAATATCAATGTTAATGGTGTAGGTTTCAAAATTTGACTTGGCAAAGGGTTGTTTTCGACGCTCTTTTGAGTCTTTTGGCAAAACTTCTTCGTAGTAATTACCATCTTTCAATACCAACTGAATAATGTCGGATTCTTCACTGCTAATCAACTCGCCGGATTTGGCCTTGATTACAGTGTTGTTGATATTCTGGTTGTTCTTTTTATGGATGATCACATTGTCCAAAAAGCGATCTTGCTCTCCATATTTTTTATCCACCTTGATATTCATGCCCTCACCAGTTCCTTCAAAATCACTGAAAACTCCTTCAGTAATGGCAGCTGCAGGTTTCACCTTGGCAATATTTCGCCGTAGGTTGAACATTTTTTGTTCGGATTTAGGAATTACATCATTCGCGAAAAAGAAGGTAACCAGTCCCAGGAACAACACAAATATGATAAGACTGCGCATACCACGTTGCAATGATATTCCAGAAGCTTTCATGGCAGCAAACTCATAGTTTTCTGCAAACGTACCAAAGGTAAGAATAGAGGATAGGAGCACTGTAAGAGGCAGCACCTTGTCCACCAACGTAGGGATAAAGTAAAAAATAAACTTGCCAATAATTACCATGCCCAGTCCTTTTCCCGCCAAATCATCTATGAACAGCCATATCCCCTGAAAGATGAATATGACGATCAGAATGAAAAAGGAACTGAAGAAGTTGTAAAGAAATCTTCTTAGTATATACTGATCAAGTATTTTCAATGCCTAGTTTCTTATGATGTAGTACCCTTTGTCCTCGTACTTTTTCTCATCAAAGGTAAACAGAGTACTTGATATGGGCTGATTGGTTTTGAAAGAATTAACGGTAATGGTGGTTTTGGTGCCATTGTTTCCCGTTTGAATCAGTTTGTAGATATGTTTTGTTTGTGTATCAACCCCCAACAAAACAGATTTAATTTCCGTATTTGAATCAATCGGGATTAATTTGACATATTGGATTTTTCTTCCGCCCACGTTTTGAAGAATGTCCCATTGGTAATTGTGCCCGGTTTTGTAGAAGGTCAACATTTTTGATGGGCTCACATTGTCGTTGTCTTCGTTTACATCTTCAATAGTGACCTCTTCGTTTTCCGGAACTACAGTGTATACCTTATTGCCATCGTAAAGTTGGGTGGCCCCAAAATAGTTTAATAAGTATTTTTCACCATCCAGAGTCACGTTTCCATTGGTTTCCTGTTTCAGATTGGCTTCCGTATTTTCCAAGGTGGACTGAAAATCAATATAAATATTGTCGTAGCTCTGTACTTTGTTGTACACTTCATCCAAAAGTGCTTTTGCCTTATCTGAGTTCTGTCCGTAGGAAAAAAGTCCAACGGTAAACAATGCTATAAAAAGAATACTTTTCTTGATCATGGTCTTATTTTGCTTCATTTTCTAATAGTTGTTCCAAGGAATACATGTCGGGTACCAGAACTTGTCTTGCCTTACTTCCTTCAAATGGCCCTACAATTCCGGCAGCTTCCAATTGGTCTATAATTCTACCGGCCCTGTTGTATCCCAGTTTTAATTTTCTTTGTATCAATGAGGCGGAGCCTTGTTGTGCAGTTACAATTACTTCAGCTGCATCTCTAAACATGGCATCCCTGTCCGCGATATCATTATCAAGACTTGTGCCAGATTCTTCGCCCACATACTCCGGCAATAGGTGTGCTTCAGGATATGCACGTTGGGACCCGATATAGTCGGTGATTTTTGCTACTTCGGGCGTATCCACAAAGGCACATTGCAACCTTGTCACATCATTTCCTTGTGTATAGAGCATATCTCCGCGACCAATAAGCTGGTCGGCCCCCTGAGCATCCAAAATGGTTCTTGAATCAATTTTTGAGGTTACCCTAAATGCTATCCTGGCAGGGAAGTTGGCCTTAATGATACCTGTGATAACATTTACCGAAGGTCTTTGCGTAGCAATGATCAAGTGAATACCGATGGCACGTGCCAACTGTGCCAATCTGGCAATGGGTGTTTCCACTTCCTTGCCCGCCGTCATGATCAAATCGGCAAACTCATCGATTACCAATACAATGTAAGGCAAGAATTTGTGTCCGTCGTTCGGATTCAATTTTCTAGCCTTGAACTTAGTGTTGTATTCTTTGATATTCCGGACCATGGCCGATTTCAATAACTCGTACCTCTGGTCCATTTCAATACAAAGGGAGTTCAACGTGTTGATCACCTTGGTGTTGTCGGTAATAATGGCTTCCTCTGAATCGGGCAGCTTTGCCAAAAAGTGACGCTCAATTTTATTGTACAGGGTCAATTCCACCTTTTTGGGGTCCACCAAGATAAATTTGACTTCTGCAGGGTGTTTTTTGTAGAGCAGTGAAGTGATGACCGCATTCAACCCCACCGATTTACCTTGACCTGTTGCACCTGCCATGAGCATGTGAGGCATTTTGGCAAGGTCTACCACAAAAGTCTCGTTGCTAATGGTTTTTCCAAAAGCGATGGGCAATTCCATTTCCGCTTTTTGGAATTTGTTGGATGCAATCACCGAACGCATGGAAACAATTGTTGCGTTTTTGTTAGGTACTTCGATACCGACGGTCCCTTTTCCAGGAATAGGGGCAATGATCCTGATTCCCAATGCAGCCAACGATAAAGCGATGTCGTCCTCCAAGTTTTTAATCTTTGAGATACGGATTCCAGCCTCGGGTACAATTTCGTACAGAGTTACTGTTGGACCTATGGTCGCTTTGATCTGGGCAATTCCTATCTTATAGTTTTTGAGGGTGCTTACAATTCGATTCTTGTTCTCTTCAAGTTCTTCTTGGTTAATGGTAATGCCTCCAGAAGCGCCGTGAGCCTCAAGTAAATCCAAGGTTGGGAATTTATAGTTGCCCAATTCCAATTTGGGATCGAATTCCCCAAAATCCTCTACCAATTTGGCCGCTTTGGCATCGGTTTCCTCTTCTTCAACCGGAGTTTCCTCGACCTTCAAGGCGATATCGGTTTCCTTTTCTTCTGGAATGTTGACATCGAGTCCTGCTTCATCCAAAGGAGGAATATCCTTTTTATGGGTGTAGGTGTCCACTTTTTCTGGAACCGTATCTTCGGTTGTCAACAGGATACTTTCCTCTTCTTCACCAGAGGAGGTCTTTGCGGAAGTTTGTATTGAGGGTTCTTCATTGAAGTCAGACTTGATTTTTTGCTTTTGATTACGAAAGAAATTGGCAAATCCTTCGGGCGTAAAATTGAAAAGTCGCACCAAAATCACCATCAAAATAAAAATCAGAATCAAGAACACGCCGATCTTGCCCGTGTAGTCTTGTAGAAAATCGTTCATCTCATATCCGATCAATCCTCCCAATAGTGGAAAATCAGCGGCGAAAAAACCAAGGGCAACAGACCCCCAGATAACTCCGACCAATCCCCAGATCCATTTGGATATCAAACGTTTTCCATTTAGACCTAGAAACAGATATAGTCCTGTAATGGCCAATAAAAAGGGAAATATGAAAGAGGCCAGGCCAAAACCTTTGTACATAAAAAAGTGACTTACATTGGCCCCGAATTTGTTCAGCAAATTGCTGGCTTCTGCATTTCGGTCCGCAAACTGGGACAGCATACTCTGATCTTCTTGCCAAGTAAAATAAAATGACATGAAGGAGAAGAAAAGTGCAATACTGAGAACTATCAAAAGGCTACCAAAAATAATCTTGTTCTGCTTGGAAGGCTTAAAGGAAACCTTCTTCTTGGCAGTAGAGGTAGTTTTTTTTGATTTGGATTTTGTTCGTTTTTTGGCCATTAATCAATTTTAAGCGGGGCTAAGTTACAAATTTACGTTGCTACTCGGGGTCTTGGATTTTACTAAAAAATCTTGGGTATATAGATGATCAACCCAATGATACTTGCCAAGATGGATACTATCATAACGGCTCCTGCGGAAATATCTTTTATTAAACCAATTTTGGGATCTAATTTGGGTTGAACATAATCGCAGATTTTTTCAATGGCCGTATTTAATCCTTCCACTCCCATGACCAAACCTATTGACAAGAGTTGGAGTATCCATTCTGTGTTGGAGATTTGATAGTAGAAGCCGAAGGCTGTAACAACCAAAGCAATGACAAATTGAATTTTGATGCTAGGTTCTGTGCGCAACAATAGAAACATGCCCTTTAGGGCATACCCCACACTTTTTATCCTGTTCTTAATAAAAGATTCTTTCGGCATTTAAATGCTTCACGTATATTTTGAAAATGATTCAGATGCTTCCTTAAAAGAGCAAGTTCGGTGTCAAAAATAATAAAAAACTATCCTATTAATGTGCCGTAAAAGAACCCATCCTATAACTATTTTTTAAGAGGAGCCATCAACATCTGCAATAAGAAATAATGCAACCGAAAACGTTGGTCAGAACACTAACTACTTGAACTGGTTGTGGCAAGTTGTTTAATCTTGATTCTGAATGCAGCAAAAAGTAATGTCATAAATGGGCTTAACCAGTTAAAAATGGCATACATGGCATACTCCCCGACACCAACACCCAAAACCCCACTATGGTAGGCTCCACAGGTGTTCCAAGGCACCAAGACCGAGGTTACCGTACCTGAATCCTCCAAAGATCGGCTGAGGTTTTCAGGGGCGAGTCCACGTTCCTTATAGGCCTTGGCGAACATTTTACCGGGCACCACAATGGCCAAATATTGGTCGGATGCAGTTACGTTCAAAGCTAAACAGCTGCCTACAGTGCTGGCAAACAAACCAAAAGTGGTTTTGGCCAATTTTAGAAGGGATTCTGTAATACGCTCCAAAGCACCTATTCCGTCCATTATGCCTCCAAACACCATGGCACAAACAATCAGCCAAATGGTACCTAGCATGCCAGACATTCCGCCAGAAGAGAACAAATCGTTCAAGGCTGGGTCTTCTGTAGCTATGTTGGTATCCACCGTTATCGAATTTAAAATGCCTTTGTAGCCTGTTTCGAAGTTCAATGCGGATCCTCCACCAATATTGGCAACAATATCCGGCTGAAAAATAAGTGCAAACACACCGCCCAGCAAGGTCCCGATCAAAAGGGCCATCAATGGCGGCGCTTTTTTTACGATCAGACCAATTACCACCAAAGGGACTATAAATAACCAACCGTTAATATTAAAGGTGGCACCAATATTTTCGAGGAGTGAACTAGTATCGGCCACGCCAGATGTATCGATTGTAAAACCAAGAATAATGAACACGATTAATGTGACCACAATTGTCGGAACCGTGGTGTAAGTCATATAACGTATGTGCGAGAACAAATCCCCACCGGCCATCGCAGGAGCCAAGTTCGTGGTATCGCTCAAAGGAGACATCTTATCCCCAAAGTAAGCCCCGGAAAGTACCGCTCCTGCTGTCATGCCCAACGATATGCCCAAGGCCTCTCCAATGCCGATCAGTGCAATACCAACGGTTGCGGCCGTGGTCCAACTACTTCCTGTAGCAATGGATATTATGGCGCAAATAATAACGCTGGCAGCTAAAAATATGGTGGGGTTCAATATTTGAAGACCGTAATAAATCATAGCGGGAATAATTCCGCTAACTAGCCAAGTACCCGATAGCGCACCCACCATTAAAAGGATAAGCAAAGCTCCCGTAGTAGACCTCACATTTTCCGCTACTTCAGCTATCATCCTTTTATAGGACACCTTGTTGAAGATACCTACAATTGCAGCTACAGCACCACCCATTAATAAAATAAACTGATTGGAACCGCTCAGGGCGTCATCACCAAAAACATACACATTGTACGCCAACATGGCGACCAATGCAAAAACGGGTATGAGCGCCTCTGCAATGGTCAGTTCCTTATTCTCTACAATGTGTTCATCTTCCCTAAACTTTGGTTTTTCCTTTTTATTCGGCATTTGGTCTGAGTTTGTTAGAAGGTAATATTACGATTTTGCCCCTTGTTGTGCAAACCTCCTATAACTGCAATTTAAGCCAAACTGGTATTGGGTGACAAAATATCCAGCATCTCCATACACTTGCGCATGGTTGTGTAGGTTTTGTGGATATCGTTGTCCAGACCAATGGAAAAACGGATAAGTCCTTGGGACAGACCCAATTCTTTTTGTTCTTCTTCAGGAATTTCGGAAGAGGTCGAGGTTCCCGAAGCGCTGAACAGGGTTTTGTAGAATCCAAGACTAACGGCCAAATAACCCAATTTCTCTTTTTGCATTAATTCCATCAGTGCATTGGCTCTTTCCACAGAACCTACATCTAGGGTAAGCATGCCGCCAAAACCATATTCAGGGTTCATTTGGGATTTTATCAAATTATGACCTGAATGACTTTCCAGTCCAGGGTACACTACTTTTAATCCATCCTTTTCGAATTCTGTAGCCAAATAGTGGGCATTTTCGCTGTGCTTTTTGATTCGAATATGCAGGGTTCGCATATTTTTCAAAATGGAAGCGGCACGTAAACTGTCCAGCGTACTACCCAAGAGCATTCCGGCTCCGTTGTTAACGTCTTTTAGGCTCAAACAAAAATCGGTAGAAGCACAAACCGCACCTGCAACACAATCACTACTACCATTGATGAACTTGGTAAGGCTGTGGACCACAATATCGGCTCCCAATTGGGCTGCACTTATCGTCAGTGGGGAAAAAGTGTTGTCCACTACCAGCGGCATATCATTTTTCTTAGCGATTTTAGATAGAGAAGGGATATCGGCAATTTCCAAGAGTGGATTGCTGATTGCTTCACAATAGATCATCTTGGTTTTGGGTGTGATGGAATTTGTGACCATTTCCAAATCGGTAATGTCCACAAAAGAAACATCAATATTGAATTTCTTAACAAAATTCTTTAGGAAAGCATATGTACCACCATAAATTGTCCTACTGCACACGACGTGGTCCCCAGAATCACACAATTGGAGAATCACAGCGGTTATAGCGCCCATTCCACTGGCATAAACATTGGCGGATTCTGTTCCCTCCAATTGCGCCATGGCTTCGCCCAAATACAGATTGGAAGGGGAGGAGTGGCGGCTGTACAAATAGCAACCTTCCGTGTTTCCCTCGAAAGTGTCGAACATGGTCTTTGCTGACAGGAAAGTGTAAGTTGATGAATCTGATATTGAGGGGTTTACACCTCCGAA
The DNA here is from genome assembly GCF_947258355.1 of uncultured Allomuricauda sp. Taxonomy (GTDB): domain Bacteria; phylum Bacteroidota; class Bacteroidia; order Flavobacteriales; family Flavobacteriaceae; genus Flagellimonas. The sequence goes on from NZ_CAMYIC010000059.1 coordinate 11,215, forward strand.
TTCACCAAAGTATTGAAGGTCTTGTATGTGTTCTGATGCTTTATAATCCATAATGTACCGTTTTTAGTAAAACTATATATATATAGACATAAAATCAATAGATGTATTTAAATAAAGAATTATAGTCATTAATTATAAAATAATTAGGAAAATAATCATTAAATAATGATTTTAGCTGGATGAGCTAGAAAATTCGTCAGTATGAAACTGGATAAAGTAGACATAGAATTAATCAGATTGCTTCAAAAGGACAGCAAAAAAACCACCAAACAATATGCGGATGCCTTGCATTTGTCCAAAACAGCCGTTTATGAACGTATTCGACGTCTGGAACGCAATGGAGTGATAACCCAATACACCGCCCTAGTGGATAAAATAAAAGTGGGGCGCGATTTTATGGTACTCTGCCAAATAAGATTGGTGCAACATACCAAGGAGAATGTTTTAAAGTTTGAGCGGGAGGTACTGCAGTTGGACGAGGTTTCCGAATGTTTTCATGTAGGTGGGGATTACGATTATATCTTAAAGATTTTTGTAAAGGATATGAAGAGTTACCGAGAGTTCATGGTAACCAAACTTACGGCTATAGCCAACATCGGGAATACCCAAAGCTCTTTTGTGATCAACGAGGTAAAGAACAGTCCATCGGTTCACATTTAATGTGCAATTGGCAATTAACAAGGACCAATCATCCAAATCATCTGACCATCTAGAAATCGAACCGCCCAAAAATCAAATAATTCCCTATATCCTTAACCCAACAATCCAACATAATTCCTTGGTACTGTCCCGAAAAACATTTGTATTTTTACATTTGTTTTACAAAAACACAGTTTTTTAGCAATTATCCTTACAATTAATACAATATGAATCAATATGATGTAGCCATTATCGGCTCTGGACCAGGAGGCTATGTGGCGGCAATTCGATGTGCCCAATTGGGAATGAAAACCGCAATAATAGAAAAATATGCAACCCTAGGGGGTACCTGTCTTAATGTGGGCTGTATTCCATCAAAAGCCCTTTTGGACTCATCGCACCACTATGAGGATGTCGTAAAGCACTTCGAGGAGCACGGTATTGAGATACCAGGTGAAGTAAAAGTGAACTTGGAGCAAATGATCGCCCGTAAACAAGGGGTTGTTGACCAAACCACGAAAGGTATCGAGTTTTTGATGAACAAAAACAACATTGATGTGTACCATGGTATTGGAAGCTTCAAAGATGCCACACACATCAATATTGCAAAAGAGGATGGTGAGGAAACTATTGAAGCCAAGAACATAATTATTGCTACAGGCTCTAAACCGTCATCATTGCCTTTTATTGACATTGATAAGGAAAGAGTGATAACCTCCACCGAGGCTCTTAAATTGAAGGAAGTTCCAAAGCACCTTATCGTTATTGGTGGTGGTGTAATCGGTTTGGAATTGGGTCAGGTTTACAAACGCTTGGGTGCAGATGTAACTGTTGTGGAGTATATGGACCGCATTATTCCAGGGATGGACGGTGCATTGTCCAAAGAGCTCACCAAAGTGATGAAAAAGCAAAAGGTGAAGTTCAACCTTTCCCACAAAGTAAAATCCGTAGAGCGCAAAGGTGACGAGGTGATCGTAAAGGCCGATGACAAAAAGGACAAGGAAGTGACCATAAAAGGTGACTATTGTCTAGTTAGTGTTGGCCGTAAACCATATACAGATGGATTGAACGCTGAAGCTGCAGGAGTTAAATTGGATGACAGGGGCAGAGTAGAGGTAAACGAGCATTTACAGACCAATGTTTCCAATATCTACGCTATCGGTGATGTGGTAAAAGGAGCGATGTTGGCCCACAAAGCGGAAGAAGAAGGTACCATGGTGGCCGAAATTTTAGCTGGTCAAAAACCACATATCGATTACAATCTGATTCCTGGTGTCGTATATACCTGGCCAGAAGTTGCTGCTGTTGGAAAAACAGAAGAGCAATTGAAGGAAGAAGGTGTGGAATACAAATCGGGTCAGTTTCCGATGCGTGCTTTGGGTAGAGCCCGAGCCAGTATGGATATTGATGGTTTTGTGAAAATTCTTGCAGATAAGAACACTGACGAAGTCTTGGGTGTACACATGATCGGGGCTCGTTGTGCGGACTTGATTGCTGAAGGCGTAACTGCAATGGAATTCAGGGCATCTGCGGAGGATATCTCCCGAATGAGCCATGCGCACCCGACTTTTGCAGAAGCAGTTAAGGAAGCGGCTTTGGCAGCAACTGACGATAGAGCATTGCACGTTTAGAAAAAAATGACCAAAGGTCTATATAAGCATTCAGTCTTAGGATTGGATGCTTTTTTTAACTCCGTACCCTTACTGTACGCAGCACCCTTCTTAGAAGAAGTCGGGCCCATATTAACATCTCCTTTAGCATCGGAAACGTAAGCTCTCGTAATTCAATGAATTGAGACTTAGCAAAAGAAATGCCCAATCCAACCTGAGACTTGAGATAAGCCTCATATTTATTGTATTGCAAGGCCAAAAACGTACAAGCAACCATAAAGGCAAGCGCACCTGGAATCACAATTTCCGGTGAAAGCGAATGGTTAAAGAATCGATACAGCCCCATGCCAGTAAAACTACCGTATAGGATGATGAAGTGAATCACGTAAATGGAAAGCGTGCTCGCTCCGATTTTTAGCACTGTTTTGTTTGTCATTAATTGGCGAAGTATCATAAATACAGCAAATACGACAAACACATTACCCAATCGTATGAAAAGGTAGTTGTTGGACAATATCAATTTTAGGAATTCAAAGCCGGTCCAATCGTAAAGTGTGGCAAAAGCTGCGGATGATTGATAAATTAGTAAATATCCCGTTGCCAAAGCAATGGATATGGCAGCTGGGTACAAATACCTATAATTTTTGAATCGAGTAAAGAGCACTGAGATAAAAGCGCCTATGGTGGTGTAACCAAACCAAGGAATGATGGTGAATACCGAACCATTGGACTTGGTGAAATAATTTGCCAAGAAGTCTGGCATAAATGCAAAGGACCAATCTTTATAAACCCTTTCGAACAAGAAAAGTACTAAGGTTATAACCACAAGAGCGGCTGGGAAAACGAACTTTTTCTTTTTAGCTGTTAGTACGTACACACCAATAAGCCCTAAAATAGAAAGACCAATACAGTGCAATACATCAACTAGATAGAAGGCATTATAGATTTGACCTTTTAAAAGACCGCCAAGGTTCAATCGCAATAAATAACCAATGGCCAAAAGTTGCAACCCACGTCGGATTCCTTTTTTGACCCGTGGGTTTTCAATTCCGCTTTCCGGAACCCTGATTAGAAGATAGGTAAATATAAAACCGGATACCGTAAAAAAGACAGGAGCCGTTATTCCTCTAAAATAAAGCCATAGGGAATAAGCGGTGTTACTGGAATCCCTAAAAACAGGATCCAATAAGCCATCGATAAAATGTCCCTGCAGCATCATTAAAATGGCCCATGCACGCATGGCATCCACAAAAAATAATCTGTTGCTCTTTACTGCCATATGGTCTTAGTTCACCCTATATACTTGTTAAGCAGGTAGTTTGGATGTTTGCTGCGTCAAAAATATACAAAATAGTCGCACCTGAGTTTTTATTGCGGTATTTTAGCGAAACAATCAATCATTTTGTGATATGGCTGCAATTTTGGCATTTGCTGGTAGCAATTCTTCCACTTCTATCAATTTTAAATTGGTATCATATACAGTTTCGTTGGTGCAAGATCATGATATTCAGGTGCTCAACATGGCCGAACATGATTTCCCCATGTTCAGTGAAGACCTTGAAAAATCAAAAGGATATCCTGATTCTTTGCAAGAATTGAAGAAACAAATAGATAGCTGTAATGGTCTGATCGTATCGGTAAATGAGCATAATGGATATCCTTCTGCCTATTTTAAAAATGTTTTGGATTGGCTATCGCGTATAGACCGCAATTTTCTTCACGATACCAAGGTGTTATTGATGTCCACATCTGCAGGTCGTTTCGGGGGAGCCAGATCGTTGGCTGTTGTGGAAAGCATGATTCCCAAATTTGGCGGTGAAATCGTCACCACTTTTTCGCTTAATTCCTTCTACGATAATTTTGGTGAAACAGGTATCTTGGACGGGGATATGAAAAAGGAACACCAAGAGGCATTGAACACCTTTTTGAATTCTTTAAAATAAGAGTGTATTGCGGGTACAACGTTCCTTTAAAATAAATTCCTTGTCGCAAAGTAAAAAAGCTTTGTTTGAATGGTCTCGGGGGCATCAACATGTGGTTTGGTTGGATAGTAATTCCCATTCTGACAAGTATTCCAGTTTTGAGGCCTGTCTTGCTGTAGGGGCCCATGAATTATTCGACGGAGCAGATGAACTACGTGCCTTTTTTGAAAGGGAAAACGATTGGTTGTTTGGTTACTTCTCCTATGATTTTAAAAATGAATTAGAGGATTTATCATCAAAGAACACCGACTCATTGAATTTTCCAATGATGCAGTTTTTTCAGCCTGATAAACTGATTATTGTTGCAGATGGGCATCTTTATTTTAACTATTTGGAGCGCTGTTCCAATGAAATCCAACAAGACTACCTAGAAATCTTTAGCGGCCAGTCTCAGGATACATATAATAAACAGGATGACCCGATAAAAATTAAGATGCGCATCCATAAAGAAGCTTATTTTGAAAAAGCCAATCGTTTTTTGGAGCATATTCATCGTGGGGATATTTATGAGGCTAATTTTTGTCAGGAATTCTATGCGCAAGATGTTGCTATTGATCCATGGGAAACCTATTGGAAATTGAATCATATATCCGAACCACCCTTTGCGGTTTTCGCAAGGTTTGACACCAATTATTTAATGTGTGCATCTCCAGAAAGGTACCTCAAAAAAATAGGTGAGAAGGTAATTTCTCAACCTATAAAAGGGACAGCACGTAGAGGCAAGAACACAACTGAGGATGAAAAAATAAAAGAAGAATTGGCCAATGATCAAAAGGAACGCTCCGAAAATATCATGATCACCGATTTGGTCCGCAACGATTTGTCCAAGAGCGCGATAAAGGGTTCAGTTCAGGTTGAAGAACTATGTAAACCATACACTTTTAAGCAAGTACACCAATTGATCTCGACCATTGTTTCAAGCGTTCCAAAGAGTAAAAATCCATTGGAATTGATAACGGAAACCTTTCCAATGGGGAGTATGACAGGCGCTCCAAAAATTTCGGCAATGAAAATTATTGAAGATTTGGAGGAGACAAAAAGAGGACTTTACAGTGGTGCGGTCGGCTATTTTTCCCCCCATGGGAATTTTGATTTTAATGTGGTCATTCGGAGTATTTTGTACAATGCTAGTAAAAGGTACGTATCCTATTCCGTAGGAAGTGCCATAACAGCGAAATCCGACCCAGAAAAAGAATATGCAGAATGTTTGCTTAAAGCCAAAGCAATGCGAACAGTTTTGGAGCAAGACTAAGGTTTATTCGTAAATTCGCGGCATGTTGGCAAAATTTAAGCAACACATTACCAGTGAAATGCCCTTTTTAAAAGGGAAGAAATTGCTATTGGCCTGTAGTGGTGGGGTGGATAGTGTAGTATTGGCCCATTTGTGTGCCAATGCCGAATTGAATTTTGCCATGGCTCATTGCAATTTCAGGCTCAGGGGTGAAGAAAGTGATGGGGACGAGACTTTTGTTCGTGATCTGTCATTGACTTTGGGTGTTGAGGTTTATGTGAAGCAATTTGAAACCGAGACCTATGCCCGAGAACAGCGTTTGTCTATTCAGATGGCAGCAAGGGAACTTCGGTACCAATGGTTTGATGAACTATTAGGCACCAAAGGTTTCGATTATGTGCTAACCGCCCATCACGCCGATGATAGCTTGGAAACTTTTCTGATTAATTTATCAAGAGGAACCGGGATCGATGGACTTTCCGGTATTCCCGAAGTAAACGGAAAAGTAGCTCGACCCCTTCTGCCATTTTCGCAAGAGGAAATTTTGGAATATGCAAATTCCGAAGGTGTGGACTGGCGAGAAGACAGCAGCAATGCAAGCACCAAATACCTTCGTAATAAGATTCGCCATGATATTGTGCCATTGTTAAAGGAGTTGCACCCGGCTTTTTTGCAAAACTTCCTCAATACACAAAAGCATTTAGAGCAGAACAACGATTTGGCAAAACTTTATTTGAATGAATTCAAATCCAAATGGTTTGAACAAAGCGAAGGTGTCATCAAAATATCTGTTACCGAACTGCTAAAACTCCAACCCTTGGAATCACATCTCTATGGATTGTTCAAGAATTACGGTTTTACAGAGTGGAACGATGTCAAAAACCTCTTGACGGCATTGAGTGGTAAAAAAGTGTTTTCAAGAACACATCAATTGCTCAAGGATAGGGATAGCCTAATACTTTCCAAAATAAAAAATAGGGTAAGTGTCGATCACCTTGTCCATTTAACGGAAAGCACACCCGACCTGCCAGTTCAACTAAGGATGGAAGAAGTGAAATCCCTTGATGAACAAGGAGAAAATGTCATATTTTTGGATAAGGAAAAGTTAAACTTTCCGTTAGTGTTAAGGAATTGGGTAAAAGGCGACTATTTTTATCCCTTTGGGATGAAAGGCAGGAAAAAGTTGTCCAAATATTTCAAGGACGAGAAATTCGACCTAATTTCCAAGGACAAGCAATGGCTTCTTTGCTCGGACAATGAGATTGTCTGGGTAGTGGGCAAACGAGCAGATGAACGATTTAAGGTTGAGGATTCAACCCGGCAAATATTAAAGATTACACTAGTTAAATGAGATTTTTAATACTCTTTTTAGGATTATTCTTTATCAATCTAACCACATTCGCACAAACTGACGAAAATCCAGCGGTTTGGAGTCACGAAGTACATAAACTTTCCGATACCGAATACGAGCTGGTGTTCAAAGGGAAAATTATGGACGGATGGCATGTGTATTCCCAATACACTGCCGAGGGAGGTTCCCTGCCTAGTGAGTTTACTTTTGAAAAAGCTGGCGAGGATTATGAATTAATCGGGAAGACTGAAGAAAGTGAGACCATTACTGAATACAGTGAAATGTTTGAAGTAGACGAAACCTTCTTTAAAGGAGAGGCCATTTTCACCCAAAAGATAAGATTGCTAGATCCTGAAGTCAATCAGATATCGGTCAACCTATTTTACCAAATCTGTAAGGAGGTTTGTCTCCCAGTAGACGAGTTCTTTGAGATTTCGTTGGATGGCAGTGGATTTGTAGCAGAAGAAACTGCTCTGGATGAAAAGAGCATAGCATTGGGGGAATCATTGAAAGTGGATTTTAAAAATAAAAAACTGCTCAATCAAGATGGGGTTACTGATTCAGAAGGAAAATCCAATTTATGGGTGATATTCGGTCTCGGTTTTATTGGCGGATTGATTGCCTTGTTGACTCCCTGTGTTTTCCCAATGATTCCTTTGACCGTTTCGTTTTTCACCAAACAAACACAGAATAAATCCAAAGGAATCGGTAATGCGCTGCTTTACGGTTTCTTTATTGTTCTGATTTATTTCTTACTGAGTTTGCCCTTCCATTTGTTCAATTCGGTGGACTCGCAGATATTGAACACCATTGCCACAAACATTTGGCTCAATGTGTTCTTTTTTATCATTTTCGTATTTTTTGCCTTCTCATTTTTCGGGTATTATGAGTTGACCTTGCCTAGTTCTTGGGCCAATAAAATGGATTCCGCCTCGTCCAAAGTAGGAGGTGGGCTAGGTATCTTTTTTATGGCGTTGACCTTGGCCATTGTGTCTTTTTCGTGTACCGGACCTATTTTGGGTGGACTATTGGGGAGCACTACATTGGCGGAGGGTAATGTAGCCACCAACCTGACATCTGGAATGGTAGGTTTTGGTTTGGCCTTGGCGCTTCCGTTTGCCCTGTTCGCTATGTTCCCGGCTTGGTTGAATTCCTTGCCTAAATCCGGAGGATGGATGACAACCGTAAAAGTGGTACTAGGTTTCTTGGAACTTGCCTTGGCATTCAAGTTCTTGTCCAACGCCGATTTAGTTGGGAATTGGGGCATTTTTAAGCGTGAGATCTTTGTTGGTGTTTGGGCTGTGTTATTTGTCTTGATGACATTGTATCTTTTTGGAATCTTCAGGTTTCCACATGATGGACCAAGAAAAAATCTTTCACCTGCAAGAAAACTCACTGGAATAGTAAGCTTAGGTTTTACTGCGTATTTAATTCTAGGACTTTTTAATATCACACAATTAAAATTGTTGAGTGGTTTTCCCCCACCAAGTTTTTACAGTGTTGTTGAAACAGAAAGCGATTGCCCATTGGGACTCGATTGTTATAAAGACTTTGAAGAGGGGGTTGCATATGCTAAAGAAGTAAATAAGCCTATTCTGCTCGATTTTACAGGTTGGGCCTGTGTGAACTGCAGAAAAATGGAAGAAAACGTTTGGAGCGATTCCAAGGTATATCCAATTCTAAAAGAGGATTACGTTCTGATTTCGCTTTATGTGGATGACAGAAAGGAGCTTCCCGAATCTCAACAGTTCGATTTCAAATACGATTCTGGACGGGTGAAATCCATAGAGACCATCGGTCAAAAATGGGGAACATTCCAAACGATTAATTTCAACGCGGCTTCACAGCCATATTATGTTTTGTTGTCCCCTAACTTGGAGATTCTTAATGAGGCAGTGCAATATGTTGACGCTGAAACCTATGAGGAGTGGTTGAAATCAGGATTGGAAAAACACCATCTTTCCATGAACAAATAATTGATATTTGTCAATATATTTTGTTAGTCATATTAGAAAATAGTTATACCTTAGGATGGACTAATTGACTTAACCCATCTTCGTGAAAAAATACAAAAAGGTACTTCTTGTACTCGCAGGACTGCTTCTACTTGTAATTATTGGCGTAGCCATAGTTGTGAATAGCCTTAAACCGGATTATGGAGGGGAAAAGTCCCTATCAGGATTATCCAATGAAGTAACAACTTATTTTGACCCCTACGGCATACCCCATATTTATGCGGACAATGAAACCGACGCCTTAAAAGCATTGGGTTATGTGCATGCCCAGGATAGATTATGGCAGATGGAATTGTTACGAAGAGTTGCAAAAGGTAGGCTTTCCGAGGTTTTTGGGGAGGACATGGTTAAAACGGATAAGTTTTTCCTCTCTTTGGGCATAGATGACCATACCACTGAAACCCTAACTCAACTGGACCAGAAAAGTGATGCCATTCTGCTTTCTCAAGCGTATTTGGAAGGTGTCAATGAGTTTATTAAAAATGGACCAACCCCCATCGAGTTTTATTTAACGGGTATTGAAAAGGAACCATTTTCTATTGAAGATGTATACAATGCTGTGGGATATATGGCCTTTAGTTTTGCCATGGCCCATAAAACCGATCCATTGCTCACAAGTATGCGCAATAAGTTGGGGGATGAATATATGCAAGATTTGGCCATTGATTCTGACACCTCGACTGTTTGGATCAAAAATTACAAAGGAGTGGAAATAGACACCTTGGGAACCAATATTACAGCAAGTGTTACCGCTGCCTTGGAGAAGCTTCCCATTCCCCAATTCGAAGGTAGTAACAGTTGGGTAGTGGCACCTCAAAAAACCAAAAACGGCAAGGTGATTTTGGCCAACGACCCACATATTGGGTTTGCTCAACCTTCGGTTTGGTACGAAGCACATGTCAATACTCCAACGTATGAAAAGTATGGGTATCATTTAGCAGGTGTACCTTTTCCATTATTAGGGCACGACAGGAATTTGGCCTACGGTTTAACCATGTTCGAGAATGATGATATTGATTTTTACTATGAGGAAACCAATCCATCTGACAGTACCCAATACAAAACCGTTGATGGTTGGAAGAACTATGAATTCATCAATAAAACCATCAAGGTAAAAGATGGAGACGATGTCGCCTTTACTTACAAGAAGACCCACCATGGTCCTATTTTGAACAATATAGCAGATCAAATTTCTGGGGAAAGACCTGTTGCTATGTCTTGGATATATACCAAACCCAAGAATATGGTAATGCATGCCTTATATGGGTTGAGCCATGCCACCAACATGGAAGAGTTTAAAAGTGCATTGCCCAATATTCATGCACCTGGGCTTAATGTAATGTATGGTGACGCTGAAGGAAATGTGGCCTGGTGGGCCACGGCAAAGCTTTATGAGATGCCGGATAGTCTGTCCACTAAATTTATTTTGGATGGGGCATCTGGTAACGAGGAACCAGTACGTTATCTGGATTTTTCGGAAAACCCAATGGCAGAGAACCCACCTTGGAACTATGTGTATTCCGCCAATAATCAGCCCGATTCCATTGCAGGTATGCTTTATCCGGGCTATTATTTGCCAGAGAATAGAGCAAAACGAATAGTTTCGTTATTGGATGCTAAAGATGATTGGGACAAAGAGGCCATCTCCAAAATGATTTTGGATGTTACCTCACCTGTGAATACCGATATGGTTACAGAATTGATCAAACTTTTTGACGTAACCAAGTTAGATACCGAGAAGTTGATTTTGGTGGATTCCTTGAAGAATTGGAATGGTAAATATACGCTGTCCAGCACCAGTCCAACCCTATATCATAGGAGTTTGTACTATACCGTAAAGAACACCATGGAAGATGAAATGGGCCCAGAAATGTTCAAACAATTTTTGTCGACCCATTTGTTCAAAAGGCAAATTGCTTGGGGTGGCAAAATGCAAAACGGAAAGTGGTGGGACAATGTAAACACCCCTGATATTGTGGAAACCAGACAAGACATTGTAATGAAATCCTTTGCAGATGCATGGAATTCATTAGTCGAAGATCTTGGTCCCGACCCAAGCCAGTGGACTTGGGATAAAGTACATACACTGGAGCATCAGCATCCATTCGGACAAGTGGAATCATTACGAAAATATTTCAACGTGGGGCCATTTCCGGTTGAGGGGACCCGTGAGGTCATCAACAACCTTGCTTTTCCATACGATGAAACAGGTTTTTATAAGGTCAACTCGGGTCCATCCACTAGGCGTATCATTGACTTTTCCGATATCGAGAACAGTATAAGCATATTGCCCACGGGTCAATCCGGAAATCCTTTTAGCAAACATTATGAGGATCAGGCCCAAATGTATGTAAATGGAGAATTTCGGAAAATGATGATGAACAAAAAGGAAATAGAAGAAACTGCAGCGTCTATTTTAATCTTCCGTTAACCAGGAAAGGGTCTTCATCAATTCAAATTGGGGTATTCGTCAAAAAGCAAATCTTTTTGTAATGAGAATGGCTACTTTTTCGATCTCATTCAATTAGAAACCCCTTATGCTCATAAAAGTTTACGGAAGTGCCGTTTTTGGTATTGAGGCTACCACCATTGTTGTGGAGGTAAATATAGACAAAGGCATCGGCTATCATTTGGTGGGATTACCCGATAATGCGATTAAAGAAAGTAACTACCGAATTGCTGCCGCTTTACAAAATAACGGGTATAGAATCCCTGGTAAAAAAATAACCATCAATATGGCGCCCGCCGATTTAAGGAAGGAAGGGACCGCTTACGACTTGACCTTGGCCGTCGGAATATTGGCCGCATCAAATCAAATACGTTCAGAGAACATTGATAAATTTCTTATAATGGGAGAGCTTTCGTTGGATGGAAGTCTACAGCCTATAAAAGGAGCTTTGCCCATCGCCATAAAAGCACGAGAAGAAGGCTTTGAAGGATTTATTCTTCCTAACGAGAATGCTAGTGAAGCCGCTATTGTTGATGGTTTAAAGGTATACGGGGTTGATAATATAAAAGAGGTAATTGATTTTTTTGATACAGATGCCCCTTTGGAACAAACCCATGTGGATACCCGGCAAGAGTTTTACGAACATTTGCATTTTCCAGAGTTTGATTTTGCCGATGTAAAAGGACAGGAAAGTATAAAGCGATGTATGGAGATAGCCGCTGCGGGCGGTCACAATATCATTTTAATTGGACCTCCCGGTGCGGGAAAAACAATGTTGGCCAAGCGCTTGCCATCCATTTTGCCTCCAATGACACTTCACGAAGCTTTGGAAACCACCAAAATACATAGTGTCGTGGGCAAGGTTAAAAATAAAGGGTTGATGAGTCAGCGGCCTTTTAGAAACCCTCACCATACCATTAGTAGTGCTGCCTTGGTAGGTGGTGGTAGCTATCCACAGCCCGGGGAGATTTCGTTATCGCATAATGGCGTATTGTTTCTGGATGAGCTCCCAGAATTCGAACGTCGCGTGCTGGAAGTGATGCGACAACCCATGGAGGATAGGGAAGTAACCATAGCAAGAGCACAATTTACAGTGACCTATCCCAGTAGTTTTATGTTGGTGGCCAGCATGAACCCCAGTCCGGGAGGATATTTTAACGACCCCGATGCCCCCGTTACTTCCTCACCTGCGGAAATGCAACGTTACTTAAGTAAAATATCAGGTCCGTTGCTGGATAGAATAGACATTCATATTGAGGTGACCCCTGTTCCTTTTGATAAATTATCGGATGAACGGAAAGGGGAAAGCAGTATTGTAATAAGAAAACGGGTAGAGGCTGCAAGAGAGATTCAGACACAAAGATTTGAAGAAATGGAAAGCATCCATTACAACGCACAAATGGGAACCAAACAAATCCGCAAGTTTTGCAAATTGAACGAGTCTTCCAAAAGATTACTAAAAGATGCAATGCAACGGCTGAATCTTTCTGCCAGGGCCTACGATAGAATTTTGAAGGTGGCAAGAACCATTGCTGATTTAGAACAATCCGAACAAGTCCTGGAAAATCACATCTCCGAAGCTATCCAATACCGCAGCTTGGATCGGGAAGGTTGGCTAGGCTGATCTTAGTTGAACCTTTTGATTAAATTATAGGTAAAGGTTATCATTTCCTTGTAATTGTCTTTTTCAATTTTCTCATCTATCCCATGGAACCTTGTCATACTATCGGGACCTATTCGAATGGGGTAAAAGCGGTAAACGTCATCAGAAACATCATAAAAATATCTTGCATCCGTGCCCCCACCGATCAGACCGGGAACCACAACAGCTTCCGGAAAAACGGAACGTATCGTTTTTTCAAGGTTTTTGAAAGCTTCTGAATCAATGCCGGAAACAGGGGAGGGATTGGTGGCAAAACCTGCAAGTTCAACCGTAATGTTATCACCTACGGTTTTTTGAATATGTGTTTTAACGGATTCAATTGTTTCGCCCGGCAATATTCTAAAATTTATAGTTGCTTTTCCAACAGTTGGAATCACATTGTCCTTTACACCGCCTTCAATTATTGTGGGGGCAGTTGTGGTATGGGCATTTAGCGCTTTGAGAACAGGCCCTTTGAACAACCATGGATTGGCAAAAGCCATTTTTTTGAAAAAAGGCATTTCTGCTCCCATATATTCAAATTGGTAGTCAATGGGTTTTACCAATTTATAGGGGAGCTGATTGTTTTCCAGATCTACAATTGCTTGCGCGAGCATTCCAAGTGTGTTGTCTTCTGGTGGGGCGGAACTATGGCCACCCGTAGTTTGAACGATAAGGTTGAACGAGGCGTACCCTTTTTCCGCCAAGTTCACCATAGCTACTGTCTTGTCAAAATCCGGAATCATATTTTGGGCTAAAAACCCTCCTTCGTCCAAGGTCATAGCGGCGTTGATGCCTTTTGCTTTTAAGTGGGCAGCTATTGCTTTAGCACCATGTTCTCCACCTAACTCCTCATCGTGTCCAAATGCCAGGTAAATGGTTTGTTTTGGTGTGAAGGATTCCTGTAACAACACCTCTACAGATTCCATGAGCGCCATTAGGGAACTTTTATCGTCCATTGTTCCTCGTCCAATAATGTGGCTATCCGTTATAGCGCCCTCAAACGGTCCTGCCTCCCAATCATTGAGGGTGGGCTGGTCCACAGGCACTACATCCTGATGCGAAAGTAAGATAATGGGCTTTTTGGAGGGGTCAGAGCCTTCCCAAGTATATAGCAAGCTATAGTCATTTATTTTCTCCAATTTCAAGCTCTGATGAAGAAGAGGATACGTTTCGGCCAAAAACATGTGGAACCCGTTAAAGGCGGTTGAATCGGGAATGGCGTCCTCGCTAAAGGAAATGGTTTTGAACTGAACAGCTTTCGAAAGGTTTTCAAACGCATTATCCGGAAAATTCAGAGCTTCCAAAGATTCAGGCTCAACCTGTTTTGAACTTAGGGACAAGGTTTTGAAAATTAATACTGCTGCAAGGATAATGATTAAGCCTAATACGGCAAAGAGGACTTTTTTCATGGTTGGTTTGGTTGTTTGTCCCAAATTAGATAAAAATATTTATGAATAGACAATTGGAAAGAAATAATTATAGCTACTGTTATTAAACAGATTCATAATACTGCTAACTTATTTGGAAAGATGCTCAACTTTTACGTTAAATATTGATTTACATCTATTTATGTGATTTTTGAGCAGTATTTTTGCTGAATTTCAGAAAATTTAGAATACATGCAATTTGTGGAGTTGAACCCAGTGGGCAATTTTGACCCTTGGGAGCAGGAGAAGATTGATGAGTTGCTACATCAAGAAATTAAAGAGTCGTTAAGCAATAGACTGGTTTTTGAAAATGAGGTGATAAAACTTTGGGACCTAAGGCTACTTCCTGGTGAGCGGCTTAATTTTAGAAGGCACAATACCAATTATGGATGGGTATGTACCACTGGTGGATTGGTAATCACTCGTTATGGAAACGGTAAAATAGATATGGTTAAACTTAACCAGGGAGATACCGAGTATTTTGAAAACCGGGGCAAAAACTATGTCAACGATTTAGAGAATATCGGGGAGGATACCTTGGTCATCAATATTCTGGAATATAAGGAGTCCAAAAAGGAAAATAGATATCAGTTCTCCAATTAAATTGCCTTAATGTTCGCTTTTAACCCTGATATGATTCCCAAAATATTTTCTACGGTTTCGTCTAAATAATATTTTACGGCCAAGTGTGGAATTCTAATGGTTGTAAAACCATTTTTAAAGGAATGCATGGCATCTTCAAGGTCGTTTATGGCTTGTTCATGGGTTATCATGTTGTAATTATGGTCAATTTCTATATTGAGTTTAACGCGGGAAATGGCAATATCCACTGATTTTTTGCCATCCCACCATTCCAACATGGGGTAAACTCCAGCATCTTTTAAAGCATAAAATAAATGAATGGCATCAATTGGGGTATTGTTGTCCAGAATCACCTTTTTAATGAGGCGTGTATGTCGTTCGCAAAGCGCCACACCTAAAGACTCCTGTGAGTCCTTAAACTGCTGGGGGTTTATGTCTTTGCCGCAATCCTTACATGTCATAAGTTTTGTCAGGTTTAAGTCTAAGTACGATTTGGGACTATTATAACTTTGAGAATTTTGAAATAGTATAAAAATTCGACGTACGGCATTTCACTTTTAGACGAAATACACTTTTTCGGATGAAATGCAGGTTTTGTCCATTTATCCTTTTAATTTAATCGCACCAAAAACAAAAGCCGATGTTTAAAAAAATAGGACCGGGCGTTCTGGTCGCCGCTGCCTTTGTAGGACCAGGAACCATAACTATGTGCACCTTGGCAGGAGTACGTTTCGGCTACACTTTGATATGGGCCTTATTGGTATCCATTATTGCAACTATAGTGTTACAGGGCATGGCTGGTAGAATTGGGCTTGTCACCCAAAGTGGGCTTGTGGATGTAGTGCGAACCCAACTTAAAACAACTTGGATTCGAAATGTGGTTATAACCATAGTCTTAGGTGCTATTTTGGTAGGAAATGCCGCATACGAAGCTGGTAATATTGGTGGTGCTACCCTTGGGCTTGAACAACTGTTGCCGCAACCCCGACTGAGGCCTTTTTTGCCTGCAATTATAGGAGGTATCATATTTATTTTGTTATGGTTCAGTAGCTATAAGATCTTGGAGAAAATATTTGTGGGGCTTGTCGGTATCATGGGAGTAAGTTTTGTAATATGTGCCATTATCACCCAGCCATCGATTGTTGAAATATTGAAAGGAATGTTTGTTCCCAAGTTGCCAGAAGATGGATTGCTGACTGTTATTGCTCTTGTGGGAACCACAGTAGTGCCCTACAATCTCTTTTTGCATGCATCATTGGTGAAGGAGAAATGGAATTCCAAAAGTGATTTAAAAGCAATGAATTGGGATACCATCATTTCCATCGGACTTGGAGGATTGGTCTCCATGGCCATATTGATCACTGCTTCTGCCACACCAATTTCGGAGATCAATAACGCATTGGACATGGCCAAGGCACTGGAGCCCTTATTTGGCAATGTTGCTTTTCTATTTATGGCAATTGGGTTATTGGCGGCTGGTATCACATCGGCGATCACAGCCCCTTTGGCCGCAGCCTACGTGGCAAGTAGTTGTTTTGGTTGGGAAGGGGGTATGCAGAACAAAAAATTTAAAATGGTCTGGACCATTGTGCTGTTGTGCGGTGTGGTATTTCTTTCTTTTGATATAAAACCCATCGAAGTGATTCAATTTGCACAAGTGGCCAATGGAATATTACTTCCGGTGATGGCCTTGTTGCTGTTATGGGTGGTGAACAAAAAGTCCGTGATGGGCGAAAATAAAAACTCCATGGTACAGAATGCGTTTGGTGTTGCCATTGTGTTATTTGCCATATTCCTTGGTGCAAAAAGTATATTTAAGGTAATCGGATTGTATTAATGAATCAGTTTAAGATAGATATTAATTGTGATGTTGGTGAGGGTGTTGGCAACGAGCCGGATATTTTTCCATATATAAGCTCCTGCAACATTGCATGTGGCGGTCATGCAGGGGATAAGAAAACCATGTTGAAGGTGGCTTCACTCGCCGGGCAGCACAACATTAAGGTAGGTTCACACCCTTCATACCCAGACAAAGCCAATTTTGGCAGGGAGGTGATGGATATTTCAAGCCAAGATTTAATGCAAAGCATTAAACAGCAATTATCGGATTTTGATGAGGTCTTGGAGCAGGAAGGAATTCCATTGCACCACATTAAAGCCCATGGGGCACTGTATAATCAAACGGCAAAAAACGAGAATTTGGCTAAACTATATCTAGATGCCATTAAAGATTATAAAGAAAGGGCCATGCTCTATGTTCCTTTCAACTCAGTAATTTCAAGAATAGCAGGAGAACGAGGTTTTAAAATTTGGTTTGAGGCCTTTGCGGACAGAAATTACAATGCCGATCAGACCCTTGTTTCCAGAAAAGAGGAAGATGCTCTGATCGAGGAACCCGAAGCTGTTCTAAAACACATATTGCCCATTATTAAAAAAGATGAGGTTTTGACATTGAATGGTGAATTGTGCAAAATCAAAGCAGATACCCTCTGTGTACATGGCGATACGGTTTCTGCCTTAAAAATATTAACGTATCTTTCAAAAGAATTACCCAGAAACCAGGTAGAAATACAAAAGTGAAAAGTTACCCCATCAGTATCAAGCCCTTTGGAGAACGAGCTGTTTTAGTAGAATGGCCCGAAGGTGTAAGTGAATCCATTTTGGCGGATATCCTCGATTTTATGGATGCTTTCAAGGAGCTGAAAATATCAGGTTGGGAAATGTCCGTGGCCTATAATTCCTTGACAATGGTCTACAACCAAGATCATATTGATTTTGAGGAGACCAAAAACATGATTTTGGAGTGCCAAGAACGACAGGCCAAATCGAAAACGGAACGCGTACAACATCTATGGACCTTGCCTGTGTGCTACGACCTTGAATTTGGAATGGATATCGAAGAGGTTGCCGATACATTGGGATTATCAATTGAGGAACTTATACGACAGCATACCTCACATCAATATGTGGTGTATGGCATCGGTTTTTTGCCCGGTTTTATGTATTTGGGTGGACTCCCATCTTCTTTGGAGATTCCACGTAGAGCTGAGCCTAGGTTAAAGGTTCAGAAAGGTTCGGTGGGACTGGCCAGTAAGCAAACAGGAATTTATCCGCAGGATTCACCCGGAGGTTGGAATATTATCGGTAATTGCCCAGTGGACTTGTTTGATCCCGGTAAAAAAGACCCTTGCTTTGTGAAGGTAGGGGACAAGATACAGTTCGAAAGTATTTCGAAAGCAGAGTATGAACTTCATAAAATTGAAGGTGAAGTAGGTATTTATGAACCCGAAAAAGTTGTTCTGAATGCTTAAAGTTCTCAAAGCAGGCCTTTATTTGAGTGTCCAAGACCTTGGAAGGTTCGGCCATCGGGACATTGGTGTGCCCATTGCCGGAGCCATGGATACGGAATCTGTGAAAAAAGCCAATCTTTTGCTTGAAAATGATGAGAATGATGCCGTACTGGAAATCACGATGACAGGTCCTACGCTTCAGTTTGATGCTGATACCTATATTAGTTTGTCAGGAGCTCATATTGTGGCAACTCTTAATAATGAACCTGTTGATAATTTTACCGTGATCAAGATTGGAAAGGGCGATATACTATCCTATGGCAGGCTTGAGAAAGGCTTTAGGGGGTATTTGGCCATAAAGGGTGGTTTTCAATCAAAAATGTTGCTCGATAGCCGTTCACAATTTTATCCCGTAACCCAATCGGCCCGACTTAAAGATGGGGATGAAATACCGTATGAGGAGACAACTTCTTATGACCCCAAAATTTCGGAAGTAAAGATTGAGGACCATTTTGAACATGAAGTTTTAAAAGTTTATAAAGGCCCGGAATTTTCTTTGTTAACCGATGGTCAGCTAGCCGAAATATTTACAAAGACATTTACGGTTTCCAAGGAAAACAACCGTATGGCCTATCAGCTAGCTGAATTGATTTTGGGGCATTCGTATTCCATGTTGACATCGGGAACCTTGCCAGGAACCATACAGTTGACTCCTGCAGGACGTATGATCATTTTAATGAAGGATGGTCAAACTACAGGGGGCTATCCCCGAATACTTCAATTGAGTGAGGAATCCATTGCTGTGCTTGCACAGAAAAAATATGGTGATGCGTTGAAGTTTAAATTGGTCTGAAAAATATCTTACCTGTATCAACCCCAAATTCATAATATTTTTTTGTACCATTGACGTATGAAAGCAAATAAACAAGTCATTATCGAGGTCGTGATTATTCCAGAAATGGAGTGATACAGACTTGCTATTGACTTAAAAAAGGCCTGTATCCCATACGATACAGGCCTTTTTCATTACAATAAAATTAATTGAATATTGGATTTTTAATCAATCTAAAAACCTGAAATACAGTCGCTTAGATATATTATGTTTCAAGTGGATTTAAACAGCATGTAACTGTTAAAAATCTAGGGCTTTTTAAACAATTATCTTTGAAATTCGGTATATCTTCAGAAGAATACTGTATTTGAATGAAATTTGATAATGGAACTGAACAAGTTTAGTAAGAAAGTAACACAAGACCCAACGCTGCCAGCCGCTCAGGCCATGTTGCATGCAATTGGGCTAACAGACGAAGATTTACAAAAACCTTTAATTGGAATAGCGAGCACCGGGTACGAGGGCAACCCCTGCAATATGCACCTTAATGATTTGGCTCTCGATGTAAAGAAAGGAGTGGAGTCCTCCAATTTGGTAGGGCTTATCTTCAATACCATTGGGGTAAGTGATGGAATATCCAACGGAACCCCGGGAATGCGCTACTCGCTGCCATCAAGGGATATTATCGCGGATTCCATCGAAACTGTAATCCATGCGATGAGTTATGACGGATTGGTCACCGTAGTAGGGTGCGATAAAAACATGCCAGGAGCCTTAATGGCCCAGTTGCGATTGAACCGTCCATCTATTTTGGTATATGGCGGTACCATTGCGCCAGGATGCCACAACAACAAAAAACTGGACATTATATCAGCCTTTGAGGCGTACGGACAAAAAGTGGCCGGAGCTATTGATGAGAAAGAATATAAAGAAGTCATCCACAAGGCCTGTCCAGGAGCGGGAGCCTGCGGAGGGATGTATACGGCCAATACCATGGCATCCGCTATAGAGGCTATGGGAATGTCCATGCCGTTCAACTCTTCCATTCCGGCTGTAAATGACAAAAAGCAAGCGGATTGTGAGGCATCGGGTGCTGCATTGTACCATTTGTTGAAAGAAGATATCAAACCAAGGGACATCGTAACCAAAAAAGCCTTGGAAAATGCATTTAGGTTGGTGACCGTACTTGGTGGGTCAACCAATGCAGTACTTCACTTTATGGCCATAGCCCACGCCGCTGAGGTAGATTTTACCTTGGAAGATATCACAAGAATTAGTGAGTCGACCCCATTATTGGCCGATTTAAAGCCAAGCGGAAAGTATTTGATGGAAGACCTTCATAAAGTTGGGGGAGTTCCTGCGGTATTGAAATATATGTTGAAGGAAGGCATGCTTCATGGTGATTGTATGACCGTTACAGGAAAAACCTTAGCCGAAAACTTGTTGGACGCCCCCGATTTGGCTGAAGGGCAGGATATCATCAGAAAGAAGGAGCAGCCTATTAAAGACACAGGTCATATTCGTATATTATACGGAAACCTTGCTTCCGAAGGTGCTGTAGCAAAAATCACCGGTAAGGAAGGTCTTGAATTCACAGGAACAGCACGTGTTTTTGACAGTGAAGCGGCTGTTAACGAAGGAATTCACACAGGCAAGGTTCAAAAAGGAGACGTTGTGGTCATCCGATATGAAGGCCCAAAAGGAGCGCCGGGAATGCCCGAAATGTTGAAACCCACTTCCGCCATCATGGGGGCAGGACTTGGAAAGGATGTCGCCTTGATCACGGATGGTAGGTTCTCCGGTGGTTCCCATGGATTTGTTGTGGGTCACGTTTCCCCCGAAGCACAGGTGGGTGGTGGAATTGCCTTGGTAAAAGATGGCGATGAGATTACCATTGATGCCGTCAAAAACACCATCAACATCAATATCTCGGACGAAGAGTTCGAACAGAGAAGAAAAGAATGGAAGCAACCTGAATTAAAAATAAAATCAGGAAGCTTGTACAAATATGCCAAAACGGTATCGTCGGCAGCGAAAGGCTGTGTTACCGATTTGTTTTAACAATTATGATAGGGGTATCTCTCTAAATATCGGCTTATGGAGACATTGAAAGCACAAAAAAAAGATAGTAAAAGTCAAAAAGCCATCAGGATTACTGGTGCAGAGGCGATTATTCATTGTTTGCTCGCAGAAGGAGTGGATTTGATATATGGCTACCCAGGCGGTGCCATTATGCCCGTATATGACGAATTATATAAGTTTCAAGACAAACTGACCCATATTCTGACGCGTCACGAGCAAGGTGCTACACATGCTGCCCAAGGCTACGCAAGGGTTACTGGCAGGGTAGGGGTTGCCATGGCAACTTCTGGACCTGGAGCCACCAACTTGGTAACGGGGATTGCCGATGCGCAGATAGACTCCACTCCCATGGTTTGTATCACTGGGCAGGTAACCAGAAGCCTTTTAGGTTCTGATGCATTCCAAGAAACGGACATTGTAGGTATTTCCACACCTGTGACCAAATGGAACTACCAGATTACCAAAGTGGAGGAGATTCCTGAAATCATGGCAAAGGCATTTTATATTGCCAAATCAGGAAGACCAGGACCCGTATTGGTTGATATTACCAAAAATGCCCAGTTTGACGAACTTGATTTCGTGTATGAGAAATGTACCGCGGTAAGAAGTTATACGCCTGTTCCCAAACCAGAACCGAGCAGTATTGAAAAAGCGGCTGAATTGATCAATAGCGCCAAGAAACCATTTATAGTATTTGGTCAAGGTGTGATTTTGGGAGAGGCCGAAGCAGAGCTCAAAGCTTTAGTGGAAAAAGCAGGAATCCCTGCGGCATGGACCATTCTTGGACTTTCTGCCATGGATACCGACCATCCGCTGAACGTTGGAATGGTGGGCATGCACGGAAATTATGGTCCCAATATGTTGACAAATGAATGTGATGTGCTCATTGCCATCGGAATGCGTTTCGATGATCGTGTAACTGGGGATTTGAACACTTACGCAAAACAGGCTAAAATCATTCATTTTGAGATAGACCCAGCGGAAGTCAATAAAAACGTAAAAGTGGATGTTGCTGTTTTGGGCAATGCCAAGGAAACATTGGGACAGATACTCCCAATGCTCGATAAAAAAGAGCATAAGGAATGGAAGGCCGAGTTTGATAAAATGTATCAAATCGAATACGATACCTTGATCAATAAGGATATTCATCCAACCAAAGAAGGATTGACCATGGGCGAGGTGATTGAGCAGATCAATGTAGCTTCCGATCAAAAAGCGGTGATTGTTTCCGATGTGGGACAACACCAAATGATTGCTTGTCGCTATGCCAAGTTCAAACAATCCAAGAGTAATATTACCTCAGGAGGTTTGGGAACCATGGGATTCGGGCTTCCGGCCGCAATCGGTGCCAAAATGGGTGCCATGGACCGCGAAGTCGTTGCCATTATCGGCGATGGTGGTTATCAAATGACCATTCAGGAGCTCGGTGTTATTTTCCAGCACAATGTACCGGTAAAAATCGTAGTGTTGAACAACGACCACTTGGGAATGGTTCGTCAATGGCAAGAACTGTTCTTTGATAGACGCTATGCTTCTACGGTAATGACCAATCCAGATTTTGTGAAAATCGCGGAAGGATACCATATCAAATCAAGAAGAGTTACAGAAAGAGGAAATCTTCAGGAAGCGGTAGAAGAAATGATGGCGTCCGAAGACCCTTACTTTTTGGAAGTGAAAGTGGAAAAAGAGGATAATGTATTTCCTATGATTCCATCGGGAGCCTCCGTTTCAGACATCAGATTAAAATAAAAACAGATTAACCTTGATTCGGGAAAAACATATTTGAATCCATCAAGGTACAAGCGTATAAAACACTATGGAAAAACAATGGTATACCATATCGGTGTATTCCGAAAATCATG
This sequence comes from uncultured Allomuricauda sp., assembly GCF_947258355.1. GTDB lineage: Bacteria > Bacteroidota > Bacteroidia > Flavobacteriales > Flavobacteriaceae > Flagellimonas. The sequence goes on from NZ_CAMYIC010000059.1 coordinate 34,212, forward strand.
TGGGATTGCTCAATAGGATATCAGGGATATTCTTAAAGCGGCACATTAATATTGAAAGCCTAAATGTTTCAAAATCAGAGATTGAAGGTGTTTCTAAATTCACGATTGTGGTCTTTACCACAGAAGATTGGACACGGAAAATAGTTGGTCAGATTGAGAAACAGATAGAGGTCATCAAGGCATATTATCATACCGATGATGAAACCATTTATCAGGAATCTGCTTTGTTCAAGATTGCTTCGCATTTGTTGTTCGATGAGCGTCAGATCCAAAACATCATTAAAGAAAGCAATGCACAGATTGTTACCGTGAACCGTGAGTTTTTTGCCTTGGCGAAAACAGGTCGTAGACACGAAATCGACGAAATGCACGATGCATTGGAGCCCTACGGCATTATGCAGTTTGTGCGATCGGGCAGAATAACGGTGACCAAGGCAGCGATGCCAATCAGCGAAATGTTACAAGAATTTCAAGAAAACTAAATAGCGTAAAATCAAATATTAAAAATGGCAAATTACTTTAACACACTATCACTTCGCGAACAACTGACACAGTTGGGGAAATGTAGATTTATGGATTCCAGCGAGTTTGCTGATGGTGTTACCGCACTAAAAGGAAAGAAAATCGTAATTGTTGGGTGTGGTGCCCAAGGGTTGAACCAGGGGTTGAACATGCGTGACTCAGGATTGGACATTTCGTATGCCCTGCGTCCAGCAGCTATCAAGGAGGAAAGACAATCCTTTAAAAACGCCAAAGAGAATAACTTTGTGGTGGGTACTTATGAGGAGTTGATCCCAGATGCTGACTTGGTCATCAACCTTACGCCAGATAAGCAGCACTCCAATGTGGTAAGCACAGTAATGCCTTTGATGAAGCAAGGAGCTACCTTATCCTACTCTCACGGATTCAACATTGTGGAAGAAGGAATGCAGGTACGTGAGGACCTTACCGTAATCATGGTGGCGCCAAAAAGCCCGGGTTCTGAGGTTCGTGAAGAGTATAAAAGAGGTTTCGGTGTACCAACTTTGATTGCCGTACACCCGGAAAATGATCCAGAAGGAAAAGGTTTGGAGCAGGCCAAAGCCTATGCTGCAGGAACGGGTGGTGACAAGGCTGGAGTCCTTGAATCATCGTTTGTGGCGGAAGTAAAGTCGGATTTGATGGGAGAGCAGACCATTCTTTGCGGTCTGCTGCAAACAGGATCTATTCTTTCTTTCAACAAAATGGTTGAAAAAGGGATTGATGAAGCCTATGCCTCCAAATTGATTCAGTATGGTTGGGAAACCATTACAGAAGGTTTAAAGCAAGGAGGTATCACCAATATGATGGACCGTTTGTCCAACCCTGCTAAGATCAAAGCCTTTGATTTGGCCGAAGAGTTGAAAGAAATTATGCGTCCATTGTTCCAAAAGCATATGGATGATATTATGAGCGGACATTTTTCCAAGACCATGATGGAAGACTGGGACAATGGAGATAAAAACCTATTGGACTGGAGAGCTGCCACAGGCGAAACTGCTTTTGAAAAGACTCCAGCTGGTAACATGGAAATCTCTGAGCAGGAATACTACGACAACGGGGTATTGATGGTCGCGTTTGTGAAATCCGGGGTGGAACTGGCCTATGAGACCATGACCGAATCAGGAATCATTGGCGAGTCGGCTTACTACGAGTCATTGCACGAAACACCACTGATCGCAAACACCATTGCAAGAAAGAAATTGTTCGAAATGAACCGTGTAATCTCCGATACGGCAGAGTACGGTTGTTATTTGTTCGACCATGCATGTAAGCCTTTATTGACCGATTTCATGAAAACCATCGAGACTGACATTATTGGTAAGCACTTTGGAGAAGGTAAAGACACTGGTGTGGACAACGTACGGTTGATTGCCGTGAACAAGGCCATCCGTGAGCATGATGTAGAGGTTGTTGGTGCTAGATTGCGTGCATCCATGACAGCGATGAAGCCAATCGGATAATACAAAACCATTGGCCCTATGAGCGAAACTGTGGAAACCTATTTTCCGCAAATAGCGGATATTTATCAAGCAGCAAAGACCATTGCCCAAGTGACAGAGGAAACGCCGCTACAGCAAAGTATCCGTTATTCCAAAGCTTATGGGGCCAATATTCTTCTTAAACGGGAAGACCTTCACAGGGTACGCAGTTACAAAATCCGTGGTGCGTACAATAAGATAAGCTCCCTAAGTCAAAAACAACTGGATAGTGGTGTGGTCTGTGCCAGTGCAGGGAATCACGCCCAGGGTGTTGCCTTTGCTTGTAGTCATTTGCAGGTAAAAGGTACCATTTACATGCCCGTAGTGACCCCTAAACAGAAAATAGACCAGACCAAGATGTTTGGTGGGGAATGGGTGGATGTAGTTTTGGAGGGAGATACTTTTGACGATTCCAAAAAAGCAGCCGAATTGTTCTGTGAGCAGGAAGGCAAAACCTTTGTCCATCCATTTGATGATGAAAAAACCATTGAGGGGCAAGCAACCGTTGGTTTGGAGATACTGCAGCAATCCACCGAGCCTATCGATTATGTTTTTGTGGCCGTTGGTGGCGGAGGATTGGCATCAGGACTTTGCGGCACGTTTCAGGCATTGTCGCCAAACACTAAAATAATAGGGGTGGAGCCTGAAGGTGCGCCCTCCATGCTAAAATCCATTGAGCAAGGGGAATTGGTGGAACTGGAAAACATTGATAAGTTTATCGATGGGGCAGCGGTCCAGAAAGTTGGGTCGCTAACTTATCCTATTTGCAGAGAATATCTCCATAAAATGGTAACCGTTCCCGAAGGGAAAGTGTGCCAAACGATTCTGGACCTCTACAACCGGGATGCCATTGTAGTAGAGCCCGCAGGTGCCTTGACGATTGCAGCTTTGGACTATTTTAAGGAAGAAATCAAAGGTAAGAATGTGGTCTGCGTGGTGAGTGGAAGCAACAACGACATCACCCGTACGGCCGAAATCAAGGAAAGGGCCCTGCTATATGCACAACTGAAGCATTATTTTATTGTAAGGTTCCCACAACGCCCAGGTGCATTGAAAGAATTTGTGGTGGATATTTTGGGTCCGAATGATGACATTACCCATTTTGAATATTCCAAAAAATCGAGCAGGGAAAATGCCCCTGCCATTGTCGGGGTGGAGTTGAAATCGCCCGACGACTTGGCACCTTTGATCCAACGGATGAAAGACAATAATTTCTATGGGGATTATCTAAATAATAAACCCGATTTGTTCCAATATTTGGTGTGATGCAACCAACATTTTTAAGCATCATCATTATAAAGTTTGGTTTTAAATCTACACTTAAGCGTTTGCTCAAAACCAGCGTCAATTTCAACGGTTTTTGTGTTAGCTTTGTGTAGTATTTCGACCATTTATCAACACTAATCAAAGTAAAACAACAACTAATGGCAACAACTAAAAAGATACCGGAAGCTTTTCAGATTACTGAAGAGATTCATCAAAAAACATATTTGGTCAATGGAGAATTGCGTAAATGGGAGGGTGACACCAGTCCTGTGATTTCCACGATATCCTCCACGGAAGAGTATGCTCCAACTACTTTGGGGAGTGTGCCCGACATGGGCGAGCCGGAAGCTTTGGAGGCTTTGGATTCGGCTTTGGCGGCATATGATAAAGGACAGGGGCTCTGGCCTACCATGAAGGTGAAAGATCGCGTGGAGTGCATGGAATCCTTCGTGAAGAAAATGGAGCAAAATCGCGAACAAGTCGTAAAGCTTTTGATGTGGGAGATAGGGAAATCCAAACCGGATTCGTACAAGGAGTTTGATCGTACCGTAGAGTACATTTATGACACCATTGAAGATTACAAGAAGTTGGACCGTGATAGTGCCAAATTTGAAAAGCATGATGGTGTTTATGCTCATATTCGAAGAGGTCCACTTGGGGTAGTTTTGTGCCTCGGACCTTATAATTACCCATTGAACGAGACCTTTGCCTTGTTGATTCCAGCCATCATAATGGGGAACACCACCATATTTAAACCAGCTAAGCATGGGGTTTTGCTCATTACGCCCCTTTTGGAGGCTTTTCAGAGTAGTTTTCCAAAAGGAGTTGTAAATATACTTTTCGGTCGCGGAAGAGCCGTGGCGGCACCAATAATGCAGACAGGTAAGGTGGATGTTTTGGCTTTGATAGGAAACAGTAAGTCGGCGAATGCCTTGCAAGAGCAGCATCCCAAAAGCAATAGATTGCGATTGGTTTTGGGCTTGGAGGCAAAGAACCCAGCCATTGTGCTTCCTGATGCCGAGTTGGATTTGACCATCAACGAGTGTATTTCGGGTACGTTGTCCTTTAATGGGCAGCGTTGTACCGCTTTAAAGGTGGTTTATGTACATGACGAAGTGAAAGATGATTTCCTGAAACGCTTTGCCGAGAAAGTGGATGGTTTGAAATTCGGTAATCCTTGGGAGGATGGTGTGGGCTTAACGCCACTTCCTGAGCCGGATAAGCCCGAATATATTCAAGAGCTATTGGATGACGCCTTGGCAAAAGGTGCTAAAATCATCAACAAAAAAGGAGGAAAACATTTTGATAATTATATCTGGCCAGCGGTATTGTACCCGGTAACAAAAGATATGCGAGTGTATCAAGAAGAACAGTTTGGGCCGATAATTCCTGTGCTCTCTTTTCAGGATATTGAAGAGCCCTTGGATGATATGGCGGAATCCAACTACGGACAACAGGTGAGCTTGTTTGGCAAGGATGTGTATACCCTTTCGCCGCTTATCGATACGTTGGCGAACTTGGTATGCCGAGTGAACCTGAACAGCTCGTGCCAGCGTGGGCCGGATGTGTATCCATTTACAGGAAGAAAAGATTCAGCTCAGTCTACATTAAGCGTGCATGATGCATTGCGTTCGTTCTCTATTCGAACCTTTGTAGCGTTTAAGGATAACAATTTGAACGTTCAAACGGTGGAGCAACTAATGGAAGCTAAAGTGAGCAACTTTTTGAGTACGGATTACATTTTGTAGAAGAATGTCAGTTCGAGTTTTTTCCAAAGGAAAAATTATCGAGAACGGCAAAAACTTTAAGCAAAATAGCATTTTCGTCAACCTGAACTTGTTTCAGGTTCTCATGAAGATTGAAATGCTAAAATGATGAGATTCTGAAATAAATTCAGAATGACGCCTCGATATTTTAGTGTGGTGAAGAAATAGTTAGAGATTTATTTTTATAACGAATTAAAAAAGCCCCGATATTCGGGGCTTTCTTTTTGGTTTTTATGTGGGGTTGATTAAATATTTTCAGCCAACCAGTTCCCAACCTCACTGGTCTTGTATGCTTTTCCACCATCGGCAAGATCTTCGGTAACCACACCTTTGGCCAATGATTTGTTCACTACCTCTCGGATAGCTTCAGCTTCGTCTTTTAAACCAAATGCTGTTTCAAACATCATTGCGGCAGAAAGAACCGTTGCCAATGGATTGGCAATATCCTTTCCAGCAGCTTGTGGATAAGAACCGTGGATGGGCTCGAACAAAGATGTCTTCTCACCCAAAGAGGCAGAAGGCATCAATCCCATAGATCCAGAAATCACAGAAGCTTCGTCCGTTAGAATGTCTCCGAACAAGTTTTCAGTAATCAATACATCGTAAGCGCTTGGCCATTGCACCAAACGCATGGCTACGGCGTCTACAAATTCATAGGATACTTCCACTTCGGGATAGTCTTTTTCCAGTTTTTGAACGGTTTCCCTCCATAAACGTGAAGTTTCCAAAACGTTGGCCTTGTCTACACAACAAAGCTTTTTGGAACGTTGCATGGCCATTTCAAAGCCTTTTTTGGCCAAACGCTCAACTTCCTCTCGAGTGTAAGTGCAAGTATCGTAAGCGGTATTGTCGTTGTCCTCGCGTCCACGTTTCCCAAAATAGATACCTCCGGTCAATTCGCGAAGAAATACTAAATCAGTTCCTTCAATACGCTCACGTTTCAAAGGAGACTTATCTATCAAGGATGGAAAAGTAAATGTTGGTCTAACATTGGCGAACAACCCCAATTTTTGACGCATTTTCAACAAACCTTGCTCGGGACGTACCTTGGCTGAAGGGTCGTTGTCAAATCGTGGATGGCCAATGGCGCCAAAAAGAACGGCATCGGCAGCAACACAGGCTTCGTGGGTTTCGTCCGGGTAAGGTTCGCCAACGGCATCAATCGCTGCGGCACCGGTTAGGGCAGGGGTCCAGCTTATTTCGTGACCGAACTTCTCAGCTACGGCATCAGATACTTTTACGGCTTGATCTATTACTTCTGGGCCAATTCCATCTCCGGCCAAGAGCGCTATGTTTAATTTCATTTCTTCTCGTTATTCGTTTATCGTTGTTGGTTGATAGTTTTTAGCATTAAACCAAGTTTAACATTTTCTCAGTGGCTTTAATGGCGGATACCGTTTGGTCTGAATCGAGCCCACGCGTGGTAAAATCCTTGTCCTTGGTCTGCCAAGTGATCAGGGTTTCACAAAGGGCGTCCGAGTTACTGCCTGGAGGGATGCGAACGGCATAATCCACCAATTTCGGGAGTTCTCTCCCTTCTTTTTTATATACTTTTTTCAAGGCATTAATGAAAGCATCGAATTGACCGTCCCCTTGGGCGTGTTCCTCATAGGTCTTTCCTTCAATTTCGATGGAAAGGGTAGTGGAGGGCTTCAATCCTTTGGAATGGGTCAGCACGTACGATTTCACAAATACCTTTTGCTGATGAAGTTTATTGTCCAGCACATCGGAAATGATGTAGGGCAAATCGTCTTTGGTTACCCGTTCTTTTTTGTCTCCAAGCTCAATGATGCGTTCGGTAACCTTTTTCAGTTCGTCATCATTCAAGGTCAATCCAAGCTCTTGAAGGTTCTTTTGGATATTGGCTTTTCCCGATGTTTTGCCTAATGCATATTTACGCTTTCTGCCAAATCTTTCCGGGAGTAAATCATTAAAGTAAAGATTCTTTTTGCTATCCCCATCTGCGTGTATTCCAGCTGTTTGAGTAAAAACATTATCTCCGACAATAGGTTTGTTGTCAGGTATGCCGAAGCCTGTAAAGGCAGATACCAATTTACTTACTTTGTAAAGGGATGATTCCTTTACGCCAATCTTGATTTCCGGTAAAAAATCGTTGATTACTGCAACAGCACTCGCCAAAGGTGCGTTTCCCGCGCGTTCACCCATCCCGTTTACGGTAAGGTGCAATCCGTGGACGCCGGCCTTTAAGGCTTCCATTACATTGGCAACACTCAAATCGTAATCGTTATGACCGTGGAAATCAAAATGGGTATTGGGATACCTTTCAATAATTTCTTTTAGAAAAGAGCTTGTCTCGCTGTGTGTAAGAATTCCAAGGGTGTCCGGAAGTAGAATTCGTTTAACGGGTTGCTCGGTTAAAAAATCCAAAAACTGAAAAACATAGTCCTTTGAACTACGCATTCCATTGCTCCAATCCTCAAGATAGACGTTGGTATCTATCCCTAGTTTATTCCCTTCCGAAACAACCTTTTCTATTTCCGTAAAGTGTTGTTCTGGAGTTTTTTTAAGCTGATGGGTTAAATGATTCAATGAACCTTTTGTGAGCAGGTTTTGAACCTTTGCACCAGCTTCTTGCATCCATTTGAGCGATACCCCATTGTCCACAAAGGTCAATACCTCCACTTTGGACAAATAGCCCTCCGTAGCGGCCCAATCTGTAATGCTTTTTACAGCTTGCAACTCTCCTTCGGAAACACGGGCCGAAGCTACCTCGATGCGATCTACCTTGAGTTCTTCCAACAAGAGTTTGGCCAAGGTAAGTTTTTCGGAAGCCGAAAAAGAAACCCCAGAGGTTTGTTCACCATCCCGTAGGGTGGTGTCCATAATTTCTATGGTGCGTGTTTTCATTTTTTGTGCCGTGGTGTTCTGAGCAATGGATTATAAAGGTGTGTTTTCGGCGTATTTTTCAATGTCTTTTTGGATGTTCAACAAATAGTCGATATCGTCAAAGCCATTGAGCATGTTCTGTTTTTTATAATCGTTGATGTCAAAGCTTTCACTCTCACCTGTTGCCAAAATCGTAATCTTTTGTTCCGGTAGATTGACTTCCAACTCCGTTTTTGGGTCAGCTTCGATAGCTTTGAAGATTTTGTCCAAGAACTCTGGGCTTACCTGAACAGGAAGTACACCGATGTTCAAGCAGTTGCCTCTAAAAATATCAGCGAAAAAACTGGATACCACACAGCGAAAACCGTAATCGTATACCGCCCAAGCTGCGTGCTCCCTAGATGAACCTGAACCGAAGTTTTTGCCTCCCACCAATATTTTTCCAGAGTAGATGGGGTTGTTCAGTACAAATTGCTCTTTGGGTGTGCCATCGGAATTATATCTCCAGTCACGGAACAAATTGTCTCCGAATCCTTTTCGCTCAGTAGCTTTTAGGAACCGTGCTGGGATGATTTGGTCGGTATCCACATTTTCTATGGGCAATGGTACCGCTGAACTTTTTAGTATGTTGAATTTATCGTAAGCCATTATTTTTCAATTTTCAGTTATCAATGTTCAATTAACAATGAATTGCTAATTGCTTATTGCGCATTGTTTATTGTTAAGCTAAAACTTCTTCTTGCATTAATTCCCTTGGGTCGGTCACTTTTCCAGTAACAGCTGCAGCTGCAGCCACCAAAGGACTTGCCAGTAGGGTACGAGCCCCTGGCCCTTGTCGTCCCTCAAAGTTTCTGTTAGAAGTACTCACCGCATATTTTCCAGCTGGAATTTTATCATCGTTCATCGCCAAACAAGCGGAACAGCCAGGCTCTCTCAATTCAAATCCCGCTTCGGTCAAAACATCCAAGATACCTTCTTCTCTGATGGCTGCTTCCACCTTATGGGAACCGGGAACCAACCAAGCTGTTACATTATCAGCCTTTTTTCTTCCCTTGATTATGGAAGCGAAAGCCCTGAAATCTTCAATTCTACCATTGGTACAGCTTCCGAGGAACACAAAATCGATAGGTTTGCCCACCATGGCCTCACCTTCGTTGTAATCCATATATTCCAAGGATTTCTTGTATGTAGCAGGAGAGCCATCAATACTCTCTGCCAAAGGAATATCCTTGCTAATACCGATACCCATCCCAGGGTTAGTGCCGAAAGTAATCATAGGTTCTATCTCGCGGGCATCAAAAGTCACTTCTTTGTCAAACTCAGCATCGTCATCAGAATAAAGAGTGCTCCAATATTCCATGGCAGCATCCCAATCCTTGCCTTTTGGCGTGTATTCCCTTCCTTTAATGTATTCAAAAGTGGTTTCGTCGGGAGCAATCATACCGCCACGGGCACCCATTTCAATACTAAGGTTACAAACTGTCATACGACCTTCCATGGACATATTTTTGAAGACATCGCCTGCATATTCGGCAAAATAGCCGGTTGCGCCGGAAGTGGACAATTTGGAAATGATGAAGAGGGCTACATCTTTCGGGGTAACAGCTTCGCTTAATTCCCCATTCACATTGATGCGCAAACTTTTAGGTTTTGGCTGCATGATGCACTGGGTGGACAATACCATTTCTACTTCACTGGTTCCGATACCGAAAGCAATGGCCCCAAAGGCTCCGTGGGTAGAAGTATGTGAATCTCCACAAACAATAGTGGCTCCAGGTACGGTAATTCCGTTTTCCGGGCCAATTACGTGTACAATTCCATTTTTCTTATGTCCAAGTCCCCAATAAGGTATGTTGTGAGCGTTGGCGTTTTCTTCCAAAGCCTTTAACTGATTGGCGGACAATGGATCCTTTACGGGCAAGTGTTGATTTCTAGTTGGGGTATTGTGGTCGGCCGTTGCAAAGGTGCGCTCTGGATACAATACTTTTATGCCTCTGTTTTTTAATCCTAAAAAAGCTACGGGACTCGTTACTTCGTGGACCAAATGCCTGTCGATAAAAAGTACATCCGGACCGTTTTCAATATGCTTCACCACGTGGGAATCCCAAACTTTATCAAAAAGTGTCTTGCTCATTGTGTCTTCAATAATTTGTAAGCCTACAAAGTTAAAATTTGTGTGTTAAACCGATTTTCGGTTCTGGTAAAATTACGATGTTCAACCGCAATTTCAATGGGTTGTTTTTAAAGTTAACAAATCTTAAGGGTTGATTTTCAATTTGTAACAAAGAAGTGTAGCGAATTGCATCATCCTCCAATTACAAACCTAATCGATGTTAACTAATATAATTCCAAATGGTTTTGTTGGTCATCATTTTGGAATAGGCATTTAAAATAGGTGCATTTTCCGCTTTTTCCAGTCTAGGGTCGTCTTTCAGCAATTGGATGGCATGATAACGGGCCGTTTTCAGGATTTGGTTGTCCTTTACAATATCAGCAATCTTAAGATTCAACATACCGCTCTGTTGTGTACCCATCAAATCCCCTGGACCGCGAAGTTTAAGGTCGACCTCCGCAATCTCAAAACCATCGTTTGTGCGCACCATGGTCTGTAATCGGGTTTTGGAATCCTCGGAAAGCTTGTGGCCTGTCATTAAAATACAAAAGCTTTGTTCTGCACCTCGGCCCACACGACCACGAAGTTGGTGCAATTGAGATAGACCAAAACGTTCAGCACTTTCAATGATCATAACAGAGGCATTGGGTACGTTTACGCCCACTTCAATGACGGTTGTGGCAATCATAATCTGGGTTTCTCCTTTAACGAAGCGTTCCATTTCGTAATCCTTGTCCACAGGTTTCATTTGTCCGTGCACAATGGAGATTTGATACTCGGGCTGTGGAAAATCACGAGCAATACTTTCATACCCATCCATTAAATCCTTGTAATCCAAGGCTTCGGATTCTTGAATCAGCGGATATACAATATAGATTTGTCTCCCTTTTTTGATTTCATCTTTGATGAAACCAAACACCTTCAATCGGTTACTGTCAAAACGATGTACCGTTTTTATAGGTTTTCGGCCTGGCGGTAGTTCATCAATTACCGAGATGTCCAAATCGCCATAGAGGCTCATGGCTAAAGTTCTAGGGATAGGAGTTGCGGTCATCACCAAAATATGGGGAGGTATGGCCCCTCCATCCTCCCCAACGGGGAGACTATTGAGCACTTCCTCTATTCTTTTCACAACTGAATCAATGGCTCCGATGACTTCTTCATTTTTAAAGCGAATTACCTTGTACCCAAAATCATTCAGCATGGCCGTACGCATGGCATCAGCTTCCTTTTGCATTGTGTCGTTGTGGTACCCGCCATCAACTTCAACAATCAGTTTTTTGTGTAAGCAGACAAAGTCAACAATAAATTCATCAATTACGTGCTGTCTTCTGAACTTTACACCTAGCTTTTTTGTCCTTAATCGCTCCCAAAGAATACGTTCTGCTTGAGTACTGTTCTTTTTACCTTGCTGCTGGAACTCTTTTAAGATTTTATAGGTTGAAGGTCTTACAGTTTGATATTTATACCGGATTTCTTCCACCCTCCCTTTGGGAGGGAGCTGGGGAGGGCTTCCTTTTTTCCACAATTTAGACCGTTGCGCCACACCAAACCGGTGCTGTTCATCCACAATGGCCAAACCGAGGTTTTTAAATTGGACTTTATCCACCAAAACCGCGTGGGTGCCCACTAATATGTTCAAATTGCCATTTTCCAGTTGATTGTGAAGCAAGGTACGCTCCGATTTCTTGGTAGAGCCCGTCAATAAGGCAATTTTAACGTCCATGTTTTCCAACAGTTCTTTGAGTCCGTTGTAGTGTTGTGTCGCTAAAATCTCTGTTGGGGCCATCAAACAGGCTTGAAAACCATTGTCAATAGCCAACAACATGCACATCAATGCCACAATGGTCTTTCCTGAACCCACATCACCCTGTAAAAGTCGGTTCATTTGGGCGTTGCTCCCCAAATCGTTTCGGATTTCCTTAATAACCCGTTTTTGTGCTTCGGTCAATTCAAAAGGCAGATGATTTTGAAAGAATTCGGTAAATTTTTCGCCCACGGCTTCAAAGGGCATCCCTTTGATTTTTTGCTTCCGCTGTAAATTTTGGGATATCAATCGTAATTGTACAAAAAATAGCTCCTCAAACTTTAGCCGGAACTGCGCTCTAGCCAACAATTCCTGATTCTTCGGAAAATGAATATTGAACAGCGCGGAACTCTTCGAAATCAATTTCAGTTCTTCCAAAATGGTGGGCGATAACGATTCTGGAAACCTGCCTTGACATTCCAAGAACAATTGTTGGATCATTTTACCAATGACTCGATTCGTGATGCCCTTATTGCTTAATTTTTCGGTGGAAGGGTAGATGGGCTGCATCACCATTTTTAATCCCTGTTGATGTTTTTGCAAGGTTTCCATTTCGGGATGGGGCATCGAATAGGTGCTTCCGTATTTGTTCACCCTGCCAAAAACCACGTAGGGTTCGTTCAATTTTAAATTTTCCTTAATCCATTTGTGACCACGGAACCAAACCAGGTCCATTTGTCCTGTTTCATCCACAAAAGTGGCAACCAAGCGCTTTCCCCGTTTTTGCTCTACGGTTTTTATATGGACAATTTTCCCAACTACCTGTACATCGGCACCGCTAGGTTGCAGTTGATTGATTTTGTAATAACTGGTCCTATCCAAATAACGATTTGGGAACAGATGTAGCAGGTCCCTAAAGGTCTCAATGCCCAATTCAGTCTTTAACGCATCGGCCCGATTGGGGCCAACACCTTTTAAATATGCTATGGGAGTTTGCAGAAAATTGGGATTCATCGAACTAAAATATGTAATTTGGAAGGACTTTTGATAAGATGATGGTATGAAGCTGAGCCCCACACTTATATTTTTCTTATTTGTACAGTTCCTGTCGGCCCAAATTCAGGATAAAGTAGACTTTGTGCATGCCAATGTTTTGATTGAACCCACACCTATTGAAAATCGCATTAATGGTAGTGTTGCTTATGAATTTAAAGTGATTCAGGATGTGGACTCCATTTTTTTGGATGCCGTGAACCTGGATTTTTTAAATGTTTCTTTTGATGGTGTAAAAATCGATTACGATTACAACGGCAAGAGGATTACCATCAAAAACGAAATGAAAGGAGGAGAGAGCCACATCGTTTTAATGGACTATGTTGTCAAACCAAAACAAACGGTATATTTTTTAAGATGGGATGACGAGGTCAGGAACAATGAACAAGTTTGGACACAAGGGCAAGGCAAATATACCAGCCATTGGTTGCCCAGTTTTGATGATATGACCGAAAAGGTCGAGTTTGACATCCAAATCGAACTAAAAGAGAATTATACGGTAATCGCCAACGGGAATCTCATCAAAAAGGAGCCCTTGCCTGAGTCCAACGGATACTTTTGGCAATTTGACATGAAAAATCCCATGAGCAGCTATTTGGTCGGTTTTGCCATTGGAGGCTACAACAAAAAAACCATCGAATCAGCTTCGGGAGTTCCCATTGAATTGTACTATGAGCCCACGGATTTCTCCAAAGTAGAGCCAACTTACCGATATACTCAACATATTTTTGACTTTTTGGAGACGGAAATCGGCGTACCTTATCCTTGGCAGAACTATAAACAGGTCCCCGTACAGGATTTCCTGTACGCGGGAATGGAGAATACTACCTGCACCATATTTTCAAATCAATACGTGATAGATTCCACAGCTTTTGTGGATAAAAATTATGTAAACATCAATGCGCACGAACTTGCTCACCAATGGTTTGGTGATTTGGTCACGGAAACCAGTAGCGAACATCATTGGTTGCACGAAGGCTTTGCCACTTTCTATGCGTACTTGGCGGAAAAGGATATTTTTGGAGATGATCATTACTATTGGCATTTGTTGGAAACGGCCAACGCCCTACAACGTTTTTCTGGAGATGATGGCGGGGAGGCACTTCGCAATCCAAATGCAGGTAGCCTTACCTTTTACGAAAAAGGAGCCTGGGCCTTGGTGATGCTTCAAGATAGAGTGGGAGCGAAAGCATTTAAAAAGGGGGTTCAGAACTATCTGAACAAATATGCTTTTAAAAATGTGACCATTCCCAACTTGATGGAGGAATTAGAAGCGGTTTCGAATACCGACCTTGAAGATTTTGAGCAATTGTGGTTGCAGGAATCTGATTTTCCGTATGATCTAGTCGTGACATTTTTACAAGAAAAGAACCCATCCATCAAAACCTATTTTGAGTTGAAAAACAAGATAGGGGAACAGCCCGATAGAACAGAGGAGATCATAAAACGTCAATGGAGAAAATTAAACTCCAGTCCATTGAAAGAAAATCTTGTTTTGGATTATGGTTCCAAGTTATCAACCGACTTTTTGAGTTCTATACTACAATCTGGAGATGTTAAAACAAGGCAAGCGGTAATCTTGTCCCAGAACAAAATCCCCACGGAACTTAAAATAGAAGCGGAAAGTCTTTTAAAAGATGAAAGTTATACCACGATAGAAGCTGCTCTATACCGTTTGTGGACAGATTTCCCTCAGAACCGGAGCAAATACCTCAATGAAACTGATGGAATTATTGGTTTCCCAAATAAAAATATCCGATTGCTTTGGTTGACGCTAGCTTTGGTTACTCCTGAGTACAATAAGGATTTAAAGGCAGTTTATTTTGATGAATTGAGCGGGTACACGGGATCCGAACATCACTTTGAGACCCGGTTGATTGCATTCCAGTATTTAAAAAGTATTGGAGGCTTCACGGATACGGTGCTTAAAAATTTAGTGGAATCCTGTAGTCATCATGTATGGCACTTTAGAAAATCGGCAAGGGAAATATTGAACGACTTTTTGCAATCAGAGGGTAATACAGCCCGTATTAAGGGACTTTACCCTTTGTTAAGTCAGCAAGAAAAACAATATTTGGAGAAAACTTTAGGTGAATGAGGGCATTGGTCATTTCGGGAGGAGGTAGCAAGGGTGCCTTTGCGGGTGGTGTTGCCCAATTTTTGATTCAGGAAGCCAAGCACGACTATGATTTGTTCGTTGGGACATCCACGGGAAGCCTTCTTATTTCCCATTTGGCCCTGAACAAATTGGACAAGATCAAGAACATTTATTCCAATGTCAATCAGGATAGTATCTTCAACAATTGTCCATTTATCATCAAGAAAAAGCACGGAGTTGAAATTATTGCCATCAACCATTGGAATGTAATCAAAAACTTCATTAGGGGTAAAAAAACCTTTGGAGAGAGTGAGAATCTCCGAAAATTGATTCGAAGGTCCATTACCGTTGAAGAGTTCAATGAATTAAAACAAGGTAAGATTGATGTGGTGGTCACGGTGTCCAATCTATCACTCAATCAGGTGGAATATAAATCCATAAACGATTGTACATACGACGAATTCATTGATTGGATATGGATTTCGTCCAACTACACGCCATTTATGAGTCTGGCCAAAAAGAACGGTTGTGAATATGCTGATGGTGGGTTGGGAACTTTGGTTCCCATTGAAGAAGCCTTAAATCGAGGTGCAACCGAAGTCGATGTGGTGGTGCTTCATACCGAAGTAAACCATTTAAACCGTATGTCGACCAAAAACCCTTTCGATTTGATCACTACCATTTTTGGGTTTATGTTAGATCGTATCGAGAACCAAAATATTCGGATTGGCAAATTGGTGGCAAATCAAAAGGATGCCATCATCAATTTTTATTACACACCAACGGTTCTCACCACAAACTCACTGGTTTTCAATAAAGAGCGAATGACCTTGTGGTGGAAGCGTGGTTATTTGTATGCCAAAAACAAGAACGAGGAAACCAGTCCTATCGAACCTGAACGTCAGGAATGAACTATTTCCAAAGCTCTGTGACCTCCTTTTTCACAAAGGCCAATGCAGCATTGGACGGAGATTCTTTCTCCATCGTCTGATTCAATATATCTTCACGAAGTTTGTCCGGTGAATCGGTTTCACTCATACCAGCAGATCGGATAATCTGAATTGTAGCGTTTTTTGCCGTTTTGATGATGTTCCAGCACTCATCCGACATATAGATCTGTTGCGATAAGTTGTGCTCAAACTCCGTCTCAATCTGTTTTATTAGCAAGTTTTCGTAATCACTTTTCTTTTTACCTGTAGGCGCAACACGCACAACGATGCTGTTCAGTGCGATTCGCTCCAAGAAAAGTGCCATGCGCTCATAGGCCTGCAAACGAATGGGCAAGGTTTCCTTTTGGGAATCTTTGTGCAGCAAAAACCGTCTGCGTCCATCTTCGTTTCGGGTGTGCAGCCTAAAGAAATAGAATGCTACAGCGCCGGTTACAACTGCGGGTAATAAATAAGCAAATAACTGAAGGATTTGATCTCCACTCATAAGGTAGTTTGGTTTTTTATTGATTTCACACTACCAAGAACGCATCAAAACCACAAAAATTATGTCGACTGAAAGGTTATTGGGCCGCTTTGGCACTTTCCTTGGCCTTGGCGTAGAAACCCTTGTAATCGGGCTGTAATTTAATGTTGATACCTTCCCTGAAATTTCCATCCTTGGCAGAAATGGCTATGCTTGCAGCAGGAACTTCAAAACTGCTCACCAATACTGAAGCTATCGAAGCTACTTGATTATACGTGGGGCCAAATTCACCGGTAATGTTCAATCCCTCAACTTCTGCCTTAAAGTTGGGATTGGACTTTATGATATTGGCAACACCGGCCAACCAAGTTTTACCTTCCTCGGTCAACTCGGTAGAGGTATCCTCGCCAAAAAGTGTGTTCAAACTATTGCTGATGACAACTATGCCCCCCTCAACACTTATTTTAGCATTTTCGCCCAAGGTCTGTTTTATCCGTGTCAAAGACACAATGGCGGTCGAGTCGTTGGCAGAGATCATATCGTTGATACCACTGAGCTGTTTTTCTTTTCTGGAAAGTGCAGCCATGGCCTTGTTCACGTTTTCTGAATTCTGTTTGGATAATTCCGAGAAGTTGCTCAAGTTGCCCAACAGGGTAGCATTGGCATCTCGCAGGCTTGCATTTTCTGCTCGTAAAGCCTCTGCTTCGGCGCTGCTGGAAGATATTTCACGATTTGCCTTGGCCAATTCCTGCTCAACTTCGGAGATTCTGGTTTTTAGCGTATCAATTTCTGCAAAAAGCTCACTTTTTCGTTGGGAAAAGGCATTTGTAGCTATTACTAACAACAGGATTAGGAGTAAATTTCTTTTCATAAGTAGTACAATTATTTGGGTCTATGTTTTACGTTTTTAATTCAGTATTTGGTTGCCTCCAATGTGCTCACAATCATAAAGCTCTTGCATGGAAGTAAACGGTACTTTCTCTTTTTGATACTTGTACACCCTTCTAATATCGCTGCTAAGATAATCATCATCTACATTCACTTGTATATCTTCCATGTGAAATTGACAGGGATGTTCATAGCCCGCTGCATGGGTGATTTCTAAAAATTCCTTTTTGAAGGTATTGAAATATTGTGCCAATCTATCCGATTTTAAGGGGACATTGATACCACTTTGACGCCATTTGCTCTGTGTGGCCACGCCAGCTGGGCAACGATTGGTATGGCAAACCTGGGCCTGTATGCAACCTATGCTCATCATCGCCTCCCGTGCTACGTTGATACAATCCGCTCCCATAGCGAATGCCATGGCCGCTTTTCCGGGGAAGCCTAATTTTCCACTGCCAATGAAAACGATTCTATCGGTAAGGCCATGGTCCAAAAATATTTTATAGACAGAAGAAAATCCATAACTCCAGGGCAAGGAAACATGATCGGCAAAACTGGGGGGAGCGGCACCTGTACCGCCTTCACCACCATCAATAGTGATGAAATCGGGTCCTTTGCCCGTTTTTTTCATTAAATCGGCAAGTTCTTGCCATTGATCAATTTTACCAATAGCCCCTTTTATACCTACGGGCAAACCGGTTTCCTCCGCAATGGACTCTATAAGGGCCATAAGTTCGGGTATATTGGAAAACGCTTTGTGGGTAGGAGGGGAGATTACGTCTTTTCCAACCTCGACCCCACGTATTTCGGCAAGTTCGGGTGTGATTTTGGAACCGGGAAGCACACCTCCTTTACCTGGTTTAGCCCCTTGGGATAGTTTTATTTCAATGGCCTTGATACATGGATTTTCATCAACCAATACTTTCAGCTTATCCATGGAAAAACCGCCATCCCGTGACCTTACACCGAAATATCCTGTTCCAAAATGAAAAATAACGTCTCCGCCTTGTTTATGGTAGGGGGAAAGCCCGCCCTCACCAGTGTTGTGATAGGCACCACATTTTGCTGCGCCCTTGTTCAAAGATTCAATGGCTGCCGCGGACAACGAACCAAAACTCATGGCCGAAACATTGATAATGGATGCAGGGCGATATGGTTTTTTACGTTTGTTATATGCACCCATAACTTTGGCACATGGAATAAAATGAGGGTCTTTTTTGTTCGGATGATTTTCTGGAACCTGAAATCCGATCATCGCATTTTTTATAAATAGATGCTGATGTTTATAGATGTCCCTATCGGTTCCAAACCCTTCATAATTGTTCTCTTTTTTGGCCGATGCGTATATCCAACTCCGCTCTATACGGTTAAAGGGGAGCTCTTCTCGATTGTTCGCAACAAAATATTGGCGCATCTCTGGCCCAATGCTCTCCAACCAATACCTTAAGTGCCCTACCACCGGATAGTTATGGCTTATGGTATGGGCTTTTTGGAAAAAGATATCGCGTATGGCGACCAATACCAGAAAAATCAAAATCCAGGCCCACCAAGGTATATCGCCTAAAAAATCGAGGAATGCTTCCATTTGTGTTGTAATAAGAACTGATTACAAATATCAAGCCCCAATATCCAAATTCCAAATAATGGAGGATATTGGGGCCGAAGGTTTTATTTCTATAAGGGTCTCTATTTGCTTCTGTCCAAATAATCCAATGCGATTTCAGTCATGGCTTTTACCCCTAACTGAAGACCACTATCATCAATCTTGAAATCAGGCGTATGGTGCGGAAAATGCTCATCAGGACCGGCATTTGGGTCTTTTCCACCTAAAATGTAAAAGAAACCAGGTATTTTCTCTTGATAGAATGAGAAATCCTCTGCACCTGTAATAGCTTTGATTAAATGTACGTTTTCAGACCCTGCGACTTCTTGCAAACTTGGCAAGGATGCTGCGGTCAAATCAGGATCGTTATAGGTAATTGGTACACCTTTGGCAATTTCCACGGTAGCTTCGGCACGGTAGGCCTTGGCAATGGTTTCCGCCATTTCTTTCATCCTGTCGTTTACTTGCTTTTGCATATCATAGTCCAAAGTACGGATGGTTCCTATAAGTTCAGCACTTTCTGGAATGATGTTGTTACGAACACCTCCTGTTATTTTTCCAACGGTAATCACAGCGGCTTCCTTGGTCAGTTCCAATTCGCGACTGATGATGGATTGGTAGCCATCCACAATTTTGGAAGCAACATAAATTGGGTCTATTCCTCCCCAAGGTTGCGAACCGTGGGATTGTTTTCCTTTGATCTTTACCACAAAACGTTGTGCCGCTGCCAAGGCTCCACCTGGTTTGTAGGCAATATGCCCAACGGGTAAGTAGGAACCAATGTGAAGTCCATAAATGGCATCCACTTTAGGATTATCCAATACACCTTCTTTCACCATAAGTTCAGCACCACCTTCTTCTCCCGGAGGCGCTCCTTCTTCAGCAGGCTGGAATATGAATTTTACGGTACCGTGGATTTTATCCTTGTTTTTTGCCAAAACTTCTGCAGTTCCCA
Source organism: uncultured Allomuricauda sp. (assembly GCF_947258355.1). Taxonomy (GTDB): domain Bacteria; phylum Bacteroidota; class Bacteroidia; order Flavobacteriales; family Flavobacteriaceae; genus Flagellimonas. The sequence continues at coordinate 53,961 of NZ_CAMYIC010000059.1, forward strand.
TCATAATGGCAATGTGCGTGTCGTGTCCGCAAGCGTGCATAACCCCGACTTCCTGCCCCAAATATTCAGATTTGACTTCGGATTTGAAAGGAAGGTCATTTCGCTCAGTAACTGGAAGTGCATCGATATCAGCTCTTAACGCAACAACTTTGCCTGGGTGGTCGCCTTTTAAAAGTCCTACCACACCTGTGTGGGCAACACCGGTCTGTACTTCAATCCCCAATGATTTGAGGTGGGCAGCAATTTTTTCGGCAGTCTTGAACTCACGGTTACTGAGCTCTGGGTTTTGGTGCATATCGCGTCGCCATTCGATCACTTTGGATTCGACTGCGGCGATGTCTTTTTTGAGCCCATGGTCCTGGGCATACATGGTTAAACTTGCAGAACATAGTGCAAGTGCTAAAAGTTTCTTCATAATTGAGTTAGTTGGTTTATAATTTAATAGGACGGTATCCTTGGTTCTGTAATTGAATGTTGGCTGTCATCGCAGAGAGGGCAATCTTTACTCCTGGAACCAAATCTTCTTTTGGAAGATCTCGTGTTTTGGATGATTGTCCACATAATATAATTTCCACACCGGCATCCAATAATTGCTCAACAAGTTCCCTGTTTGGGTTGGCAACTTTATACCGTTCTTTGTGGGCCTCGTCTGTGAGCAAGTTTCTGGCTGCGGTTCCATGCACTATAAGTGCAACTTTTATCTGAGATGCCGGTATACCGCTTTGGGCGTGCATGTTTAAGAAACGTGCCACCGTATTTAAGTTTCTATTGAGTTCGGTATCGGATTTTGGTCCATCCTTAACATCAAAGACAACTTTGAACTCTTGAGAGGTATCCGTTTTGAAATCAGGGTTTTCTATAGCCCAAACTTGACCGTATCCTTCTACCACGGGACCAGATTTTTTTTCTTGGGAAATACCAGAAAATGTCATAAAAATTAAAAGAAATAGGGGGAAGTGTTGAAAATTCATCAGCAATATTAATTGAGGGCCTAAATATATTTAAAAAACTAGTCAAATCCGATAGCGGTGTTTATAAAAAGTGAAAGCTTGATTTTAGCAAAAGGTCAATAATGGCTAATTTCACGTCTACTTTTAAAAGCTTCTGGCCCTTGAGTTATTTTTTAGATGAATTGAATGATGCGCAGCGCGCCCCAGTGCTGCATAAGGATGGACCTTTAATGGTTATTGCTGGCGCAGGTTCGGGCAAGACCCGTGTGCTCACCTATAGGATTGCCCATTTGATGGAGCAAGGGGTGGATTCCTTTAATATTCTTGCTCTTACATTTACCAACAAGGCAGCGCGGGAGATGAAAAAACGTATTGCCACTATTGCTGGTTCTTCCGAAACCAAGAATCTATGGATGGGTACGTTCCACTCCGTTTTTGCCAAACTGCTTCGTTTTGATGGGGATAAACTGGGCTATCCGAGCAATTTTACCATATACGACACCCAAGATTCGCAACGTCTGATCGCTGCAATTATCAAAGAAATGGGCTTGGACAAGGATGTGTACAAGTACAAGCAGGTTCAGAATCGAATTTCATCTTACAAAAACAGTCTGATTACTGTAAAGGCATACTTTCAGAATCCAGAGTTGATGGAGGCGGATGCCATGGCCAAACGCCCACGATTGGGGGAGATCTATCAAAATTATGTAGACCGATGCTTTAAAGCTGGCGCTATGGATTTTGATGATCTTTTGTTGCGTACCAATGAATTATTGACCCGTTTTCCAGAGGTGTTGATGAAATATCAGGATCGTTTTCGATATATTTTGGTAGATGAGTACCAAGATACCAACCATTCGCAGTACTTGATTGTGAAAGCATTGTCGGATAGGTATCAGAATATTTGTGTGGTGGGGGATGATGCGCAGAGTATTTATTCCTTCCGCGGAGCGAATATTAGTAATATCCTCAACTTTCAGAGGGATTATGATGATGTAGCGGTTTATCGATTGGAACAGAACTATCGTTCCACCAAAAACATTGTAAATGCTGCCAATTCCATCATTGCCAACAACAAAAACCAGTTGGAGAAAAATGTATGGACCTCCAATGATGATGGAGGGCTTATAAAAATACACCGTAGTGTTACTGATGCAGAGGAAGGACGTTATGTGGCAGGCTCCATTTTTGAGAACAAGATGCAGCATCAGATGCAAAACGGGGATTTTGCCGTGTTGTACCGTACCAACTCACAATCTCGTGCCATTGAGGACGCCTTGCGCAAACGAGACATTCCATATCGTATTTTTGGGGGATTATCCTTCTATCAACGTAAAGAGATCAAAGATGTATTGGCTTATTTGCGATTGATCATCAATCCAAAGGATGAAGAAGCGCTAAAGCGGGTCATTAATTTTCCAACCAGGGGAATAGGGCAGACCACTGTCGATAAACTTATTGTGGCCGCCAATCATTACGGGCGTTCCATTTACGAGGTTATGGACAATTTGGACAAACTCAACCTGAACATTAACGCGGGAACCAAGCGCAAGTTGAAGGATTTTGTTACCATGATCAAGAGTTTCCAGATCATGAACGAGGGTTCTGATGCTTTTACCTTGGCAGAGCACGTGGCCAAAAAAACTGGGTTGTTGTTGGAGTTCAAAAAAGATGGTACTCCGGAAGGAATTGCCAAAATGGAGAACATTGAGGAACTATTGAACGGTATCAAGGACTTTGTGGAAGGGCAAAAAGAAATTGCTGATGCCACGGGAAGTTTGACAGAGTTTTTGGAAGACGTAGCGCTTGCTACCGATATGGACAAGGATATCGAAGATGATGACCGGGTAGCCCTTATGACCATTCATTTGGCCAAAGGACTGGAGTTCCCTTACGTGTACATTGTGGGGATGGAAGAGGATTTGTTTCCGTCTGCCATGAGCATGAACACACGAAGTGAGTTGGAGGAGGAGCGGAGACTGTTCTACGTTGCCCTTACCCGTGCGGAAAAACAAGCATTTCTTACTTACACCCAAAACAGGTATCGCTGGGGTAAACTGATCGATGCTGAACCCAGTCGTTTTTTGGAGGAGATAGAGGAGCAATATGTGGAGAATCTGACCCCTGTGAATGACGGCTATCGCTATAAGTCCATGATCGACAAGAACATTTTTGGCGAGGTGGACAAAAGCAAGTTACGGCAGGTGAAGCCCAAGAACGGTACGCCACCAAGTGTGCAAAAACCGAACGAAAACCAATTGCGCAAACTACGGAAACTAAAACCAGAAATATCCTCTCCCGCCAAGGCTATGGATTTGGACCCTGGCTTGGTTACCGGGGCCCGAGTTAACCATACCCGATTTGGAAGGGGTAAAATCCTCAATATTGAAGGTGTGGGTAACGATAGAAAAGCTGAAATCCATTTTGATCAAGGTGGTATCAAAAAACTATTGCTCCGTTTCGCCAAACTTGAGGTTTTGGACAATGCCTAAATCAAATTTTCACTTTCTGATAATGAAACCATCACTGGTTTGGGGAATTTCCAATTAATTATTTGAACCTGGTTCGAGTGGTTTAAAATGCTTAAATTCAGAGCTAGTATTTTGAATTTTTAGACCAAACCAACCAACCTATCCCTATGAAGAATTTCTTTCTTAAACCTGTTTTTTTAGCAGTTGCCATTCTTGTTGTCACACTTTTTGGAGTGGCAGGCTATCATTACGCTATCGGTTATCCTGCTTGGGTTACCATGGTTGCAGGTATTGTACTGGGTATTATCCTGATTATACTATTGAAATTACTGCTTACCTGGTTAATGCCTCTGATAAAAAGGATACCTATACCTCTTGTCACCTCAATTTTGGGCGGCTTTTTTGCCCTTTATATTATGCGTATGTATGCCTTTAGGTGGCCATCCATTCTGTTTTATAGCCTTGCATTGTTCGGTTTTATTTGTTTGGTTTTGCTCGCCTTGGGGATTTGGCAAATCATCAGAAAGAAAAACACGGGAACCGGAAGTATTCTTGTTGTTTTAGGAGTCGTGCTGATGGTTTTTGGGTTTTATGGATTCAATGCTTTGGATGGAGACCCTTATATGGATACATCTATTGTAGAGGAGGTCACTGACGTAACAACGTTGAGCGAAATGGGTGTCGATGACCCATCAACAAAAGGTAATTTCGAGGTAGAGGTTTTTACCTACGGGAGCGGGACCGACGAAAAGCGAGAAGAATATGCCGATGGGGCAAAAATAAAAACACCCACCGTGGATGCATCCCGAATGTTACCTGATTGGAAGGGAAAAAAGAAAAAATGGCGTGAAAAATATTGGGGCTTTGGGGTGGACAGTTTTCCGTTGAATGCCCGCGTGTACATGCCCAAAGGTTCAGGTCCTTTCCCTATGGTAATGATGGTACATGGAAACCATAGCATGCTCGATTATTCTGATGGGGGGTATGCTTATTTGGGCGAAATGCTTGCCAGTAGGGGAATTATTGGTGTTTCGGTGGATGAAAATTTCATCAATGGACACTGGTCAGGTGATTTTATGGGAAAGGAAATGCCCACTCGTGGATGGTTGTTGCTCAAACATTTGGAACAATGGAATAAATGGAATCAAGACGGCAATTCCGAATTAGCTGGTAAAGTGGACATGGACAACATTGTTCTTGTAGGGCATTCCAGAGGAGGGGAGGCCGTATCCATAGCCGCAGCTTTCAATAAATTGGATAGATTCCCGGATAACGGTAATGAAAAGTTTGATTTTGGTTTTGGCATCAAAGGCATCATTACCATTGCACCTACGGATTATCGGTACAATAGGGAAATCAGCCTTGAGGATATCAACTATTTATCCATTCAAGGTGCCTACGATTCCGACGAAACCAGTTTTTGGGGGATGCGTCCATACCATCGTTTACAATTTTCTGAAGATTTTGATGGTTTTAAGGCAGGTTTGTATATGAACCATGCGAATCACGGGCAGTTTAACTCTACATGGGGACGCTCGGATTTTGGTGCACCCATGAAATGGCTGCTGAACCTTGAACCGTTGGTGACTGGGGAAGAACAGCGTCAAGTAGCCAAGATATATGTGAGCGCTTTTGCCGAGGCTGTGTTGAAAGGGAACAAAGTTTATCAGCCCATGTTCAAAAATGTGGATTTGGTTGGTGATTGGCTGCCCAAGGAAGATTACAGGAGTCAGTACAGCGATATGTATAAAAATGTACTGGTAAATTTTGAAGGAGATATGGATGTGACCAAAGCATCTAATGGAATACAACTGTTCGCCAACAATTTTAAGGTCTGGAGAGAAACTGAATTAGAGGCCAGGGATGGTGGTAGTCAACAAAACAATGCTTTGGTGCTGGGTTGGAGCCATGGCAAAAAGGTGAAACAAGATTCTATACCAATTTATAAGATTGCATTGCCGGACACTTTAAAGAATTTTGGAATAGCCGATACAATAGCTTTCTCTTTGGCTATGGGAGATGTTTCTGAATTGGAATTGAAAAATGGGAAAGAAAAGATTGAAAAACCAAGGATAGGATTCAACTTCAGCATTGCGCTTAAGGATAGTATTGGTAACACGGCTTCTGTTGAAATAGCCGAGACCAATCAATTGCCGGGAACTATAAAGACCAAATTCACCAAGTTTAAGTTTTTGGACAAGGATATGATTGGAAAGAATTCCGAAATCCAACTAAAGAGTTGTTACATTCCCATGTCTTCCTTCTTGACGCAGAATGATAGCCTTAGATTGGATAAATTAAAAAACATTACTCTGGTTTTTGACAAGGACACCTTGGGCGTTGTTATTTTAGATGATATTGGATTTTACAGAAAGGAAGAATAATTAATGAGATAGTGTTTTTTATTCTTTGTTGGATTTCATTTCAATGCGATGTTATGGAGTCGGTTTCTTTTTCAATGGCAGATATTGCATACCTATTATTACCCCTCTTGGATAACCGCACTTCTGATTGCATTAAAACTCCATTGATTATGGTATAACCTTTTGTTACTGTTGTATTTTGTTTGGTTGCTTTGGTGGAAAGCAGGTAGATAGTCTTATTTGAATCAAGCTTTTCTAAAGCGATTTGCTCATAAATCATAGGTTTTCCATAAAGTGAAGAGGCCACTAATTTATCACCGGATATATAAAGAGCTATATTCTTGATGCTATGGCCTAAACAATCCATTTTTGTTTGCCAAGAAAAAACACCCAACAGTTCATCCTCAGATACCAAAAAACCGATCTTGTGTTTATCTCCATTAAAAACACTTAACAATTCATTGAATTCTTTTGGCGACTTTATCCCCTCAACTATGCCACGTATTTTTTCGTTAAGGGTTACTATCTCATCCAAATTGTTGCAATCTTCTGATTCCAAACTGTTTAGTTGAGTCAATAAAGTGTCCAATTCGGCCAAAGTGTCCTTAGCATCAAATTGATTGAGCTGTTTATTATTGGAATTATTGCAGCTAGGTAATTGTAAAAGAGCACTAAAGCCCATAAAAAGGAAAATGATTGTTTTTGATCTCATAAGAACTGAAGTTTTATTAAAGTTGGGGTATTTATGTCATTGCCAATGGTCAAAATCAACCAAACCCCCATATGGATTGATGAATGGCCCATTTCCCTTTATGGGGATTTTAAGGTATAGGTTGATTTTATTGAAACTTAATACACTGATGGAGACACAATACGTTTAGCTCCAATATGTAGTATCTTTGTTATTGATTTCTTTTAAATCAGGAATAGTTTTTATAGAACCAATGGCTGAGCTGATAAAACTTTACGAAGAGAATCCAAATCCCAAACAGGTTGAAAAAGTTGTCAACGTGTTGAGGAAAGGTGGACTTGTAATTTATCCTACCGATACCGTATATGGTCTAGGTTGTGATATCACAAATTCCAAAGCGCTACAGCGAATAGCCCGTATTAAAGGTGTTAAGTTGGAGAAGGCCAATTGGTCCTTTATTTGTGCCGACCTAAGTAATTTATCTGATTATGTAAGGCAGATTGACAGTTCAACTTTTAAAATATTGAAGCGGACTTTACCCGGCCCTTATACATTTATCCTCCCAGGCAACAATAACCTGCCCAAAGATTTTAAGAAAAAGAAGACAGTGGGTATTCGTGTTCCGGATAATGCAATAGCCAGGGCTTTGGTGTCAGAATTGGGACACCCCATTGTATCCACATCCATTCGTGATGACGATGATGTTTTGGAGTATACTACAGACCCAGAACTTATTTTTGAAAAATGGCAGAACCTTGTTGATATTGTAATTGATGGCGGATATGGTGATAATGTGGCTTCTACGGTTATCGACCTATCGGGTGATGAGCCCGAAGTAATACGGGAAGGAAAAGGAAGTCTGGAGATATACTAATAAAAAAAGCGGCCTTTTAGGCCGCTTTTCTATTTTTAAGCTAAAGCTTATTCTTATTTTCCAGTACCTCCGATGGCAGGATCTTTCATGCCTTCTTCAATCATGTTGTAAAACTGATCGATTTTTGGAAGTACAACGATTCTTGTTCTTCTGTTTTTAGCTCTATTGGCAGAAGTATCGTTATCAACAAGTGGTACGTAGTAGCTACGTCCAGCTGCTGTCATTCTAGCAGGATCTACACCAAAATCGTTCTGCAGAATTCTCACAACAGATGTTGCTCTTTTGGCACTAAGGTCCCAGTTGTCCAACAGAACACCGCTTCTGTAAGGCACGTTATCGGTATGTCCTTCTACCATAAACTCAAAGTCAGGCTTGTTGTTTACCACTTTGGCCACTTTTCCAAGTACTTCTTTCGCTGCACTTGTTACGTTGTAGCTTCCGCTTCTAAACAATAATTTATCGGAAATGGATACGAATACAACACCTTTTTCAACACTGATTTCGATGTCTTCGTCATCCAAGTTGCCCAACACACCTTTAAGGCTCTGTACCAAAGCAAGGTTTACAGAGTCTCTGCGTGTAACGGCATCTTGTAATTTTCTGATGGTAAGGTCTTTTTCACGAAGACTTTCCAATGATTTCTCAAGGTTTTCAGCACCTTTTGTGGTAAGCGTTGTCAAGTTGCCCATATTGTTAATGAGCTCTTGGTTGTTCGCTTTTAGGAATGCGTTTTGATCTTCGAGGGTTTTCAACCTGGAATCTGCAGTTGCTTTTTCTTCCAAGCAATCGTTCAATTTAACGGTTGCAGAGTTCAATAGATCTTGGGTTTCTTTGTGTTTGGCCTCCAGTTCGGCATATTTCTTCTGCGATACGCAAGAAGATAAAAGAACTGTCATTGCCAATGTTCCTAGAAAAACTTTTTTCATAGTTCAGAGTATAATTTAAGGATTGTTAGATTTATCAAATGTTAAAAAACTACACCAAAATTAGATAAAAAGCAAGGTACCTATATTTCGGCTTCGTTAATCTTTTACTAAAATGTTAAAATTCTTTACTTGATGTACGAAGTAAGACCACACTATGGATGTCGTAGCATAGTACTTTAATATAAAATTAGCTTTTTCCCGTTTTCTGTACATTTTTATAAAGTTACCATAAAAACTTAGATGTGCCTTTAAAATGGCAAAGCAGTGGTCAAATTTTAATTGAAAAACAAAGCGTAAAGCTGCAATTGCATCAAAGAGTAAACGGGCGAAAACCAAGGGCAATGCTTTTTTTCTGGGGAGGTTTTTGGTGATGGAATAGAGCGAATTCCTAAAATTGAGAAAGGTCTTCTTCGGATTCATGTTGGATAATGTACTGCCTCCCAAATGATACACATGGCTATGCCCAACATAATACACTTCATGTCCAGCATTTTTGGCTCTCCAACAAAGGTCGATTTCTTCTTGATGCGCAAAGTAGTCTTCATCAAAGCCTCCCAATTCCCGAAACACCTCGCTTTTAATGAACATACAGGCTCCTGTTGCCCAGAATACTTCTTTGATGTCGTCGTATTGGCCCTCATCCTTTTCTATGGTCTGGAAGATACGCCCCCTACAGAACGGGTATCCAAACATATCAATGAATCCGCCTGCGGCCCCAGCATATTCAAAATGGTCTTTTTGAATCAGGTCTAAAATCTTGGGTTGTATTATAGAGGCTTCGGGTTTGGTGTCAAAAGCATCCTTAATAGGTTCCAGCCAATTCGGAGTTACTTCCACATCGGAATTCAAAAGACAGAAGATGTCGGCCTCTATATGTTTGAGACCATCGTTGTAGCCTTTGGCAAAACCTCCATTGGAATCGTTTTGGACAATTCCGACAGATGGATAGTTTTGTTCTAAAAATTCCACAGACCCATCCGTACTCGCATTGTCCACCACATAAATATCAGCTCCATTAGAATACTCCATGACCGAAGGCAGGAACCTTTCGAGCAAGGCTTCTCCATTCCAATTGAGTATGACTACGGCGATTTTCAAAACGGAGGCAAATTAACGGCTAAAATCAGGAATATCCTTCAAAAACGTATACTTTTCATTCTCGTGGTCCATTTTACAGTAGTAATGGTCCAAACCATTGGTCACCATCAAGTATTCGGCCTTGAGTTCGTAATTGTATCGAGCTATCTGATCAAAAGTATCTTGGGTGATCTTTACCTCGGGCGCTTTGCATTCGATCAAAAGAAAAATAGAGCCATCTGGATTGAACACTACAACATCGTATCGCTTCTTTAAGTTGTTGACCGTGAGCTGCTTTTCCACATTGATCAAACTCTTGGGGTAATTTTTTGTGAACACCAAATATCGAAGTACATGCTGTCGCACCCATTCCTCGGGTTGGAGCATCACAAATTTTTTACGTAGCCCATCAAAAATGTACTGTCTATTTTGGCTATTTTTGATTCGAAACGAATAAGGCGGAAAATTAAGATCTTGCATTCTACAAAACTGGTGATATAATTTGAATGGACAAAGTAAAGGAGATCGTAGCGGAAATCAACAACGGAAACCCAAAACCTATTTATTTTTTAATGGGTGAGGAGCCTTATTATATAGATAGGATTTCTCAATACATTGCCGAAAACGTCCTCACCGAAGATGAAAAGGGATTCAACCAAATGGTACTTTATGGAAAAGACACCTCGGTTGATGAAGTCGTGGCGAACGCCAAGCGTTTCCCTATGATGGCGCGGTATCAAGTTGTCATCGTTAAGGAAGCGCAACATCTTTCCCGAACCATAGAAAACCTTGTTCCATATGCCGAAAACCCACAGCCGACCACTATTTTGGTGTTATGTTACAAGTACAAGAAGTTGGACAAGCGTAAAAAGCTATACAAATCCATAAATAAGACGGGGGAGCTCTTTGAAAGTAAAAAGCTATATGATAATCAGGTTGCGGATTGGATTCGTAGAACCTTGGCGAGCAAAAAGTATAAGATTTCCCCCAAGTCCTGTGTGATGCTGGTAGAATTCTTGGGAACCGACCTGAGCAAAATCAGCAATGAATTGGATAAACTGACCTTGATTGTTCCATCTACCACGGAAATAACCCCGGAATTGATTGAAGAGCACATTGGAATCAGTAAGGATTTCAACAATTTTGAACTAAAAAAGGCCATTGGTGAGCGCAATGTGAAAAAAGCTTCTCGAATCATAGATTATTTCGCGCAAAATCCCAAGGACAATCCATTTGTGGTTACCATAACCCTTCTGAACACCTTCTTTACACAGTTATTACAGTACCATGGACTTAAGGACCATTCTCCCGGCAATGTGGCCAAAGTGCTTGGAGTAAACCCATATTTTGTGAACGAGTATGTAGTGGCCGCTCGCAATTATCCTATGAAAAGGGTTAGCGGAATTATCTCAAATCTTAGAACCTTGGATCTAAAAAGCAAAGGAGTGGGTGCCAGCAATATGGCACAGGCCGATTTGCTGAAAGAACTCCTTTCCGAAATTATCTAGAATTATTTTTTGTCCACGCTGTATTTACCTGGGCCCAATAGCATGATAACTACAAAAACGGTCATGTAAAGTAAGGCCATTTCTTTTCTTCCAAATGGGTCGGCGCCGTGGATTACAAACCCGGCAACAAACATCGTGAATGCCGTAGGAATAGCAGCCCATCTGGTTTTAAACCCGATGATGATAAGTAGTGGACAAACAAACTCAGCCACAACGGTCAAAAATAGCGATGGTGCTTGACCAATTCCAAAAGGATTGGCAAATTCGGTGTTCCCATTAATCAGGTTCATTAGCTTGGGGTAACCATGAGTAAGCATAAATGCGGATGGTACAATTCTTAACAGTGCCAGTCCTAGGTGTATCAATGTATTATTTTTCATGTGGGGAAAATTTAGTCCACGTGAAAATATAAATTAAGTTTTAAAAAACGTGACAATTATCGACGAAAAGTGTTACTGCCAAAAAAGTATCCAACAATATGTTATCTTAAAGCTGGATATGATTTTGGGTCGGATTCGTGCATTATCTGGTATACTTTTTCAAAAATGTCCTCTGCATTTGGTTTGGAAAAATAATCTCCATCCGAAGCGTATGCTGGGCGATGGGGCTTTGCGGACAATGTTTGTGGCGCACTATCCAAAAATTTATAACCACCTTGTTTTTCAACAACTTCTTGCATTAAGTATGCAGAGCATCCGCCAGGAACGTCTTCATCTATTACCAAAAAACGATTGGTTTTTTCTAAACTCTTTACCACATCATGATTTAAATCGAACGGAAGAAGCGACTGTGCATCAATAACCTCAGCATCTATACCGACTTCCAAGAGGTCTTGTGCCACTTTCTCAACAATTCTGAGTGTAGAGCCATAAGATAGTAAGGTAATGTCTGTTCCCTCTTTAACTGTTTCCACTTTACCGATGGGTGTACAGAATTCACCTAAGTTGGATGGCATTTTTTCCTTTAGTCGGTACCCGTTCAAACTTTCTATTATCAAAGCGGGTTCATCGCTTTTCATTAGTGTATTGTAAAAACCAGCTGCTTGCGTCATGTTTCTCGGGGCCAATACATACATTCCCCGCAGTAAGTGGATTAAACCACCCATTGGGGAGCCGGAATGCCAAATTCCTTCCAAACGGTGTCCTCTTGTACGAACAATCAGCGGTGCTTTTTGTTTTCCAACGGTACGGTACATAAGAGTGGCCAAATCATCGCTTAAGGTTTGAATGGCATAAAGGATGTAATCCAAATACTGTATTTCCGCAATTGGACGTAATCCGCGAAGTGCCATACCAATACCTTGCCCAATAATGGAAGTCTCTCTTATCCCTGTATCCGATACTCTGAGCTCACCGTACTTCTTTTGTAGACCTTCGAGACCTTGGTTTACATCTCCAATATTCCCGGTGTCTTCACCAAACACCAAAGCTTCTGGGTACTTGCTGAACAATGCGTCGAAGTTGTCCCTTAATATAACCCTTCCATCTACCTCGTCGGTATCATTGGAATAGGAGGGGGGCACAGGCTCAATTTTGGTGGACTTGTTGCCTACCTCGTTGTACAGATGTGACCCATATTGGTACTCGTTGGTGGATATGAAGTGGTCTACCCATTGTTGAAGTTGCTGTTTTTCAGGAGTGGATTCCCCTAAAAGATATCGCAGTGCATTTCTTGATTTAGATGCCAAATCCTTCTTCAAAGGTTCTTCAATGGCGATCAGATCATTTTTTATTTTATTGATGAATGCTCGGTTTGGGCTTTGGGCAGCAACTTTATCGAGCAAGTGCACCAATTGTTTTTTGGCTTCTAATTGTGGTTTTAAAAACTCGGACCAGGCTTCTTTTTTTGCAGCACGTACCTTGTGTTTTATTTCGCGCTCTACTTTTTTCAGTTCTTCTTCGGTACTTATGCCATTTTCAATGATCCATTCCCTAAACCTTTTATTGCAGTCATTCTCACGTTCCCATTCCAAACGCTCGGAAGACTTGTACCTTTCGTGGGACCCTGATGTGGAATGTCCTTGGGGTTGGGTGAGTTCAGTAACATGGATTAGCACGGGTACATGACCTTCGCGAGCTATATCTGAAGCATTTTCAAAAGCATGGATAAGTGCTGTATAATCCCACCCCTTTACTTTTAAAATTTCAAAACCATCGTGTTCTTCATCTCGTTGCAACCCGCTAAGCGCCTCTGAAATATCGCCTTTGGTGGTGTGATATTCCGATGGAACGGAAATACCATATTCGTCATCCCAAACACTGATCACCATGGGTACTTGCATTACTCCCGCGGCATTTAAAGTCTCAAAAAAGTGACCTTCACTAGTACTGGCATTGCCTATGGTTCCCCAGGCCACCTCATTCCCATTGTCGGAAAAGTTGGTTTGGTCAATACCATCAACATGTCTGTATATTTTGGAAGCTTGCGCAAGTCCAAGCAAACGAGGCATTTGACCTGCCGTACAGGAAATATCGGCGCTACTGTTCTTTTGCTCTGTTAGATTCTTCCATGTGCCGTCTTCATTTAGACTATGGGTGACAAAATGCCCACCCATTTGTCTTCCCGCACTCATAGGTTCCTTTTCTAAATCCGTAGTGGCGTAAAGTCCATGAAAAAATGCTTTGGGAGTCAGATAGCCCAATGCCATCATAAAGGTTTGGTCTCGGTAATATCCACTTCTGAAATCACCATCTTGAAATGCCCTTGCCATGGCCAATTGAGGTAGTTCCTTACCATCACCAAAAATTCCGAATTTGGCTTTTCCAGAAAGGACCTCCCTTCTTCCCATTAAGCTACATTCCCTACTGGTGACCGCAGTCTCATAATCTTGAAGAATTTGAGATTTAAAATCATCAAAAGAAATATCGTTACTCGTACTAGGATTAGGTTTCATGGGTTGTAGAAGATTTCTGCAAAATTACTAAAAAACCATCAGAATTGCAATACACAACGCTGTTAATAAAATGAATATAATATAATAATTCTATCTAAACATTAGTGATTTCACAATAAACATTTTCATATAGAGCTATATATTATCAATTTGATAATTAAAACCACTTCCTAGTGAATAGCCCAACAAGTGTTCTTGGGCTTATGGTCACTACAAAACGAATACGTTGACCATAGTCATCCTCTGCAATTTCCCAACCCCTATTGGAATAAACGGGGAAGTACAGCTCAAAATAATCAGTCACCAAATTCAGTCGTATTCCAGAGTCATAAACAAAACGTGCACTATCGCCTTTGTTTTTTAAAAACCCGAGATCACCGTAAGCTTCGACCCACCTCCAAATATTGGTGCTTGCATTGGTGGTGGCAATCCAATCATTGGCAAATGGATTTTCGAGCTTGGATTTAAAACCACCCTCGGCAATAATTACTTGTTGACTGTATAAACCGGAATCTTCAGATCTACCCAAATAGGCAAGGTCGAACATATAATCTGTTGGCCTATCCAAGGCGAAACTGAAAAAGTCGGACTCGGTCTTGTTTCGTAAAAACTTACCAGCATAAAAGCGCAGGTTCAATTGCCTATTGCTTTGAAACAGTTTTCGATACTCCAGTTCAAAAGCAAGTTTGGTAAATTCGCTGGAATGCTGTGCATCTACCGACCAAGAGGAGTAGTTGAGTATGTTGTTGTCCACATCGGTGTAACGAACATTCATGACGCCATAGTCGGGATCCGTGTCCAATTCACCTATCAAGCTATCGTCGATGCTCCTAAAGACACTTCTATACCTTAACAAGAGAAATTGCCTCCTGTTAGAAAGCAAGTCGTTGGGTCTCCAACCGAAACTTACGGCAGGGGTCAATGTAGAGAACCGAGAATTTTCCTGAAAATGGGAAGTGGATGCAGAAAAAGAGTAATTGGTCACATATAAACCTGTTTTTTTATGATACTTACGGTACCTAAAACTGGCTTTGCCCACTAAAGTGCGTTCCAAGAACGAATAGGTGGGTGAAATATCATATTGGAATGGTCTTTCCAAAAATGTTTTGTTGTAAAGTCTAAGACCGGGTGTTATACCATCATACAGGTTGAAATTTGCGATCGGCACATAAAAAACCTGATTATAATATGGGTCCTCGGTATCCTTAAAAAATTGAAATTTCAACTTTTTGTTACTGGAAAAGAATCCGTTTAAGGTCTTCCAGTTATCGCGTTGGTTGAATTCGGGAATTTTTTGATCATAGTTCAGTACCAAGCGATCTTCGCTTTTTCGAGGAATGGTAATGCTTTTGGTAGTGTCGATATCCGTAAACCAATAGCGGGACACAACAGAATCATTTTCAAGCCCAAAAACAGATATGGGTACATTGGTTCCCTGTTTGTTCTTTAGAACAAAAGTGATGGAATCATCTGTCTTTTCAATTCTCTTGATTTTATAATCAATTTTGTTATCGGTAGAGACGTATTCATCAAAGAACCAATCCACATCCTTATCAGCGTATTTTTCTATCGTTTTTCTAAAATCAGCAGCGGTCACCTGCTGTTTTAGTTTGTGATTTTTATAAAAATCCAGAACAGTACTGTCAATTTTGTTTTCACCCAAAAAGGCGGACAGGTAGGACATTCCAAGACCGGCTTTATAACCATTGGCTATTTTCTGGTTGAACTTGATTAAGGAATCATTGGAGGTGGTCAATGCCTGATCGATATTTTTTCGAGCAGAGAGCATACTGAAGAGTGCGTACTGTTCGTTAAAATCCATTTGTGCAAAATGGAAATTTTTTATCCCCCATATTTTAGAAAGTTTCCCGGCCAGTTTTTTATCGGGGTAGTGCTCATCAACATATTTTATCATAAGATAAAAACCGATGGCGTCGTTTACCCATCGCTCTTTTCGTGGGTCCAGATACAGGGATTCTTTTAAATAATTACGAATGGCTGTTTTTAAGAACTTCATTTCAAATTGAAATTGTTCTTCGTATGGCCTAATAAAAGAGGGTAGTTGGCTTATTCCATAAAGCGGGGATTTGTTATAGTCAAATTCACTTACAAGAAGATTGTCGTGGGGATAGTTCCCTAAATTTTCATGAAGAAATTGAGCTATTTTATTTATGGATATTCCCTGTGTGATTTCCTCATATTTGTTGGACTCGATATCTGTTGTAATTGTTATGTAACTGGTAACATGTTGGGTAAACCTGTCATCGATTGTTAGAATAAGCTCACAGTTTTTTCTTTTGTCACCAAAAAGCTGGACATGTTGCCCTCCCGGAAAACTTGAAACACTGGACATCCTGTAATTTGAGGCTAGGAATAGGTTTTCAGGATAAGTAAAATTGATTCTTGTCTCGGTGACATCGGTATAGAGGTCATCTAGATTTATATTGTTGTATAACTTCCAATCCCCATCGAAAACGGCTGGTGTAAAGTACCAATCTTTTAAATTGAATCCGCGACTGTTTGTATGTCCGTATCCCGTAAATTTTGCTTCGGGCAGCCTTATGGTATAGGTGAAAAATAATTGGATTGATTCACCCGGTTTTAGAATTTCGTTTAAGGTAACGGAAATAATATCCATATTCCCTTCTCTTTTCCAGTCCAGTCCGGTATAGTTTTCATCTACAATGGTTCTGATGGTGGTTTTACCTCTCTCCCTATCTTTTGCCAAATGAAGGCTTCGGTTGAATTCTTCCGCAAACCTTTTGGCAAGCGCGGTGTTCTTATTGGAATAGGCATGGTTCCAATCGTTGAAATATAAAGTGGAAAGTCCCCGGTTTGATTGATTGGTGTATGTAAAATGTTGTTTGATCCGTATTTGATTGGTGGGGCCATCGAGAGTTGCCACTATTTCGTTTTTGTGCTGCCCTAAAAGTTTAGGGTGCACCATAGTGACAAGAAGCAAAACGCTAAGTATTACTCGAGGGTTAATCAATGCAAAACAATAATTAAAAGTTTGGACTGAGTGTTCGGCCTTTGTAAAAGGCATCTATAATTTCGACCACTTCATCTTCTGTATCCGCTAATTTGATCAAGTCAAGATCTTTTGGACTGATATTACCTGCCTCGACCAAAGTGTTTTTGATCCAATCCATCAATCCTTTCCAAAACTCCGTGCCAACAAGAATTATTGGGAATGTATGTATTTTATGGGTTTGAATCAACGTAAGTGCTTCAAAGAACTCGTCAAGGGTTCCAAAACCACCTGGCATTACCACAAAGCCTTGTGAGTATTTTACAAACATTACTTTTCGAACAAAGAAATAATCAAAATCAAGGCTCTTATCATCATCGATAAAGGGATTGTCATGTTGTTCAAATGGAAGGTCTATGTTCAAGCCCACCGAGGTGCCTCCTGCTAAGTTTGCTCCCTTGTTGCCAGCTTCCATGATTCCTGGCCCTCCTCCTGTGATGACCCCATAGCCAGCTTCGGCAATTTTTTGGGAGATTTTTACCGCTAAATCGTAATAGCGGTGCCCTTCCCGAACCCTGGCCGACCCAAAAATGGATACACAAGGGCCTATTACGCTCATTTTTTCAAATCCATTGACAAACTCACCCATAATTTTGAATATGGCCCATGAATCGTTTGTCTTTATCTCATTCCAGCCTTTGGAATGTTGTTCTTTACGCATTTGCATAGTTGTCTGCTATTTTAAACTGCTCGTGCAATTTTTTGTTTTGTATTGTCCAATTCTTTCTTTAAAAACTTCGCGGTATAACTTTTCTTGTCCTTGGCCACTTCTTCGGGGGTACCTGTTGCAACGACCATTCCACCGCCTCTTCCCCCTTCGTAGCCAATATCGATGATATGATCCATCATTTTGATCACATCCATATTGTGTTCTATTACTAAAATGGTGTTCCCTTTATCCACCAAACGTTCTAGCACTTCCATGAGAACTCGAATATCTTCAAAATGTAAG
Source organism: uncultured Allomuricauda sp. (assembly GCF_947258355.1). Lineage (GTDB taxonomy): Bacteria > Bacteroidota > Bacteroidia > Flavobacteriales > Flavobacteriaceae > Flagellimonas. The sequence continues at coordinate 71,697 of NZ_CAMYIC010000059.1, forward strand.
CCTGTGGTCGGTTCGTCGAGGATGTAAAATGTGTTTCCAGTATCTCTTTTGGAGAGCTCTGTTGCCAATTTTACTCGTTGGGCCTCTCCACCAGAGAGGGTAGTGGATTGCTGCCCTAATGATATATAACCCAAACCTACATCTTTTATTGTCTTAAGTTTACGATGAATTTTTGGAATATTCTCAAAGAAATCCACAGCTTCATTGATGGTCATTTCCAAGACATCTGCAATGGACTTTCCCTTGTAGCGGATTTCCAAGGTCTCCCTATTGAACCTTTTTCCGTTGCAAGTCTCACATTCCACATAAACATCTGGCAAAAAGTTCATTTCTATAACCTTGAGTCCTCCTCCTTGACAGGTTTCACACCTTCCACCTGCCACATTAAAACTAAATCTTCCAGGTTTATAGCCTCGTATGGTAGCTTCGGTAGTTTTAGCAAAAAGCGAACGTATTTCACTAAAAACCCCAGTATAGGTTGCAGGATTGGAACGTGGCGTACGACCAATAGGGGACTGGTTGATATCGATTACCTTATCGATATGCTCCAACCCCTTGATTTTTTTATAGGGCATCGGTTTTTTAACACCGTTAAAATAATGGGCGTTCATAATCGGGTAAAGAGTTTCGTTAACCAAAGTGGATTTGCCACTTCCTGAAACGCCGGTTACTCCAATCAGTTTTCCCAAAGGGAAGTCTACCGTCACATTCTTTAAGTTGTTGCCCGTGCAACCTGAGAGCGTAATTTTTTTGCCCGTTCCCTTACGTCGTTTTGCCGGTACCGGGATTTCAACTTCTCCAGTTATATACTGTGCTGTCATCGTATGGTGGTCAATCAACTCTTTGGGGCTTCCTTCGGAAATGATTTCACCACCGTGTTTTCCCGCTTTTGGGCCAATATCGATAACATGGTCGGCACTTTCGATCATATCACGGTCGTGCTCTACCACAATAACAGAATTCCCAATATCACGAAGCGATTCCAGGGAATGAATCAATCGTTCATTGTCCCGCTGGTGCAGGCCAATACTTGGTTCATCCAAAATGTAGAGTACGCCAACCAATTGCGAGCCGATCTGAGTGGCCAGTCTAATCCGCTGTGCTTCACCACCTGATAACGATTTTGAACTTCGGTTCAAGGAGAGGTAATCAAGCCCTACATCCAGCAAGAAACCAACCCTTGCCTTGATTTCCTTGATAATTTCCTCGGCAATTTTCTTTTGGTTGCCCTCCAAAGTATCCTCCAAATGTTTGAATAAATTGGCAAGCTCAGCAATGTCCATGTGAGCCAATTCGGCAATGTTTTTGCCATCTATCTTAAAGTAGAGTGACTCTTTACGTAAACGGGAACCTTCACAAGCGGGACATTCCACTTTGTCCATGTAATCCTTCGCCCATCTTTTAATGGAAGTGGAGTTGGCTTCTTCGTATTGTGTTTTGATGAAGTTGGAAATTCCTTCGTAATCAATCTTGTATTGTCTTTTGACCCCTAGACTTTTGGAGTCCACCTCAAAACTTTCCTTGCCGCCGTTCAAAATAACATCCATGGCTTCGGCCGGTACTTTTTCTATCGCATCCGAAAGGTCGAAATTGTAGCGTTGCGCAATGGTTTCCAGTTGTTTGAAGGCCCAAGACTTTTTGTATTCACCTAGAGGGGCAAGCCCTCCGGATTTGATGGATATTTTTTTGTTCGGGATGATTTTATTCTCATTGACTTGAAAAACATGCCCCAATCCACTGCATTCAGGACACATGCCTTTTGGAGAGTTAAAGGAAAACGTGTTGGGCTCGGGAGTGGGGTAGGAGATGCCCGATGACGGACACATCAAATCCCTACTGAAATATCTTGGTACCGATTCGCCTTCTTCCAACACCATGAGCACATTGTCACCGCTGTACATGGCCGTGTTGATGGTTTCGCTCAGCCGTTTATGGAAATCTTCACTATGGCCGACTTTCAAGCGGTCGATTACAATCTCAATATCGTGGGTTTTGTATCGGTCAACCTTCATTCCTTTGGTGATGTCGGTAATCTCCCCATCGACCCGCACCTTTACAAAACCTTGCTTTGCAATCTGTTCAAACAATTCGCGGTAATGTCCTTTTCTTGACTTAATGACAGGAGCCAGCACATTGATTTTCTTGTCCTTGTACGACTCAATGATTAAATCCTTGATCTGTTCATCGCTGTAGCTTACCATTTTTTCACCAGTGTTGTAACTGTAGGCATCGCCAGCACGAGCAAACAACAATCGTAAAAAGTCATACACTTCGGTTATGGTTCCAACGGTAGAGCGAGGGGATTTTGAAGTGGTTTTCTGTTCAATGGCGATTACAGGTGAAAGTCCATCGATTTTATCCACATCGGGGCGCTCCAATCCACCCAAAAACTGCCGGGCGTAGGCAGAAAAGGTTTCAATGTACCTACGCTGTCCTTCCGCGTAAATGGTATCAAAGGCCAAAGAGGATTTTCCACTTCCCGAAAGTCCCGTGATTACCACCAGTTTTTCACGGGGTATGGTAACATCTATATTTTTCAGGTTATGGACCCTTGCGCCCTTAACCTCAATATTTTCTTCGTAATTGATCATAAATCATAGCAAACCTCAAAAATAGCGATTTGGGATGTAAAAAGGAAGTGACCTCTGGTTTCGTTTTTATGAATTGATGGATTATTTTTACCGTGTACATTGTCACCTCGAGCGCAGTCGAGAGGTGCTTGTTTATCCAATGTTGGGTCTCGACTGCGCTCGACCTGACAGAAAAGAATTTAAAATGAAATTATTAGGTATTGGCTCTAGAATAGATCATCCGGATTATGGAAAAGGTGTGGTAACCAACGTATCGTCCAAACATTATTGGGTAACATTTTTGGAAAATGGATTGGAAACCATTGATCTGGATTCAGATTTTGAAGTCATTGAAGCTGTGGAAGATGAAGTGGATAGCGTCAGTTTTTTTGATGTGGAACGCTCCTTGGTGAAAATATTGGAAAAGTGGAGCGATACGCATGAAAAAGTGGCCATGGCCGATAAGTGGAGAGGCGGTAAACTGGTTTTAGAAACTGGGGACACTACTGCCAATAAAGAAATGCCGATTGATACTTTTTTCCATAAAATTGTGATGGTGCGCGACCGCATCCGTGTGATGGAGCAAAAGATAAACAGCAGCAAGAACCTGGACGACCAAGAAAAGATAGACCTACAACAATATATTACCCGAATTTATGGCAGTTTGACCAGTTTTAATGTACTGTTCAAGACCAAAAGCGACCATTTTGTAGGAGAGAAAAGTAAAGGGTAATCAAACCGCTTCCTTCTTCTCACTTAAATACTTCCAATAGCGTTTTGGAACGTGTTGTGTATGTAATTTAGGGTTGATACGCGACGCAATATAGGTACTTTTAAAATAATCGTTCCAAAGGGTTTGGTATTCATATTCCTCATTGGTAAAGGCATCATTTTTAACCGTTTTGTTATAGTGGATATCCTTTAAATTCAGGGATACCATCTCTACATGGTCCAAATCGTAATAAATGCCATACTTGCGTTTCACATCATATATCAACCATTTTTGGTCAGCGTAGCGGTCACGAAAATGTTTGGAAATTAACGGTAGCACATCAAAATCAGGTTCAATGTTTGCAAAGTAGATTTCGTCCTTGGTCAATTGGAACCGAACAAAAGCCTCCATTCGGTGTTTCTCCCGTCCCACTTTTCTGGCCAGCTGTGCTATGTAGAGCACTGTGGAGTCAGAATAATCCAAATACTTGCCATTTTTGGTGCGCATCAATTTTTGGATGTAGGAGTAAAGCATCATTTCCACGCCTTCTGCTTCACTTAAAAAAGCAAAATAGACATTGGAAATCGCATTGTGGCTTTTATTGCGGACACCGTTCCAAACACGTTTGGCTTTTTCCACATGGGTGAAAACGGTCTCTGTATCAGAAAACAATCCGCTTTGGGTTTGATCGTTCTTTTGGATGTCGGCTACATTGATTTTTTCATCAAAGGCGACAAATACGGCGGTCAAGAATCCGTTAAAGCTACCGTCATAAACTAAGGTTGTTGAAGCATTCATAGCGCTTGCATTTTTTGTTTCTTTCAATGTCAATTGCTCATTGTTTATGGTTAATTGAACAATGACAATTGTGTACTGTACTGATTCCTAAATTTTCCCGAGGAATTCTGTAGAATCATACCTTTAATTTTATCCGCATCCAGATCACGGCGTTCCCAGTGCCGGGAATCGCATACCATAAAATATTGGGCACGGTTGAGGGCCACACCAATCTTTTTGAGGTGGTCCCAGTTCAGTTTTCTAAATTTCCTGGCTTTTACAATTTTGTCAACCGACCGCATTCCAATACCCGGAATTCGGGCCAGTAGTTGTTTGTCGGCCGTATTTATATTCACAGGAAAATGGTGCAGGTTGCGCAAGGCCCACGAGAGCTTTGGATCTACATCCATATCCAGGTTGGGATGCTGGTTGTTCAAGATTTCTCCAATGGAAAAGCCGTAAAAACGCAATAGCCAATCCGTTTGGTACAATCGGTTTTCACGTAACATAGGTACTTGGGAACCAATGGCCGGCAAGCGGGAATCATGGGTTACTGGAACATAACCGGAATAATATACACGCTTCATATTGAAGGTTTTATAGTAATAGGTCGCGGAATACATAATATCCTTATCCGATTCTCCCGAAGCTCCCACAATCATTTGAGTACTTTGTCCTGCCGGGGCATATTTTGGTGTAGTCTTTATGATTTTTCGCTCTGATTTGTAACGTACAATTTCATTTTTCACCTTTTCCATAGGTTTGGTGAAATCTTCATGTTTTTTGTCCGGTGCCAATAATTTTAATCCTGAGATGGTAGGAACTTCGATGTTTACAGAAAGTCGGTCGGCGTACAATCCAGCTTCGTACATTAATTCATCGCTGGCCCCAGGAATGGATTTTAAATGGATATAGCCGTTGAAATTTTCTTCTTCGCGCAGTTTTTTGGCAACGGCCACCAAACGTTCCATGGTGTGGTCGGGACTTTTGAAAATCCCGGAACTCAAAAAAAGCCCTTCGATATAATTTCTGCGATAAAAATTGATGGTGAGGTCTACCACTTCCTGTACCTTGAAAGCGGCCCTCGGGACATCATTACTTTTTCGGGTTACGCAATAGGCGCAATCAAAAATACAATGGTTGGTCAATAGGATTTTTAATAAGGAAACACATCGGCCATCTGCTGTATAGCTATGGCATATTCCCATTTTGGAAGCATTTCCCAATCCTTTGGTTTTATTCGTTCGGTCACTGCCACTACTTGCACAAGAGACATCGTATTTGGCAGCATCTGCCAATATGTTCAGTTTTTCTCTTATTCGTTCAAAATTCATAACTTGGAAATATTCCAATCAAAAATATGGAAATAATCCAATAAATGGAAATAATCCATAAAAGTTTTTGGAAATATTCCAAAATAGCTATATTTGAGAATGGATTGTCTGTCTGGTTGCTTTCGAGAATAATATGTTGCTAGATGTCTCGACTGCGCTCGACATGACATTATTGAATTGATGATGGAAAATGAAATAACCCTAAAAAGATTTACCGATATCCGCAGGGAGCTTGGCTACACCCAAACTGAGTTCGCCAAATTACTGGGGGTTAAAAATACCACGGCCGACATAGAGCGGGGGAGAACCAAGCTTTCTGGTAAAGTAGTGGCTGAACTTTTGAAGCAGTTCAAGATTAATCCATTGTGGTTGTTCGGTGAAAGTGATCAAAAGCATTTGGATACCTCCAAAACCAGTGTTATTCCTAAAGTGGTCACTGTTGATAATTCCGATAATGACAACATGGTGATGGTAAATGCCAAAGCTGCGGCAGGGTATCCACAGAATATTTCTGATACAAGTTGGTATAGGCAGTTGCCCGCTTTTGATATGCCCATACCTGAGTTCCGTAATGCGACCTATCGTGGTTTTCAGGTGGAAGGGGATAGTATGTTGCCCAATTTAAGACCCAACGATTGGGTGTTGGCACGTGCTATTGAGCATATAGACCATGTGAGCCCCAATAAAATGTATGTGGTGGTATTACAAGATTCCGTGATGGTGAAGAAAATAGAGCGCAAGCCCAATTCCAATAACATCACCTTGGTTTCCTTAAACGAAACCTACCCGCCTTACGAAATCAAACCCTTTCAAATTCAAGAGATTTGGGAGGTGAGCAGTAAGTTGACCTTTAATGTTGACGCAACTACCGAAACAGGCCTTTTAAAGCAACTACAGCAGTCCATGGAAGAGTTGAAAAAGCAGATAGCCAAATAATTTTAAGAGAAGAATTTGTTTTTAATGGCCTCCGCAACTGTATGTGCAGCTGTTGGGTTAAGACGGAACCATAATTCCGGTTCAAAAATCTCCAATTCGGCCAGTGCCCAATTACCATCATTATCTTTAAAAATATCTACCCGTGCATAAACTGGTAATTCTGGTGCAGCATACACCACACTTTTTGCAAATGCTATTTGCGAAGCACTCGGCGAATAGTTATGAACAGTTCCACCAAAATCATCCTGTACCCTAAAATCGCCAGCTTTGGCAATTTTCAACACAGCATGGGTAAACTGCACGTCAAAAACCATCATGGAAATTTCTCCTTCCGAAACAATGTGGTGCTGAAATTCCTGAAGCATCATGGCTTCCTCTTTTATCAAATCTTGAAAAACAGCTTCGTGCTCGGAAACTGTATCATTTTTGATCTTGTAGGTGTGACGTGCTGCTCCGGAAACACATGGCTTTAAAATGTACGTGTCCGTGGCGAAACCATAATCGGACTTCGCACGTTGAATAGTTCCTTCAAGGGTGGTTTCTGAACCTTTTTCCACGAACACCGTTTTGGGAACATTCACTCCAGCATTGGATAGGTCTTGAAAATAGTGCTTGTCAATATTCCAATAAATCAGCTCTTTGGAATTGATAAACTGTGTTTGTTTTGATGCTTTTTCCAACCATTCTGAGAATTCCGCATAGCGGTCAAAATAGTCCCAAGTGGTCCGGAACAAGGCATATTTGGTGGTTGACCAATCAAAATCCGGGTCGTCCCATGATTTTCTCACCACATGTAACCCTTGATTTTGCAATGCTTCCAATACCAGTTGGTCTTCTTGCAGTACATTTTGAATGTAGGGTGTCTTTTCATTTGGGTCCACATACCTATGGTCCGTCAAAACAACAACGTCAAATTCCATTGAATGCTAATTAATAACCAACCGCTGTATCATCTCCACGTTTATCTGCGCCACCTTCCAATTTTCCGTCGGGCAACACACGAATCGCGTCAACCTTTCCAATAATCGGGGTCCGCTCTTCATTGATGATGTACCCTTTGGATTTTAATTCGGCCTTAAGCTCTTCGGAAAAGCCTTCCGGTTCGAAGATCACCATATCAGGCAACCATTGATGGTGAAAACGGGGTGCGTTCACAGCTTCTTGCATGCTTAGGTTGAACTCATAAACATTCAAGATGGTCTGCGCAACAGCGGTAATTATCGTAGAACCACCAGGAGTACCCACAACCATGTATAGTTTCCCGTCTTTTTCCACAATGGTCGGGGTCATACTGCTCAGCATGCGTTTTTCCGGTTCAATACTGTTGGCTTCGGCACCAATGAGTCCAAACATATTGGGTACGCCCGGTTTGGCACTAAAATCGTCCATTTCGTTATTCAAAAAGAAACCGAGTTCGGCACAATATAATTTGGAACCATACCCTCCGTTTAAGGTAGAGGTAGCTGAAATGGCATTACCTTCCCTGTCCACAATAGAATAGTGTGTAGTTTGGGCACTTTCAACTATTTCGACTTCACCATGACTAACCTCTGAGGATAAAGTAGCTTTGTCAAAAGAGAAATTGCTCATTCTGTCCTGTAAATATTCATCGTTTAGCAGCATATCGTATGGAATGTCCACAAAATCAGGATCACCTAAATAGAAATTTCTATCAGCATAGGCCCTTCGAGATGCTTCGGTGAACAATTGGATGGTTTTGGTGGAGTTATGTCCATATTTGGCAACTTCGTAAGGTTCCATCATTTTAAATATCTGGTTGATGGTAACTCCTCCGCTGCTGGGTGGACTCATTGAGATTACTTTAATGCCCTTGTAGTTAAAGACAACGGGGTCTCTCCAGACCGCTTCATATTTTTCTAGATCTTCTTCAGTGATCAAACCTCCATTTTCTTGAACAAACTTGGCCAGCTTTTGAGCAACTTCGCCCTTGTAGAAACCATCGCGACCTTCTTCCATGATTTTTTGGAGTGTCTTCGCATAGGCAACATATTTTATAGTATCCCCTGGAGCAAAAGGACCTGCGAACTTGGTACTGTCACCATTGGCTTCAATAAATTGGTCCCTATATCCTTCCAATCGCTTTGCTTGTTTTTCTGTCACAACCACGCCTTTGTTGGCAAGTGCGATAATAGGTTCTATGATATCCTTTAATGGAAGTTTTCCAAACTTTTCGTGCACTTCAATCATTCCTGCCACCGTTCCAGGTACTCCCACAGCGGTTCCTCCCGATGTACTCAAGCCAGGAATTACATTACCCAAGGAATCCAAATACATGTCTTTATGAGCGGCCAAAGGGGCTTTTTCGCGATAATCGATTCCACCGAATTCGCCATTGCTTTTGCGGTAGACCATAAAACCACCACCACCAACGCTTCCTGCAAACGGATAAGCGACAACGAGGGAAAGTTCCGTAGCTACCATGGCATCAAAAGCGTTTCCGCCCTTTTTCATAAGATCCACCGCCAATTGTGATGCTTCTTCACGGGCGGATACCACCATGGCCTTTTCGGCGACCAGTCCAGTAGGTGTTGCTGGTTGTTGCTTACAATTGATAAAAAAGATAAGGGGGAGGAAGAGGAGTACTAGTCTTCGCATAGAGAAATAAATTTTTGGTTGGAAAAGGTAATCAATTCTTCAAAAAATGAAGTGAATTCATTTTCGAATTCAGTATAGTTTTCTTCAAGGTCCAAAATGGCAAAATTCATTCGGGACTTGTTTTTGGTTCTTCGGTTCATGCCATTGAGTACACGTTCAATCCCAGCTAAATTGGCATAGTTGAGCAGCCAATTGTCCGCAATCATGTAGGGCATCATTCGTTTGGTGGCCATGGGTAGGATATCGTAATTGTCTTCCAATAAATCATAGAACTTTTCTACAAAAGTATCCAAAGGCACATCTGAATAACTGCTCCAGTTTTTGGCCAAAAAATGGTCGTAATAAATATCAACGATCACTCGACTGTAATGATGGTAGTTTTTGTGAAGGCGCTTACTGCTTTTTCTGGCAGTTGGGTGTGCATCTGTGAAGGTGTCGATTTCCCGGTGCAGCAAAATGCCTTTCTGAATTTTTTCTGGCAAATGTTTGTACTTGTTGCCACGAATATGATCGGCAAAGAAATTACCCAATGTTATTTCCTCATCATCAAAAGATAAATAGATATGCGCTAAGAAGTTCATCGGGGCAAATTCCTTTTCTGTCGAAATTTACAAATTCAAAACATGGAATCGGTTAAGCCCCACTATATTTGCAAAAACTTTTTTAACAATTATGACACTGATCAAATCAATTTCCGGAATACGAGGTACCATTGGAGGCCATACAAACGATAACCTAACACCTTTAGATGCTGTAAAATTTGCAGCAGCTTATGGTACTTGGTTAAAATCGTACTCGGAAAAAGATGAATTAAAAGTCGTAATTGGTCGTGATGCCCGTTTATCTGGTGAAATGATCCAAAATTTGGTCGTCTCCACTTTGGTCGGACTTGGGATTGATGTAATCGATTTGGGACTGTCCACAACACCAACAGTAGAGATAGCGGTTCCTTTGGAAAAAGCGGACGGCGGTATCATTTTAACGGCCAGCCATAACCCAAAGCAATGGAACGCCCTTAAATTGCTGAATGAAAAAGGAGAGTTTTTGGATGCGGAACAAGGGGCGAAGATCTTGGCTTTGGCCGAAAAAGAGGATTTTGAATTTGCCGAGGTCGATGACTTGGGAGAAATCATTAAAAATGATTCTTATATCGACATCCATATTGATGAAGTTTTGGAGCTGTCCTTGGTGGATGCAGATACCATTAAAAAAGCAAGCTTCAAAGTCGTTGTGGATGGCGTAAATTCCACTGGAGGTATCGCCATTCCCAAATTGCTTGAAGAATTGGGAGTGGAAGTAGTAAAGCTATATTGTGACCCAACAGGGCACTTTCCGCACAATCCCGAGCCATTAAAAGAGCATCTCGGCGATATCTGTAAAAAAGTAGTTGAAGAAAAGGCCGATTTTGGTATTGTGGTCGACCCGGATGTGGACCGTTTGGCGTTTATAAGCAACGACGGAGAAATGTTCGGTGAAGAATACACATTGGTGGCGTGCGCTGATTATGTATTGTCCAAGACCAAAGGGAATACGGTATCCAACCTATCTTCTTCCAGAGCTTTACGCGATGTAACTGAAAAACATGGCGGAACGTATGAAGCCGCTGCAGTGGGAGAGGTGAACGTGGTGACCAAAATGAAAGCCAATAATGCTATTATTGGCGGTGAAGGTAACGGAGGAATCATCTATCCAGAAAGCCATTATGGGCGTGATGCCTTAGTAGGTACTGCTTTGTTCTTAATGTTGATGGCTGAGCGAGGAGGAACGGTTGCTGAACTACGTGCCAGCTATCCGAGTTACTTTATGAGCAAAAAGAAAATTCAATTGACACCAGACTTGGATGTGGATGCACTTTTGGAGGCCATGCACAACAAATACAAAGATGAGGAGATGTCCACTATTGATGGGGTAAAGATTGATTTTCCGGAGAACTGGGTACACTTAAGAAAATCGAATACAGAGCCCATTATCCGAATTTACACCGAGGCAAAATCACAGGACGAAGCCGATGGTTTGGCCGATAGAATCATCAGTGAAATAAAGGAAGTGGCAGGAATCTAGGAATTCACAGCTTTAGTGGGTTTTCGTTGAAATTCTTTAGGCGCTTTGTCTTTGTGCTTCCAGCGTTTGTGGGTCCAGAAATAATACTCGGGTGCCTCTCTAATGGATTTTTCGGTTTCTCGTAAAAAGGCATCGGTAATTTCATAATCAGGCACCTCGGAAGGGTTTTCAGTAAGAATTTTAAAGGAACCTTCGTAATATCCTCTTTTCTTTTTACGAACCTTTAGGTAAATCGGAATAAAGTCGTTGGCTTTACAGATTTCCTCACCACCAACATGAGCAGGAACAACAATTCCCATAAAGTCTGTCCAGTACTTTGTTCTACTGACCATGGGGGATTGGTCACTGATTATACCCACCATCAATAATTCTTTGCTTTCTTTTGCTGCTTTAAGAATTTTTCGGGACTCTCTGGTGGATATGAGCTCGGTATTGTATTTGCCCCTGATGTCTCTTACCAACTTATCAAAATACTTGTTTTCAATTTTTTGATAGATACCATAACCTTTTGATAGTATTTGAAGGTTTAGGGAAAGTACCCACTCCCAACTGGCGTAATGAGGAAGCATTAGCATGGTATTGAGACCTTTTTTCTCCAATCCATTCACAAGCTCCATATTGGTGACCGTAAAACGTTCCTGAATTTCTTTTTTGCTCATGCCCATGGTCTTCATCATCTCCAGAAATATGTCGCACATGTGCTTGTAGAACTTTTTCTCTATCAGTAATCGTTCTTTTTCCGACTTTTCCGGAAAAACCAAAGCTAAATTGTTGCGCACCACTTTTTTCCGATAGCCTATTACATGGTACAATAGCACATAAACACCATCAGAAATAAAATAAATGACTTTAAAGGGAAGTCTGGAAATCAACCAGAGCAATGGATAAACAAGGATATAAACTACCAGCTGCATAGACTATTCTTGTGTGCAAATATAGCTATATTTGAACCCAAACCTTTTTTTACATGCTCAATTTACATATTGCTACTATTGCCATTATGGTCGCCAATGTTTTGGTTTCCCTACGCGGATTCAATAGCAACGCTTTTTTTGATAGATACAAGTTCAGTATCAATGCTATACAGGCTGGTCAAAAAGAACGAATGGTGACATCTGGTTTTTTACATGTTGATATTTCGCATTTGTTCCTGAACATGTTCACCCTCTACTTTTTTGCCCCTGTGGTGATCAGTTGGTTCGGTTCCATAAAATTTCTGATCATTTATTTGGTCAGTTTGATTGCTGGTAGTTTGTTGGCGCTGGTTTTTCATAAAGATGAGCCATTTTACAGTGCTGTTGGAGCCAGTGGAGCGGTAATGGGCGTTCTTTATGCCGCTATTTTACTCAATCCGGATATGCAATTGGGCATAATGTTCATTCCGATTCCGCTCCCTGCTTATGTTTTGGGTATTGCTTATTTGCTGTATTCCATTTGGGGGATGAAGAGCAGACATGGTAATATAGGACATACGGCCCACTTTGGTGGAGCTATTGGTGGCTATGCAACCACCTTGCTCTTTAAGCCGGAACTTTTTGCAACGGATACACTGATTGTAGTATTGCTGGCCATTCCGATAATCATACTTTTTGTGTTGGAAAAGATGGGCAAAATATAGTGCAACAAAAAAGGTCTTGACATAATCAAGACCCTCGTTTTTTCATATAGAATTTCGCTGTTTAGCTCTTGCCCAGGATTTCAGCCACTTTTTCTTCCAAAGCAGGGCCTCTTAGGTCTCTTGCTACAATAACACCGTTTTCATCCAATAAAAACGCGGCAGGTATTGCATTAATATTATACAAGCGTGCTATCGGGTCTTGAAAACGCTGTAAGTTGGAAATGTGGTTCCATTCCAATCCATCCGATGCAATGGCTTTGGTCCAGTGCTCGGAATTGTTGTCCAAAGAAACACCAAGAACGTCAAATCCTTTTTCGTGATATTTTTTATAGACCGAAACAATGTTGGGGTTTTCTGCACGACAAGGTCTGCACCAAGCCGCCCAAAAATCTACCAAGGTCAGTTTGGCGTTGCTGGTCACATCGCTTAATGCAAGCACGTCACCTGTAGGAGTAGGGGCCGAAAACTCTGGTGCCACTGCACCTATTTCGGTGGATTTAAGATTTTCGAGTTGTTCTGCGATTCTTTTACCGGGTTCTGTGGCCTTCATCTCGGGAGAAAGTCCTTCGAACAATGCTTGAACCTCATCAACAGGAAGTGCTTTTGTGGCCAAGAAGTTACCAACAATCAATACAGAAACAAAGGCATTGGGATGTTCTTTGGCATAGTTCAAATTAAAGTCCTTTGCATCTTCTTGGAACTCCATAAATTCTTCACGAAGAGCTGCAACTGTGGCAGTATCTCTTTGTTGGGCTGCCATACGCATATCGTTTTGCATAGATCGTGCACGTTGCGATAGTTTTCTGGATTCTGTCAAAAAGTCCATGAACATATCGTTTTGCTCAGTGCCCTTTATTTTGGCTTGATCAATACTATCTTTTTGAAACTCTATTTCGATGCTGCCGTTTTCAACGATTACTGGCACATTGCCACGAACTTGGTCCACAAAAACATAGTGCATCTTAGGCTCTACTTGATTTCCGCTGAAACTGAACATGCCATTTTCTACAGTGGTCGTATCGATATCCACCAGTTGATTGATGGAGTCTGTGGTTTTTAAGAATATTTGGGTGCCATTTTCGGGTTCGCCGTTTATGGTACCACTCAAAGTGTATCCTTTAGGGTCAGAATTACAGGCAGTTAAAAATAGAACTCCCAAGGATAGTACAAATAGTTTTTTCATTTTAAAATGTTTAGAGTGCTAAGGTATTCATTACTTATGGCATAAAAAAACCCCTGGCCTTTATCGGGCCAAGGGTGTGCTATAAAGTTTTCTTAATTTAAAATTGGTATCGAATACTAAGGGCAATGTCAAAATCAAAATCATTGTCAAAGCCATCGTAACCAAGAATACCGATTTCGGGTCTAAAGTCCAAGGATAACAATAAGGGAATATCAAAATCATATTCTACACCAATGTCACCTGCCGCAAATACAAAAAGGCCATCGTTATCACTGTCAAAATTGGGATTAGGCTCAAAATCCACGCTGCCCAGTCCGCCGCCAACACCGTAATACCAATTAAAATTGCCATCCAACTGGTGCACCCATTGATACAAGCCAGCCAATTTAAAGGCATCAAAATCCCTGCTGTCCCTCCAACCAAGGTCAAACTCTAAACGATTGTACTGTCCTATGGATTTTTGATATGAAATCTCGGCTCCGAAGCCGTCGCTGTCACCCAACCTTAATCCTAAAGCATGTTCAGAAATGCTTTGTGCGCTTAGGCTAACTGTTGCAAACAAAAAAAATACTGAAAATAATGTGGTAATCTTCATGAGGTTCTCGTTAAGTTAATAATTAGAGATAGTTTTGTGTTAGATTTACGATCTAAAAACCATTTTAGTTTCCAAAAAGTATTCCAAATTGGATAAAAATTTGTTAAAAGACCTCTCGCAAGCATTGAAAGGGGAGTTGCTGTTCGATAATTTGAGCAAGGCTATCTACGCTACAGATGCTTCGGTTTATCGAAAGCTGCCAACAGCGGTGGCTTACCCGAAAAATGCTGACGACCTAAAAATTTTATTGGATTTTGCCAATGCGCATACAATTGGACTCATTCCAAGAACAGCTGGGACATCGTTGGCTGGTCAATGTGTGGGAGAAGGTATTGTGGTTGATGTTAGTCGTTATTTTACCAAAATCATTAGTCTGGATAAAGACAAAAAACAAGTTACGGTAGAGCCAGGTGTGGTTCGGGACGAACTGAATCAATATTTAAAACCCTTTGGTCTTTTCTTCGGTCCCAACACTTCCACATCCAACCGTTGCATGATAGGGGGAATGGTAGGGAACAATTCTTCTGGGACGACATCCATTCAATATGGGGTTACCCGAGATAAGGTGGTTGCAATGCAATGTGTGCTTTCCAATGGAAGCGATGCCTCTTTCTCCGATATTTCCAAAGAAGAATTTGAAAAGAAAGCAAAAGGAAATTCGCTGGAGGCCCAAATCTATAATAAACTGTATGAGGAACTTTCCGATTCAGAGACGCAAAATAATATAAAAGCAGAATTCCCAAAGCCCAGTATTCACAGAAGAAATACAGGTTATGCGGTTGACGAATTGCTTAAAAACGAGATTTTTGGGGAAGACAAGGCACAATTCAATCTATGTAAATTGTTATCCGGTAGTGAAGGCACTCTTGCTTTCACCACCGAAGTAACCTTGCAGTTGGATGAGCTACCACCACAGTATTCCGCTATGGTGGCGACGCACTATAAAACTCTGGAAGATTGCTTGAGCGATGTGGCCCCCGTAATGCAACACAGTCTCCATCTATGCGAAATGATGGACAAAGTGATTCTGGACTGTACCAAGAACAACAGGGCCCAATTGGCCAATCGTTTTTTTGTGGATGGTGACCCTGCGGCCATTTTAATGTTGGAAGTAAAGGCTGAAACGGAGGAAGATCTCGAAAAACAGCTGGAATCACTCTTAAAAACCATTGAAAAGTCAGGATTGAGCTACTCGAACCCTATCTTGTATGGTAGCCAGATCAACCAAGCCATAGAACTGCGTAAAGCAGGTCTTGGCCTGTTGGGCAATATGGTTGGGGATAGAAAAGCGGTAGCGTGTATCGAGGATACAGCCGTTGCTTTGGAGGACTTAAAAGATTTTATCTTGGAGTTTTCCCAAATCATGAAAGGGTACAACCAAGACGCGGTGTATTATGCCCATGCCGGGGCCGGAGAATTACATTTGCGGCCCATTCTCAATTTAAAGAAATCCGAAGATGTGGTTATGTTCCGAGGCATAACTACCGATGTGGCCAAGTTGACCAAGAAATATCAGGGAAGCTTTAGTGGAGAGCATGGCGATGGAATCGTGAGGGCCGAGTTTATCCCTTTAATGATAGGAGATACCAACTATGAGCTGTTGAAAAGGGTGAAATCAATTTTTGACCCCAATGGTATATTGAATCCTGGAAAAATTGTAGATGCTTACCCAATGGATGAATCTTTGCGATATGAGGTTGATCGTGAGGAACCCAATATAAAAACGTTGATGGACTTTTCGGACAGTGAGGGTATTTTAAAGGCTGCCGAGAAATGCAACGGTAGTGGCGATTGTAGAAAAAGCCACCACATGAGCGGGGCTATGTGTCCCAGTTATCAAGCTACTAAAAACGAAAAAGACACTACTCGTGGCAGGGCCAACGCGCTGAGAGAATTTTTGACCAGTTCAGAAAAAACCAATCGGTTCGATCACGAAGAACTTAAAACAGCATTCGACCTTTGTTTGAGCTGTAAGGCCTGTGCCAGCGAATGTCCCAGTAACGTGGATGTTGCTACCCTTAAGGCTGAGTTCCTTTATAATTATCAAGAGGCCAATGGATACTCGTTGCGAAGCAAACTGTTTGCTTACAATACGCAATTGAATGCCATGGGGAGCAAGGTATCCGGTATCACCAATTGGATGTATGAGTCCAAAACGTTAGGAGGAATGCTTAAAAAAGCGGTCGGGGTGGCCCAGGAGCGCAACTTGCCCAAAGTAGGCCGTTTCAATTTTAAAAATCATTTGAAAAAGCATAGGGTAAAAAGAACCGATCTCTCCAAGAAACAGGTGGTCCTTTATATTGATGAGTTTGTGAAGTATCTGGATATCCAGATTGGGAAAGACGCCATAGAACTTTTGTGCAAATTGGGATACGATGTGGAATTGTTCTACGGGGAAAGTGGACGAACTTATCTATCCAAGGGTTTTTTGAAACAGGCCAAAAAGTTGGTGGCGCAAAACGTGGATAACCTTAAAGAGATTTTAAATGAGGGAACCCCGATTGTGGGATTGGAACCTTCGGCCATTCTGTCGTTCAGGGATGAATACCAGCGATTGCACGACGATAAGGAGCAATTACGGAAGTTGGCTTCCCAATCATTTTTGATAGAAGAGTTTTTGGCCGCCGAAATTGCAGCTGGCCATATTACGTCCGATAGTTTTACCGATGAGGAGAAGACCATTAAAATTCATGGGCATTGCCATCAAAAGGCATTGAGCAACCAGAAAGTAACCTTTGATGTGCTGAATCTGCCCAAAAATTATAAAGTGACGATTATACCGTCCGGTTGTTGTGGTATGGCTGGTTCTTTTGGGTACGAAAAAGAGCATTACGAAGTAAGTATGCAGGTCGGCGGGTTGAAGTTGTTTCCTGCTGTAGAGAAAAGCCCTGAGGAAACACTCATTGCTGCTAATGGGACAAGTTGTAGGCATCAAATAAAGGATGGGACGAAAAGGGAGGCACACCACCCGGTTTCAATCTTGAGACAGGCCCTTGTTGTCTAAGTAATCCTGGTCTACATTTTCTTCGCGTTCGCTGAACTGTTCCTCGGTAACATCTTCAACCTTCACTTCTTTGTCGGTTATGGAGGCGATGAGGTCGTTTATGTCCATTTCCTTTAAATCCTCGTCCACAAAGAAGGGGGAAAGTCTATCGTGATTGTAATGGTAGATTCTCCAGCGTTTGAAGGAATATTCGAGAGCGGTCAGGTTTTCCACCCAATCCCCGGAATTTAAATAGGTGCAACTACCATATTTGTTTTCGTAAATCTCCTTCTTGGGTTGATGGATATGCCCGCAAACCACATAATCGTATTCATTTTCAATGGCTAGTTCGGCAGCTGTCTTTTCAAAATTATTGATGTACTTAACGGCACCCTTTACACTATTTTTTATTTTTTTGGATAGAGAGTATTTCTCACGGCCCATTTTGGAGAGGCACCAGTTGAGGAAGCTGTTGATCAAAATAAGAAGGTCATATCCGTAGCCGCCCAACTTTGCCAACCATTTGGCATTTTGTATGGAGACATCGAACACATCACCATGAAAAATCCATGCCTTTTTACCATCCAGATTGAGCACAAGCTTATTCATGATTTTGAAATTCCCCATTGAAGTATCACTGAACTTACGAAGCATTTCATCGTGATTTCCAGTGATATAGTAAACTTCGGTACCTTTTGATGCCATCCCAATGATCTTTCTCAATACTTTGAGGTGGGATGGAGGGAAATACCGTTTGCTAAATTGCCAAATATCAATAATATCCCCGTTCAAAATCAGCTTTTTAGGCTGTATACTGTTAAGGTAGGTGATAAGTTCATCTGCATGGCAGCCGTAAGTTCCCAAGTGTACGTCTGAGATTACTGCTAATTCTATCTTCCTTTTTTTCAATGGTATAGGGTTTAGTGCAAAATAAAACGGTAGGAATAAATTAAAAATCAATTTGAAGTCATCAATTCATGAGGATAATGTTAAAAAATCATCATGCTGAAACTAAATATGTTACAATAATATTAAGGCATAACATCGTTTTTGAATTAGATTTGTATCGTCTACCTTTGGGGACATCATAATTTTTATACCGAATGGCAGGAAATTCTTTTGGACAACTTTTTAGGCTCACCACCTTTGGTGAATCTCATGGAAAAGCTTTGGGGGGTATCATCGATGGCTGCCCAGCAGGGATAACATTGGACTTGGAAAAGGTTCAAGACGAGTTGAACAGGAGAAAACCAGGGCAATCCGCTATTGTTACCCAGCGTAAGGAACCCGATACGGTGGAAATTTATTCAGGGGTGTTCGAAGGTAAAACCACTGGTACACCGATTGGATTTGCCATTCACAATACCAACCAAAAATCAAAGGACTATTCGCACATTAAAGACTCGTACCGACCATCGCATGCGGATTATGTGTATGATAAGAAATACGGCTTCCGTGATTATCGAGGTGGGGGTAGAAGCTCCGCTCGTGAAACGGCCAGTAGGGTAGTGGCAGGTTCCATTGCGAAGCAATTTCTGAGTGAAATCAAAATAAACGCCTTTGTTTCCCAAGTTGGGGAGATGAAATTGGACAAGCCCTATCAGGAGTTGGACTTTTCGAATATCGAGTCCAATGCCGTTCGTTGTCCCGACACCGAAATGGCCCAAAAAATGGAGGATTACATCAAATCCATAAAAAAAGAGGGTGATACCATAGGTGGGGTCATCACTTGTGTCATACAAAATGTACCCATTGGTTTGGGTGAGCCGGTTTTTGATAAATTGCACGCCCGTTTGGGAGAAGCAATGCTCTCCATTAATGCCGTGAAAGGTTTTGAATACGGAAGTGGGTTTGCAGGTGTTTCTATGAAAGGAAGCGAACATAACGACGCCTTCAATACGGATGGCACAACAAAAACCAACCGCAGCGGTGGAGTTCAAGGAGGTATCAGCAATGGTATGGATATTTACTTTAGTGTAGCCTTTAAACCTGTGGCAACCGTACTACAATCCTACGAGACCATAAACAAAGAGGGTGACAAAGTAACCACTCAAGGCAAGGGAAGGCATGATCCCTGTGTGGTTCCAAGGGCAGTACCTATCGTAGAGGCCATGGCAGCCTTAGTGTTGGCCGATTACTCCCTTTTGGCCCGTACCAA
This sequence comes from uncultured Allomuricauda sp., assembly GCF_947258355.1. Classification (GTDB taxonomy): domain Bacteria; phylum Bacteroidota; class Bacteroidia; order Flavobacteriales; family Flavobacteriaceae; genus Flagellimonas. The sequence continues at coordinate 91,240 of NZ_CAMYIC010000059.1, forward strand.
CAAAATCTAGACCTACGTTAGGACGTTTCCATTCAAAAAAGTATCTTTCCGTCCATAATCTTACTTTATGAAGAAATTGGAACTGCACTGGCAAATCCTTATCGGAATGCTGCTTGGTATTCTTTTTGGATTTGCGATGACCCAAATTAGTTGGGGTAAGGAATTTGTAAATGATTGGATCCAGCCTCTGGGGACCATTTTTGTAAAACTTCTTAAACTTATTGCCATACCGCTTATCTTGGCCTCTTTGGTCAAAGGTATTTCCGATCTTAAGGATATTTCAAAATTTAGAAATATCGGTCTCCGAACCATCGGGACATATATCGTAACAACGGTAGTGGCGATTACGATTGGGCTTTTGCTGGTGAATGTATTGAATCCGGGCAGCGGGATTTCGGAAGAAACTGTGACCAAACTTACAGATACGTATGCGAATGATGCTGGGGTTACCTCAAAATTGGAAGAAGCTTCGCGCCAAAAAGATAGCGGTCCACTCCAATTTTTAATTGATATGGTACCCGACAATGCTTTGGCCGCGATGACGGACAATGCGCTTATGCTTCAGGTAATATTCTTTACCATTTTCTTGGGTATTTCCATGTTATTGATAGGGGAGAAAAAAGCAAAACCACTTAAAGATTTCTTCGACTCGCTAAACGATGTAGTTCTTAAAATGGTTGATTTGATCATGTTGACCGCACCTTACGCTGTATTTGCTTTATTGGCAGGTGTGGTAGTGTCCTCCAGTGATCCGGACCTGTTACTTGCCCTATTGAAATATGCTGGAGTTGTGGTATTGGGCCTTTTACTTATGATTACTTTTTATGCCACTATTGTTGGCCTGGTTACCAAAAAGAATCCATTTTGGTTTTTAAAAGAAATCAGTCCTGCACAATTGTTGGCATTTTCAACCAGTTCCAGTGCAGCCACCTTGCCCGTGACCATGGAAAGGGTAGAGGAGCATATTGGTGTGGACAAAGAAGTATCCAGTTTTGTATTGCCCGTTGGTGCTACCATTAATATGGATGGTACAAGTTTGTACCAAGGTGTTGCCGCGGTATTTATTTCACAAGCGCTTGGCTTTGATTTGACCTTTGGCAACCAGTTAACGATTGTATTGACTGCCTTGCTGGCCTCCATAGGTTCTGCTGCAGTTCCCGGAGCGGGAATGGTGATGTTGGTAATTGTATTGGAGTCCATTGGGTTCCCTGCGGATAAATTGGCCATAGGTTTGGCCTTGATATTTGCGGTGGATAGACCATTGGATATGTGCCGTACCGTAGTGAACGTAACGGGGGATGCCACCGTATCCATGGTGGTTGCCAAATCTGTGGATAAGCTTGGAGAACCCCACGTTCATGATTGGGACGAGCACTACGATGAAGTCAAATAAACTTTCAGGTTTCAAAATATATAAAGGCCTCCAATTGGGAGGCCTTTTTTTATTGTATTTAAGTGAGATACATTAATCCAAAAACTTGGCTTTTAACTCTGGTGTGGGGATCATGCAAGCGTCTTTTTTGCCGAACCATTTGTAGCGGTTTTTCGCCACAAAATCGTAAATCGCGTTGCGGATGGATGTGGGAATCCAAGAGAAAACTCCTGTAAGTTTCCAGATTCCACCAAGTTCTTGAGCAATTTCCAGAGCAGCATCCGATTTGGTGTAGTAAGCTACCCCTGGCTCAATAAGGATAATCGAATCCACTTTACTGGTATCTATATGGCGTTGGTTCACCAATTTTTGCCCCACTTCGCTTTGTAGGGCCGCATATCGGAATAGGTCTTTTTTGTCGCGTTTGATCACAAACTGGACAGAGCTGTTACAAAGATTGCAAACCCCATCGAACAAAATTATTTTTTTACCGTTTTCCACGGGTCAAAGATACACAGCTTTGCAATGAAAGCCTAGCTTATGGATGGGGTCTCAGCTTTTGGGGGTTAATACCCAGCTAGTTTATAAATTTCATTAGGAGTAAGTTCGCTGAGTTCAAGAACGTCTTTGCCTGAATTGGTCATCGCTTTCCTAATAAGGTAGTTTCCGGTTCGGTATCCTACGGCTAGTCTGCCATCAGGGTGTTGGAACATCCAGTGTTGATAATTGGCATTTAGCGGTAATGATCTAATCTCTTCCACCCATTGTTCTGCAACGGAGGCTTTTGGAGGAGTATCCGCTTCCATGGATTCACCAGTATATTCCTCGGAGAAAACAACGGCCAAACCTTCGTTTATGGCAGCTATGGAAATACCAGGCCCATATTTGTTGTCCTGAATGGCCCAACCACGTGATAGGTGGTGGAATTCATGAAAAATCGTATGCTTTAATGCCGTTTGGGTCGCTTTGGACACCCCGCCCGGAAATTTCTCGGAGATTTGAATAAGAACCAAGGGAGGAGAGTTGGTTTCGGTACGTCCGGTAACACCTCCGACCACATCAAGGTCCCAATCCACAATTTCCAAGGATACGGTTATGCTATCCGGTAGGGTCGGTAATAGGAATCGGATTTCTTGTTCCGATTCCAGTACTGTTTCTCGAATGAGTTCTTTTTCCGATGCGGTAAATTTTCCACCATCTTCGGTAAAGGTGATGATAGAACTTACTGCTTCTGTACTGTTCGGGCTCTTCTTGCAATTGCTGATGACCAATAGTGCAAAAAGGAATGATAGGATTTTGATGGATTTCATTGATGATGTTTTACCTGTAGACTCGGTAGCAGTAAAAATGTTACATGGGAATGAAAAAGGAAGTTATGGTGATTGTCATTTTTAATCGCCCTAAATAGGGATTTCCATAAATAAGATTATTAGAACAAAATAATGAATTTGGTATCTTTGCAGAGTTATGACACTTTAGTAGACATATCCGACCAAGGACATTTTATACCAAATGACAATTATCCATCGGGATTTAGCTTCATAATCCCAATGCTTGGTCACCTATACATTTATTTTACTATTTAAACCGCAGTACTTCATTGGAATGAAATTCCTGCACAATTCAAAATAATTATGTCTATCAAAGATTTAATAAAGCAGACTGCCATGCCCAGTCTATATGAAAAAGGCAATGCATTTATGTGGGATGATCCACATATTTCAAAACAGTTATTGGATGTCCACTTAAACAAGGATATTGACCTTGCGAGTCGTAAACAATCCTCAATCTACTCTACAATTGATTGGATTTTACAGCAATGTCCGCAAAATGGCATGTCCATACTTGACCTTGGATGTGGTCCCGGATTATATTGTAATATTCTTCATGATAAAGGTCATTCAGTAACAGGAGTTGATATATCCGTTAGTTCAATTGAATACGCAAAGGCCAAGGCTCTTGAAAATTCAAAGTCTATCGAGTATTTAAACGCAAACTACTTGAAAGTTGATCTAGAGTCCAATAAATACGACTTGGTCATTATGATTTACACTGATTTTGGTGTGTTATCGCCCAATGACCAAAAAAGTCTTTTACTCAAGATTTACAGTTCGTTAAAACCAGGTGGAAAATTCATTTTTGATGTTTTGAACGATACGGACCTTGACTCCAAGCTGACCCCTGTAAATTGGGAAGCAGTCGAAAGTGGTTTTTGGTCCGATAAGCCCCATCTGGTCCTGTCCAATAGCTTTCTGTACGAAGAACAAAAGACGATTCTTTATCAGCATAATGTTATAACAGATGAAGACGAGTTAAAAACATATCGTTTCTGGACCCAACATTTTTCTAACGATGATATCATCAATATTGTGGCGGATACCGACTTCACGTTATCCAATATTGAAACCAATGTTTTACCAGAATCAGATTTATGGGGCGGAAAGTTCGTTGACTTTTATGTACTCTTAAAGTAATTTTAAATCTATAGTAATAGCTCGGGTTCTTGATTTTTACGAATCCGAGCTACTTTAAATGATTATTAAGATTGTTGTGCTTTCTTACTTTAACTATCCCAAAGGTCCATACACAATCGCTTCATCCCCAATGTCGATAAGTTCACAACTTCTGGAGAAGCTGCTGTTATCCGTTTTAATATGAATTCTTAGGGTTTTGTCTTCACCATTGGAATCTATCGGAAGCCAGCGATAAGGTAAATCCAGCATCGATTCTTTAAGGTCCATCAGTTCTAGAATAGCATGCTCCCCGTTTAGATTTTCAAAAGAGGTTGGTTTAGCAAAGGACAATTCCAGTATATTGTCATCTAATTTTTTACGTTCCATTAACCGAACCACCCTTTCATCAAAATACTTTTCATCATCACATTCTGACCAAATTTTATCCTGATTCATTTGCAATGCGGCCAAGAAACCTCCCTGAATCGACCCTTCGAAACCACCCCCTGGAAATGCCCATGCCGATGCAAAGTATAGATTGGGGATCAAGAAATTGTTCCTAAATCGCTTACTGGCTATCTGATCTTTTGTTTGGGCGTAACCATAGACGGAACCACTTGGGTTCAGCGTGTAGCGTTCAATGGTCTTGGATGTGGATACCTCGTAGTACTCTATACTATTTCTAATCCCTGGATATTGGTTTTCCAAACGTTGCAATAATATTTGGGCCACTTCTTCTTTTTTGGCATCATACTTTTCTTTGCTTAAAGTTTCCCAGTCTTCAATATAGTCAACCGTACAAATCACACCTTCCGATTTGTCGGGTGGTGTAAGTCCGGCATCCACTTTGTTATAGTCCACAAAAATGAATCTACGTTTAGACCAATCACCATGATGGTTATTTTTAATATCCTTTAAAGCCATTACATCATCTCCTTCAAAAACGTTCGAATAGTATTTTACACCAAACTTTTTCACATCGGTATTAAAGCCGAGATATATGCATAAGAGCGAGCATGAATTCGTTTTTGAGCTTATTTTTTGTTGAAGCTGAGTCGAATAAGGTTTATCCAACATTGATGGTACTAATGGAATGGCACAATTGGCGACCACATTGTCACATAAAATAGTAACCGGCTCTGAATTGTTGTTAAAGCTATCACGGAATATTACTCCACTCGCCTTACCATTTTCTGTGATGATTTTTTCCGCTTTTTTACCCAAGAGCACGGTACCACCGTTATTTTCAATATAAGCAGCAAGGTAACTGGAAAGCTGTTGTGACCCCCCTTTTATAAAGTGACCACCATTCTCAATGAAGCCTGAAAATGGCACAGCATAGTAGAACATGGACAGTGTATATGGGTCATCTCCCCAATACACAATATGGGCTATGAGGTCTAATTTTGCATTTTCGTTGGTGATGTACTTATCCAACCAAGACCCAACGGTATGTTTGGTGGCCTCTACAAGATTCGGGTAAAGCAATGGCATCAATGGGTAAATCAGTTTTTTTACTAAAGGGGAACGTGGAAGACTGGTAGCATCCTTTCGGGTTCCTGCTATCAATTTCATAAAATGTTTGATGCCTTTTTCTTCTTCCGGGTATTTGTCTATCAATGCCTTGGTCGCTGCATCATATCCATGTGGCATCACAAAATCTCCTTTATCGGAAACCACTCCATAAAACTCAGGTACTTTTTCAAAATCGACATGTTTTTGTACATCGAGCATTTTAAATATTCGCGTAATGGAACCATTTTCGGTGAGTCCGCTCATTTCGTGCAAACCAACTTCTATAATGAAATCCCCTCGCTTAAATGTGGTTGCGCAGCCACCAGGCTTATGATGCTGCTCCAATAAAAGAACTTTCTTGCCAAATTTTGAAAGTGTCGCTCCAGCGGTCAATCCTGCCAATCCGCCTCCTATAATAATGGTATTGTATTTCATGACTGATAATAGGTTTTAATTGATTGATAGTTAAATGTTTAAATAACCTTTAAAGCTATCTATTTAAACCCTATTAGGTAATGACGATCGTCAGTTCCACCGCTTTTTTTAAAAGCACTGAATTTAAATTAAGGAAGGAGGAAATAATACTTTACAGCCTTTGTTTTAGCGCATTTTTGTTGATAGTCAAATTAAGGCAAACCGTCCATGAAAGGATCAGTACAAAAGCAATTTTCTGAATGATAGGGGAGTATTGGGTTAGATTTTCATTGTAGTAGAAGTAGTTGTTCATCCCCACAATTAGAATACAAAAGACGCCCATTACCATTAACATGATCAACCGATTTTTGTACAGGGCTCGTAACATTCCAATGATGACCAGAGTGCCAAATACACTTAAAATGGTGGTCATAATATCATGGTATATGGTAAAAATGAAACATGCCGATAACATACCCAAGGCCCCCGAAATCTTAATGGTTATGTTCCAATTTCTATTTGTCTCAAAATGGTTCGCAAACTGAAAGAAAAAGATGATCATACTGGCGCAAAGCAGTGTTATGCCAACAATGGCAACGGGTCTTGCTTGGTTTTGAACGCCATTCAAGGCATTTTCACGCATTAAGTTGCACCAATGATTGTTGAGCCAATCAAAACCTGCTGAATTTACATCTGCCAGCGAACCCCCGGGGTATAAATTGGAAGCATAAATGTAAATACCGATAAACACCAGTATTCCTATGGTGGGAAGAAATCTTAATAATCCTTTTGGGTTTATCATATCCCTCAGTTGTTACAAATGTGCAACCATGTTCTCAGCTATGATTCTTTGTTGTAATAAATGTAGGGAAATTAGTTTAAGGTGGGAGAGGGACAATAAATTATAGTCCCTGTTCACAACAGTTTTTAAATCTGTTCAATCTTCTTATAGATTTCCTTTTTAGAGTTCTCAAATAATTCTCCACCAAACTCTTCATTGTCCAAAGAGATTATCGAAATGTCCCTTATGCCCATAATTCCAAAAACGAACTTCAAGTAGGTTGTTTGGAAATTCATGTGTTCATTTTTTTCGTTTTCCCCATAACCTGTGTCACCACGACTGGACAGTATGAACATTTTCTTGTTTTCAAGCATACCCACATAATCCCCGTCTGGTTTGCCTGAACGGAATTTCCAGGTTTCGTTGATTCGCATAAGTTGGTCGATGTAAGCCTTTAGTCCGCTCGGAATGGACCAGTTGTACATGGGCGTCCCTAAAACATAAATATCATGTGCTTTAAACTCTTTTACCAATGCATCACTAAGGGCAACACCTGACTGGTTTTCTTGTGTTCTTTCACTGGGTTGGACGAATGCACTTGCAATCCATTTTTCATTGATGGGCGGGATTGCTTCCAGGCCTACTTCTCGATGGGTAAAAAGGTCGTTCGGATGTTTTTTTTGCCAATTTTCCTTAAAAAGTTGTGTCAGCTTTCTACTGTGCGACCTTTCCTTTCGTACACTTGCGTTGATGATCAATATTTTGTTCATAATTCATATATTTTTAATTACGAGACAAAATTCCGAATCTGGAAAGTGAAAAAAATTGACCTAGTTCAAGATGCATCGATTTTTTTTCGAATTCTACTTAAAAATTCAGCAGAAATGCCCAAATACGAAGCAATGAGATAGTTGGGTACTTTTTCGGCTATTTTGGGATAGTTTTCCAAAAATTCCAAATAGCGTTGTTCAGCGTCAAGCGTTTTATTTAAGATGATTCTTTTCTGCAAACTCCCTAGATAATTTTCCAGGATGATTCTAAAAAAGCGCTCCAATTTTGGAAGTTGCCTTAGCATTTCTTGAAAAGAGCCGTGGCTTATTTGAAGCAGCGTGGTTTTTTCAATGGCCTGAATGTTGTAGATGGATGGTCTTTGTTTTTGAAAACTATCCATATCCGTTGCCCACCAGTTTTCAATGGCAAAATATAGGATCTCTTCCTTTCCCGTTTCTGGGTTGATGTAAAAAGCCTTTAATGCACCGTCCACCACAAAATTATCGGTACGGCAGGTTTGTCCGTTTCGCAACAGATAATCCCCTTTTTCAAGGGTTTTTTCCGTCCAAAACGTTTCGATTAAATGGGCTTCCTCGGAACTTAAGGTAATGTATTTGGAAATTGATGTAATGAGTCCCTCTTTCATATCCATATGCACCAATGGTCTTGTCTATAGGTGTTTGTTTTCTTAAAAGTAGGGATTTTAGTTTAGGGTGAGAGTGGAGCAATGGATTACAGCCCTTTTTTGCAAAGTGCTTTTGTTCCTTTTGATATCCGTTTGTACTTTTTTCTTAAGATTTTGATGTCTCTTTAGGCCATTTCCAAGCATACCAAACAATTAAGGCAGTGACCATACTTTCCAAAAAAGCCAAGAACACATAAAACAGGTACCATTCGTGGGTGGAATAGATTCCAATAACCACCATCATTAGGGTAAATAAGGAACCAAATAGGATATTCAGAATTCGGTTAATGCTAGGTTTAAGAAGTACCGATGCTGCAACCATAAGGGAAGAAATTGCCAAAATTATCGATGCTGTCAGTAATTTGATGGGACTGTCCAAGTTGTTTTCGCCTGAAATTAAGCTATTGACTTTATCGGGTGTATACAGCTCAAAGTAGTCTCCATATAAATAGCACAAGGTAACAGTGGTCCACAAGGCAGCGAGTTTTATTTTGATATTGATTTTTTGGTTTTCCAGCATCCTTCTCGGTTTTTTGACATTCGGTTATTCAGGTCTCTACTACTAAAGACGTAAACGATGTTAAAAAGGTTGCCTGAGTTTTGAATTTAGTTCAATTTCAACTTGTTGCCATTTATCCCGATCATGATTTTGACCTTAGGTTATTGGTTTTCTTAAAAGAAGGGAATATTGTTAAGGCTGGGAGTTGGATTATTACTTTTCAGCATAGTTGGCAAATGTTCCATTCTATTTTATATTGAATAGCACATCAGCGTTCACCCAATAAACTTCACCTTTCTCAACACCTGCCCATCCTTTTTTTTCAGGGTTGTTATACCTTCTGGAGAAGAAAAAATATTTTCCATCAGAAGACATATATGGACAATAGTACCGCCAATTGCTTTCATATTTTAATGGAACTTCTTTCGGTTTTGTCCATTCACCATTATCGTTATACGTTATTTGAAATTTACCTTGCCCATTGGTTATGGCATACCGTTCATCTGGTGAAACATAAGTTATCAGTTCCTTTTTCTCTGTTTTAGTAGGTATTAAAATGGGTGTTTCAAATTTTTCATTTCCTAAATATTGCGCGCGATATGTGTGCATTCCTCCTTCATCACTTGGTCTATTTGAACGAAAATATAAACTCCCATCTGCTGTAACTACAGGATAGGTTTCCACATATTCGGTGGAAACCAAAAAATCCACTTTAGAGGCTATTTCCCATTTACCGTCCACTTTTTCACTCTTATAAATGTCCGGAGGTATCGTGTAAAGTTCTTCTCTGGTAACATCATTTTTATAAAGCTTGGGGTCTACACCAAGAAAATACATGGTCTTTCCATCTTTGGTGATTGTAGGGTCGCAAGCAACTGAAACCATGACGCTATCGTCATACATTTTAATGGGTTCAACCTTGGACCACTTGCCATTGATCAATTCAGAATGGTGAATAACAAAGCTGTTATCCACAATTCTTGAAAAGAACATCTCTGTATGGTCATGGTTAAAAACCACATTTAGTTCTATGTTATCTGAATTAACAATTGATGGTGCAAATAATTTAGGGGTTGTAGACGGGGGTTCTTCGTCGAAATATGAAATGGTATTGTTCTTACAACCACAAAAGGTCACAATGATTAAGAAAACCGATAAGAATTTATTCATTACTATTAAAAAAGTTTGCCAACGGTTGGGGCCATGATTTCGACCTTGATTTATGATTTATTTATTTCAGGGGAAAGGGAGACAATTACTTAAAGCTATTATTGAACAAAGTGCTCTACAATTTTAACATGTAACATCATTCCTTTATCCCATGTTTTTTTCTTTGGATTCTGCCATACTCAATAAATGAGCCATCAAAAAACTTGCTAAAAGGATGTTTTAACAATGCTCCAAATCCAGGGGAGAGTACCACGCCATCAACCAGTGCTTTTCTAGATTTCCAATTTTTTGCACTCAACATTTTGTTTTCATTTTGCAAAAATAAATTTTCGACGTGCCGAACTTCTGCACCAAACAAGTAAAAACCATGGTTTTGTTCCTCTTCAGTTAAGGAATCGGGGTCGTCTCTAAATATTGTGATTATTCTTGCCAATTCTTGCGAACTACCAAAATTCAGAAGTATGTTGATGTCCAAAGCTGCAATTTCATGAAAAGTTGATGCTTGCGTTGCTTTTGTATTTTCTTTGATTTGAACACCAACAAATATCAAAGAGATAATAATGGCAATCGCTGATATTATCTCGGCGATCAATGCATAGTCTTCCAATGTTTCAATCATGATCCTTAGTTGTTTTGCTGAAAATAGGGAATTTAGTTTAGGCTGAGAGGGTAATAATGAATCAAAGTAATTGTTGTGCTATCGTTATTTTTTAATCACTTATGATAAACATTATTGAAACTACACTCCTGAATCAGCCAACTTTTTAGTATCCACATATTGCTGAAAGGCGGTAATTTTCCCTTCATCATTAAGTGTCCATAGATGAGCCGCTTGTGCATTATAGCTCTTTCCAGTTGCTTTTACTGTAGCGTCGTATCGTAGAGTGGCCAAGACCATGTTACCACTCATACCATGGGTTTTAACATCTTGTAAACCAAAGTGATCATGATCGGCACCAAGACGTGCAAATACGCCTTCTAAAACTGCATCCGGACCAATGTAAGGATTGCCTTCCGCAAGCGAATTACTTTCAGCTTCGTTCCATTCGATTTGAGGATCCATTAATCCCAAAACAGTTGGCATATCACCAGTTGAAAAAGCGTTGTACAAAGAGTCAATAACTTGAACATTTTCTTCAATTGTCATAATTTCAAATCTTATATTTAGTACCTACTCTGGTCGGTTTTCGGCTTTCCCGTTCTTTTTTCCTCAATTGAGTTTCCAGTTTTTCCTTCGCAAAATAAATTTTGGCGGATTCTGCGGAAGAACTTGATCATTGAAGGTTGGTTTTTCTAAAGATATGATTTTTAATCAATTGGATTTAGGAACAATAAAACACAAACGTCCCGACCATGATCTCGACCTTGGGTTCTGTTTTCTTAAAAGTAGCGAATTAAGTTTAGGTCAGGTGCCATTCATTAAGCGATAATTGCGCTATCACTGAAAAGTCTTTATTCTTCTATGATCTCGCTTTCAACCAAAGTATTAAAAGCTTCAATTTCATTGATTTTTTCCATGTATTCGATGTTTAAAATCCGCGCAATAAATCTAATGTCCGCAACATTATTGAGAAGCTCGGTATTGTTGAAATATTTTTCCCTTGTTTCGGGACTATATTTGACCTCTAAGAAATCAAATGCGTAGTAGGGTACAAAAGTATTGAGATAAGCGAGGTACTTCTCCTGATTATCCCTGGCATAAATCTCCAATTCTTTGATCGCGACAAAGTTTCTATCCCAATCAACCAAAAAACCACGAATGCTATCATTGGAAATGGTCTGTAAACTTCCCGAATAGAATATTTCTTCAAGCGTCCCTTGTTCAAGTTGTAATTTAGCGTAGTTGCCTAGGGATATCACAAGTCTTTCCAGATTTTGATCTTGAATAGCTTGATAGCTTTTTTCATGGGCCATTAAAAGGAGGGAGTCGCATGCCGAAATGACCGTACGGTTCCCTTTAATGTCCAGTTTGATTTCTTCTAGGTTATTTTGCATGTCATCCAACAATGACTTGAGATACATTTGTTCACGTACCTTGTTTTTATCTTTTTCGTTCCAATTATTGATTTGAAGGGCAAGTAAAATCCCAATAACAACAAGAACTATTTCGCCAATGGCATAGAGGAGGTACTTGCTGAACTTGTTTTCGGAAAGCAATCGCTGACGGATGCTGCGGAAGAACTTGATCATTGGAGGTTGGTTTCCCTAAAGATATGATTTTAATGTATTGGATTAGGAAAAAATGAGTTAGGGCCGTTGTTGTGCTCGGTATTTAATTTATTGTGTGTTGGTAAAAGTATCCTCGAAATTCTTTATCCAATTTCCATTGATCAATTGCTCCCCGTATTCAATAAAGCCTCCCTCGGGAGTGCTGCTGAAAAAAAACCGTGTCTTTTCATCTCGCCACACAATGAGTTTACCTTCCTTAAATGCTGCAGGATATCTAGCGGCACCTTCTTTGGAAAATCGGTAGTAGTAATAGGTTTGGTCCGCTTCGTCATACAGGATGATCGTATGGAGTTGCAAAAACTCGGTATTCAGCTCAATTACCAGGATGCTCCTGTCCAAATCATAGGAAATCTTTTCGTATGCAGCACCTTGCTTGGTGACAACCCCGTTTTCGTACGTTTTTGATGTGCCCACCCATTCTCCGACCAAGAAGCTTAGTTGCTCCATTTTTTCGTGCTTTAGTTCTTGGGCCAAAACGGCATCGAACAGAAAAAACAGCACGATAAAACCAAAGAATTTAGAAGCTTTTCGATATCCCATATTTGTTGGTTTACCTGTAAGTACAACTATCTCAGCCGTAATCACGTCTTTAAGTAATTTGTTTTCTTAAAAATAGGGAATTTAGTTTATGCTAGGGGCTGGGTTATAACTTGTATTGGAGATTTTTTTAAGATACCCATAACTCAAATGATTTAAGAATTTTCCATTGGCCATTTACCTTCTCCATTATTACAAAGTTACCACTGGCACAAAGTCCGCCACAGTGGTATGAATAGTAAAAAGCTGCATAATTGTCCTGATAATTAATTCTGGATAATTGAAACACTAAGTCCGTTCCATATTTTGCCTTGATTCTTTTCCATGCATTTCTTCTATACCGATTTCCCCTGTGGATTAAGGAGTAAAACTTATCCAAAGTCATTGTTAGCACCTCAACCCCATGCAAGTCGAACAGGTTGGGTTCTATTTTCGGATGATTTTCAAAATCCTGTATTAAATCTGCAATTACTTTTTTTAGTTTTTTGTCATTTTTAAATCTTGACTGAGTAATCGTATCCTTGTATTTAAATAACCAATTTAATGTAAATGAATCTATGGAATCCTTGCTGAGTTCGTTAACAAGGCTAAGGTCTTGCTTGTATCTGTTATCATACTTTTCAATTACAACTATGGAATTTAAGGGGCCTCTAAACCAGTCTTCAATTATTCCATTTAGTATGGAGGAATAAATTTTATAACTATCGGATTTGGTCTGAGTAAAACCAAAATTTGCACTAAGAATTAAGATGGATAGTATTAGTATTCGTAATATACCCAACGGTCTTGTCCATGATTTCATCCTTCGGTTATTTGGCATCTTAAAAACAGGGATTTTAGTTTAGGAGGGAAGGACTTTTACAGCCCTCGTTCCTTTTGTTTTATGCTACGTTTAATCGGTAATGGTCTTTAAATGCTCCTTGGAGCCCGTCATTTGCCAATGTCCCAACGAAATAGGGATGTTGCCGATACTGTTTAACGTATCAAAAAAGTCCTTTGGGGCAAAGGGTTCGCCCTCCAGTTCCTGTAGTCTGGCATAATCGGCCAAGGCGGCTTCCAACAAATATTTACCGGTAATATAACTAGATCCATACCCGGGTTGGCGCAAATAGAGGTGTTGCTCAAAAATGAGCAGTTCCTTTTCGGTCTTCATCCAACCACGCGGGGTGTACTCGCTGTGGATGCCTCCGGCCTCTTCCATGGTCATTTCATTGGCGTGGGCATATAACGAGCCCAAACCTCTGGCCGCACGTTGCGCGATCATTATGTAAACAATCTCTTTGGTCCGTGGGCTATCGTTGTACAGGCCGGCCTGCATAAACATTTCTTCCACGGCCGTGGCGGTTCCTTCGTTCCGGGAATCCCAAATATTGTACAACAACGGGCCTTTTCGAATTTCACTTTTGTGGGGTTCCAAATCCATGCGCGCCAGTTCAAACCAATGGTAAAAATGGGAGTAGAGGGGTCTTGAATCGTAATGCTCTCCGATGGAGAAGAAATTACGTTTCTCCTTGGGAATAAATTCCCCCAAATGCTCGCGTAGGGCAGGGTCAAAATACGGTTTTACGGTAACGATGTCCTGTTGCTCCAAAAAGTCCATCAAGCTTTTAGCGGATGCATCGGCCATTTTATCATAGGCTTCTGGGGAGTCCGCATCCACCAGTTCGGGCAGGTTTCTGTTGTTGTGCTCCACCAATTTTAGGGAGGTCCATGCGCGGGCGAGTTCCCGTTTTAGGATCATTACCTCATCTTCCCAAGTCAACGGCACCAAATGCACATTTTGCATATACCAGGTGTAGTTGTCCTTGCCAATGCCCGAAGGGCCGGTCTTGGATTCGGATTCCGTCTCCAACCAACCAACTAGGTCGTCGGTGGCGGCTATGGCCTCATCGATTACGGCAACCAGTTCGGCATCCTTGGTAACGGCATCGTTTTCCTTTAAGTCAGTGAGCACTACACTCTGGTTTTTGATGTCCCGAATACCTGTGATCCATAACTCCCGAGCGTTCCCTGTCAAGTTTTTCTTGGCTTGGGTGTAAAAGGGTGCAATTACCTTTAAATCGGACAATAGTCTGGAACGTTCCTCGGTGGATAATGGGAAATTATAGGTCCACAGTTCCGTTGTCCCATGATTGGTGGGTCCCTCGTGGGCGGGCACATCGCTTTTATATTCCCAAACCACTTTGTAATAGGCGGGATCGCGCACCCAAGGTTGTAAAACGCGCTGGTTGAAGTCGTAGCCGTTCATTTCGGCCCAAACGATCATCCAATCCACTTGGTTCTCCACGGACCAGTTGGTGGTGTCGATACTCTGTAGTTGAGATTGTAGCTCTTTAAACCTTGGCCAACGTTTCTCAAAGGTTTCCGAGGTGTAATCCGGAGCTCCATCCAAAAGTGGAGGGGTTTCAAAGGTTCTCCATTCCTTGAACAAGGCTACAAGGTCTTGATAATCGTTGGAGGTGAAAGTTGCTGTTTGGGTCGAGGTTTCTGTGTTACTTTCTTTGGTATCGGTTTTACAGCTGAGCAAAAGCACAAATACAAAAGCAAGAAGGGTAGTGGTTGTTTTCAATGGGTCGATGTTTTTAGAGGATTTCAAGTTCGGCGAAATATCCTTTAAAAACAAAAGTTCGTTTATATGATCATGGAGTTGTTACTTGAGAAACATTTAGTTGCAAAGCTCGTTGAGTTCTTGATATTCGGATAAAGATACCGTAGGTATTTCCTGACCACTATGGATTTTGATGCAGCTTAAATCCGGGTTTCTATCCACGCGCAAATCGATGAGCTCGGTATTTTGGCTTACATCCAGATTGGTCAGTCCATTGGAAGAAGCATAGAAATACATTAGGTTTGGATTATCTTCTAGACTGATGTTTTGCAACGCATTATTAGAGATCACTACGGTCTCCAGGGACGGATTGGAACTAAAATCCACCGAACCAAGTTGATTGGTGGTCAATAATATACTTTTTAGTTGGGGTGCTCCTGAGGAATCAAAAGATGTCAACTCGTTGTCGCTCATCAGCAAATGTTCAATGGATGCATTGGTAAGGCTAAAATCCTCAAAGTAGTTGTACGATAAGTTCAACTCCTTTAATTGTGTTGCTTGCTCCAGTCCGGTAATGGCAGTCAATTCGTTTACCAAAACATCGATTACGATTAGATTGGTATTCTTACTCAAGTCTAAAGAGGTGAGGTAATTGTTCTGAAGGTACAGGGTGTCCAATTTTGTATTGGAACCTAAATCGATGTCTTCCAGGTTTTGGCCGGCCGCCGATAGAAAAGTAATATTTGTAAACCCTTCGATACCCGTGAGGTCTTCGATTTCGCCAAAGTGATTGGCAAGGTTTAGGTCCAATCGCTGGACTTGTTCGGCATCTTCCCGTAGCATTTGTCCATTAATGGCGCCGTCTGTGTCTATGCCTTGGTCAATGAGCATTTGTTCAAAATGGTTGTCCGGAATTAATAGGTATTGGTTGTTTGGCACGTTATCATTGCCATTGTCGTCGGAACACGAACCTATTAGAAAAAGGGTGGAAATAAAAATAAAGGCATAGCAAGAGCTTGCCATTTTGGAGAATGTCATTCTGATTGTTTTTTGATGATGAGTACATATGACTCGGAATCATCAGAAATGTTACATCATTTTAAATGGAATTCAAAAAATCATTGAGGTCAGTCGCTTTATCCAGCCCTAACTTTTTCTTTAATCGGTATTTGGATTTTAGGATGCTATCTGGCAATACGTTGAGGGTAGCGGCAATTTCCTTTGTGGTCAGGTTCATGCGTAAAAAAGCCGCCAATCGTATTTCCTTTTCGGAGATATCCGGGTAAATGGTCTTTAGTTTCTGGTCAAAGTCGTTATGGACTTCGGCAAAATATGTTTTAAAGACTTCCCAATCCTTATCTGAGGCATTTTCCTTTTTAAGAAGCATCACAATACGCCTAAATTCCATTTTGAACTTTTCGGGGGAGTTTTTAATGTTCTCCAAGTTCTCCATCAGCTCCTGGATAAAGGTGTTTTTTTGCACCAAATGCAGGGTCTGGCTAGCGAGTTCTTTCTTTTTATGTGCTATTTCCTGTTTGTAGATTTCTTCCTGTTTTTCCCGCTCCACTTTGTTTTTCTTCATTTTTTGGCGGTAACCGAACACCAACAATCCGGATAGGGCCAGGGCAGAGGCCATGCCTCCTGCATACAGACCTTTGGTGAGTTTATCCACTTTGGCTTTTGCATTCAAGGTGTTGATTTCCTCTTCTTGCAGAGCGATTTCGGCTTCTTTTTTCTCGGTTTGAAAAATGATGCGCAACTCTTCGATTTCCTTGATTTTTTCCAGATTCAATAGGGAATCACTCAGCTCCAAATATTGTTTGTGTAACTCGAGAGATAAAGGAAAATTGCCCATAGCCTCATTTGTTTGACTTTCTAATTTCAAGGCGTTTTTTAGAATGGACATATTGCCCGTGTCAAGAGCATAGTTTTTCACTTCTGCTAGAAGGTCTTTTGCTTGTTTGGGTCTTCCAAGTGAGAGATATGCCTCGGCGAGTTTGTTCCGCGCTATCGCTATTCGTCTATTGGCATTGACGGTCGATGCAATTTCAATGGATTGGTTCAAGTGTCCAATGGCCTTCTGGTATTCCTTCATTTGAATGTACGTGGAGCCGATATTGGTCAAGGCTGCCGCCTCCAATGAAGAAACTTTGGCAGCTTTGGATTTTATAATGCTCTTATCAAAAAATGCCAAGGCCTCTTTTGTGTTTTCAAGGGTCATATACATCACACCGATATCGTTTAGGGCCTGCGCTTGGTAATAGGTATCATTATAATCCTCATAAATGGCAAGGGCCTTTTTGTTGTAGTCGATGGCCATCTGATGATTTTTTAAATTGTGCTCCAAAGTGGCCAAATGATTGTAAGAATCTGCAATTCTGATGGAATCCTGTAATTGTTCAAAAAGCGCTAAACCTTTCAAAACGTTGGTAAGAGCAATGGAATAGTACCCCCTGTTTTGATTAATGGTCCCCTTAAAATCATAGGCCAAGGCAGTTCCCATGGTATCATTTTGTTTTATGGTGAATTCGAGATCAATGTTGTTGATGCTGTCCGCTGTAACCAAATTTCCTTGACTAAATTCAAGAATGGCCAACCCTCTTCTAGCCTGTGAGATATGTACCGTGTTTTGTATTTTTTCTGCAATGTCCAGACTTGAATTATAATAATACCGTGCTGAGTCCAATTTATCCAAGTTGTTGTAAACAATACCCAACTGGTAGTAGGCAAGTGAAACCCCGGCATCGTAATTAAGCTCATTGGAAAGTTGAAGCTCCAAATCGGCAAATTTCTTTGCTTGGTCCGGATTTCGATACATGTAATAGTTGACAATATGGTTGGCTGTTTTAATCTTTAAAGTATCAATCGGCTGATTATTGAACACCGTTTGTAAACTATCAATATTCATTTTGTTCTGGCCTACAACCAAGCATAAAGGAGCCATAAGACCAAGAATTGAGGTTGTTATTGTTTTCATGTCAAATTAGTTGAGAATCAGAAAGGTACTGATTATATCCATTTTAAGTATCAACTGTTCTAGGTCCAAAAATCACACTGTCCATATAAAATCCATGTTTCTTTGACTGAATTCAATTTTAAAAATCTCTTTAAGGAGTTGATTTTGTTGGGGTTACTCGGTGAAATGCACAAATTTTAAAATCACCCTGTCCATATGGTTTTTAGGTGTCGTCCATGGTGACTGTCCATACTTTGTCCATGCCCGAAAATAGGTTTGAGGTGGGTATGCCTCTAATTTCGAGCCTGTTGAACCTCAAAAACCAAATAATTATGAAAACAACAATCAAAAGAATGGGCACGCTACCCTTTGTAGTATTTTTATTTATGAGCTTTGCGATTTTCTCCTGTAGTAAGGATGAAAGCCCAGAAGGCCCTGACCCTACTGGCGGAACATCTGAAGCAGATATTGATGAAGTTGTCGCCAACCTTTCCTATAATCCCGATGAACTTTTGGGTGTAGTGGACACGGGTAGCTCCAACACGGCTCGGACTCCTGGCGAAACCGTTGATTCACCTCCCGTTGAAGAAAATAATGTAACCACAAATTGTTCTACCACTGATTACAATCTTAAAACCAATTATGAGGAAATTGCCATTTTAAAACCCAATGCTGGGATTATTTGGCCAGGGGCTTTGGTTAAGGTAGATGCGAACTTAAGAAATGGACTTCCAACCCCCGTAGCACCCGATAGGGCTCCTTTATCCTTTCGGGTAGATTTGCCTGGAATGGGCGAAAATGGAAACTTTACTGTTGATAATCCGGATTTTAACTCGGTGGACGCAGGAATTGATGTTGCCTTGGAATGGTGGAATGCCAATGCCTATCAAGAAGGGTATGTAAATGAAGCAAGTTCTTTTTCGGAGTCCAAGACATCTTACAGTTCCAAACAAGTGAGTATGGACCTTGGTGTAAATATAGAGTGGGCTTCTACTGATTTCAGTTCTCAGCTCAGTTATGAAAGTACTTCGATAAACAAGGTGGCCAACATGGTTTACAAACAGGTTTTTTATACCGTTTCCATGGAAACCCCATCCAATCCCTCCGCCGTTTTTGGAGACGATATTTCCACTTCGGAGGTGGAATCCATGTTCAATTCAAGTGCTCCTCCAGGCTACATTAAATCTGTAAGCTATGGTAGGATTATTATGTTCAGGTTGGAAACTTCTTATCAAGCAACTGGAACCGAATTGGAAGCTGCCTTGGATTATGCTGCGGGCGAATCAAATAATATTTCTGTGGATTCAGAAATAAAGAGCAAAGAGATTTTGGCAAGTTCCAACATCACCACTATAGTAATAGGAGGGAACGCCGAAGTTGCCTCAGAGGCTGTTAGCGCAAGAAATTTTGGTGACCTATCCCCAATTATAAAAGGTGAAAATGCCGTTTACAGTAGGAATAATCCTGGGGCTCCCATTTCATACACCGTTCGATTTTTAAAGGATAATACCCTTGCCAAAATGGGGTATACGGAAGACTATCAAGTGGAAGAATGTACCAGTGAAGGTAAAACCCATAGAACCGTTGATTTTATAAATGATACAGGCCGCACATTCAAATTTGCCATTTCGTATAGCAATGCATTGCCAGGATCAGGCGGTTCCGTAACAAAAGCCGATCTGGATGATAATCCAAGTTTATGGAAAACAAGCAATGTAAGCGGTTCCATCAAGACCATTCAGCCACCAAACGGGGCTTATGACATTACTATTTGGGTACAGGACGAAGATGGCGCCGATGTATATCAATATGATATTGGTGACAGCACCAGTGACGGTAATAGTTGTCATAGGGCAACCACAGGATTTTTAGGATGCTGCTTAAAGATTGAGCAAGTTACCTGTTTATAAGCCCCAATAGTTTTTCAAAGTAGTCGGCCGCTCAAGTGGGGTTCAACCATTTGATGCCGGCTGTTTTTTATTAGGCATTTTACCGGGTGGTAAAAAAAGGACCACATTAAGCGGTCCCTTATAAAATGCTATTCTTGAAAGGATTACATTTCCCAACCTTCGCGGTAGGTACGGGTCACAAATTGGTTGGCATCCTCAAAATTGGTGATTTCCATGCTGTCTCCATCCCATAGCAGTTTTTTGCGACCATAGAATTCCATATTGCCTTTATCGTTCTCTCTACGCAACATAAAACTACGTATGGCCAAATTCCCCATGAGTACTGTCTCGGTCATAGGTCCTGCGTAATCAAAGGACGAAGTAAGGTCTTGATGCTGCTGACTTCCAAACCCAGCCTTACAGGCGTCCACCCATTTACGTTGGTGGCCGTATTCAGGTTCGGGCATGTCTTCCACTTCAGGGCCGAATTCTGTAACTCCGTTACTCATGTATAATTTAGGTGTCAATGGAGAACTGTCATTAATATTTGTGGAAATCACTCCATGTTCCCCATGTATCAGCACCCCGTTGTAACTTCCAGGACCGCCAATGTCACTATCGGCAGGGATAATCTCAGGGTGTGAGGGACGTATACCACCATCGCTCCAGGTCATGGTCAGTGGAGCTGCTGTTTTGTCCGTTGCCTCATAATTTAGGGTGATAAACGAGGATGGAGGACACCCTTCCGGATGGTAGTCCGGATTCCACATTTGCGAAAATACGGTTCCTACGCTACATTCGGCCGCAGTGGGATACCCTAACTTCAACGTTCTGTATGGGATATCGATCAAATGACAGCCGACATCTCCCAGAGCTCCAGTTCCATAATCCCACCAACCTCTCCAATTAAATGGATGAAGATTGGGTGTGTAGGGTCGTATTGGGGCTGGCCCCAACCATAAATCCCAAAACAAATCATCGGGTTTACTTGCCGGGTCTGCTTTGGGCATAGCATTTCCTTGAGGCCAAACAGGGCGGTTGGTCCATATTTCCACTTTGGTGATTCTTCCCAAGGCCCCGGAATCCACCCATTTTTGCACCAAACCCAACAAAGGGTTGGATGCCCCTTGATTGCCCATTTGGGTCACTACCTGTTTGTCTCGGGCCATTTGGGTCAGCATACGTGCCTCACTGATATTGTGGGTCATGGGCTTTTGTACATACACATGTTTGCCTCGTTCCATGGCATAGGCCGCTGCAGGACCGTGCACATGATCTGGTGTACTAATGGTAACCGCATCGATATCTTTTACGGTATCGAGCATTTCGCGGTAATCGTTGAATAATTTAGCCTTGGGAAAGCGTTCTACGGATTGCTTTGCTGAACCGGAAAAGTCAACATCACAAAGAGCAACCACATTTTCCCGGCCGTTAACGGAGGCATTGGCAATATCGCTGGCTCCTTTACCGCCCGCGCCAATAGCGGCGATATTCAAACGGTCGCTAGGGGCTAAAAACCCAGGTCCACCCAAAACATGGCGGGGAACAATAAAAATACTGGAAGCAAGTGCAGTGTTTTTTACAAAGTTTCTTCTACTGGAAGAGGTTGGTGTTTTTTTCATTTCTTGTTTAGGTCGGTTTAATTTTAATGCTAAACAAGATAGGGAAAAATGAGTGTATGTTAATTGATCAATGTCGAAAGCAAAAAAATGGGATATTTTGCTGAATCAAAGGAAATCCATGAAATAAAGAATTACTTTTTAGCCTCTACCAATTCCAGTTGGTCCACGCTTACGTTGGTGGTGAACATACCGTAATTTACCACGGCCTTACCTTTTTCCAGTGTGTCGATGCTGCCTACGGCCTTGCCGTCCATTAAACGCACACGGTCACCAATTTTAAACACTGGTCGTGGCTTGTTCTTTTCGGCCTGGATTGCCTTTTTCTTTTTGATTTTCTTCTCGACCCGTACTTTCTTGATTTTTTGTTCCAGCTCTTGGGCCACCTGTTTTTTCTCTTGCTGTTTGGCCTTCGCCTTTTTCGCCGTGGTTTTTTTGCGTTTGCTGTTCTCGGTTTCCACAATTCGAATTATCTCCGAGATTAAGGGCCGTTTCTTTTTATCAATAAAGTATTTTTCGGCAGCGGTATTCAATTTGTTTCCCAACTGAATCATACGCTGGTTGTGGTCGTACAATTCCTGATAGCTCTCCAGCTTGGATTTGATTTTGGAGTTGAGTTTCTCCAATCGTTCATTTTCCTCGCGTGCCTTGGATTCCTCTTCTTTGAGTTTGGAGCCCGTCTCCACCATTTTGCTGCGTTCTTTTTGAAGTTTCGCAATAGTGGCATCAAAACGGACCTTACCGCGTTCTATCTTCTTCTTGGCCTTATTGATCAAGGAGTAGGGGATGCCGTTCTTTTGGGCGACCTCAAATGTAAAAGAGCTTCCCGCTTCACCCAAAACCAATTGGAAGGTAGGCTCCAAAGTTTTAGAGTTGAACAACATATTTGCGTTGGTGGCATGCGGCAGTTCGTTGGCCAAAGCCTTTAAATTGGCATAGTGTGTTGTAATAACTCCGTAAGCTTCCCGTTCGTAGAAGACTTCCAGAAAAGCTTCGGCCAAGGCACCACCCAATTCCGGGTCACTTCCCGTTCCGAATTCATCGATTAAGAACAAGGTTTTGTCATTGCACTTCCTTAGAAAGCGGTTCATGTTCTTCAATCGATAACTGTATGTACTTAAATGATTTTCAATGGATTGATTGTCTCCAATATCTGTTAAAATCTTATCAAAAAAGCACACAGAACTACGCTCGTGCACGGGAATCAACATGCCACTTTGCAGCATCACTTGAAGCAAGCCAATGGTCTTTAATGTGATACTTTTTCCGCCCGCATTCGGGCCTGAAATCACAATGATTCGATTCTCTTGATGTAGTTTGATGGTTTGTGGCCAGGTTTTCTCATTCTTTCGTTTGTTCGAAAGAAAAAGCAGAGGGTGATAGGCATCACGTAGAAACAATTCCCGCTCTTCATTGATTTCGGGAAGCAACCCGTTCATCTCGTTGGCGTATTTTGCCTTTGCTGCGGTAATATCGATATCGGACAAATACTTTTGGTATTCCTGAAGTAATTCCAGATAGGGTCTAATCTGATCCGTAAGCTTGTTCAAGATGCGTTGAATCTCCTCTTTTTCCTCAAATTCGAGGTTGTTGAGCTCTCGGGTGTATGATAGTGTGGCTTCCGGGACAATGTAGACGATGCTTCCCGTTTTGGAAGTGCCCATTACAGTGCCCTTTACTTTTTTGCGATGCATTGCCTTAACGGCCAGTACCCTGCGATTTTCCATTACTGACTCACGGATTTCATCCAAAAAATCAGAAGATTGATAACGTCCCAAGGCAGCGCTAAAACTTTGGTTGATTTTACCACGTACGCTATTGATTTGGCTTCGGATATAACGTAATTCATCCGAAGCGGAATCCTTGATTTCCCCAAATTTGTCGATTACATCGTCAATGGCATCAGGAATCTCGGGATGTAGCTCCAGGGCATTCACTTTATCAAAAAGCAACGGATAGTATTCCTTGAACTTTTTAAAGAATTTCTGATGGATGGCGACAGTCTTGCAGATGCCACCAATCTTTCGAAAACCAGAAATCTCCAAAGTGCTATTGTCAATCTTGAGCAGCCCCAATTCGCTGTTGATATGGTCGAAACCATGATTGGGAATGCGATTGTCGTTGGAAAAAGAGGCCAGATATTCCGAAGTCTGCCCCAATACTTCCATTAATTCGGCTTTGTGGCGGAACGGTTGTATGGTCAGCGCATCTTCTTTGCCCAGTTCCGTATTGCATCGCGAAGCGATTTGAGTCAATACCGTTGGGAACTCTAGATCTTGAAGTGTTTTGGGGTGAATGTTTCGCATCTTTTTCTACTAGCAGCGCAAAGATAGGATTTTGATGTGTTTTTGAGGCCTACCCATTTAGCAAAAACAATTCGCTTTGTGTACTTTTGAATCATCCCGAATGTATTCATTAAAATCCAATAAAAATGAGGAGCGACAATACCGTGATTTATATTATTGCAGGCGTTATACTACTGCATTTTGTTGTTGGCATTGGGTATTTAATCTATAAATTGACCAAAAAGAAGTAAAGCAACAGATGGACGTAAGCATTGAGCCAAGTTGGAAAACACAATTGAACAAAGAGTTTGAACAACCATATTTCCAGAAATTGGCTGCTTTTGTAAAGCAGGAATACCAGCAGAACACCTGTTACCCAAAGGGTAAGGATATTTTTTCTGCCTTTGACCATTGTCCGTTCCAAGAAACCAAAGTGGTCATCATTGGTCAAGACCCTTATCATGGGCCCAATCAAGCGAATGGATTGTGTTTTTCAGTGAAAGATGGCGTCCCGCATCCGCCATCCTTGGTCAATATTTTTAAGGAAATCAAAACGGATTTGGAAAAGCCCTATCCCAAAAGTGGCAATCTGGAACATTGGGCGGAACAAGGAGTGCTCTTGTTGAATGCTACGCTAACGGTTCGCGCACATCAGGCAGGCAGCCATCAGAAAAAAGGGTGGGAGCAATTTACCGATGCTGTGATCAAAACGGTTTCCAGTGAACTGGAAGGGGTTGTATTTCTGCTTTGGGGAGGATTCGCCAAGAAAAAATCATCCTTGATCGATAAAAGCAAACACCATATTTTAACCTCTGGGCATCCTTCGCCTTTGAGCGCCAATCGAGGATTGTGGTTCGGCAATCAACATTTTAGCAAAACAAATAGCTTATTGGCCAAAATGGGTAAAGAGCCCATTGATTGGTAGTATGTGTCACTTCGAGCGCAGTCGAGAAGTTAATTTAATCATTATTTGATTTGTGCGGTCTCGACTGCGCTCGACCTGACAGCTATCTATTCCAAAAGGAATTCTGATGCCTTCTTGACTTCATCAATCAATTTAAGGTCTTGCAGTCTGGTCTGTACCTCGTTCACGGTTATTTCCGATAGTTGTTCTTGGCCCCATATGGTTTTCGATAGCCATTCCTGGATATCTTCCAATTTTTGTTCGTATCGGTTGGATAGGGTTCTGTCAATACTAGGAATTTGCTTGAATTCGGAAGTATAGGTGTTAATGACTTCCAAAACGTGTTTTAGTAAACCTTCATTTTCCTTTATAAACTTATCCGAAGCGGCGATTACGAAACAAGGCCAAGGGGTAGGGCAGTCACCCACACGTTTAAAGGTGCCATTGTCCACTAGGGGTTTTGTTGTAAAATGTTCCCACATAAAATAGGCGTTGGACCCACTTGTGAGGTTGTCTACGGCGCCATTAAGATTGTTTATGATCTCAAACTGCAGCTTTTCCGTGTCCCATCCTTGGTTTTGAGCATTGATATAGGCCATTAAATGACTTCCACTGCCCATTCGACTAATGGCGACTGGGTCATCTTTTACATCTGCAATGGAGTTCCGTTTGCTGTTCGCATCCACATGAATGCCCCAAAGCAGGGGAGAGGAAACATACTCCTGAACAATTTTGCATGGATTTCCCTGTGATATACTTTTGATGATACCTTCGGTGAGGATAATGCCCATATCCGCCACGCCATCCTGAAGCATTTGTGTCATTTTGCCGGTGCCTTCGGGAACATCAGTCCATTCCAATTGAATACCTCGGTCTTCAAAAGCATTATCTTCCATCGTCAAGTGCCAAGGAAGATTGAAATGCTCGGGGACTCCGATTATTTTTATGGTTTTCATTTATTTGGCTTGTTTGTACAATTAAAATTATGATGCCATGTGGTATTTTTTAAAAAATGTCCTTTGAAAAATTATACCAACTGACTTTTGGCTATGCAGCCCAAGGTGTATTGGATAAGTTCATCAATGGTTTGATGGCCTTGCTTGGAGAACTCACTTGTGGCCCTGTTGGCCAATATGGCGTTCAGGGAAACAGCCCTGTGTCCATGTAGTTTTGCGATTCCGTACATAGCTGCGGTTTCCATTTCCAAGTTGGTGATACGTGTTCCCCCATAGGAGAAGGCTGCTAGTTTGTCGTTAAAGTCTTTGATGGCAGGGGATAATCGAAGTGTTCGGCCTTGCGGGCCATAAAATCCTGAATTTGTTCCTGTTACACCTAATCGTATACGATTTGAGGTAAAAACACCACCCAAATCCGAATCAAAATCCACTACGTAAGGATGGATATTGTGCTTGCTCCAGTCCAGGTGTTCCGTCAGGGCCAGTTCCAGCTCTTGATTTTTAATGTGTCCACAGTCGTAAAAATGTAAAAGGTTGTCAAAACCGATACCGGCAGCGCTCATCAAAAATGAATCAATAGGAATGTCCGATTGCAAGGAGCCTGATGTACCGACCCGTATATAATTGAGTTGTTGCTTATTGGTTTTTACCTGGCGTGTTTCAAAATCTATATTGGTAAGAGCGTCCAGTTCGTTAAAAACGATATCTATATTGTCTGTTCCTATACCGGTGGAAACAACAGTAATCCGCTTGCCTTTGAATGTGCCCGTATGAGTAACGAACTCACGTTTGTTCTTTTGCACCTCGATGGAATCAAAGTATTTGGATACTTCGTGCACCCGATTTTGGTCGCCCACGGTAATAATGGTGGTTGCAATGTCTTCTGGGAGAAGATTTAGATGGTAAATGCTCCCATCAGGATTCAGAATAAGCTCTGAACTGCCCAGTGATGAGCTCATTTGCTACAATTTAAGGATTCGGTCCGTCTCCGTATTGTATAGGAAGTTATACTTTAAGGAACCTCCTAAATACATCTGATTATCACGTAGTTCTGAATAGTAATTCGCTTCCATTTTCAAAACATCCAAACCTTTTTTGGTCAATTTGACCGGATCAAAGGAACAAAAAAGAGGTTTTAATGAAGAAATCATTCGGTCGTACTGTGTATCCCCGAAACCATAAAACCCTTGGTTGTTCAACAATTCGCGCATCAACTCTTTTCTGGATTTTGGTTTTTCTTGTTTCGCCACTTCCAATATGTGGTTTTCAAGGTCGTTAAGACCATTTTTAATTGCTGGGAATCTTTTAAGGTGTGTTTTTAAAGCGTCAGAAAGATATTCGAATTGAAAATCATTGTTGGCTATCTGGTTCTCCAATCGTATTGGATTGTCGCTACAATATAGTTGCCAAATATAATCTGCGTATTCTATATCGTCTTGTGATAGTACTTTTTTGTTTTCGTAAAGTTCCATCAACTTGTCATCGTCGAGTTCATTTAAACCATGAAGTTTGGTAGAACCTTCTATTTTACCACTGCATACCAAAGAGATTTCAGCATGTCTTCTGTGCTGTTTGAGCCAGCTGATAACTGCCAGCATGTTGATTTGGCAAAAAAGATCGTATTCGAACCAAAGAACGATTTGGTCCTGTTGTTTGTGGTTACAAAGCGATCGGTATTCCTTCAGGGTTTTTTCGATAAACCAAGACTTGGAAACTTTGTAGTTTTTGTTTAGGAACTCGAACCTTGTTTTCCAGAACGATTCGCTTCCTACGGTGGAAAGGGTTTTGCCTTCGCAAAGCATTTCCCTCCAGGTAATTACATCTCCTTTAAATTGCAAAGATTGTAATCTAGACGTGAAACTGTCCCCGTTGGTTATGTGCAACAGTGATTTCATTTTCAGCTCAGTTTTCGTTGGTTAGGAATAATAAAAGTAAGATTTAAAGCAGGAACACAAAAATTTTTTCACAAAACATTGGTATTCAGGCCTACTTTTTAACATGTGAAAAAAACCGATTCTATTTTTTGAAGAATTGGCATTTATCCACCAACACGCTTAACCGAAAAGCCATTTTCCTTTAGGAAATCCATTATTTTATCGCGATAATCACCCTGTATGATGATGGCTTCGTTTTTATAGCTCCCTCCAACACCCAACAGTGTTTTGAGGTCTTTCGTCAACTTTTTAAAATCACTGTCCGCCCCATTGTACCCCTCTAAAATAGTCACGGGTTTTCCCTTGCGCTTTTCATACTTGCAGATAATGGGGTCATCCTGGAGCCAATATGGAGATTTATTCTTTTCCTTTTCGGGCTCCTCTTCTGGAACATGGTCCGGGAATAAATTTTTGAGCTGGTCTCCTAAATCCATACTTACTTTTTAATCAGTCCTAATTCTATCAATCTTTCATGTAAATATC
This sequence comes from uncultured Allomuricauda sp., assembly GCF_947258355.1. Lineage (GTDB taxonomy): Bacteria > Bacteroidota > Bacteroidia > Flavobacteriales > Flavobacteriaceae > Flagellimonas. The sequence goes on from NZ_CAMYIC010000059.1 coordinate 119,240, forward strand.
CACCTGCGGTAATATCTTCAAAGGCTTTTGGGTGCTCTTCGTCAATACAATTTTCCAGGCAGTTGAGCGGCATGTCGCTAACAGGGTGCATAAAAAATGGGATAGAGTATCTGGATGTGCCCCATAGTTCCTTTGGGGGATTTACAACTTGGTGGATGGTGGATTTAAGCTTGTTGTTGGAAAGTCTGGACAGCATATCACCAACATTGATCATCAATTGGTCGGGTTTTGCAATGGCATCCACCCAATTGCCATCGTGATTTTTGACTTGAAGTCCTTTTCCGTGAGCTCCCATAAGTAAGGTGATCAGGTTAATATCACCATGGGCGGCCGCTCTAACCGCGTTTTTGGGTTCCTTGGTAATAGGTGGATAGTGAATGGGTCTTAAAATGGAATTTCCGTTTTTAATGTAGTCATCAAAATAGGTTTCCTCCAGATTCAAATGTAAAGCCAAGGCCCGTAATACATATTTTGCTGTTTTTTCCAGCATTTTGTAGGTTTCCTTTCCAACTCGATTAAAATCGGGAAGTTCTTTCACGGTTACATTGTCGGGGTATTCAGCTTCCAGTTCGGGATTGTCTTCTACATACTGGCCAAAATGCCAAAACTCTTTGAGGTCACCTTCTTTTTTTCCTTTGGCATGTTCTTTTCCAAATGAAGTATACCCACGTTGTCCTCCTATGCCTTCAATTTCGTATTTATCCTTAGTTTCCTGTGGCAGGTTAAAGAACTTTTTTATTTCTGCGTATAGGTCTTCTACCAGTTCATCGGACAAAAAATGCCCGCTTAGGGCCACAAAACCGATATCCTCGAATGCGGCACCTATTTCTTTGACAAACTTTTCTTTTCTTTTTGGGTCGTCTGAAACAAAATCTTTCAGGTCCACGCTTGGAATAGCACTCATATTGTCATTTTTGAAATATTGTCAAAAATAGGGAATATTGACGAAGGTTTTCGAATTTTAAAGCGTTTTGAAAGGCTTTTTACTACATTTATCACACATAATTTTATTGTATGAGGTATCATGTTGGCAGCTTCGAACACGAAAAGTTGCTGGATTTGTACAAAGGCATGCTGAAGCCCAGAATGATAGAGGAAAAAATGTTGATTCTTCTGCGGCAAGGCAAAATTTCCAAATGGTTTAGCGGTATAGGTCAAGAGGCCATTTCCGTGGGTGTCACCAAGGCGCTCAAGGAAAGTGAATACATTCTTCCCATGCACCGAAACCTTGGGGTGTTTACCTCCAGGAATATTCCTTTGAACCGACTTTTCTCCCAATGGCAAGGCAAAGCAAGCGGTTTTACCAAAGGTAGGGACCGTAGTTTCCATTTTGGCACCCAGGAATACAAGATTGTGGGGATGATTTCCCACTTGGGCCCTCAATTGGGGGTGGCCGATGGGATTGCCCTGGCAGATATGCTCCGCAGAAAAAAACGTGTGACCGCTGTTTTTACAGGTGAAGGTGCGACCAGCGAAGGGGATTTCCATGAAGCCTTGAACGTGGCTTCGGTATGGAATCTTCCGGTGTTGTTCTGTATTGAAAACAATGGCTACGGACTTTCCACGCCCACCAACGAACAATATAACTGTGAACATTTGGCCGATAGGGCCAAGGGATATGGTATTGAGTCAAGGATTATTGACGGTAACAACATTCTTGAGGTTTTTGCCAAGGTGGATGAATTGTGCAAGGCTATTCGGCGAAGGCCAAGACCTGTTTTGCTGGAATTCAAAACCTTTCGCATGCGCGGACATGAGGAGGCCAGCGGCACCAAGTATGTTCCGGATAAATTGATGAAAGAATGGGAGAAAAAAGATCCTATTTCCAATTACGAAAGTTTTTTATTGGAAGAAGGTGTGCTCACTGAGGAAATCATTGAGGGATATAAAGCAGAAATCACGGAGGAAATCAATTCCAATTTGCAGTTGGCTTTTGATGAGCCTGAAATCTCTTCAAATGAAAGTAAAGAGTTAAAGGAAGTGTATCAAGAGTTTGATTATCAAGATATTGAACCTAAATCAGATTCAAGTGAAAATATACGTTTTGTGGATGCCGTCTCCCAAGGATTGGAGCAATCCATGTACAAGCACAACGAGCTCATCATTATGGGACAAGATGTGGCAGATTATGGTGGTGTTTTTAAAATAACGGAAGGTTTTGTACCCAAATTCGGTAAAAGTCGAGTACGGAACACCCCCATTTGTGAATCAGCAATAGTTTCCACCGCCATGGGACTGTCCATTAACGGGATGAAGGCCGTGATGGAGATGCAGTTTGCCGATTTCGTGAGCTCAGGGTTCAACCCCATTGTAAATTATTTGGCCAAAGTGCATTATAGATGGAACGAGAAAGCCGATGTGGTCATTCGAATGCCCTGCGGAGGCGGAGTAGGGGCCGGCCCTTTCCATTCTCAGACCAATGAGGCCTGGTTTACCAAAACTCCGGGTTTAAAAGTGGTATATCCATCTTTCCCGTATGATGCTAAAGGTTTGTTGAACACGGCGGTGAATGACCCAAACCCGGTCTTATTTTTTGAACATAAGGGATTGTACAGAAGCGTTAAAGGGGATGTGCCTACCGACTATTACACTTTGCCTTTTGGTAAAGCAAATCTTTTGCGGGAGGGTAATTCCATTTCGGTGGTAACGTATGGCGCAGGAGTGCACTGGGCTCTGGAAATTTTGGATGTGCATCCGGAGATTGATGTTGACTTGATAGATCTACGCACCCTACAGCCTTTGGATTGGGAAACCATTTTTAAATCAATCAAAAAAACAGGGAAGATGATCATATTGCAAGAGGATACCTTGTTTGGCGGAGTCGCCAGCGACATATCCGCTATGGTGATGGAAAACTGTTTTGAGTATTTGGACGCCCCTGTAAAAAGAGTGGGCAGCTTGGAAACCCCCGTGCCTTTTGCAAAATCGCTCGAAGCCAATTTTTTACCTAAAAAGAGATTTGAATCAGAATTAATTGAATTATATCAATATTAAAACCAGTTGGTTAGCTATTTTTTTAATAATTTAACAACTGTAAGTATATCCCCAATCGTATATTTTTTGAACATTAACTTAACACCTATGATGAAACGATCAATTTTAATGATTACCGTGGTGGGACTTTTGCTCTCATCATGTTCAGTTTCCAAAAGCGCTAGAACGCAACGAAATCTTTTTAGCGGTACTTGGAATTTGGACAATGTCTATTACGAAAACAATACAGGAAACTTTAAATCTGTCATTTTTAACGATGCCGAGGATATCTGTTTTGAGGATAGTGAATGGTTTTTTCGCGACAACAACAGTACAGGACGCTACACTATTTCCCAAAGTTCGCTATGCCAGGGCGGCGACCGATATTTCAGATGGTCCGTGGTAGAACCCGAACAAAATTATCAAAGCCAACTTCAATTCAAGTTTATTGATGAAAACCGAAAAGATATTTCGGGAGGCTATGGGTATCGTTTGAACATCGTTAGCTTGTCCGAGCAATCAATGACCCTGAACTCCAATGTATCGGTTGATGGTCAACCTGTGACCATAGTTTACGAATTCTCAAAAAAATAATTCCATGAAAAATATAGTATTAAAAGGTGCAACTGCTTTTTTGGCGTTGACCATGATTATTAGTTGTGACGCTATCAAAAATGCCAATAATACCCAAAAAGGTGCGGCTATTGGCGCTGGTGGCGGTGCTGTTATCGGTGGTGTTATCGGTAACAACGTAGGAAAAGGAAACACAGCGCTCGGAGCCATTATTGGTGCTGTGGTAGGTGGTGCCGCGGGAGGTTACATAGGTAACCGTATGGACAGGCAGGCCGAACAGATTGAACAAGAAATCCCTGGAGCCGAAGTACAAAGAGTGGGAGAAGGTATCAATGTCACTTTTAGTGGGGAGAACGGTGTTTATTTTGACACCAATAAATCCGATATTAAGGGTGCCTCTGCAAATACATTGGACAAATTGGCTGGAATCTTTAAGGAATACCCAAAAACCAATATTTTGGTAGAAGGCCACACCGATAGTGATGGAGCCGCAGAATATAACATGGGTCTTTCCCAACGTAGGGCACAGGCCGTAACCGGTTATTTAGTGGCCAAGGGTATTTCCAGTGGGCGTTTCACTACTAAATGGTATGGAGAGGAGCAACCAGTGGAAACCAATGAGACTGCAGCAGGAAAAGCAGCCAATAGACGTGTGGAACTTGCCATTATCGCCAGTGATGAACTAAAACAAGAAGCTTACGAGCAGACTGAAAATTAATGTATAACCATCAATTGGATATAAAGCCTGGTTTTTCCAGGCTTTTTTTGTTTATAGATGTTAAATAAACCATTAAATGTGAGTTAAGCCATCCAGATTTGAAGGAATTTATTTAACTTAAAGGGTGTCAACTTGTTAATCTTAAATTTCTCTAGTTTCCATGGACAACACCATACAAAATAGTACGAATAAACTACAGGACCTACTGGTACGAGTGGAACGGAACAATAGAATGGTGCAGCGGTTATCCGAAAAATTGAATTCATATACCTATGAACCAAAATGTCCTCAAAAATTTGAAAAGTTTTACGAACTGAACAGAAGCATTCAAAACTATCAGAAACATCAAAAACAGGTCATGTCCAAAATAAGGCAGCAAGGATTTGATGTGTACAACGCGAATAACAATGAGGTCGAGAATCAATTGAATCTATTTAAAAAGTTGGAGAGGGATTTTGCCTCCTATTTACTTGATTAAAAAATCGTTGTAAATAATTCTCAAATTTTTAGGCACACCGTTATTTTCTTCCGTAAACATATGTAATATTGCAGGGCAGCTAAACTGTCTTGGAATGGGAAAATCCTCAAACTCTGCTCTTGTCATTCTGGCCTTTTTCGCCATTTATGTTATTTGGGGGTCTACCTATTTGCTGAACAAGATAGCCGTATTGGAATTGGAGCCATTTATGTTGGCCAGTTTTAGGTTCACTTTGGCTGGTTTGTGCATATTTCTTTTGGCCAAGATCATGGGGATTTCCCTTCGCATTTCCCAAAAGCAACTTTTCAATACCATACTTGCGGGAATTTTGTTTCTGAGTTTCGGCAACGGATTGGTGGTTTGGGCCTTGCGTTATGTGGATACAGGTTTTGCAGCCCTGGAAATCTCTTCCCAACCCCTGATCATCCTTATAATGATGCGAATCCTGCAGGGCAAAAAAATACAGCCCATGTCGGTAGTCGGAGTTGTTTTTGGAGTGATCGGCATTTATTTATTGGTGAGTCAAAAGCAAATTATTGCCCAAAAAGAATCCATAGTGGGCATGATCATGATTTTTTTCTGTATGCTCTGTTGGGCTTATGCCAGTCTCTTTGTGGCAAAAGCTGATTTACCTACCAACTATTTTGTAAATACGGGCTATCAAATGTTTTTTGCAGGTATTATATTAAGTTTAATGAGCCTTGGCTTTGGTGAAGAATGGACTTCACCATTGTCCTGGAGTGGCGAGGTGCAAATTGCGATGCTTTTGCTCATCTTTTTTGGTAGTATAGTTGCCTTCACCTCTTTTAATTATCTACTTAAAGCCGTTTCACCGGAAAAAGTAGCTACTTCCACCTATGTGAACCCTATAGTGGCACTACTATTGGGTTGGTACTTTTTGGATGAACAAATCACCTTGCAATCCGTCATCGCGGCCGCTATTCTTTTAACAGGTGTATATTTTATCAATACCAAAAAGACCTTGGCCATTTTTGAACGTTTTAAACGTTAAGACACCGTTATTTGTTTCGGATTTGGTTGTTGTATTTTGTAATTTGTAAAGAGTTAACAATCAAATAAATGAAGTCTATAATTAAAATCGGCGCCTACGCCTTACTATTGTTTTCCATGGCTTGTGTTTCAACCAAAAGCAGGGCCACTCCGGAAGAAATTGCAGCGTTTGACAAGATGATTGACCACAAGCATTTTGAAATAAAAGCTCTTTTGGCGCAGCCTTTGGCAACCCAGAGTTTAAATAGTATAGCAAACGCAGGTTTGCTGCCACCGGGCAGTACCGCTAGCCTAATTGATATTTCCGGTACGGGCGGTTATTTTCGTATGGTGGGGGATAGTGTTATGGCAGACCTTCCCTTTTATGGCGAACGTAGAATGGGTGGCTACTACAACCAGAATAAAACGGGTATCCAATTTGAAGGAATTCCAGTGGAACTTTCCTTTTCACCGACCAAAAATGGAGCGGGTCAAACCATGCGTTTCACCATAGACCATGAATCCGAAGGTTTTCAAGTAATTGCCCAGCTATACCCCAATGGCAAAGCAAGACTTACCGTATCCAGTACACACAGAACAAATATGTGGTATCAAGGCAATCTATCCGAATATAAGAAAGAGGAGTAGGTCAAATCACAAAAGAATGCCGCAACTGGCATGAGGGTTCCATCATTTTATTATAGCTTTATTGATTCAGAAACCAAAATACCTAAAAAACAAGATGAAAATGTATACTTTGACTTTAAGGTCAATATTATTGTTGATGCTATCAGTAACCTTTATAGCGTGTAAAGGGAACAAAGAAAGCAACGAAGAAGAAACCACCGAAGAAGTAGCTGAGAACGCGGAAGAAACACCAAAATACACTGGTGATTTGCCCTTGGACAGACTTAATCTGCCAGAAGGTTTTAGCATAGACGTTTACGCAGAAAATATTGAAGGTGCTCGTTCCATGGCCATGGGAGCCGATGGAACCCTTTTTGTAGGTACCCGAAATGAAGGAAATGTGTACGCCTTAAAAGATGTGGATGGGGATTACCGGGTTGATGAGACTTATACCATTGCATCCGGTTTGGAGCAGCCCAACGGACTCGCCTTTAGGGATGGCGCTTTGTATGTGGCCGCGGTAAGCCGATTGTTCAAGTACGCTGATATTGAATCGCAGCTGGAAAATCCTGCGGAACCTCAACTGATTTATGACGATTATCCGACAGAGTTCCATCATGGTTGGAAATACATTGCCTTTGGTCCTGATAATAAACTATATGTTCCCGTGGGTGCACCATGCAATATTTGTGACCGTACAGATGAAGATGAACGTTTTGGAACCATCACGCGAATGGACCCCGATGGCAGCAACAGGGAGATTGTGGCACATGGTGTTCGCAATACCGTCGGTTTTACTTGGCACCCAGACACCAAAGAACTTTGGTTTACCGATAATGGAAGGGACATGATGGGGGACGACCTGCCTCCAGGGGAATTGAACAAGCTCACGGAAGTAGGCCAACATTTTGGATATCCATTTTGCCATGGGGGAACTGTAAAGGACCCGGAGTTTGGCGACCAGCGACCATGTTCGGATTTTGTGGCCCCGGTACAGCCTTTGGGAGCCCACGTAGCTGCTTTGGCCGTTAAATTTGGGAAAGGGCCCATGTTCCCAGAAGCCTATCAAGGACATGCCTTTTTGGCGGAACATGGTTCATGGAACCGTTCATCCAAAGTGGGCTATAGGGTAACGCTGGTAAAACTGGAAAACGGCGAAGCTGTTAGTTACGAACCTTTTATTGATGGTTGGTTGGACGAAGAATCACAAGAGGCATTCGGTAGACCGGTAGATTTGCTTTTTCTTGAAGATGGCTCTTTGCTTATCTCCGATGATGAAGGCAACGCGATTTACAGGGTTACTTATAAGGGTTAAGATTGCACCAATTGATTATTGTAGAAAGTACTTGGGAATGGACATCTCATTCATCTTCCAAGTACTTTTTTTTTGGTCTTTATCCGTTACTTCTATAAAATAGTATTGGGCACCTCCTTCAATTTTGGAAATAATGTGCTCCACTGTAAATGTCGATTCATTATGTTGAAAAATAAACTCCGTCACATTGCCATCAGGGGCTTCATTTATTTTCCCATTTCTTAGGATCAAATTGGGTTTCGCTAAAATACTGTTGCTTTTGTGCCAGCACAAGTAGCGTATTTCCCCTGTTAATAGTCGATCGATTTTTACAGTGTATTCTCCATTGCCAAAATAGGCCAGAATACGTTCAATATAGGGCTCTCTCCAAAAAATAGCTAAGTAGGTTTAAGTGGGTTCGGTGTTGATCGAACGTTGATATATTTTCAGTATTGCACTAAACCTTGTTTCTTTTTCCCCAATGTGCGCCGGACAGCCAACCGATCATAAAAATAATCCATCCCAATAATGCCAAACAAATTATCTGTAAGGTGTTTATAGTCTCTAATGTAGTCATAATCTTATTTTTTAAGCAAACTACACGTTACGTAATTATTTTACGCAGCCAATTGATGAATGCCCTGTTTCAATTGATGAATGGTATGTTTTGATGTATGGTTTGCATCGAAAATTTGAGAAAAGTAAGCTCCGGGTAGAAAATTGTCCATTCACTGGCGAAGTTCGTCCATTTTTTTGCCCATGGCATTGCCGCAACTTTGTTCCATCAAAATTTAAGTTTAATCAGTTAAAGAAAAATACCATGAAAAATTTGATGAGAACATTAACAGTGTTCATGATTACCATTTCGGGGCTCTATGCTCAATTGCCAGAACCCGGTTTTACCATCGACGGAACTACCGCCATTGTGATCACCGACCCACAAAACGATTTCCTTAGCCCCGATGGTGTGGCTTGGGGTGCCGTGGGACAGAGTGTTCAAGAAAACAACACTATTGAGAACCTGGAGACCATTTTTAAATTGGGTGAAAAGTACGATATCCCCGTATTTATTTCTCCCCACTACTACTACAAGCACGACCATGTTTGGAAGTTCGAGGGAACCCTTGAAAAATTGATGCATAACATCAGCATGTTCGATCGTGGCGACCAACTCAATGTAGAAGGTTTTGAAGGTTCCGGTGCCGATTGGTTGCCTCGCTACAAAAAGTACATCAATAAGGATAGGGTAGTGGTGACCAGCCCGCACAAAGTATTTGGTTCCGAGTCCAACGATTTGGCCCTACAGTTGAGAAAACAAGGGGTGGACAAAGTAATCTTGGCAGGAATGTCAGGTAACCTATGTGCTGAATCACACATGAGGGAATTGGTGGAAAACGGTTTTGAAGTTGCCGTTGTCGGTGATGCTACCGCTTCTGCCAAACTACCTGGATTGGACGGCGACCAAGCTGCCCAGACCAACTACAAAATGATTTCCAGCCGTGTATTCACTACCAAAGAATTGGTAAAGGAATTGAAAATGCACCCAATGAAGTAGAACGCAAGTGTTTGTGATGTTGATGTTGAGGGTAGAAGGGTTAAACCATAGGTTTAGCCCTTCTTTTTGTTTGATAATCAGATGTTTGTGGTCCATCAGGGAAAATTGTCCAAGGAGTTGCGTCATCTGTCCATTTTATCCAAACCAACATCGCTGCACCTTTGTATCGTCGATAATGACAATTGAATTATTAATAAAAAAACAGAAAGTTATGACACGTTTACAAGCATTAGATCCAAAGGAAGCAACCGGAAGATCAAAAGAATTATTTGAAGCAATCCAAGGTAAATTGGGCATGGTTCCCAATATGATGAGAACTATGGGGAACTCCTCAGTGGTTTTGGAAGGATACTTGAACCTTAGTGAACTTTTGGGTAAAGGATCTTTGGGTGGAAAGTTGGGCGAGCTATTGGCTTTGACCGTAGCAGAATCCAACGCCTGTAACTATTGCCTATCCGCTCACTCGTTTATCGGTGAAAAATTGGTAGGTATCGATACGGACACCTTGAGTGCTGCAAGAGATGGTGAGAACGCAGACCCAAAAATTGCGGCTGCCTTGAACTTTGCAAAAGCATTGATCGCCAAAAACGGACGCGTTTCCACAGAGGACGTAGCAGCCGTTAAAGATGCTGGATACACCGATGGTGCCGTAGGTGAAATTGTGGCACACGTAGCCTTGAACATCTTCACCAACTATTTTAATAACACAGCCAACACCGATATCGATTTCCCAGTAGTGGAAGCCGCTACGGTATAATTAACCCTTAAATTCAATTACAGATGAAAACGTTTAGAAATTTATTTCTTTTTGGAATTATGCTGTTTGCTGCGATTAGCGTGCAGGCACAAACTCCTCCGGTAGACGATAATGGTCTTGCCATTGGTGGTTACGATGTGGTATCCTACTTTTCTGGGACAGCACAGCGAGGAAACAAAAGCTATGCGGTAAAGCACCACGGGGCAACCTATTACTTTGCCAGCAAAGCGAATCAAAATGCCTTTAAAAAATCTCCAAAGAGCTATTTGCCTCAGTTTGATGGCTACTGCGCTTGGGGTGTAGGAGCAAAGGATGCCAAGTTTCCCATCAACCCGGAAACTTATACGGTAATCGACGGAAAATTGTACCTGTTCTTTAACGGACCCTTCAACGGGGAGCCTTTCAATACCTACGAAGACTGGGCACAACGCACTACGGAGCTTAAAACGGCGGCACACGCCAAATGGCCCAAAGTAAAAAACAGCAAGTAGTTTTAATTAGCTGATAAGGGTAGGGCCCCGCCATAGGTCCTGCCCTTTTTCAATTTTAAAAAATCACAACCATGGAAATAGAAAAAAAATTCCCGTTGCCTCCCTTTACCGAGGAAACCGCAAAGGAAAAAGTTCAATTGGCAGAAGATGCCTGGAACAGTCAAGACCCCGAAAAAGTAAGCAAAGCCTATACGGTGGACACCGAATGGCGCAATCGTTCCCAGTTTGTGAACGGTCGTGAGGAAGTAGTTTCCTTTTTGACGAAAAAGTGGCAAAAAGAAAAAAACTACAAATTAAGAAAGGAACTATGGGCCTTTAACGACAATAAGATTGCAGTTCGTTTTGAATACGAATACCAGAATGCCGAAGGAGCGTGGATTCGCGCATATGGAAACGAGAATTGGGAGTTCAACGAGCATGGGCTTATGCAAAAGCGCTATGCCAGTATCAACGACCTGCCGATAGCAGCATCGGAGAGAAGACTTTGATAAGTGTTAAGGCATTGTCACTTCGAGCGCAGTCGAGAAGTTATCAAATTCAATGGCTCATTGTGCGGTCTCGACTTGAGTTTATCTTGAGCGAAGTCGAAAGACTCGACCTGACAGACAATATAGAAACCGTCAGTTCGAGTTTTTTCAGAATGAAAAAGTATCGAGAACAAGGTTTTCGGCACTTAAAAAATCATTTCTCGATACAATTTTTGGCCCTCGGTCCAAAAATCACTCGAAATGACAGACTTCAGATTTCTGAAAACTGATAACTGATAATTGCTAATTGAAAACTGTTTATTGAACATTGATATGGACATCTACAACACCAACACGCTCATCGACGAACAAACGGGAAACCTGGCCTTTAAGCTATCCACTTTTGACGATAGTTGCCAGTTCTGTGATACGCACCGTTTGAATTACTATTCCTTGATATGGATAAAAAAGGGGAGGGGTACCGCCCATGTGGACTTTACGGAGTACACGTTTACGCCAAATACCCTAATTGCCGTAACGCCCTATCAACCTTTTACCATTACCGAGGAAGAACCGTTGGAGGGCGTGGTGTTGAATTTTCATCCCGATTTTTTCTGCATCCACAAGCATCACGAACAAGTGGCCTGCAATGGGGTGCTCTTTAACAATATTTACAGTCCGCCCACGCTCTGTGTTACCGAGGAAATGTGCCACAATTTTGAACTGATGTTGGAGCAGATGTACACCGAGGTCCAAAAATCGGAGTTGGCGCAGTACGAGCTGTTGGTCTCTTACCTTAAAATATTCTTGATCACGGCCTCCCGTGCCAAAACCAAGCAACAGCCCGAAGTTTTGGAAGGCAGACCGGGCGAAAAGGAGCCGTTTATTCTACAAAAACTGAAAAACCTCATAGAGACCCACTACAAGACCATACACTCCGCCGGCGAATATGCCGACCTGCTGAACATAAGCCCCAAAGCCCTGGCCAAAATGACCAAAAACCATTTTAACAAGACCATGACCAACTTGATCAGTGAACGGATCATTATTGAGGCGAAGCGCGAGCTGTACCTTACCAACAAAACGGTAAAAGAGATTGCCTACGACCTCGGGTATGACGATGAGCACTACTTTAGCCGCTTTTTTAAAAATAATGCCGAAATTTCCCCTAAAACCTATCGTGAAACCGTGGGCTTTGCCCGTGCAGCTGTGGCCTAAACTATTCCTATGAAAGCACATGTAATACGCGAAACCCTGCCTGTGCCCTTTGGGCAGTTGTACGGCGCTTTAAAGAAACGGATCGTGGACCACGACTTTTTGCTGTTGCACGAAATAGATACCCAGGCCATTGTGGCCAAACAGGGCATAACCATACCCCCGTTGCGGCAATTGCTCTTTTTTCACCCGAAATATATTGCGGAGATCATGGCGAACGACCCTTTAGCCATTAACGATATTCCCCTAAAATTGGTATTGCACCAACTGGATAAGACCACCACCCAACTGAGTTATAAAAACCCTGTGGACAGCTTACAGGATTATAAGTTGGACCCCACCATGACTCAGGAGTTGTTGGAAAGGGTAACGAGAATAGTTGACATATAATTGATTGAAACAAAAACCGCCCCAACGATATTCGCAGGGGCGGTCTTGTTTTGTCAAAGAAATCCAATTACTGCACTATGCTGTTCAGTTTTTGTACCTGCGCATCAAAATCTTTTAGGGTGGTGGCCAATACCCCAATTTGTTCCTGTGCTTCTTTCCATTCCTTTTGCTCAATGGCCTCGCGCACGCCTGGAAGTGTTTTTACCCCATACCCGGTGTAAAATCCGGGAGCATAGATCTGGTGCTTAAACCAATCCCTACGGGGAAGCCCCTTTTCTTGCAACAATACCTGCTCCATGCCCATCAACTCTTGGTTCAGTTGTGCCTTTTTGGCATCGGACAAAGCAAGTACATCGGCTTTGGAAAAGGTGGCTATACTTTTCTTTAGATCAGCGACCACATTTTGGATGGGCGAGAAGTCCAAATACGGAACTTCGGCCTCCATTTTTGCGGGAGCTACGGGTTTTTTGGGATCCATTACCAATTGGTAGGTATCCGCTTTAACCAATTTATTGTGTTTTTCCACTTCGGCACGCATGCTTTCCAAGGTTTTCATCACCTCACCCAAATAGGTTTCAATTGTGCTGTGCCATTGGGTCAATTCAAATGGCAGTACCTCGGCATTCGCCAAACGCAAAGAGATACGTCCGGCCGTGTTGGCCAATGCCACGCCATAATCGAACCCAGGATCTTTAAAACGGGTGTAGTGGGTGTAGGTGTCGTAAATGGTGTGGTATTCACCGCCACGACCTTCACCACCATAGCCCAAGTTCAACGAGGCAATACCGGTATGTTGAATAAACGGCGTATAATCCGAACCTGAACCCAATGCGGACAATTTAAACGAATTGTCTCCACCACGCATTACATTGGCAGCCTTGCGACGCTCTGCCACGGAAACCCCTTTTTGTGGGTCGATCACCGCATTGGCCACTTGGCTTACCATAGCTTGTAGTGAGTGGGAACCTCCAACGCCCAAATAACCACGGCTGTTTCCATCGGTATTAATGTAGGCCACGGCCTTTTCCTTTAATTCAGGGATGTGGTCCTCCACCCATTCAGTGGAACCGATCAGTCCGGGCTCTTCGGCATCCCAAGCACAGTATACCAAAGTACGTTTGGGTTTGTTGCCTTCTTTGGCCAATTGGGCCACTACCCGGGCTTCTTCCATTAAGGCCACCATACCACTGATGGGGTCACTGGCACCGTGTACCCATGCATCGTGGTGGTTGCCACGGATTACCCACTCATCCGGGAATTCGTCACCTTCCAAGGTGGCAATCAGGTTGTGGGCGGGTTTCAATTGCCAGTCGAACTCCAATTTCAAGTGCACCTTGGCAGGTCCAGGCCCAATATGATAGGTGATGGGCAAAGCCCCTCTCCAAGAAGCTGGAGTCACAGGGCCTTCCAAAGCTTCCAATAAGGGTTGTGCATCCTCGTAGGAAATAGGCAATACGGGAATCTTGGTAATGGTAGGAGCCTCTTTACGGTCTAAACGCTCGGCATTCTTGGTGGCGGCATAGCCGGGTGTCAATACATCACCGGGGTAGAGTGGCATGTCCATTACGGAACCACGTTGCACCCCTGTTTTGTTCTTAAAGGCCCCTTTGGGGTAAACATCGCCTTGGGCGTAGCCATCATCCTCCGGATCGGAATAGATGATACAACCAATGGCCCCTTTTTCGGCGGCCAGTTTAGGTTTGATGCCTCTCCAAGAGCCGTAGTATTTGGCAATAACGATCTTACCTTTTACATCGATGCCCAATTTTTCCAATTCCTCATAATCGCTGGGGATTCCGTAGTTCACAAAAACGAGTTCAGCCTCTACATCGCCATCGGTGGAGAAGGCGTTGTAGCTGGGCAATAATTTGTCACCTTGTGCGGTGTACGGGTCGCCCTCTACGGGAACGGCTTCCAATTTGGCGGTGTATTGAGTGGGAGCGGTCAGCTCCAACAAGCGTACTTTAGGATAGGGAAAGAGCACGTGATAGGTATCGATCTTGGTTTTATAACCCCAAGATTTGAATTGTTTTTCCATCCATTTTACGTTCTCTTCGCCGTATTCGGTACCTACCCAGTGGGGTTCGGCGGCCATGCGCTTCATCCATTGGTCGAGGTTGTCGGCGGAAAGTTGTTTTTCGTAGTCTGCTTCGAGCTGCTCTTGCGCTTCCGAAGCTGTTTCACTGAACCCAATAATGTTGTCTTGGGCCGAGACGCTGATTACTCCTAAAAGGAGGAGTAGGGGAAGTAATTTATTTTTCATTGTTTTGAATTAGCTCCCTAAATTTAAGGGTTTGTTTAAAGGTAATGAAGCAAAAAGGGGAGAAGTGATGACAAATTTTCAAAGAATTTGCATTTTCTTTGAAAAACCACCTGTAAATTGACAATGAACCAATAACCATAAATCAAGCAGCTCATGTCTCAACGTAGAAAATTCCTAAAACAAGGTACAGCGGCGATGCTGTCCTTACCGTTTATTTCTTTTGACCCCCAAAAAGACTGGTCCATTGCACCCTTACAAACCAATGCTCCCAAGGATGAAGCGTATTGGGCCATGGTGCGCAAACAATTCCCGTTGAAAGAGGGACAGACCTATTTTAATAATGGAACCATGGGGCCAACACCCGGTTATGTGCTCGATAAAATGTTCGACCATATGATGCACTGGAACGTGGAGGCCGCTACGGTGGACTACAAAAATGGATCAGGACCTGAATTGTTGACCGGATATTTCCCTTACGAGGAGCTGCGCACCAAATTGGGCAAAATCATCAATTGTGATTTTAAGGAAATCTCACTGACACAAAATGCCACTTTTGGCATGAACTACGTGGGTATGGGCCTCGATCTAAAAGAAGAGGATGAATTACTCAATACCAACCAAGAACACGGGGGCGGTTTTGGGGCTTGGCAATTGTTGGCCAAACGTAAAGGATGCGTGTACAAACAGGCCATCATGCCAGAACCTGCGAATGACCCCCAAGAAATTGTGGATGCCATTTTTAAGGAAGTCACTCCAAAAACCAAGGTCATTGCGATTCCACATATCATTTCCGGCTTTGGAACCGTAATGCCGGTAAAGGAAATCTGTACCGAAGCGAAAAAACGGGGCATTTTCACCATTTTGGACGGCGCGCAATGTGTAGGGCAGATTCCCGTAGATGTCAAGGATATTGGGTGTGATGCCTATTATTCCAGTCTGCACAAATGGTTGCTTGCTCCTTCGGGCAGTGGTTTGCTTTATATCAACAAAGATGTGGTGGGCGATATATGGACTACTATTGCCAGTTATAATTGGGACAACCAAGATGACCACGGTTTCCGTTTGATGCAAAACGGAACGGGCAATGCAGGGCTTATGGCAGGTTATGATGCTGCCGTGGATTTTTTCAACACCATTGGTCATGATGTATGGTTGGCCAGGGTAAAGGAACTTGGCAAATATTTGCGAGATGGTCTTAAGGAAATGAAGCATGTTACCTTTTACTCCTCCATCAACGAAGACATGGCGGCGGGTATCACCACCTATGGTGTGGATAGCATGTCCGGACCGGAACTTCAAAAATACATGTGGGAAAAGGAGCGTTTGCAGCCCCGCTCCGTGGGCAGTGAAATGTTGCGGCATTCCGTACATATTTATAATTCCAAGGAAGAAATAGATCGGGCTTTGAAACTTATAGAAGGCCTATCATAAATTAGTTGGTTATGAAATCGAGGACCCTATTTTTAGCATTGTTGATTTGCAGCATTTCAAGTGCACAAACCGAAGATATTTTTCAGAATGTAAATGAACTTGTAAAGGAAACCCAGCGGGTCATTTCCGTTGAAAAAGGACAAGTTATCGATACCGCCTATTTCAGAACCTTGTTTTTACCAACAGCTCATTTCAGTATGGTAGGCCAGGAGGACGGAGTGTTTATGCAAGAGACCATGGGACTCGATGAATTTTTGACAACGCTAACCGATGAATATTATTCCATGGGATATCACGAAGAGGGCATGGGTGAAATTGTGGATGAATACAACGGAATTGCTCAGGTAATTCAAAGTTTTGAAGGGATGGACTCTGAAAATGAAACAGGCAAGGGTGTAAATAGCTATCAGTTGGTATATTCCGGCGGGCGTTGGTGGATTGCCAATATGGTTTGGTCCATGAGCAGCGATAACGGCAAGGATATTCCGAAAAAATACATAAACGAGAACCAATAGTAGTAATCGATTGGTTATTGGTATCTTTCCCTGACCATTAATAAAACAACTCCTCTTTTTTGAAAAGCAAACTCAATATCTGGTTTCTGGTCAGCCTTTTTATTGCTGGCATTCTATCCTTATGGCTCTATATAAAATTAACTCACAATGTGGGTGATATTTCCTATGATAGTGCTATTGATTCTCCTGAGTTTAAGGTTTGCGGCAAATACAGAGCTTTACAGTATTACCAATCTGGAACCTATTATCAGGGAGGTAAAAAAGCCATAAAACAACAGTTATGGTCCAAGGTAAGTGCAGACGGATTGCCACCCAATGGATTGTTGACTGTTCGATTTATGGTGAATTGCCATGGAGAAACAGGGCTTTTTAGAGCCAAAATGACCGACCCTGATGTGAAACGTATGGAAGTACCACAGGAAATAACAAAACAGTTTGGTGATTTGATCTCAGAACTTAAGGGTTGGGTGCCCAGAAAAATTCAAGGAGAACCCTTGGATAGTTATATCCAGATTGTCTTTAAAGTGGAAAATGGTAAAATCACGGATATTTTTTAGGGTATGAAGGTGTTTTTTAAAATTGTGAAAATTCTCTTGGCCACGATATTAACGCTATATATTGGATTTGTCGCCTATATATTGGTGTTTCAACCCAAGGAAAACCGTTTTCACCTTGCGTCAAGTGCACAAGGGAATGGCTTGTCTCAAGCCGTGTTTGGGATTCTAAACTGGCAACATCCCAAGTATTCCGAAGCCTTTTTTGAGCGATCTGTTCCTTTTAACAAAAGAGGGGACTATGCTACCGGCTTTTATTATTTGAACCATGCCGTTGAACTCGACCCTTTGGAGCACCTTGGGTATCGCGGATACATGAAACTTCGTTTTCTACGTGATTATAAAGCCGCTTTGGCGGATTTTGACCGACTGGATGCCATGACCCCAGATGTGGTGGATGCACCATGGGGAGAGGATATTGATTTTTTGCGCGGAGAGGCTCATTATGGTATGGGAAATTATGCTGAAGCCATACCGTATTTTAAACGTAGTATTAGCAATCAGGGTGCTGATTGGGCAAATGTTCAAACTTTTGTGTACCAAGGTCTCTGTTATTACCATCTGGGCAAATACGAAGAGGCAATATCCTCTTATGAAAATGGGCTTGCACAATATGATACTACATGCGAAGCTTATTTTGGTTTGGCGCAAGTGTTTTTAAAGTTGGGGGATACCATCCAAGCAAAATATAATCTGGCAAAAGCGCAAGAAACCATTGGATACAAATACGATGATATTTACAAGGAATTCTTGAATGAAATTTATCAGGAGGATTTGGATGCCTTGTCAAAGGTTTTAAATTAGAAAAGGCGCACTGATCAGTGCGCCTTTTACTTTTTACAGAAGTTTGGTCTTATTTTTTCATTCCGGGAACTCCCTCTGGTTTTTTGGTCTGCCAGTGAAAGGATTCTGCTTTCTTCTCAACAGGAGCTACTTCATCAAGCGTATCGGCATCATACACTTTTCCATTTTTAATAACATGGGTGAGTGTATTGGTGTTGCGGATATCCTCCAACGGGTTTTTATCCATAATTAAGAGGTCGGCCAATTTACCTTCCTCGATACTTCCCAGATCACCATCCAAGCCTAGAGCCTCAGCGCCAAGAATAGTACCTATTTTTAGGGCATCCAGGTTTTCCATGCCACCACTGGCCACGGACCAGAGCTCCCAATGGTAACCTAATCCTTGTAACTGACCGTGGCTTCCAACACCACCTATTCCATCGTCTTCCACCAAATCTTTCATAAATTCGGCATGTTTAGGGAACACATGTTCTTCGGGCATGAACCAGGCACCTCTTCTACGTGATTTTTGCGCTAATTCTTCATAGGGTGTAAAATATTGTAGCTTTTTATCGTGATACGGTTGTTCCGTGGCATAGTAATAGTTCTCCGCCCATGGTCCACCGTAAGACACCAAAAGGGTAGGGGTGACCGCCATTTTGGATTCGGCAACCGAAAGTACCACATCCTTATAAATGGGATAAATAGGGAACGAGTGCTCGTGCCCTGGGTATCCATCCAATAATTGTGTCATGTTCAGTTTAAAATCCAACCCACCTTCCGTGGTAGGCATCAATTCCAGTTCTTTGGCTGCCATAATGATCCATTGTCTCATTTGACGATTTCCTACCAAATACATTTTTATACTCTTGGTATCGTAGTACTCACTGTATTGTTTCAACACTTCTTTGGCATGCTCCAAGGATTTGATTTTATAGGCCCAATAACCAACCCCGGGTCCAGTGCTGTAAACACGAGGGCCGTGCATCATTCCGGCATCCACCATATCGGAATAGGTCAAAACGTCGGTAGTTGCCGTTTGTGGATCTCTGGTAGTGGTAACGCCATAGGCCAAATTGGCTGAATAGATCCAAATTTGATTTTTATGGATTCCCCAATTGGGCCACATGTGGGCATGGGTATCCACAAAGCCTGGAGTAATTGTTTTACCATTGGCATCTATTTCAACGGTTCCCCTGGGTACATCCAAAGACCCCGATGTTCCCACCGCTTTGATTCGGTTATTTTCAATTAAGATATCACCGTTTTCAATAACCTCATCATTTTTCATGGTGATGATCCTTGCACCTTTGAGCAGTATGGTACCTTCAGGAATATCTTTGGTATAGGTTACTTTTACCTTCAACTCATTTGCTGTGTACCCTTTATCTTCTTCCTTGTCTTTTTTATCCTCATCTTTTTCCTCATCCTCATCCTTCTCTTTGTCCTTAAGTTTCTCAGCCTCTTTTTTGGCCGTGGCTACACTATCGGCATAGGCTTCGGCTGCTGGGATGTTATATATAAAATGACTTGCTCCCAAGGACCAATGTACATCTTTGCTGTTACCGGCCCATGCAGGGAATTCACCGCCCATTACGGTAAGTTTTTTGGCTGGAAATGCCGCTTTTTCGGCATTGGCCACCGATATTTTAGGCGTTTTCCCGAATTTTGGAATGGTCACTGTGTAAATATCATTGTTGATTTTGGCCAGTGCAGTGGTTCCATCAGGAGATATTTTTATTTCCGAAGGTGAAGATGATTTATCCTGTGGTTCTTGGTATTGTTCTGAACCTGGCAGAATATTGTGCCCGCCATTTTTATCGTGAAAACCAAAAGTGGAAGAACCATAAGTGGTAATACCGCTTAAGGTTAAATGTTCCTTTTGGTCCGTACCGTCCCAACGAATGGAAATCAGATTTTTGCCTTTGTTTAGGTAAATACGGTTGTCCACTTTGGAGAAATGTGGATTGGAACGGCCTTCCGCTTTATCAATAACTGTTACTTTCCCACCGTCTGCCGAAATCCAGGCCAAATCTTCCTGTGCGCCACTGGCCCTCGGCCCAATGGCATCCCTGTAGACTTGGGCAGAACCTTTGGTAAATACAATTCTATTACCATTATAAGACCATGCCGGGTTACTGTATATGGCCGCTTCTTCCGTTAATTTTTCAACTCTTCCTCGTCCATTCGCGTTTATTTTGTACAAATGTCCCCCGTCCGTTTCCCAAGAGGAAAATACAATACTTTCTCCATCTGGTGACCAAGTAGGTTGTGCTTCGGTAAAATCGTTCTTGGTTAAACGTTTTGGTGTGCCATCAGGCAAATCCATTACATATAACCTGTTTAGAGCTGTAAACGCCAATTTAGTTCCATCTGGCGAGGGTACTCCATCGCGAATTTGTGTAACCAGTGCTTCAGGGGTATCTTCAATAGGGTATTTAAACTTGAGTTGTGGTCCCAATTCAATGTTCACATCTACTTCAAAAGGTATTTCTGTGGCTGTGTTGGAGGCAACATTGATCGTATAAATCTTTCCTCCGTAACTGGCGACCAAATTTTTACTGTCCGGGGTAAAGGCCATTCCTGGCAATACGCCCAAGGGAGCTATGGATTCCTGTTCGTCTCGTTGAACTGGATAGGCCAACCAACGCTCATCACCATTCTCCAAATTGCGAAGTACAAGTCCGGTTTCTGTTTCAAATCGGCTCCCGTACACCAACCATTTGCCATCGGGTGAAAGGGTAGGGGTAAAAGCAGAGCCATAACGAGAGGTAATGGTAGATACTCCACCATCATCCATGCTATATGTGCCCAATTGATATTGTGGGAGTTGCGCGTTATAGTTCCAAGCTCTCATCCTTCGGGAAAAAAAGATGTGCTTACCATCTGGAGAGAACTCAGGATCGATGGTTTTTAAGTTGTCCGGTTTGTCTATTAGCTTAGCTCCGCTACCACCATCTTTGTGGTACATATGCAGTTTAATGTTTCTTCGTCCTCGGGCACCCACAATATATTCACCATCTGGACTCCAGTCGGCAGAAAAGAAGTTTTGGTTATTATCTTTTGTGATTTGTTTGGTTTCCTCGGATTCCAGTTCCATGGTCCAAATGTTGTCGGAGCCACTTTTATCAGAGATAAATACGATGGATTTTCCATCGGGGCTGTACCTTGGATGGACATCATAGGCAATCCCTTCGGTTACTTTGGTGGCTTTTCCTCCTTCTATGGGGATAGTGTACAAATCGCCCATCATATCAAAAATGATGGTTTTGCCGTCGGGGCTAACATCCAAAGAGAGCCAAGTACCTTCTTTGGTGGTGAAGGAGATGTTTCTTTCAGGTTCCAAGGGGAGTTCTTTGGTGGCCTTTTTTGTACTGTCGGTTTCTTGTTTCTTGTCTTGGGCAAAAAGCATTGAAACACCCAAAAACATGACTAACGCCAAGAGGTAGTGGTTTTTTTTCATTTAGTTAGTTTATTGATGACTTAAGCTAACAAGTTATGAAAAATTGGGATATGGTAATGATGGGGCAAGTAAAGCATTTGTTCAAACTTTGATTCTCAATTATGAGTTTTAATTATAAATCCTCCCATACTGTTGAAATACTTTGAATTTTTTAAGCAAAAACAAATGAATTTCTCAAAAGGTTAATGCGAAATAGTCCATGATACTTCTTCATTTCGTACTTAATGTGGACCATCAGCTAAATATTATCTCCACATGACACAGCCCTCTAAAAAATGGCTATTTCCATTGTTGTTTTTATTTACCCTACAATTTACGCAGGCTCAACAACAAAGATCTTATGAGGGTCCTCTTCAAATTGGGCCATATTTGGGAACTGCGAACTACCACTATAAAATCATTGATCTTGACACTGTTTTTGATGGGGATTTTCAACTCCAAAAATCCAATTTGCAAACCTTGGTCAAAAAAGAGGATTTTACTTTCAACTTTAAAGGATTTTTTGATAACGGGGTACCCAATGGAATTTGGGAATTTCAGTTCGGTGAGTTCCAGACCAATAATCAGACACAAGTGGTGAACAATGAATACCGCGTATTGGTAAGCGGTGTGCAAGAGATTGGTGAGGGCCGTCTGAATGAGGGTATTCCTGATGGGCCTTGGACATATACGATCAATCAAATCAAAGACTCCAAAATTGAAAAAACATTGTTCAAGAGCAATATTTCCTTTGAAGAAGGGATGCCACAACAAAATTTTCAAATTGAAAACGACTCTAGTGTCCTGGTGGGAAGATTGTTGAGGAACGGTCTTGCCCATGACGAATGGTCTTTTTATGGTACGGAGAACGTGGAGGACATAGAGGATTGGTTTTTTGATGATGGCTTGTTGCGTACGGTACATATAAAATCCGATAATACCTCCACCGAGATTTCGATTTTCGATGAAAATATTTCCGATTACCAAACCATACCCTTAGATGCCGCTTTTATAACATTGCTAAAATCTGTTGTTGACCTAAAAAACAAGGAAAGCCATATTGCCGGTTTATTGGAACAAAATATTGAGTATTACAGTAAAGTGAACAGCGTACTCAGCTATTTGGGACTTTCAGACTTTAAGCCAAATATGAAAGTGAGAGTCCCGCATTATCCCTTGGATGACTTGCAAAGCAAAACCTTGGAACAAATTGCTTCAGATTATCAAAAAGCCACTGTTTTAAGCACATCCATTTTAGAAAATAGCCACCTTAACATTGTAAAGCGAACGGACCCTGAAGCTCTTTTTTATTACAATGCTGCACAAAAAATACAAAAGGATTTCCTGCAACCTTTAGAGGTTTTGGCCAATCATATCGATTTAGGAATTGTTCAATATCAACCAATACCCGAATTGTTGAATAGATTGTGGCCCAACGGAAAGCCTGATAAGGCGATTGTTGTTACAAACGAAGAAGGAGAGGAGCGTACGTTTCGTTTGCCAAGTTTTAAAGAGTTTGAATATGATGGTGATGATTTACTCTCCGTGGGTGCTTTGACAACCTATGCTAAAATGAGTTTGGAATTTATCAAAGGTTCCCTTGCCTCCCGTTTAACCAATGAAGAACAGCTGCAGATGCTTAATGGCCTGGAAGAAGAACTCATTGAGCTCAACAACGCCTTGGAACAACAATTGGATTCAGTGACGGGACTTTCCAAGGATTATCAAAAAGCATTGTCACAAATAAAAAAGGTTGCAGACAGCGAGCTGAAGACCTATGCCGATACCAAGAATCCGAATGAAAAACTGGAACATGGCAAAGAAGCTAAGCTCTGTCTCATTCAATTAAAATCTCTTGCAGCCCAAATTATAAAGCTACCTCGCGACCAGGAGGCCATCAAGAAAAAGTACACGGATGCGGTATGGAATCCATTTATGGCCAATGTGATGGAAGAGGAGGTGAAAAAACGAATTGTGAGTGCTTACGAAGATGTTTTGATTCCTTACTTCATAAAAATGGTGACAGAAGAATTAACATGTGATAATGTTAGTCCATTGAACATTCAAATGGTGAACACCTATGAGCGTATAGTGGAATTGCGAACCAAGGAAACACGAAAGTTGGAGCGTAGACTGAGGAGGGAAGAAAATCCCATAGAAGTTTTGAAGTTGCTCAATGTGCAATCAACCCCTAAAAACCAATAGGAATGAGCAGTTTTAAAAGTAGCTTTTTGGTGGTTGTTTTGTTTGTTTTGGGTGTGGGTGCCGTTCTAGGCCAAGAAATGGAACCTGAAGTTTTACCAGAGACTTCACAGTACAAAGACCCAAAGACCAAGGTTTGGTTCAATACTTATGGAAATATCAGGATTGGAAAACGTTTCTTTTGGGACGCTCAAACCCATTTTAGGTTTCAGGAGACCAAAAACACACCCTTTATAGGGCAAATTGGTCAAATTTATAACCGACATGCCATTGGTTATATTTTTGATAAAAAGACCAATTTCAGATTGGGCGGTGTGGTACGAATCAATTTTAATACCGATGAAGATTCGGAGGATAGAAATGTAGTTCCCGAATGGCGTATTTGGCACCAATATCAATTTGCCATGCCTTTTTACTCTGCCATGCTGTATCACCGTATTCGTATTGAGCATAGGTGGACCCAAGGTTTTGCCGAGGATAGTGATTATATCTTCCGAAACCGCTGGAGATATATGTTTAGGGCCAAAATACCTTTGAACAATACCAAACTGAGTCCTAAAACATTGTACGTTTCCCCAGAGGCGGAATTGATTATGCAAAGTGGAAAAGAAGTTGTCGCCAGTCCTATGGAGGACCTTCGTTTAACAACAACCATCGGGTATATTGTAACCCCGAGGTTAACCTTTGCCGCAGGTATTATGTATTCCCAAGGACAGGAAAGATATAATGGTGGGTATTACCAGCAGGGATGGACATTACGTTTCCATATGTACTTCTCGCCGGATTTTAGAAGAGTAAAAAATAAGTTACCGGACGTCCATTTGACCGATTAATACGTACCTAAGAATGAAACCAAGCAATCTGCTCATGAAATTTAAAAGATACGCTCCCTATATTCTTTTGGCCATTTTAGCCGTGGGAACACTGTTCTTTGTTTCTAAATCCGTTCAACTACAAAAAGAGCTTACAGCGGTAAGGAATGATAATATGCTCATTTCTGAAAAAATTGACTCCTACGAAGAACTGATGAAGATAGATTCGTTGTTGCTTCTAGGCGATTACGATGCTGCCATAGCCTCTTACAGTGCTTCCATGGATTCTGAAGAAGAAAACAACATGGTAATTCCGTTACGGATTGCATTGGCGGAAAAATTAATGAAAAACAAGATACCAGCAACTCCTACTCCCCAAAGCCCAATTTCCGAGAAAGATACATTGCCAAAATCCAATTGGTCCGAAGAAGTTGCCGTTAGAAAATATGATTCCCTTAATTTTTCCCTGGAAAAGACCAAAGTTCAATTGACTCGCCTAAAAAAGCAGCTACAACAAAAATCCTATGGGGAATACTTGACCTTTAAAAGCAAGAAAGGCACGCAAATGCACTATATCGGTCAAGTTAAAGATGGAAAGGCCCATGGCTTTGGAGTGGCCTTATTGGATACAGGTAGCAGATACGAAGGTGATTGGAAAAACAACCAACGTCATGGAGAGGGAACCTTTTATTGGCCAGATGGGGAATACTATGTAGGCGGTTACGAAAATGACAAACGTAACGGTTATGGAACTTACTATTGGCCCAATGGTGAAAAATACACAGGTGAATGGGAAAACGATAAGCGTAGCGGTTCTGGAAAATTTTATGATTCAGAGGGCGATGTGGTCGCAGGAGGCGAGTGGGATGATGATAAGCTAGTGCAGGTAAACGAAAAATAATGGCCATTTTAGGGTCGAACCCTTTGATTGATTTTTAAAGCCGGTTTATGTTTTATGGGTATCTTTAATGGGTATATTCCATAAAAATAATCCATATGAATCGAAGGTTGCTATTAAGTTTGATCGGGATAAGTCCTTTGGCTTTGATTTCTTCCAAAATCCCCACCCAAAACCCCGTTTTGCTTAATCTTATCAAGAGGTGGAAACAATCCAAAACATATACTTTGGCCGTTCTGGAGACCATGCCTGCGGAACACTTGGAATATGCACCTTCGGATGCTCAAATGAGTTTTGCACAACATTTTATGCACTTGGGACTGGTAAATAATTTTTACCTCGGAATTTTAACGGCATCCAAAACCTATCCAAACGTACAAGAACTTCTACAAGCTGACTTTTTAATTCCACGACCCGACCCCATTAACCTATTTCAACCGGATACTTTGCAGAAAAGGGATTCTTCCGAAAATCAAGAAATGGTTTATGATTATGTTGCCGAAACTTTTGATTATGTTATAAAAAGTCTAGAAAACATAAGCGATACAGCATTGACAGCGGGAATTGATAAAGTTAAACCTGAGTTTTTGGCAAACCACACCAATTTGGACCTAATTTTAAGGGGTGACAGCCATACCGCTCATCATCGGGCACAGGCTGTTTCATATCTCAGAATGAACGGCATCAGACCTCCCGGATATACCAGTTATCACAAGTTTTAAGAGGCAGGGCAAGCTTACAACAATCCTTTTTCCTCCAGAGTTTCCTCCAATCGATCATGGTTCTCCCAAAACCGGTCTTCTATTTTTTGGATAACCGCATCATAGCCCGCATAGGATTTTAGGGAATCCAATACTGGGTCCATGGTCATAAACAAGATCATCCAATACATAAAATGGTTTTTGGTCGAAAATTCTTCGTATTGTTCAATGGCTTCTGCATACTTGCCTTCATAGGCATATAAAACTGCCATGCTAGCGGGTTGGTATATGGACTGATCATTCTCACAATATTCCGCATATGCGGCAATTAGGCTGTCCGCCTCTTCCTGATGTCCCATTTTTTCGTAGGTGTATCCAATCTTTATGTCTTCTTGCGGATATATTCCCAAACCTTGCGATTTTCTTATATCGCTGAAGGGTTTATAGTAATGATAAGCACTATCATATTCTTTCTGAAAATAGTGCAACTTGGCTACCTCCTGTAAAATGTCGAGCCGAGTGGTATCTTTTCTTAATTCGCGTTTTAAGCTATTCAATGTCTGATTAATGTCCTTGTTTTTGGCATATCGGATATAGGCTTTCAAGTAAGGAGCATATGGGTTGTCGGGATTGATTTCAAGTGACTTATCGATATATAACAAGGCTTCATCCGTAAATCCGGCTTGAACAAGTGCATTACTCAGGTGGAGATAGGTATAGCTTTGCGTGATATTGTTTTCTGAGACATCCAACTGAATACCCTTTAGCGCATATTCCAAATATTTTCCGGTATTGGGGAGGGCATTGGAGTAAATGGAAGATAAGATATTGACCACCCCCGAAGAATTGGGGTTGTATTCCAGAGCTTTTTCCAAATGCGGAACTGCCAATCTGTAATCTCCAATATGCATATAATACAGAGCCTTTGCAATTAAGCTTTCTGTCAGTTTGGAATCGTGTAAAAGCGCTTTGTCCGCATAATTGTTGATGGTTTCGGTATACTGTTTTTCCTTTTTGTAGAGGTCGAGATAATAATAGGCAATGGCCAAATCCGCATAGACCAAGGCAAATTGTGGATCTTCTTCAATGGCTTTTTCAAATAACGGTATGGCTTCCAAAAGACCATCAATGGTCTCTCGATTAAAAGGTTCTTGGGCCTGAAGGTAATAATCGTAGGCCACCAGATTGTCCGTTGGTTTTTTATCGATTTGTTCCAGTTCGGATGCGGTGACCTTGGCTTCGATGGCATCGGCTATTTTTTTGGCCACCTCGTTCTGAAGCGCAAAAATATCAACTACTTGATGCGTATACTGCTCTCCCCAAACCCGGGTGTCGGTTACGGCATCTATCAATTGAATATTGAGCAACACCTGGTCATCAACTTTTTGCCCGCTCCCTTCCACGATGTAGTTTACATCAAGTTCAGCGGCAATCTCTGCTATGTTTTTGTCGGAATTCCGATATTTTTCCACCGATGTACGACTGATGACCCGTAAATCTTCAATTTTTTGAAGGTTGCCCAAAGATGCCTCCATCAAACCATTTACAAAATACAGATTGGTGGAATCACTGCTCTCATTTTTAAACGGAAGTACGGCAATTGACTTTTCCAAGTCTGTTTTCTTTTCCAGACCATTGGTGGGAGGGGAGAAGGGCTCCAGAACATAAACAATGCCACCGAGAACTAGAATAGACAAAGCCAGGATCGCCCATTTGTATTTTTTCAGAAATGGTGTGGATGTTTCCTCCTTTTTTTCTTCAAAACCCGGTTTGCCCACTTCACCGGGAGGATAACCATAGTGTTCCCTAAAACATTTTATAAAATAGGAGGTGCTGCCAAAACCTACCCGGTATGACACCTCAGAAACCGTAAGATCGGAATCTTGCAACAATTCCATGGCCTCCTCCAATCGGATTTGCCTAATAAATTGACTGGCAGATAACTGGGTCTGCTTTTTGCATTTGCGAAGCAGACTGGAACGACTCATGTACATGGCCTTGGCCAATTCGGACACCCCAAAGTGCTCATCGCTCAGATGCTCTAGAACTATGACTTTGGCCTCCTCGGTAAATTTTTGCCCTTTTGGTTTGTCTAGCATGTTGTTTTACAGAATGGTATGGATACCGGTTAAAGCAAAGATAATCGATTCTTTTTCAGGGCAAAAATGCACGGTTTGCCGCATAATTTATATCCCTGAAGCATAATTTTTATCACCACGACAAGGATTATATACTTCGAAGCATAGGTCATTAGTGCTGCATCACGTTTTGGGGAACCTTTGTAGTGTAAAATTTATTGTTCAACATTAAAACGAAAAGTCATGAAAAATTTTAAAAACAATTCAATGAAACATCTAAAGTATGCACTGCTTATTTTAATGGTAAGCCTATCCGCCTGCGGACAAAAAAAGTCAGAATCCGATAAGGAAGTTACAGCCAAAACCGAAGTTAAGGCGCCAGATATGGCCCTTTCTGCTGCGGTGGTCACTGGAAACTATGATGTGGTAAAACAGCATATTGAAGCTGGAACCGACATCAACGAGAAAGACCCCTTGAGCGGCTCAACACCTTTGATTACCGCTGTTACTTTTGATAAAACGGACATTGCACAAGCCTTGATTGATGCTGGAGCCGATTTGTCCATTAAGAATAATGACGGTTCAACTGCTCTGCATGTGGCTGCCTTCTTCTGTAAAGTCGAAGCTGTCCAAATGCTTATGGATGCCGGTGCGGACAAAAATGTAAAAAACAACTATGGTGCAACCCCGCGCGAAACCATTTTGGGATCTTTTGCAGATGTAAAACCCATCTACGAAATGATGCAACAGCAATTGGGACCCATTGGCCTGCAATTGGATTTGGAAGAGATTGAAGAGACCCGTCCTACCATTGCTGTAATGCTACAATAATTCATCAATAAAAAAAACGAGAGTCATGAACACAACACGTAGACACGATATTGATTGGTTAAGGGTAATTACCATTGCCTTATTGCTGATCTATCATATTGCAATTCTATTTCAACCTTGGGCCATGTTTGTGGGTTTTGTACGAAGTCAGCAGTCGCTTGAAGGTTTATGGACCCCAATGTCCATGCTCAATGTATGGCGTATCCCGATCTTATTCTTTGTATCCGGTATGGGCTTATTTTTTGCCATGCGCAAGCGCAACTGGAAACAATTGATAGGGGAGCGAACAAGGCGTATTTTAGTGCCGCTTCTTTTTGGGATAGTGGCCATTGCACCCTTGCACATGTTTATCTTTCAAAAATTCTACAAACTACCATTGGGATATTATCCCCACATGGGCCATCTGTGGTTTTTGGGAAATATTTTTGCCTACGTGTTGTTGTTTTTACCAATCTTTTACGTTTTAAAACATAGAGAAGGAAAGTGGTTCAAACAGCTATTGAATAAAATTATGTCAAACCCGGGTGGACCTTTATTGATTTCCCTATTTTTTATGTTGGAGGCGGTTTTGGTGAACCCCCAGATCTATTCTTTGTACGCTGAAACTTGGCACGGTTTCTTTTTGGGCGGATTGGCGTTCTTTTTTGGCTACCTGTTCGTGTACAGTGGGGAAAGTTTCTGGAATACCGTAAAAAAATGGCGATGGGGTTATTTGGCATTGGCATTGGGACTATATATACTGCGCTATATAGAGTTTGCTCTGGAGGCACCTGGTTACCTGATGGCTTTGGAATCCAATTGCTGGATTTTTGGGGTCTTTGGACTTGGATATCGATACTTGAATAAGCCCAGTGGACTGCTACGCTATTTAAGCCAAGCGGCATACCCAGTGTACATCATCCATATGTTTGTGATGTATTTGGGAGCATTATTGATCTTGCCCATGGAAATTCACCCATTGTGGCAGTTGCTTGGGGTAATCGTATTCACTTTTGCCGTTTGTTACCTATTGTATGAGTTCCTTATCCGCAGAATATGGTTTTTACGACCTCTGTTTGGTTTAAAGGGAAATAAGGAGAGTCGTGTGCAAGAAAAGGTACTGGTGAGTGAATCCTGAAGTCTTTGGCAGCGCTGTCTTTTATTGAATCACATAAAAATCATTGTAAATAACGTAACAGATTTTAATATGAGGCGTCAGATTGAACAGTGAAAAGTTTTTATTTATATTCATGAAACTATTGAAAAAGATTTTAAAGATTGTTTTTGCTCTTATAGGGCTACTTATCATAACCATTCTTGTAATTATAGGGGTCGATGCACAAAGAACGAAGTACTTGAATATTGACCATGTAGAGAATGGAAATGTCAACACTTATCTTATAACCCATGTGAATGTCATTCCGATGACCCAAGATACTGTTCTCACTGATAAAACGGTCTATATCAAGAATGGTGCAATCGAAACCATTTCGGATAATTTAGACATTGACGGCGTTGAAGTTATCGATGCGAAAAACAAGTATCTAGTGCCGGGTCTAATTGATATGCACGTTCATGTTTGGGATCGGTATGAATTAGGACTCTATCTTTCCAATGGGGTTACCGCGGTCCGTAATGTATGGGGAATGCCCATGCATTTGCGGATTAAGGAAGATGTAAATAATAACGAAATAATTTCACCCACGTTCTTTACCTCAGGTCCAAAACTTACAGGGCCAGAGTTTATAGGTGATGATAATTTAAATTTGACGACCCCCGAAGAGGCAAGGGATAAAGTGATTTCGTATAAGGAGCGAGGCTACGATTTTGTTAAAACCTATTACGGATTAACCCCTGACTTATTAGATGCCGTTCTAGAACAAGCAAAGATGTCCAATGTGGATATTGTGGCCCATCCTTCACAAAAAGTTCCGTATTCCTACCATTTTGATCCTCAGATAAAATCCATTGAGCATACCGAAGAGTTTATACAACAACCGCTGAACTATGTATTGGATACTGTCAAGTTAAAAGAGGTTGTCGATTTATATGCCAATGAAGAATATAGTGCCCACTGTCCCACGTTGGTTGTTTATAACAATATATATCAAATGTTGATGGATGACAATATTTTGGAATCCGAGTCTATGCAATATATGAGCCCTTTAATTAAAAATGTGGATAGTAAAGCGCAGTTTGATAGATGGCACAATACCAAATTAGAGGACCCTTCGGTTACTGAGCGGATAAAAAAGCAACATGATTTTCATCTATACATCATAAAAAAACTGGATGAAGCCAATGTGAGGATCATTTGCGGTACAGATGCTGGTATCGGTGTTACAACCCCTGGATTTTCCATTCACAAAGAATTGGAGTTTTATAAAGAAGCTGGTTTGTCCAATTATGAAGTGTTGAAAACAGCCACAGTGAATGCCGCTAAAACACATTCGATTATGAATGACATGGGAACCATAGAAGCAGGGAAAATCGCAAATCTCGTATTGACGGACAACAATCCTTTATCGGACCTCTCGGCACTGGAACATCCATCTACTGTTTTTATAAAGGGTAAAAAATTGGATCGGAAAACCCTTGATTCCTTTGAGGAAAAAGCCAAAGGCCGCAAAAACCTATTGGCCTCGGGAATACGGTATGCAGAGAATTTACTTGTTGAAAAATAAATCTCGTTAATAGCAAAAATTACCCTGAAAGCCCATTTTTTGGAAAGGAAAGGCCAACTCTTTCGTTAAACCATTTTATACCTCATATATTTGCAACGTTTTGATTTTAAAACTGTAAACAAAAATTATGAGTAAAGTAAAAGAGAACGATACTGTAAAAGTTCATTACACGGGTAAACTTACTGATGGGCAGGTTTTTGACAGCTCATTGCAAAGAGAACCGTTGGAAATAAAATTGGGCGAAGGTCAGTTGATACCTGGTTTTGAAAAAGGGTTGATTGATATGGCCGTGAACGAAAAGAAAACCATCACCATAGACAAGAAAGATGCGTATGGAGAGGTAAATGAGGCACTTTTTCAAAAAATATCCAAGTCTCAATTACCAGAAGACCTTACACCAGAAGTTGGAATGGGCTTGGTAGGAGCCAATGCCGCCGGACAGGAACAACAATTTCGTGTAGCCAAAGTAGAAGAGGAGGACATTATTATTGATGCCAACCATCCTTTGGCCGGACAGGACTTGGTATTTGACCTTGAAGTGATAGAGATATTGTAGAAACTGACCCCAACTATGTTGGGAACAACTATAATTTAAAAGGGGAGGACTTGATTGCATCTGGTTCTCTCCTTTTTTATTTTTACCATTGGAAATTAAAACAGTACACTTTGAAAACTGCAGGGAATCTTCTTCTGGTACTTTTATCTCTATTGGCCGTGTTTCATATTTTGGTCATTTTGGGTATTTTTCCTTACGAGCAAACTTGGGGAGGAACTGTAGTAGATGATTCGCAAGTTTTGATTTATGAAGGTTTCGCATTATTCATGACCCTTGTTTTTATGCTCATTGTTGGTGTGAAATTGAATTACCTTAAATCAAAATCCCTAAAAAGGGTCGCAAATATTGGCTTATGGGCCATGGTCGGTTTTTTCACCATGAGTTTGATAGGCAACCTTACCGCAAAAAGTGAAATGGAAAGAGCCATTTTTATTCCTGTATCCCTTTTGTTGTTGCTATTGACGCTGAGGTTAGCTGTTGGCAAAAGGAGGTGAACAGGGTCAATTATCCCGCTTTCATTACATCGGTATGGTTTGAAGATTGTAGAAGTATCTGCTTTGAAGTTTCATTATTTGTAGTAGTAGTTTACAGCCATTTTTTGAATTGGCAATAAACGGTCCTTAAGAACTTATTTTCTATCCGGATATTTGTAACGCTTTGCGATTTTGGGAATATTTACGGGATAAATTACACCGATTTGGAATTTCTGTTGATATTTGATCAGGACAGATTCAATATGTCAACAAAAGCGTATTAGTGGTGGAATATCCTCATAATTTAAAGCTTTTATATGCGTTAAGATTAACCAAGGACATTAATATTATGTTCATATGCTGTCCATTTAAGCCGTCAAATCATTTTTTAAGCAACCTCAATGAAATTCACTTCTCGGTTTAACCGGAACATTTTAGTGGTAATTGGATTTTTATTGGTAGCCCGACCATCCTTTTCCCAATTATCGGAAGCGGACAGTGTACGGGTCGAATTGTTGTCACTGTTGGACACATATGCCACCAATGGTGCGGGACAAAGCGCATCGTCGGTTTTGGAAAAGGCTCGAAAATTACAGCATATAAGTGTCAAGAGCGAAATGCAAGCACTTTTGGACAGTGTAAAATCCGAAATTGACCTTAAGGATTTTGGACGAAAGGAATTTCTTTACCTACTGGTTCGTTCCAGAAACAAACTTTTCCATCATGATTATGATGTGGCAATGCAGGATGCAGAACAAGCATTAAAATTTGAGGACTTTTCCAAGCCAGATGAATTGATTTATCTGCACTCCACTATAGCAACCTGCCACTATTATACATCTTCTTATGAAAAGGCGCTTAAATCTCACTTTAGTGCCTTGGAAATTTGTGAAAAAAATCAAGAAATCGAATGCTTGCCCGGTATTTTCAATAACATTAGCGTAGTCTACATGGGCACCGGTGATTGGGAAAAAGCAAAAGAATACACACAAAACGCACTCGATGGGGCCATTGACTCCAACAATACGTTTGAGAGGTCTAGAGCCATAGGGAACATGGCCATCATTTTTGCGGAACAGGGTGACTTTGATACATCCGAAGAATGGTTTTTAAAAGACTTGGAAATCTATTTAGAAGAAGGGGACAGTATATCTGCAGCCAAAAACTACAATAATCTGGGTAGATTAAAAGAGATGCAAAAAAAGTATGTAAAAGCCCTTTCTTATTATCAAAAAGGATTGGACCTGGCCATATCCCAAAATGACACACAGTCCATGGCACTCGGCTATCAAAATGTGGGATGGATGGAACACAAAACTGGAAACAACGTCAAAGCCCTTAAATATTTTAATCAGGGGATATCCATGAATGCAAAACTGGGGAATCGGGATAAGCTTAGGGACGCGTATTTGAATTTATCCGAGTTTTACAAAACTATTGACAAACCCAAAGAGGCTTTGGAGTACTATACCAGATATCATGAATTGAACGATAGTATAGTAGGAGAGGAGCGATTGAATGCCATTAGTGAACTCGAAGTAAAGTATGAGACCCAACAAAAGGAGAACGAGTTACTGAAACTTTCCAAACAAAAACAGGAAGGGGAGATCGTAATCGCGAAACAAAACCGCAGGGTGCGACAACTTTCCTTTGGTCTTGGGGCCATTGCCTTGGTCGGGGTATTTGGGTTTGTACTATTTAGGCAGCGATTGAAAAACAGAAAACAGCACGAACTGATCTTGGCCATTTCCGAAACCCAAACTGAGGAGCGCAAACGAATTGCACAAGACCTCCACGACAGTATCGGGGGATCATTGGCATTGACAAAATCAAAATTTGAAATGGCCAAAAGGAAAATGAAGGAACCCTCCGCAGAAATGGAGAGCGCTTTGGCCACTTTGGAACAGACTACACATCAGGTACGTCAAATTTCGCACAACCTTATGCCCGGAGAGCTCGTTCGTTTTGGTTTGGTGGCCGCCATTAACACCCTGCTCGAAAATTTGAACCAAGATGAGATCAACGCACAGTTTTTGAGCAATCAGGGGGAGGAACGTTTGGAACCGCTAAAAGAAATTCAATTGTATCGCATTGTGCAGGAGGCACTGCAAAACGTATTGAAGCATGCCAGTGCCAAGAATTTGTTCATTCAGTTGAACAAGCACAAGGAGCACTTAGTGTTAATGATCGAAGACGACGGCAAGGGCATATTGACCGCTAACACCGAAGGGATGGGGCTTAAAAACATCAAACAACGGGTACAGCTTTTAAATGGGGCCTTTTCCATCGACAGTGCTCCCGAGCGTGGCACTATTTTGAACATTCAAATTCCAGTATAATATGGTTTCAGTACTTATTGCGGATGACCACATGCTTTTTAGACAGGGGCTAGCGGCCATGTTGGGCGATTTTGAACAATTGGAAATTGTGGGTTTGGCGGCAAATGGCCAAGAGGCATTGGACATACTGGTCGAAGAAATGCCGGATGTGCTGTTGCTCGATATTGAAATGCCGGTACTCGATGGGTTCCAAGTACTAAAAGAGCTAAAAAAGAAAAAGTCGAATACAAAAGTATTGGTGTTGACAATGCATCACTCCGGGGCCTTTGTGCAAAACATTGTTTCAGCAGGTGCCGATGGCTATCTGAAAAAGGATTCCGATCAGCATATTTTGATCAGTGCCATTGAACAAGTACACCAAATGGGGAGTTATTTTCCACCTGAAACCACTCAAATGGTGATTCAAAGTCTACGCGAGAAAAATAAACAAGGTACGGTAACGCCCCGCGAAAAAGAAGTAGTGCTATTGATTGTGGAAGGGTATACGACCAAAGAGATTGCCGAGCGACTCCATTTGAGCAAACATACGGTAGAGTCGCACAGACAAAATATCCTGTTGAAACTGGAACTTAAAAATAGTGCGGAATTGGTAAAATATGCACTTAAAAAAGGGTGGGCCTAGTAGTATTCAGCCAATCTTGGTTTTAGGGCATAGCGGCTAAAAAAGTCAACCGATCTTATCGGAAATTGCTGCTATTAACCCATAAAACCCAACATTTTGAAAAAATTATTGCTAGTATTCGTATTGTTCGCCGTGGCCTGTTCCGAGACCAACGATCCATTACCGGCAAGGCCTCTTGCCGAGGATGAACTTCGTGACCTTATTGCCGATCGTTTCCCTTTTCAGTCCAATCAAACTTTTGAGGCACTTTATGTGGCTGCCCGTCAGGGCTCCAATTTGGAATGGTACTTCAATTTTCATGAAGATGGAACCCTTGATGTACTTTTTACAACCGATATGAACCAGGATTTTTCATTCCCTGGCACCTATACCTATGTGAACGATCAAATAACCATTCAAATGCCGGCAGGGCCAAACATGCCGTTTCCAGCGGGATTAAATGAAACAAGTACCGTGATCATGCCTCAATTTGGACTCGTGGCGGCTTTTGCCACCGATGAAATGATAGCTATATGTATGGGACATGGATTGAATAGTCAGGCACCGCCCAGGACCATGGCAAATTATGGTTGTCCCGTTATTAATGTACAAGCGGCCAGTAGCGAAGAGAATGCTATTGAGTTGGTGCATCGTTCCGTGCCAACGGAGTTCGCGGTTGCAGGTTCTATTTTTAGACAGCAGGATACACATGTGCAAGGCGCTGCCAATCCTTTGGTAAGGCGCGGATATGGTATTTACCGGCAAACAGGTAACGACTTTTATGCAACCTTCAGGATTGCGAGCGATTTTGCCACTTTCGCACAGGGACAATTGCCTTTTGCAGTAGGCAATGTGGGTGTACCTTTCGATGATTACAATATTATAAGCGGTTCCTTCGGC
The DNA here is from genome assembly GCF_947258355.1 of uncultured Allomuricauda sp. Classification (GTDB taxonomy): domain Bacteria; phylum Bacteroidota; class Bacteroidia; order Flavobacteriales; family Flavobacteriaceae; genus Flagellimonas. The sequence goes on from NZ_CAMYIC010000059.1 coordinate 155,810, forward strand.
AACAACGGCCAGCAATTGATTGTAGATCAACTTAGCCCTGAGGATGGACCTTGTGTACTGCGGTAACACTACCAAGGGTTATCTGGTAGTTTTCAGCCAATTTTGGATTTGGCGTAATGCCATTAAAAATTACCAGCTGATTTCCAAGACCTTGTAGTTATTAAATAAGTGAAACCAAAAAATTAAATTATGAAAAGAAAAGTAAAGGTATTGGTATTGTTGGCTATAGTGGTCACTTCATTGGTTACAACGGTCTCCTGTAGAAGGGACAATGGGGAGGAACCCTACGAATATCGTGAAGATGACTACCGTTAGGTTATTGTGTGGTTGACTTGACCATTTACTATAATTCTGGACGAACCACCCAAAGGGTGGTTTTTTTACGCGATAAAATATCAGAACTGATTTTATATCTAATCTTTAAATGGATTTCAAACACAATTATTTTGCTCATTATGGTTTTAAGTACAGTTTTTTTTTAACTCCATAGGCAATACAACTTGATACGGGTAGTTTTTTACGTAATCTGTAATTTTTGCAATAATTCCTCCTTATACTTACTGCCAATTGGCAATTGAATCTCTGTTCCAATTTGGACCATGTTTCCATAAACCGCCGTAATATTTTCGTGCGGAACTATGTAAGACCTATGGATTCTTGTAAATTGTTTTTCAGGTAAAAGGGTCTGTAATAATTTCAAATGCATACTGACCAAAAGTGTTCCGTTTGCTTTAAAAACCGAACTGTATTCTTGCTCTGCTTTGATATATAAAATATCGGAAAAATTCAGCTTTAAGAGCTTCCCATCGTGTTTTACAAAAAGATATGTTACTTCTTTTTGGGTTGTTTTGGACACATCATTTTGTAACTCCAATATTTTGTTCACTTTCTCTACGGTTTGATAAAAGCGAGAAAAAGTAAAAGGTTTCAACAGGTAATCCACAGCATTTAATTCAAATCCTTTAAGGGCATACTCAGAATACGCTGTGGTAAAAATTACCAAGGGCGGGTTTTGTAACGATTCTAGAAATTCAATTCCGGTTGTTACCGGCATTTGAATATCCAAAAAAACCACATCAATGTCGTTTTTCAACAGTGTTTCAAAAGCTTCTTCAGCATTTATGCAGGTATCAACCACCGTCCAATTTGGGATTTTACTCAAATGCGTTTGAATAATCTCTCTCGCAAGCGGTTCATCATCAACAATTAAAACATTAATATTCTTCATGCTAAGACTAATTTCAATGATACTTTGTATACGGAATTATCAATGTCTACGTCGTACGTATAATTTTCTGAAAAATATAAATCCAACCGTTTTTTTAAATTGGACAATCCCAAGCCTCCATTATCATGTTTAGTTCTATTCCCATCAAAAGTATTTTCAACTTCTAATTGCACGGTATTTGAATTTACAAATAAATCGATACGTATTTCTGTGTCTTTTTTATCCACATTATATTTAAACGCATTCTCAATTATAGGTATGAACAGCAAAGGAGGAAGGCTTGCTTTGGTATTATCAACATTGGTGGTGAAGGACACTTTTGTATGGTTCAATCTTAGACTCTCTAATTCAATATAATTGTTGATCAATGTAATTTCATCGGATAATGGAATACTTTTTTTATTTGCATTTTCTAAGGAATATCTCAAATACTCTGACAAACGAGTTACGGTTTCCGCAGAAGCATCCGTGCGATTATGTAAAATTAAGCCATAAAGATTGTTCAATGTATTAAACAAAAAATGCGGGTTTACCTGTGCTTTTAGAAAGTTCAATTCCAGTTGTACTTTCTCTTTTTCCAATTCAAGGTTTCTTATGTGAATTTGATAATACCCAAGGCTGCTTTTTATGGCAATGGGCAACAACAAACCGGAAAGCAGATTAAAATACAGTCCAACACTTGACGATTTAAACAGAAAATTATCTAAAACTGATTTTTGAAGGACACTCAAATAATCTGGATTTCTTTTCTGGGCCATTGCTGCGCAGGAATCACAGTAGTAAAAAGTGAGTTTTTCACTTACTGCTTCAATCAGAATGATGAAATACAGGAGTAAAGTGAAATATAGAATAAATGGAATCCAACGCTTCTTTTCGAAGAAATATGGAATCAACACATACATCAATGGATAAAAAAACAGTATTAATTCCAGTGTGCTTCTTAAGGGAAACAAATAACCTAACGGGGTTGCGGAATAAGGATCATACGATGTTTTTGACAAGAAATAAGAACTGAAAAAAAGAACAATCCAAAATAGAATATGGGAGCTAATTCTAATCGCTTTGGAAGAATTTCTTTTTTCTATGAATGCGTCTAATATCATATGGACAGCAATATACTTTTTATAAATAATAGTTCTTGGCAGTCTCGTATAACCGTCAGCTATGGGTCAATAGGTATTAATCTTCGGTTTGTATTTACGTTTCTTTTTTTACAAACCATCTAACGTAAATTAGCACTAAAAGGGGAACAATAATCAATCCGCTAACAAAATTCAGTAGTGACGTCCAATCAGTCAGTTCGTTTCCGCCTTTTTGAATTAGTAGTAATTCACCCAATGGTCCGTTTGAAAAGATTGTGTTATAGATAAAATTCCAACCTAAATGAAGTCCGAAAGGTAGCATAATGGATTTTGTTTTTGAAAAGGCCCAAGCCCAAGCGTAACCCATTAATCCAGTTCCGATAAAAACTAAGATCATTGCCATCAGATTTCCCAAAACTCCGTAAGAGAACCAATGATAAATTCCGAATGCAATGGCCGAAATCAATATACTTTTTTTTGAGCCAATTTTTTGGATAAGGATGTAAAGTAATGCTCCGCGAAAAATCAATTCTTCAATTAACACTGATTTAAAATCCCACCAAAATGAATTTATTATAATGCTACCAGTAATATTTTTATTTACAATCCAAGCAGAAGATTTTAGATATGATTCTAAATATTGAACAAGAACACATAGTATTCCTGTGATTAAAAATCCGGTTAAGAATTGTTTTAATGTTTTACCAATTGGAAGAAATCCCAATGCTAGAATATTTTTCTTTTCAATCAGATATAAAAGCAACCATGAAATGGCAATTGCCACTAAAATTCCTATCATTTAATTGGTTTTTTAAATTATGACTAACGGTTAATTTCCAAGTTCTCCAATTATAATTGGCAATTGCTAATCTTCAGTTCTATTATAACTACTTAATTGTTCAAAAGGTTTTTAAAAACATCTTTGGACAACACTAAAGCGACGCTGTCACCCAATACAGGGTGTACTTTTTTAAAGGAGATATCATTCAAATCTGCTACTGAAGTATGGGTCATTTTTAGAGATATCGAATCTGCTATATTGTGTTCTAAAAATTGAAGATAACTCTCATTTTCCATTAGAATAGACAAGGTTTGCGCGTTACAGTTCTGCAATTCTACATGCGAATACCCCTTTAAATTCAATGTAAAATGCTCAGTTTTAAAACCATTGACTCTTTGGTGTGTGTTCGTAGCTATAATTCCAGAAAGATTGTTTTTATGAATTACGATTCCAGATGGAGTAGTGGTTAAAAAACTTTGTTGCATTGAAATATTGGATCCAGTGAACTCTATAAAAAGCGTATCGTTCTTTACCACACTTTTAAAATGTTCCAATCTTGAACGTAGCACTTTTATGGCATTTGTGTCTTTTTGAACAATTTCAATGGGATATCCATTACTTCCAGAAATGGACAAAACAGAATAGGGTTCTGAATCTACTGAAACATAGTTTTTAAACACGTCGTCCAGATCAATTTTTTCATACTCCTTTTTAAGACTTACATTGGTTGCCAATAGCACTCCAGCTATGGTGATGCTTAAAAAGACAATAAATACAGTACTTGTTTTCATATCTTAAATTTCTTTTTCTTTCAATTTGAGCCAAACCAAAACCCATAGTGCAATGGGGAAGATTATACGCACAAAAAGAGCGCTATAAAAGTTGATATTGTCTGATAAAAACACTTTTACATTTTCTCCATAATGTGAAAACAAAAAACTATCAAAGGCAATGCTGGAAACTATGGTGGCTTCAGGGATTAAAAAACTCAATATAAAGCCATTTAAATAGTTTAAAAGGATGAAAAGAACAGCTATCGTCAATAGCATCTTTATCAGACTATTTTTATTGAAAATGATACTCCCGAGTAACATTAATCCGTTAAATATCAAATAGATAAAAAAGAATTGATAAAAGCCGTTTTCAAATGGATTCAGAATGGCTTCAAAATTTAATGTGCCTGCAAAAAGCAAATAGAAAAAATCCGCGATGTAGAACGTGATCACATAAATGATTAAGAAGAAAACAGTGGAAATAATTATGCTCGATACCACTTTTTCCGAAGCCTTTGCAGGAATACTCAAAAGCCACATGCCACTTTGTGGACTAGAAAACTCACCAAACATAGTATTGGAAAAAACACCACCAGCAATAAAAAGACCAATAACAAACACGCCATTTTGTACAGCTCCTGAAAAGCTGTCTTTCCATTGATGCACAACCAAAAACATGAAAATCAGTAAAATGAGTAGGACCAAAAGATCAGTGGCATAGGTTTTATAATGCTCTTTAAATTGTCTTTTGATCAATAAGGACAGGGTAGAATAGTTCATGGTGAATTATAATTTAAGTTTATGCGCCAACACTGCATTAAACAGCAGTTCAATGTCAACATACCCCAATGTATCGGATGTGTTTTTTTGAATGGAAGCGAACCCGTTACTTACTTTTTCTTGATACAGAATTGTAAGGTCATCTTTCTTGTTATCGGACAATTCAAAATGTAATCTTTTTGCGATGGCATCTTTATCACTATTCAGCAAAATTTGTCCATCATGCATAATGATTATGGCATCAATCAACTCGTCTAGATCCCGTACTTGGTGCGATGTGATGAAGACAATCCTATCATCGTTAAACGCGTCCTTGATCATATTTCTAAAGGTGATTTTGGAAGGAATATCCAAACCATTGGTGGGTTCATCCATGATCAACACTTTTGTATTGGCAGACAAGGCAAAACCAATTAGTATTTTCTTTTTCTGACCTAAAGAGAGCTCAGTCGCTTTTTTGTCTTTTGATATGTTGAATTCTTTGGTGTAGGCATCAAATTGATTTACATCAAAATTTGGGTAAAAATCTTTATAGATGGTTATAAGTTCCTTAATGGTAAGGTTGGGTAAATAATACTCTTCTGGAACAAAAAATAAGTCTTGTAGAAATTCAACCTCACGTTTACCAGGTGTTAAACCGAAAACTTCACAACTGCCTTTGGTTGGAAAAAGCATACCAGTTATATTCTTGATTAAGGTAGATTTGCCCACACCGTTTTTACCAAGTAAGCCATAAATTTTTCCAGAAGAAAATTGGAGGTTTATGTTTTTAAAAATGTTGATTTTCTTGGAATAGTTATAATCTAAACTTTCAATTGTTATCATGACCTTTTTCTGTTCAATATCTACATGCAACACTATAAAGGATTTCTTATCACAGAAAATAAAATCAATGAACGGGATCAATTGCTCAATAAAGGATATGTTTTAACCAATGGAAAAATCAGCAATTTCACATTGTGACTGGTTATAGTTTACACGTGACAGGTAAAATTATCCAGTGGATGATTTTAGTTGGCGGGGAGGTGGTTCGTTGGCGTTATGACGCTAAAGTTTATTCAGAGAGCCAGCCGCTCAAGTCTCGCCACCAATCTAAAAAGTCTACTAGACTTTCCATATTGTTGCGTGTACTATAATGTTCTCGCGTTATATAACTTGAGCTTTGGTACGGCATAAAAAGTGAAGGTATGGTAGACCTTTTCTTTTTTGAGCGAGCTGAAGCGTTTGCAAAGTTGGCACTACATTTCCTAAAAAATTTCTTCTAAAAACATCCTTTTAAAAATTTAATGGAATGCTTTTTTACCTAAAATCCCGTAGGGTAGGGGCAAAAGTGAATGAAATGGGCAAAAACCCCAGAATTTTTAAGGATTTCGTGCAATGAAATTTTAAAGGTAATTCTTAATTTAACAACGCTTCAAATTATTGACTTCCTGCTAGTTAGTTCCCCAATTTAATTAATCATTTAAACCAAATATTATGAAGAATTGGTCGAACGCTTTATTGTTTTTTATTTTTCTATTTGCTTTTCAATCCACATGTGCTTTTTTACAATATGATGATACCTATGATATCCTGAATGAAAAGACCAATGAAAAAGCTGTTGAGGACCGTTTAAGGGCTGGGCCGACTAATGCTCCTAATCAGTTCCATATTGATTTTGTTGGAACAGCAAACCTGCAACAGAATATTAGCGAAGCCAGTGAAGAGGTTCAAGGCTCAGCTGGTCTAGGGGTAATATTCGAGCGTTACTTTTTGGAAAGGGATGAAGATGGTTATGTGAAAACGGAATATAAAAATAGGTTTATCGAGAGTTTGGATATGGAGGCATATATCAATGTAGCTTCGAGTGTAGATTCATTGTCCGCAGAAATGGACGAAGCAGGGTTGATTATAGATCAGAGAAAATTTGGGACTTATATTTTAAATCCGGTCAGTCCAAAACAATCCATTTTTATAAATGCGAACGTTTTCTTTAATCCCGAGTTGGACTGGCAAAAAGGAAAATGGGTTACAGAACTGTTCAGTGGTGCCAATGTAAGGGTTAATGCATCGAATGTCCTTTGGAATCTGAATGACGGAAATTCTAATATTAGTAAGTATGGTGGCGCGATTAGTTTCAGGTTCGGTTTGTTCCATGAGTTTCTACCTAACAATAAGATACGGGATGATGAAAACAAGAGGAAATACAGTATTCGAGTAGGTCTAAACTATAGTTCAAGACATATTACGGGCGATATTTCGTCCGAGAGCAATGATGGCTTAAGAGAGCAGTTTTTAGGTACGGTGGATAAGGATTTCAGCGGATTGGAACCAACTTTTGGCTTTAGGTTGAACAATATCATTGCAGAGTTCACCATGCCAATGATTGGCGGAGCATCAAAAAGTGATATTGATGGTTTAACGGATACCCAATTTCAGTTTGCCATTCGGTTTGTTGGTGGGTTCAGCTTAAAAGTTGAGGGAAAGAAAGAAAATAATGATGAGGATAGTTAATGGATGAAGGTAGTTCTGTTAAAATAAAATCGTTTTCGTATGAAGCTAAAGCATCAGAACTGATTTTATATCAAATAGCGCAGCTATACGTAATTTGCTGTACGATAACATTTGTACTATAATTTACATTATGTAAAATAGAATATATGAGAAGTTAAACAATGCCCCCTCTTTTTACTTTATTTTCCCAAAATCATTAATGATACATTGGTTTTACGAATTACCTCTTTTAACGGGCTTGGTTTAAACATAAAACCTTTTCTGTCTTTGTTGGGAACACACAACAATTGCGTATTGGTGCGGGATACATAGTTTATAAGTCCGTTCAAGGCATTACCGCTCTTACTAAATGTGAAGGAAACCGTTTTTTGCCAAGGATACGCAAGTTCCTTGTTTTCTTCATCGGAAATTCCAAAATGGCGAACAGGTTTTTCACTATCGCGCTTTAAATCCTGTATCACCTCTAATGCATTTTCTTCGAGTCCAGACCCGAAAATTCCCAAGTTAATGTCCTCGAACGAATGGAATTTATCATCTTGCCCCAAAATCAATACATCGGTACCGTTCACATTGTCAATCACAAAATCAGAGATACTTTCAAAGAAAACCCCCATTCTTGTTCTTGGTTTGCCCAATACCAAAATATCGGGTTTTTGTAGTGCCAAATAGTCCCTGACCCTGTTCTTTACATTCCCGTACTCGAGTTTATAGCTTATGGAAAGGTTTTCCTTTTCCTCAATGGCGGAAATCAATTCTTTCAACTCCGCCCGAGTGGAACGGGCATCTTTATTTAGGGTGCGTACTGCGGATAATTGGCTATCCCCTTTTATAATGTTTGTAGTGGGCTTTACATGGAACACTTCAATGGAACCGTCAATTTTTTTGGCAAGTTCCACTGCGCTGGTGAGGACAACCTCAGAACTTGCGGACATATCGAGCAATACGGAGATGTTATATTTATTTTGGGTCTTTTTCATTGGTATAGCTGTTAGTCGTTTCTTTTAAAAATAACACCAAAACCTTTATTTTTCAGCTATTTAACTTTTACTTAATAAATTAATGTGATATTTCTAATTAAACAATGTCAAAATCATTGATTTATCAAAAAATTAAAATAAATATTTGATTTTCCTTATCAATTTCAATGAAATGTTGTAAGGTGCATATCGCAAAGGAATGTCTATCCAAGTGCCTCTTTTTACTATGGATTTCTGGTGAGAGAACAAATCAAAACTGTGTTTTCCATGGTACCCGCCTATCCCGGATTGACCTACCCCACCAAAAGGCAATTCCTTATTGCTGATGTGTACTACCGTATCATTTATAGTGCCTCCGCCAAAAGAATACTTTGTCATCATCCGTTTTTGGAATCTTTTATTGTTGGAAAACACATAAAATGCCAATGAGTTTGGATAACGTGAGATGTACCCATCCAGTTCATTTTCATCTTCATAAGAAATTATGGGAAGAATTGGGCCAAACACCTCTCCCTGCATAACCGTACTGTCCAGCTTGGGTTCGTTCACCAAAGTAGGTTCCAAATATTGATCTTTGTCGGTATAATTACCACCAAATAATAGGTTTTGATCTTTAAGCATTGCTTTAAGTTCCTCATAATGTTTGCTTGTGGTAATTCGAGCAAAATCATTGGAAGCCTCAACATTTTCACCATAAAATTGGGAAATGCACTCCTGTATTCCTTCCACCAATGCCGTTTTAACGCTCTTGTGTACCAAAACATAATCCGGTGCTATGCAAGTTTGTCCAGCATTGATCAATTTGCCCCAAGCAATACGTTTGGCCGCCAATGATATCGATGCCGTTTTATCAACTATACAGGGGTTTTTGCCGCTTAGTTCCAGGGTAACCGGCGTTAAGTGCTCTGCAGCTTTTTGGTATATGATCTTTCCAACTCGGGTGCTTCCGGTAAAAAATATGTACTCCCATTTCTCCGCCAATAATTCGGTGGAGGCCTCCACTCCACCCTCAACTACGGTAACATACTCTGGGGGGAATACTTTTCGAATGATCTGGGATATGATTTTAGAGGTATTCGGACTGAATTCCGAAGGTTTCAATATGGCTGTATTTCCTGCGGCCAAAGCACCTATTAAAGGCGATATGGTAAGCATAAAAGGATAGTTCCATGGAGAAACAATCAGTACTTTCCCATAGGGTTCTGGTTGAATCCATTCCTTGGATGGGAAGTTTAAAAGTGAGGCTCCCACGCTATTTGGTTCGCTCCAATTTTTCACGTTTTTGATGGCATGTTTCAGCTCTGCCAGAACCAGTTGGGTCTCAGTGGCCAGACTTTCAAACTTTGGCTTTTTAAAATCGGCATATAAAGCATCACAAATGGCATCTTCTTGGTCTAAGATCTCCTGTTGAAGCTTTTTAAGATACTTCTTTCTAAATGCGACATCCTTTGTGTTCTGCGTAGCAAAAAAATCATTTTGGGCCGCAACCAATTGTTTTATCATAAACGGATTGTTTCCTTAAATATAACCAAACTGAAAACAGCATCCTACTAAAACAAAAAAGCACCGGAATGTACCGGTGCCTTTTCATAAATTTTTAAAAATGCTTACAACGTTATCTCCTCCGTTGCTCCATTGGGATAGATAATGGTGGCAATATCATCGCATTCACCATTTCCAAAATCAACTGTAACGGCCAAACCATTTTTGGAGACCGTCATGGTTCCTGTGGTCACATTTTCGCAAGATGCATTACCTTGCAAATCTTCCAGGGTTTCCACTGCATAGGTGTTACCATCGGCCTCAACCGTCCAGTTACCGGAAAGCGTGAATACCGTGGTTTCCAAGTTATCACCAAAGGTGATACCGAATGTCTTGGTACCATTTTCGGAAATTACGGAACCATCTTCCATTTCTATGGACATATCGCTGACCACGGTAAACATTATAGAAGATTGCTCTGCACTTACCGTTATATCATAAGTTCTTGTTCCATTTACTTTGATGTTGCCTACATAAAAGTCTTGGTAGGTTGCCGTAAAAGAGGATGCTTCCTCTCCTACTTCATAGGTAACAGTAACGGACCCATTTACATTGTCTGTTCCATTAAGGACACAATTATTGAAAGTTGCCACAAATCCAGTTTCAGAATATTCCGCTGTATAGCAATCCCCTTCCTTTGCTGAGGAAATTTTACCGGTGGTTCCAGCAAATAATTCCGCCAAGGCAGTGTCCGCAGCACCTGCAATTTCATCAGTACTCAAAATAGTTTGTAGTTCTGCCTGGGTCAGTTCTTCACCATCTCCTGGCATGGCATCCTCACTACAGGATTGAAAACCGATCACAGCAGCTCCAAGGATAGCAAGGGATAAGATTTTAAGGGTAAGTTTTTTCATTTTATTTGGTTATGTATTTATATATCGACTAACGAGAGGCCTGTTGATTTAGTGTATTCAAATAACGCTGATCGATGAAATGCGGACCAGATTGAAATATTATTCTTGAAATTGTATTATTTTCATCAAAACCAAAAATAGGATTCTATGAAAAATATCAAGTTTCTTCCCGTATTCGTTTCAATGTTTTTGATGATGATTTCCTGTAGTGAAGATGATGGTAATGAAGGTGGATTTTCAAGTGCTGAACTTGTTGGAACATGGGATTTGGTAGCTGTGAATGTAAGCTCTACAGTGGATGTCAATGGTGATGGAAGCTCTTCAAAAAACCTCTTGGATGAGGAAGATTGTATTTCGGGCTCTATTGTTTTAAGAGATGATACCACATATCAATTTGAACTATCCAATTTTAGTCTTACCCCAATTACCAACAATCAGTACGTTATACAGTGCACCGGTGTGTCTCAAGCCACAGGGGCTTGGGCCAGCGATGGTGTGCAAATAGTTTTCCAAGGCAGTGGCCTTTTGGGAACATTGCAATTGAGCAATAATACCATGATCAAAGTAGTGGGCAATGAATTGCCGGGCGTGGCTACTTATGTGTATGAACGCAGGTAGTTATTAAATTAGTCGGGGCGTTCCAAATCCTCCAATATTTTTTTGAATCCCAAGGCCACCCCATTGGTCCATCCGAAACCATCTTGCGTGGGGTACTCCCCTCCTCCAGAAAGTAATGAAAGGTCTTCTACATTGTATTTCTCCATCATTTTTCCTGTGTTGGCGTAGACCTTTTCGTTGAGAGTAAGCCAACGATTCATTATTTCTTTGGCTTCATCAACATAACCATAGTTCAATAGTCCATTGACTGCCAACCATTGTAGTGGAGCCCACCCATTTGGAGCATCCCATTGTTGTCCGCTGTGCTCTAGCGTTGTCACCAATCCCCCTTCTTTTAAAAAGGTGTTCATAATCACATCTTTTACCTTTTTTGCCTGTTCGGGCGTAGCAATTTCAAAAAACAATGGTGTGACGCCGGCCAAGGAAAGTTTTGGGGTCATGTGTTTATCCTCAAAATTGTAATCGTGATAAAACCCTGTGGTTTCGTTCCAGAAATAATCTTGAATTATTGCTTTTCGAGCTTCAGCTAAATCTAAATATCGCCGTTGAGTCGTTTCATCCCCTTTTAAGCCATTGGCTTTGGCAATTGTTTTCTCCATAAAATATAGCAGACAATTAAGATCCACAGGTAAAATGGAAATGGTTTCTGTTGAGGCCAATCCACCTTCTTCTCCAAACCACCTACTGCTAAAATCCCATCCCGATGCGGCTGCAGAGCGTAAATTTTTATAAAGTCTTTGTTTTAAAGAATCAGAATCTAAATCCTCAGCAAGTAAAAAATCTTCCCTATACGATTCCGGTCGAGGAGTATTCCCTGAATCCCAATACCTGTTTAAAGTGTTTCCGTTTTTTAGGTTCACTACTCGTTTGACTGGACTTAGGCTGTCTACCTTTTTGGCTCCCTCCATCCAATAGTTGTACTCCTTGGTCATTTGCGGTAGGTATTCAACCATTACCTCATTATTGCCTTGAGCAAGTGCATCTACCATTAAAGAAAAATAGGGAGGTTGGGAACGAGTTTTATAGTAGTCTCTGGTGCCGTTGGGTATAAATCCAAGGGAATCGATTAAAAAGGCAAAGTTTTGCACCATACCTTGGGCAACCTCCTCCTCATTGTCCACTAACAGGCCCTCAAGGGTAAAATAACTATCCCAATAATAGATTTCCTGAAACCTACCGCCGGGAACAACATATGTATAGGGTAGCGAAATTCGAGTGGAATTGGCAATGACACTATCAGGGTTTCGTTTTAAAATATCCCACATATGTGAGATATGATCATACATGTTCTTTGTGGTGTCCAATTCAAATTGAAGTCCCTCCAAGGATTTGTTCTCAAAATTTTTAAGCACAAAACTATCTAACCTAAAACCTTGATTATCTTTAAGTTTAAGGTACTCCGATTCAAGTGTTGCTATATCTTTTGAGGGCACTAAATCGACAAAAGTTTTGGAATCCTCGAAAACACCGGACATCTGCACAGCTTTGAAAAGTTCGGTTTCATAAAGACTGACAGGTTCTTTTGTGGTTGTTTCAGAATTTTTACATCCGATAACAAACAGTGATACCAATAGACCCAATAACAGTTTTTTCATGACCTTCTGCATTTTGAAAACCTAAATATATAATAATAAGTGCAATGGAATTCCGTTAAATCGTATACGATTTTTATTTTTAACGAATGGGAAAACGACACGTTTTGCGCAACCGAATCAAGGAACATCTCTTGTTTCAGATCCAAAATGGAGAATTGCAAGTGGGCAAGACCATTAATTTGGCCGCACTATCCAGAGCTACTGGGATTAGTGTAACCCCCATCCGTGAAGCCTTGAGCCAACTGGAGCACGCACAGGTGCTTCAAGCTATTCCCAATCGAGGTTTTGTGGTGGCAAAGCTTTCGAAAACAGAAGTTAAAAATCTTATCGAAATTGTGGCACAACTGGAAGTGATGGCCTTGGAGCATTCGGAATTCAACCCAGAAGAAATGGAAGATTTGGGGAAGTTGCAATCCGAAATGGAGGCTACTACAACTATTGCCGAAGGACTTAGGGCCCGATTCCATTTTCACAATCACTTGGCAAAACATTGCACCAACAAAGTACTGCTGCAAATTCTACAGGACCTTAAATTAAGACTGCATTTTTATGAATATGATTTTATCGTGGATTTTGAATTTTTCAAAAAACTGAACACACAGACCCGGTCGGTCGTGGAAGCCATTCAACAGGATAATGTCCCCACTGCAGCATTGATTCTCCGTATGCATTGGATGTCCATTTTAGAGCATATTGAAGTACAAATCAACGTTAAAAAAGGTTAATCCGCTGATTGTCAAAATAAAATAACACTACTTTCGTTTTTAGGTAAAATAGTTCACAATGAATTACTTGAATAAAGAAATAGAAACACGCACCAAAAGAAAAAAATCAAAATCGCTTGTAAAAAGGCAGATCTCGTGCGGTACTTTTCAAGATTTAGAGACCTTGCATTTGGACGGACTTAAACGAAAGACCTCTAAAAACTAGCTTCCCTCCTCCTCCACTAACTTCTTTTTTACAAAGTCACGGTCCATCGGTGAATTGGCATTGAAAAGTATCAGTTCATTCATTGGATTTATTAATCCAATGTCAGTTTGCATTAAATACTTTTTTGGACTGGCATAATCGGATTCCTTAAGAAATATAATTGCGTTTTTCAATCCTTTCGGCTCCCATATACAAGCCAAAGGCTCCGGTTCGCCCGTTTCCGGATTTACAAAGCTGGTCGCCGATTTGTTGGGATGTCTATCTGCTACAAGTTGTTCCAAAGCCTCCAAACTCATCAAAGGGAGGTCACAGGCCAGCACAAACCAACCTACATCGGAATGCGCATCAAAAGCACTCAAGATACCATTAAAAGGGCCCTGGTACTTGTTTTGGTCAACAATGGTATTAAATCCTTCGGGGATTGTGGTTAGTTGTGATTCCTGAACACTTAAAAATACGTTGTCGCATACTTTCCTCAAAAGATGATATAGGTGTTCTCTTTGCGGAATTCCATGATAATCCTCAAGTCCCTTATCTTTCCCCATTCGTGCACTGGTGCCTCCGGACAAGACCAATCCAAATAATTTGGATGGCTTTTTAATGGATATCTTGGGTGCTGGTTTCAAAATGATGTTTTTAATCACACACGAGGTGGCGGAATCAGTGCAATTTCATCATAAGAATTGATCTGATCACTATCCGAAGCGTAATTTTGATTAACGGCAACGGTCACTTCGGATATAGATTTGAGTTCTGGGTATGTATGCTCCAAAAACTGTTTGAGCTCGCCTACCGTATTTGGGATTTTTCTCCCTCTTAAACTGGCCGTCGGAACGGATAAAGTAGGGGTTCCGATAATATCTTTGGTAGCTCCGAACAAAAGTATAGTCATGGTATCAACCTATTAGTGTTATTGTTTGTTTTGATTTTTGGTTAGATAGGTTGGTAGGTTTTATCGAGGGTGAAAATATTAAAATTTGATGGGAACGCTATCATTTTAACACGTGCATATTCCTTTTAACTTTTCTTTAGTTTAAATCTTTTGATTGCGAATACTTTTCCAACTAATTCAGCGTTGTGCATGAAGGACCTTAACTTTTATATGAAAATGAAACACACACTTCAGTACACATTCCTAATAGCATTTAGCCTTATTTTATTTTCCTGCGGAAATGCGGATGACGATGTCGGTTTTGACATAAACAATAGTGAACTTGGCCTCGGTGAAGAACCAGATGATTGCTTAGGGTTTGACGAAAATGAGTTGCTATTGTCCATTCAGGATGAGTATACGACTCAACCCGGAAAAGTCTCCATATTGTTTAGGGTATCGGACTTAATGGGCAATCCCATTTCAGGTTTGTCCGCGGATCAATTCTCCATTTACGAACAAGGCAGAAACGATGATTGTTTCAATTCCATCTCCTCCTCTGAATCATTTGCTCGTATTTCCCCGAACTCACAGGTGTTCAATAATAACACGCTTTTGGTGTTGGATTTGAGCAATAGTGTATTGGAGAGCAGTTTGGATGAATTAAAAGCAGCTACTACAAGCTTTATAAACAATGTAATGCCATCACCGGGCTCCGAATCCTACAGAATGGCCATTTATTGGTTCGATGGTGAGGACGAACTCCACTTATTGAACCCATTGACATCATCAGCATCAGAATTAACGGCCTCCGTTGATGGAATTACAACCGATATCAGCAACGACCCATCAACAGACCTGTATGGAGCCGTGATAAAATCCACAAATATCGCAGCCGATTTGCTTGCTGAGAATTCGGATGTCATCAATGCCGCATCCGTTGTATTGTTCACCGATGGTACAGATCAAGCATCCCGCTACCGGGAATCCGACGCACTGCGTACTGTTGAGGAAGCGGATAGAAACATCTCCTTCTTCACCATTGGACTTGGTGCAGAAATCGATACTGAAGTATTAACCGAAATCGGGAAAACTGCCAGCGTTTTTGCCAGCAATTCCGAAGAGTTGGAAAACACCTTCAACGATATCTCACAACGCGTGGAGGAACAAGCGGGCAGTTACTACCTGTTTGAATATTGTACTCCAAAACGTGATGGTAGTGGTGAAAGCAACTTGGTTATTCAACTGTCGCACAATGGACTCCAAGGAGCTGTGCAGACCAAGTTTAGCGCCAATGGTTTCACGGGAGGCTGCGAATAGCCCCATGCATCTTGCCAACTGATTAATTTTTGGATTATACGTATCTTGTTCAGCAATAAACTAAACATACGTATGAATACCCAAAGAAAAACAGTTTACACTTTTATTTGCGCCTTACTTTTAGGTTTCACAAGCAATATTTATGCCCAGCATATCAGTCCATTAGAAGGCCGATGGGACTTGGAAATGGATTTTATGGGGAAGACCTCCCCTTCTTGGTTGGAAATTAGACATTCGGGAACTGCTACCTTATTGGGCCGTTTTGTGTTCGCTTTTGGTAGTGCTAGACCTATTGCAGAGGTGGAAACTTATGGAGAGAACAAATTCACCTTTAGCATTCCCAATCAATGGGAGCCAAAAGGAAGCGACATGATTTTCCATGGTGAATTGGATGGCGAGGAATTAAAAGGGACCTTGATTTACACCGATGGTTCCATTATCAACTGGACAGGTGTAAAAGCACCGGAATTGGAATACACCGAAGATCCAAAATGGGGAAAAACCATTGATGTGTTCAACGGTAAAGACCTTTCAGGATGGCATGTGGATGGAGAAAAGAACCAATGGGTGGCAAAAGATGGCATTTTGATCAGTCCAGAATCTGGTTCCAACCTGATTACCGATGAAAAATTCCAAGATTTTAAACTACATGTGGAATTCCGTTACCCAGAAGGGAGCAACAGCGGTATTTACTTGCGAGGACGTTATGAGGTTCAGATTGTGGATAGCCAAGGGTACGAACCTTCTGATATTTATTTAGGTGGGGTGTACGGCTTTTTGGAACCGAATGAAAATGCTTCTAAACCTGCAGGTGAATGGCAGACGTATGACATTACATTGATTGGAAGAAGGGTCACCGTAACCCTTAATGGAAAAACCGTTATTTCTGACGCTACCATTCCTGGGATTACAGGTGGAGCCTTGGATAGTAGAGAAGGTGAACCGGGTCCATTTATGATCCAAGGGGATCATGGCCCTATTGAATACAGAAGTTTTGAAGTAACTCCTCTAAAGAGATAAGAGTTGTATGTAGATTTATAAAAAAGCCCGATTTCTGTGATCGGGCTTTTCTTTTGTTCTTAATCCAAAGGAACTAGTTGAATGTTTCTCCATTTTACCCGTATGCCTCCCCCATCGTGTATCTGGAGTGCAATGGCACCTCCGCCTTCTCCAATTTTTTCATCTTCCAAATGAACCATTTCCACTCCATTGAGCCAAGATGTGACCTTGGGACCTACCACACGGATTTTCATAGTGTTCCACTCCCCCATTTTTAAGGCTTTGTCTTTTTCTGGGTCTGGTTTTATCAGCCAGCCACGTCCATAAGATTCGTAAATTCCACCCGTATCTTTCCCAGGAGGGGCCACTTCTACCTGCCAGCCACTTACTTTGGTGCCTTCAAAAGTTGAACGGATGAAAACACCGCTATTTCCATCTGCCTCTTGTTTAAATTCCAAGGTCAGTTCAAAATCTTTATAGAATTTTTCGGTTGACAAATAACCGTACTCGCCTTTTGGACCACTTTCACAGATAAGTTCGCCATTTTCCACAAACCATTTTTCCTCTCCATGATTGACCCAACCATCCAAGTTCTCTCCATTAAAAAGCGAAATGGGTTCTTGTGCGAAAGTCATTTGTGCAGCCAAAAGGTATAGTCCTATTAAAATTTGTTTCTTCATTTTTATTTGCTTGTTATGATGATTTATTTGCCGGTTATCAGTCCATTACCCATATGCTGCTCATCCAAAGGTTTGGAAAGGTCTATTAGAAAACCATTGACTACGGCGTGGGTCAACTTTTCTTCTTTCTTTAAAAAGAAAGTGGGATTTATTCCAGGTTGCATTCTAAAACTTTCCAATTCGAACGTATCATCCACCAGTATCAATGGAAAATGTACAAATGCACTCTTTTCTGGCTTTTCTGTTATAACATAGGCAACACCATCTTTTAATAAACGCATAGGATCTTCAATGCGATCAACTTTGGATACTTTTGGAGGAACCATGGTGTAGCCTTCGGCATCAAAAGTCTTGTAGGCATAGTAAGTGGACAGGTCACCTTGATCAGCGACTGTGCTTCGGTAATAAAACTCATTGTGGTTTTCCAAATCCACCTCATGATTGAAAATACCCAAGTCCAGAATGTAATCATCCCCTAAAAGTTCATAGGTCACATTCTCTATTTTTAGATCGAACAACATGCGATTGTTATGTGGAATCTTTTCATAGTCTTCCACAGGAATATCCTTGTAAGATTCATTGGCCATCGTGTACAATGCCGAAAGAATGGATACATAATTGAGTTTGCGGATTTCCTGTTTTTCAGGGTCTTCCGGATATCCTCCCGATTCAATCAAAATTAAGCTGGTGCCCCACTTGGCAATATTATCGCCAAAGGCCCTTGGCTCAAAGTCATCACTATATCGACCTACTTGACCAGGCGCGTAGTTTTGTATGATCTTGTTCATATATACAATCACCTTCATGGCATTCGCGCGGACTTTGTTAATATCCTTTTCGTAATTGTAGGCCGTAGCCAAATATGAAATGGTAGCTGGTTTTTCTGTACGTTCGGCATTGTAGTATTTGCTCTGGTCATGAAGATTAAAACCAAAATCGGCATCCAGACTGTCTCGGAGTCGTTTTAAGGTTTGTCCCTCTGGGGATTGTAAACGTAGGGCATCCCTATTAATATCTATTCCCAAGGCATTCCTTCGAGTGAACACTTCCGCCCCATCGGGGTTGAGCATAGGTAAAAAATGAAGTTTTAGTTTGGAGAGAATCGCTTCCTTCTCTTCCTTGAATTCAGGAGCATCAAAAAAATTAAGAATATCAAAAATTGCTTGGGTTGCGGTAGGCTCATCCCCATGCATTTGAGACCACAAAAAGATATTGCTGTCCCCCGAACCGATACTGATCAAGTGCAAATCCCTTCCTTGAATGGACTTTCCTACTTTTTGAACCTCGAACTTTGGATTGGTCTTGAATTTTTGAATCAAAGGTTGAATATCGGCATGTTTGATTCGTCGTTCCCCAATGCTTGATTCTTTGTAGTTCTCATACGTCTCGTAGAGTTGGGATGTGAGTTGGTCCTGTGCTTGCAACGAAAATCCGAGTAGTATTATTAATAAAAGTAGAAGCTGTTTTTTCATTATTGTTTTTTTCTTGGTACAGGTTTAAAATTAAATTTTTTAGTGGCATTCCTTACGTTTTCAACAAAATCCATTCCCGGGTCTGTTTTTTCGGTTCGATATCCATCGTCTACCTCTAACCAAAGTGGATGTCCTTCGAACAAGGTATATTCTTGATGGCCAATTACATATTCGATATCATATTTTGATGCCAAATAATTGACCAGATAAATATTGGATTTGAGCTGTTGCTTGGTCAAGGGCATTCCATCGGTCCCACCAACATTCTCAATTCCAATGGCGCAATGATTCAAGCCGATGGTATGACGTGCCATGGTGGTTTCGGGCATTAAACGGTAAATGGTACCATCTTGATCAACCAGAAAGTGTGAAGAAACATTTAGGCCACTCACATTCTCCAAATCGGGTCGCCAATTGGGCAATGTAGACCTATTAAAAGCTTCAAAGGACTTTTTAAGGGATGGTATAGCGGTCCAATGCAGGACTATCATTTTTGGGGTTATCTCAGGAGTATCCTGATCAAGTTCGTATCTGTTGAGGAGGTACTCTTTGGTGAGTTCAACACGTTGCTCATCAAAAATAATGGGAATATCCACGATTTCTCTTTGTGTGGTGCATGCGCCAAAAACAATCAAAAATATAATGGCAATATTAGTTTTTTTCATTTCGTGGTATTAATGGTGTCGGTGTCCAAAGGAATCGCGTAACATATCAATACTTGTTTTTTGCCCCATTCCCTTGCCTTTTTCACGTCTTTGCCCATATAAATATCGATTCGGTTCTTCCACCGATAATGCATTTTGTCCTTTACATAAAACGTGTCGGGAAATGTATCTATTTTAACCATGGTATTGTGGGTCAGTCCCATTTTAATTAGGTCTCTTGAAACCGCAATACTTTTCATGCCAGGTTTTAATGTGTCTCCCCAAGCAGCTACGGCTGGGCTAATACTATCAGTTTGCCAATAAACAGAATTGTAAGCGGAAGCAGTCACTTCGTGACCGTACCATTCATGTTTTGCAATAGGTTCTGTCGGGGGTTGCTCTTTTGGTGAGCACCCGAGGGTTATTATAAATGCTATGGCAATCCATTTTTTCAATGCAATAAATTTTCCAAGACCACAATATCAACATTGCTTTCTTTCCAACGGTCCGATAGTACTTTGGGAACAGGTGTAAATCCCAAGGTCAAAGAACTTAAAACGATGTCTTCGTCACCGTCATTATCAATATCTGCTGCGTCCATTAAAAACCAACGGGCCAAAGTAGGGTCTTCCAATATGTTGGTGGTGAACTCATAATTTTCCGAGTCTTTGTTTTCCAGATAAACAAAAGTAAGTTCTGGATATTCAAAGTAATTGGGAAAAGTACTGACCAATGCAAAATCCAGGTCTCCATCTTTGTCGTAGTCTCTAGATACCACTCTTGTTGCACCGTACATGGGATAAAAGAAGGATTCAGAATAGGTACCGTCCCCATTGTTCAGATGTATGCGCATTCCATGATAAGGTTTGTTCACAAAAGAAATGTCGGCATTGTCCCCTTGAACTGTGACAATATCCTGCAACCCATCATTATTGTAATCAACCAACTCGAACCAACTCGTACCATAAACGGGGCTGAACTCCAACACTTTTTTAGCTTGGAATACCAAATCATCGGTTTGGTAAAAAATAGTGATGCTTTCGTTGCTCTGCGTCATTAAAGCAACAATGTCCGTTTTGTTATCCCCGTTCATATCCCTGGCCACGGTTCTTATGGCCCCAGGTAGGTTCAACAACACTTTTTTGTCGTATTGCCCCGATTCATTTTCGGTCAAAAGCGATAATCTTCCGGACTCATTTCCGAATTCACTAACCACAATTTCATTCCTGCCATCACCGTTTAAGTCCTCTAGAAGGGTATGCACCGGTCTGTGAAAACTGTTTTGTAATGAAAGGGTGTCTTTCCCAATTTTCCGGGTCAGTTTCCCTTTTTCCAACTCAGATGGCCCTAAAATCCCGACCTCACTGATAATTTCAACCGAGTCTTTTTTACTGTACCACGTAACGGGGGTTTTTCCTTGATAAAGTTGCTTTGTGGTTTCTTCTGAAAAATAAAAAGAGCTCAAATTTCCTGTAAGGTCCCCAAAGAATAAAGGATTTTCTCCGTTTTTGAACCCCAAATAGGTAATTAGGGCACCGTTCTGACTATCCAAAGCATATGGTCTGACAGTGAAAGATCGTAGCGTATCTGCCTTGGGTACATTGATGGTCTCCAGTTTTTCTGGAGCATTGGATAGTATATAGTTTTCCAGTTGTGCCCACTCTTTTAAAGTGATTTTTGGCCTAAATCCAGGCTTAACCTCATTTGGGTCCTGATACATTCCTTCGACATCCATGCGAGCTACCATGGCAGGAAGCACAGATTTTTCCCAGACCTCTTTTGATAATTCTTCGATTTTTGGGGCGATATGGCAACTTGCACAATATTTGTTGTAAAGTTGTGCTTCTTCTTGTTTTGGTTTCTCTTTTTTGCAGGAACCCATTAAAACAATGAGCACTAGCATGGTAATTGGGGAAAAAACTTTCAGTTGGTCTGGCATTAGTTGGTTTGGTATTAAGGTTTTAGTTTGGCAAAGGAACATAGGTGTCGTCATTTTCCATCATTGGAAAAGTCTTATTGGCCCATGTTTTTTTGGCTTCTTCCAATTTTTCTTGGCTGGAAGAAACAAAATTCCAATAAATATAGCGTTCCTCTGGAAAAGGTTCTCCACCAAACAACATTAAATGGGTGTTAGGTTTAAGCTTGATGTTACAGGTATCCTCAACTTTGGATACCAAAATGTTCCCTTCACCAACTATTTCACCGCAGGCTTCTATGCTTCCTTCTACAATGCAAATGCCTATTTCTCCTTTTAATCTACCATTTACATTGAGTGTATAGGAATCCTTTGTGTTGATTTTGACCATAAAAAGATTGGAATGAACTGGAACTGGGGATTTTTTGCCATACCCCTCCCCGGCCACTAATTTAAAATCGGTAGTTCCATCTTTCCATTTGGGAATATCTTTCCCATCAATATGATGGAACTGAGGTTCCATATCTTCCAGTTCTTTCGGTAGTGCTACCCAAATTTGATAACCATGGGCCGTAAATGTGTTGCCGTTCCGCATATCTGGAGGTGTGCGCTCCGTATGGGTCACTCCCCTACCAGCTGTCATCCAGTTTACGGAGCCAGGTTTTATTCGTTGGTGGGTCCCCAGACTATCTTCGTGGATGATTTCGCCCTCGAGCATAAAAGTTAAAGTGGACAGCCCTGTGTGCGGGTGTTGGTCTACGTCCATATATTTTTCCGGACCCAATTGTGTGGGTCCCATATGGTCTATAAAGATGAATGGGCCTATCATTCGTTTTTTGCGGAAAGGAATCAGTCTTCCTACTAAAAAGTCGCCAATATCCCTGCTTCGTTCTTCAATGATCAATCCAATGTTGGACATGTTTAAATGTTTATATTTAGATGCAGAAAGTTACAAATACATCTATAACCATGAAACTACTTAAGCGTGTTTTGCTGCTCCTACTTATTGTAATCGGAGTGGCCATCTATTTTAATTATCCCAAATTGAACATTATTTCCGGATATGCGGCAAAAAATATGGCTTCCGGTGTTTATGTTGCCCATCGTTCGGCCGCAAGTATAAATCAATACGATAATAGTGCACCACTGATTGAAATAGCTTCGACAGAGGTAAATGAAAGTGAAGAATCCGCTTCATCCACTGTTTACGGCCTTATGGAGCGCACAGCAGTGTATAGGGATGGTCTAGGGGCGGTTTTGATCAATGACGATTATGATCCAGAAAAACTGACCATTCGTCCACAAAGAAATCAGGTAATGGATACTGTTCCTTATCCCTTTGGGCAAGCAGCTCCGATTGATACCATTCTGCCAGAAGTGGATATGGACCAGATCAACAAAGCTATTGCTATGGCCTTTGCAGAGCCAGAAACACAAAAAACAAGGACTTTCCTTATTTTATATAAAGGACATTTGATCGCGGAAAAATATATTGATGGCTTTGATAAGGACACTCCTATTTTGGGTTGGTCAATGACAAAGAGTGTTTTGGCCACGTATTTCGGAATTCTACAGCATCAAGGAAAATTGGAAATGGATTGGCCGGCACCCATTGCGGAATGGAAAGATGATGAAAGAAAAGATATTACCCTGGACCATTTGCTCCGCATGCAAAGCGGATTGGAATGGGACGAGGACTATACAGGTATATCCGATGTTACCAGAATGTTGTTTTTGGACAGTGATATGACCCTTGCGCAACGCAACAAAAAAGCCATCGCCAAACCTACGGAGATTTGGAACTATTCTTCTGGTACTACAAATCTCTTATCGGGAATACTTAGGCAACAGTTTCGAACTCATCAAGAATATTTGGATTTCCCCTACTCTTCATTGATTGATAAAATTGGCATGTATTCCATGGTTTTGGAAGCCGATATTGCGGGCAACTATGTGGGGTCTTCATATTCTTGGGCCAGTACTAGGGATTGGGCCCGTTTTGGTCAATTGTATCTGGATAAAGGGAATTGGAACGGTGAACAGTTATTCGACTCAGATTGGGTAGACTATATCACAACACCTACGCTACATTCCAATGGTACTTATGGAGCACACTTTTGGTTAAATGCGGAAGGAAAGTATCCCGATGTGCCAAAAGACTTGTTTTCCTGCAATGGTTTTGAAGGGCAACATGTATTTGTGATTCCTTCCAAAGACTTGGTCGTTGTACGGACTGGTTTGGCCGAGGAACCATATTTTGATATAAATGGTGTATTGTCAAACATCGTGAAAGCAGTACCATAAATCGATGAGATATACTAAAATGCTTCTAAAACCACAGATTATGGCTACTTCACAACAATAATTTCGATTACGGGAACTAAGGTGGTAGTTTTACCATGTAATAATAAACGAAAGTAATTTTTTCATTTTCATATAGTGTTCTCGTAAAAGAGTCTTGACCCAAGCGGCAGGGC
>NZ_CAMYIC010000060.1 GCF_947258355.1 uncultured Allomuricauda sp.
AAGAAAACAAGCCCTATGGTCACAAGGCATATTAATACAACAATAAGAATTAAGTTTAACATATCTGATACTGTCTTTCAAAGTTAATTTAGTGGTTACAGACAAATCTACAATATTTTTTTTATTGGGAAACTTTTTGCTTTAAAAAAGAGCGCTATATTTAGAGCTCATGAATGATTTTACCGCACAAGGATTTTTAAAGATTTTAAACGAAAAATTCCCCCATACACCCACTGTAAAACAAGGGTTGGCACTTAATAAGCTGGCTAACTTTGTTTTAGATGGAAAAAAGGATGAAGTATTCCTTTTAAAAGGGTTTGCCGGTACTGGAAAAACCACTCTTGTAGCTACTTTGGTGAGTAGCTTGTGGAAAGTGAAAATGAGCTCGGTTTTGATGGCGCCAACAGGTAGGGCGGCAAAAGTGATGTCCGTTTACTCGGGCAACAAGGCTTTTACCATCCATAAAAAAATATACTTTCCCAAGAAGCAATCGGGCGGCGGAATCCAATTTGTTCTGGCTCCAAACAAACATCGGAATACGGTTTTTATAGTGGACGAAGCATCGATGATTCCGGATACACCTGCTGATTCCAAATTGTTCGAGAATGGTTCGCTTTTGGATGATTTAATGTATTATGTACACTCTGGTCATAACTGCAAATTGATTTTGATTGGCGATACGGCCCAGTTGCCCCCCGTTAAATTGGAACTAAGTCCAGCCCTTGATGAGAATCGCTTATCCTTAAATTATGATAAGGAAGTGGAATGTTTGGAACTGGATGAGGTTATGCGGCAATCTGGCGGGTCCGGTATTCTTCATAATGCGACCAATCTAAGGGAACAACTACAATCGGAGTTTTTTGAGGATTTCAAATTTGAGCTCGACAACTATAAGGATATTGTAAGGTTGATCGACGGGAACGAAATACAAGAGGCCATAGATTCGTCATACAGTCAAAATGGAAAAGAACAAACCGCGATTATCGTGCGTTCCAACAAAAGGGCCAATCTGTACAATCAAAATATAAGGGAGCGTATACTTTTTTTGGACAATGAGATTTCCGTAGGAGATTATATGATGGTCGTAAAGAACAATTACTTCTGGCTAAAGCCCAATTCCGAAGCAGGTTTTATTGCCAACGGTGACATTATAGAGGTTTTGGAGCTTTTTGCGATAAAGGAACTTTATGGGTTCAAATTTGCAGAGGTTAAAGTGAAAATGGTGGATTATCCCAATCAAAAACCTTTTGAGACAGTATTGCTATTGGACACGATTACTGCAGAAACACCATCATTGTCCTACGAAGATGGCAATAGGCTATACCAGGAAGTAATGAAAGACTATGCTCATGAAAAATCAAAGTACAGAAAATTTTTAGGGGTGAAAAACAATCGTTTTTTTAATGCACTACAAGTAAAGTTCTCATACGCCATAACATGCCATAAATCCCAAGGAGGGCAATGGGACACCGTTTTTGTGGAACAGCCCTATTTGCCCAATGGTGTGGACAAAGATTACTTGAGATGGCTTTATACAGCGGTAACAAGGGCCGAACGTCAACTCTATTTAATAGGTTTTAAGGATGATTTTTTTCTTGACTAGGAAAAACCTATTTTAGACATCAGCATGAATATTGAACCGGATACCATAATAAGTTTGTTCCTCGGAATAGGATTGGCGGCTTCCGTTGGTTTTCGAGTTTTCCTGCCTCTTTTTGCCCTTAGTTTTGCGGCATATTTAGGTGTTTGGGACTTGAACGAAAACTGGCAATGGATTGGAAGTATAACCGCCCTCATCACCTTGGGAATTGCCACAATAGTTGAGATTTTTGCATACTTTATTCCTTGGGTCGACAATGCGTTGGACAGTCTTGCTATTCCCTTGGCGGGAATTGCGGGTACTGCGGTTGTAGTGTCTACAGCTGCTAATTTGGACCCAGTGGTCACTTGGTCTTTGGCCATTATTGCTGGTGGAGGAACAGCAACAGCCATTAAAGGAGCCAATGCAGCAGGAAGATTGACATCTACCGGAACTACGGGCGGATTGGCCAATCCCTTGGTGTCAACAGTGGAAACCGGAGCAGCAGTAGCTGTTAGTACAGCATCTATTTTGGTGCCGCCCATTGCAGCGATTTTGGTCATCATCATTTTATTGGTCATTTTTAAGATTTATCGAAAAATACGACCCAAAACAAAGTAAAAGTCAACCAACCAAAAGATATAAAGTGAATATAATTTCCATGATTCCCGCCCGATATCAAGCCTCCAGGTTTCCTGCAAAACTGATGCAGGACCTCGGTGGTAAACCTGTGATTGTCAGGACTTACCAAGCGGCGGTGAATACAGGTCTTTTTAACGAGGTCTATGTAGTTACCGATAGCCCTATTATTTCTGATGTGATCAACGGAATAGGGGGCAAGGTTATCATGAGCAAAAAGCAGCACGAGAGCGGAAGCGATAGGATTGCCGAAGCTGTTGAGGATATGGAGGTGGATATTGTGATCAATGTGCAGGGCGACGAGCCTTTCATCGATGCCGAGAGTTTGGAAAAGATTATACAGGTTTTTAAAAATGACAAGGACAAGGAAATTGATTTGGCCTCCTTGATGACTCCTATTACCGACTGGGATGAGATAGCCAACCCCAATACGGTCAAGGTCATTGTGGATAATCAGGATTTTGCATTGTATTTTTCCCGTTCGCCGATTCCTTATCCGCGCGATAAGGAAGTGGAGGCAACCTATTACAAACATAAAGGGGTTTACGCCTTTAGAAAAAGGGCATTGGAGGATTTTCAAAAGTTGCCCATGTTGCCGCTGGAGGCCAAAGAAAAAATAGAGGCCATACGTTTTTTGGAGTATGGTAAAAAAATAAAAATGGTGGAAACCCATGTCACGGGAATTGAAATTGATACCCCCGAAGATTTGGAGCGAGCAAGAAAGGTATGGAAATAGATTTCTCCAACATAAAAACAATCGGCTTCGATGCTGATGATACCCTTTGGGTAAATGAGACCTATTTTAGGGATACCGAGGAAAAATTTGCGGAGCTTTTGGAAAATTACGAGACTAAGAATAAGATTGACCAAGAGCTATTTAAGATGGAAATGGACAACTTGGATACCTATGGCTACGGAATCAAAGGATTTATGCTCTCCATGATAGAATCTGCATTGGACCTGTCAAATAACAAGGTTTCACAGGAAACAATAGGGGAAATACTTAATCTTGGGAAAAGGATGATTTCCCATCCCGTAGAATTGCTTGACGGGGTAGAAGAGGTCCTATCCAGATTGGTGGGAAAATATAGATTGATCGTACTCACCAAAGGGGATCTTTTGGACCAAGAACGAAAACTGGAAAAGTCCGGCCTTAGCAAATATTTTCATCATGTAGAAGTATTGAGCGATAAAAAGGAAAGTAATTACAGCAATTTGTTGGAACACTTAAATATTGATGTCAACGAATTTTTGATGATAGGCAACTCCTTAAAATCGGATGTATTGCCTATCTTGAATATCGGAGCGAAGGCGGTCCATGTACCGTTCCATACCACTTGGGCCCATGAGATGGTATCGGAAGATGAAATGGTGAACAATCACCTGAAATTGAACAGCCTCAAGGATATTTTGAAGTATTTGGATAATTAATGAAGATAGAAAGCGATTTGAAAGGACAGAAAACAACCCCAGCCCATAAAACAATGTTCAAGAACTTCCCAATGGTACCCAGGGTAATATTTGGGTCGGGATGTTTTTCGCAATTAGGGGATATTTTGTTGCCCAAACGGAAGAGTTCCGAGGCACCGTTTATTTTTTTGGTAGACGATTTCTTCGAAAATGAGGAGTTTTTGACAACCTTGCCCTTGATGTTCAACGACGAGGTTATTTTTATATCTGCGGAAGAAGAGCCTAAAACAGCTCAAGTAGATGCTTTGGTGGCACAAATTCGTGATAATTATCGGGAACTCCCTTCTGGGATAATCGGTATTGGAGGAGGTACATTGCTTGATTTGGCCAAGGCCGTATCCATATTGTTGAACAACAAAGGACTTGCAAAGGACTATCAAGGCTGGGATTTGGTGAACAAACCTGCCTTATACCATGTTGGTATCCCTACCATTAGTGGAACAGGTGCCGAAGTATCCCGAACCACGGTGCTTTTGGGCCCTGAAAAAAAACTGGGTATCAATTCGGACTTTACTCCGTTTGATCAAGTGCTCTTGGATCCCGATTTTAGCAAAACCGTGCCTAAAGAGCAATGGTTCTACACGGGAATGGACTGCTTTATACATTGTGTGGAGTCGTTGACCGGTACATATTTAAATGCCTTTAGCCAAAGTTATGGTGAAAAGGCCATGGAGCTTTGTAAACAAGTGTTTCTCGAAGATATGCCCGCTACCGATTCCAGGGATAAACTGATGATGGCCTCTTGGCACGGTGGTATGAGCATCGCCTATTCGCAGGTGGGGGTCGCGCATGCTATGAGCTACGGGCTTTCTTATCTTTTGGGTGTAAAACACGGAATTGGAAATTGTTTGGTGTTCCAGCATTTGGAAGAGTTCTATCCGGAAGGAGTGGCACTTTTCAATAAAATGATGGATAAGCACGGCATAAAATTGCCTAAAGGTATTTGTGCCGACCTTACCCAAAATGATTTTGATGTAATGGTAAATGTTTCCTTGGGAATGGAACCGCTATGGGAGAATGCTTTGGGCAAGGATTGGAAAACCATCATGACCCCGGAACGTCTTCAAGCACTGTATCAAAAAATTTAAATATTCTCTTCGATGGGGAACAGATAACCAAGACCAATGCAAAAGCTGGCCAAGTTCATATACTTCAAAGTTTTGGGATGGAAACTCAAGGGTTCCTTTCCAAATTTGGATAAATGCGTTGTAATAGTTATCCCGCATACACATTGGTTGGATTTTTTTCTTGGTCTTTTGATTCGTAAAGTCATCGATCAAGAAATCAATTATATTGGAAAAAAGAGTCTGTTCAAGCCACCTTTTGGCTGGTTTTTTAGGTGGACGGGCGGAGCACCTGTGGACCGTTCCAAAAACTCCAATACGGTAGATAGTGTTGTACAGCTCTTTAACGAAAGAAAAGTATTCCGATTTGCCCTTGCTCCAGAAGGAACACGGAAAAAGGTAGATGCCTTAAGGACTGGGTTTTATCATATTGCAAAAAAGGCCAAAGTTCCCATTGTAATGGTGGCCTTTGATTTTGGTAAAAAAGAAATCAAAATAGCAGAACCTTTTCTCCCTACAGAAAGTCAGGAAAATGATTTTCAAAAAATCCACAACTTTTATAAAGGTGTAAAGGGAAAGGTGCCGGAATACAGTTTTTAAATTCGAACTTGGGGGTCAAATAAATAATTATCTGTAATTTGTGAATAACTCCCCCCTTTTAACTTTATGTATCCCATAACACAAAGTATCTATGGCAGTAAAAAAGATGAAGTTGAGTTTATTGGCCATCGCTTTATGTTTTCTTCACTTTGGTTATGCACAGATCCAGCAAGAAATAAAAGGTGTTGTTTTGGATGCTGAGACAGGAAATCCCATTCCTTTTGTGAATATTGGGGTTTTGAGCCACAATGTTGGAACGGTGACGGATGAGGATGGAACCTTTCACATGCTCATGGAAAACAATGTTCCTTCAAATGAGTCAGTTCAAATTTCTTCAATAGGTTATACCACAAAGAAAATCCCGCTTAAAGTATTGATAGGTCCAGCATACAACAAGATAGATCTAGATCCGGATATTACAGCGCTGAACGAAGTTGTGGTTTCCTCCAAACGGAGTTCCAAGCCAGTGTTGGTGGGTTATACATACAATAGCAATAAGAAGTTGGGATATTGGAAGGGAAATGGCTCTTTGGGAGGCGAGATGGTTACAAAAATAAGGGTGAATAAAAAGCCAAGGACTTTAAACAGGTTCAGATTCGTTGTCAGAAGCAATTCTTCTGATAGCCTATTGATGAGGGTGAACGTATATGATGGCAACACCTTGGTTCCCAAAACAAAATTGAACAAAACAAACATATACCATACAATTAAGACCAAAGCAGGTGAAGAAGTTGTGGAACTCAGCCAAGAAGGTATTTTTGTGCAAGATGATTTTTTGATCGGACTGGAGCTTTTAAAGGTTTATGGTAATGGTGAGATAGGTTTGGTATTGGGAGCAACGGATGTTCCCGGTACATCTTATAGGCGCTATGCCAGCCAAGGTGATTGGGAAAGATTCAGGGGCGATGCGATGACATTTTCGGTGGATACCAGTGTTCTTTTAGAGGTAGACGATGTTTCCACCTTACGAAAAGAGCAAGCACTTGCTTCATTGGGCGATAGCTTCGACAACAATCCCCTGGAACGCTTAACAAAGATAGAACCAAGTGTTTTCAAGAAAGTCACAGGTCTTGTTTTTATCGATGGCGAGCCAGTTCCGAATGTTAGGGTGCAGATCTCTGGGGAAGGCAAGAACACAATCACCGATGCTTACGGTAGATACAATATTATGGCAAAAGTGGGAGATGAGATTAATTTTTTCCACCTGGGCATGGAACCCATTTCCGAACGAATTGAAAATTCCACAATAACACTGAATGTTTCCTTGTTCCCAAAAATAAACAAGCTGGAAAATGTTGAAGTATCCGCAGAAAGAAAATTTAAGCGAACGGAAGAACAAAAACTTAAGGATTACAATAAGGACAAAGGTCTCATGAAGTCAGCATTCGGAATTTTGGATAAGGAAACGGCTACCTATAATATGGAAGTTGTGGATTTCGATGATGATTGGCACGCTACTTCTACGGATTTAAAAGTTTTGTTGCAACAAAGCTTTACCAATGTAACGGTCGTAGACGATAATTATATCAGCGGAGCCAGGTCGGTGATCTATTTAAGGGGGAGAACCTCCGTATTAAACCAACAACCAGCAATATATGAGGTGGACGGGCAAATTTTCACCGAAATACCGGATATGCTCAATGTTGCGAACATTAAGAGGATTGCCAAATTGCCTGGAATGGCAGCGGTAAGAAGGTATGGCAACGTTGCAGCGGGAGGAATGTTCATTATAAATACAAGAATGTCCAATTTTTCTCCATCCGAGGAAAACGTGGAAAACCCTTTATTGCAAAAGAACAATACATACAAAGGAGATGCTCTTACCAAAAAAGCATTCGAAAAAAGCCAACCACAGTATATTGCAAAATTCAATGGAGCCCCATCTTATGATGCTGCAGTAAAAATATATGGTGATTATAAAAAGATGTATGCAAGTTTTCCGTATTTCTATTTGGATGCATTGGATTATTTTATGGAAAATTGGAAGAACACTCCAATTATCAACAATATTTTGAGCGATGCAAAACCGGTATTGATGTCGGACGATAAGTTTGAACGTGCATTGGCATTTGTATTTGACAAGCATGAAAAATTTGACGAAGCAATGTCTCTTTACGAGGATATTTATAAAGAAAACCCTAACGAGTCACAATCGTACATGAGTTTGGCAAGGTCATATGTCGAGAACAACAATCATGCTAAGGCATTGAATATATATTCGCGGTATATGTACCTTTTGGACGAAAATTTTCTAGTGCCCGATACAAATGCAACGAATGCCGTAATTGTCTCCGATTTCGAAAGTCTTATTAAAAAGCATGGCAAATCCTTAAATATGGAATTTCCAAAGGATGTTGATACAAGCGATGATGAAGAGAAAACAACCAGAATCGTTTTTGAATGGAATGACCCATCATCAAATTTTGAGCTTCAATTTGTAGATGAAAATCAAAAATTCTTCACATGGAACAACTGGGGAGATCTAAACATGAAAACCAACATGAGTTACCTCGGTTCCAAAGAATTTGAGATTCTCGATACAGATACACTTCACTCCGAATGGCTTGTAAATGTAACGTACAAGGGTAATGAGAATTTGACCCCGACATATTTAAAAGCCACTGTCTACAAGGATTATGGTTTCCCATCAGAGACCAAACAAATAAAAGTTTTTAGGTTGGGGCTTAAAAACATAAACCACGAACTTTTTAAGATTGCAGAGTCCCAAATTAAGTAGCAGAAAAGGTAAAGGGCAGTCTTTCTTTTACTCTTTCATGCTGTGGAACACGTTCTGCACATCGTCGTCTTCCTCGATTTTTTCCAAAAGCTTTTCCACATCTGCGGTCTCCTCTTCATTGAGCTCTTTGGTCACTTGGGGTATTCGGTCAAAACCAGAAGAAATGATTTCGATTTCGCGTGATTCCAATTCTTTTTGAATGGCCCCAAAATTTTCGAAAGGGGCGTAGATATGGATGCCGTCCTCATCCACAAAAACCTCTTCGGCGCCGAAGTCGATCATTTCAAGCTCTAATTCTTCCGGGTCGATCCCTTCTCCATTGATGGTGAAGTTACAGGTATGGTCGAACATGAATTCCACGGACCCTGAGGTGCCTAAGCTACCGTTGCACTTATTGAAATAACTGCGGATATTGGCAACGGTTCTGGTATTGTTGTCGGTTGCGGTCTCGATTAAAATGGCGATTCCGTGGGGGGCGTAACCTTCAAAAAGCACTTCTTTGTAATCCCCTTGACTTTTGTCCGAAGCTCGTTTGATCGCTCTTTCAATATTGTCCTTGGGCATGTTCACGGACTTGGCATTCTGAATCACAGCACGTAGCTTGGAATTGGCGTCAGGGTCGGGACCACCCTCCTTAACGGCCATAACTATATCTTTTCCAATTCTGGTAAATGCTTTGGACATGGCCGCCCAACGCTTCATTTTTCGTGCTTTTCTAAATTCGAACGCTCTTCCCATAAAATCTCAAATTCTGGATGAAGGCAAATTTAGCAAAAATTGCCCCTTTGTCAAGTTGAATATTTTCAACTTTGCCCCACAATGTTTTCAATAGTATGGGCAAGCTCAATATCTTTTTGGGTAACACCTCCGGCATCGTGTGTGCTCAGCTTTATGTTGAGGTTGTTGTAGACATTTTCCCAATTGGGGTGATGGTCCTGTTTTTCACATTCAAAGGCGATATGTGTCATCACGGAGAAGGCCTTTTTAAAGTCCTTGAAAGTGAACGATTTCTCAATCATATCATCTTTTAAGGACCACCCTTTTAGGTTTTTTAATGCTTCTTCAATTTCATTGGTGTTCAACTTCTTCATAAATCTGTTTTTTCAGAAGATAAACAATAAAATAGGGATTGAAAAACTATACGGGAAGATGATGGTCGATAATCTCTTGGCAACTGATGCGAAGGTTCTTTGGAAGTATATTGTCCTTGGGCAAAGCGGCCAAATATCGGTCCTCATTGGTGGTGTATACCCTTTTGTAAACGGGGTGGTAATTTCCTAGGTGTTCAATTACCTCTTTTATGAATTCCTCGTGCTGGATAAGATCGCTACTACCTAAATGATAGATACCCGTTTTGTTCCTGTTAATGAGGTAATGAATCTGTTGTGTTAATCTATCATCATTGGTCACATTAATGATCAGGTTAGGAAATACCTCAATGGGCTCATTGTTCTCGATATGTTCTTTGATCTCTTTAATTCTTGGGGACGAATTGCCAAAAACCATTGGTACCCTCAAAATAGCAGCTTTTTCTTTGGGCAACCGCATTATCATGTTCTCAATCTTGATTTTTAATCTGCCATAAACACTCAAGGACAGGGTTTTGTCATGCTCATACGATGGAAACTTGCTGTAGGCATCAAAAACATTGGCTGATGAAATAAAGTACAATTTGGCATCCGTTTTCACCAAATACTCCATTAAATGTTGATGGGCCTGTATTTGGGCAGGAAAATTTCCCCGAAGGGATGAGACAATAACATCTGGGTTTACTTGTTCGAGCACCTGAAAAATATCGTCCTCCTCCAGATCATACCTTTTAAATTGCTTGTTGTTTGCAAAAGAGCGGTTGGAGAAGTAGGTCCCGTATGTATCAAAATAGGAGCAGAGTTCCTTGTAAATGGCATTGCCCACAAATCCACTTGCTCCTAATATCAATATCTTTTTTTTGTCCAAAGGCTAACTTGATGTTTTGTAAAATGGAAGTTTCACTACCGTAGCCAACACGCTGTTCTTACGTATTTTAATTTGAATCGGAGTATCCACTTTTGAAAATTCAGTGGTCACATACCCAAGCCCTATTCCCTTGGAAAGGGAAGGAGACATGGTGCCCGAGGTTACTTTTCCAATTTCGTTGCCATCGGAATCCAAAATGGGATATCCGGCTCTAGGAATGCCACGCTCTTCCATCTGGAAGGCAACAAGTTTTCTTTTGGAACCTTCTGCTTTCTCTTTGGCGAAGTTCTCGCTGTTCACAAAATCCTTAGTGAACTTGGTAATCCAGCCCAAACCGGCCTCAAAAGGTGATGTGGTATCATCAATATCGTTCCCGTAAAGGCAATAGCCCATTTCCAAACGCAAGGTATCACGAGCGGCCAAACCAATGGGTTTAATGCCGAATTCGGCACCTGCTTCCAATACTTTGTCCCAAACTTGTTGGACTTCGGAATTCTTGCAGTAGATTTCAAATCCACCAGAGCCTGTGTATCCCGTAGCTGAAATGATAACATGTTCGATTTCTGCAAAATCACCTACAACAAAATTGTAGAATTTAATGGAGGAGAGATCAACAGAAGTTAAAGACTGCATAGCTTCCACGGCTTTGGGACCTTGAATGGCCAGCAATGAATAATCGTCGGAAATATTTCGCATTTCCGCACCAATGGCTTCATTGTATTTGGAAATATGGTTCCAATCTTTGTCAATGTTGGAAGCATTCACCACCAAAAGATAGGTTTCTTCTTTGACCCTGTAAATAATAAGGTCGTCCACAATCCCACCAGTTTCATTGGGCATACAACTATACTGCGCTTTACCTACAGTGAGTTTGGAAGCATCGTTGGTAGTCACTTTTTGAATAAGTTCCAACGCTTTTGGTCCTTCGATCAAAAACTCGCCCATGTGGGATACGTCGAACACCCCAACCGCCTTACGAACGGTTTCATGCTCAATGTTTACACCCTCATAAGAAACGGGCATATTGTAACCCGCAAACGATACCATTTTGGCTCCCAACGCTTCATGCGTTTTTGTAAGTGCAGTATTTTTCATCTACTATAATTTTAAGGTTTGCAAATTTATGGAATTAATTAAGGATACCCTTATTGTTGTTGATTATGATTTTAATAATCTGGTATAGCCTGCAATAATTAATCTGACCAAAATTCGTATTTTGAGAAAAAATAAAAGCATGTCAAAATTAACCCTGAGCCTTTTATCGGCTTTGTTCTTCGTCACAATAGCGATTTCTCAAGATTTGCCCACAGATTATTTGCCAGCGGATTTCCATAAAGAAAGAAGGGATGCAGTACGGGAGAAATTACCTCCCAATACGGCAGTGGTACTGTTTGCCAATGCGGAACGGAACCGTGCCAACGATGTGGATTATGTGTACCACCAAGACCCAAATTTTTATTATTTGACAGGGTACAAGGAACCCAATGCGGTACTTGTTATTTTTTCCGAAAAGCAGACCGATGCCAATGGAAATACCTTTGATGAAATTTTTTATGTGCAGGAAAGAAACGCAAGGGCAGAACAATGGACAGGAAAAAGATTGGGTGTTAAAGGGGTAAAGGAAAAACTAGGCTTCAATGCCGTTTACAATGGAAGCGAATTTGAAAACTTTCCTTTGGATTTTACTTCATTTGACAATGTATCCTTTGTGGATTTCCATAATGATTATCGCGATAAATCTGGGTCTGCCGATTTGTTCGATTTAATCAAGACCTTCAAGATAAAGGCGAATTACCCTTCCGATTATAATCCTATTCGAAATAGTCTTTATAAAAGAATAGCATCCGCCAATGCCGATAATAGTAATGAAGTAGTGGAGACCATTGAAAGATATTTAGAACGGTATGAAGAATTGCAGGATGATGAGATTTTAAATGATTTTGTAGAGGCCAACGACGACGAGATACGGGATGAAATCAAAAATAAAGTGCTGGTTATTCAACGTTCCACGAATTTGGACTCCAGCATATTACCAAAGGTAATGGCTGAGTTGCGTCAGGATAAGACCCCTGGGGAAATGAAGCTTTTAAAGAAGGCCATTGAAATATCAGCGGTAGGTCAAATCGAAGTCATGAAAGCCATGCACCCCAATATGTCCGAAGCTGAGATACAAGGGGTACATGAATATGTATACAAAAGATATGGGGCCGAATACGAAGGCTATCCATCCATTGTTGGTGGTGGACACAATGGATGTATACTTCACTATATCGAGAACAACAAAACCAAGGTCGGTGACGACTTGGTGTTAATGGATTTGGGAGCGGAATACCATGGGTATACCGCAGATGTAACTAGGACCATACCCGCCAACGGGAAATTCTCGCCTGAGCAGAAAGCCATTTACGATATTGTTTACAACGCCCAGGAAGCTGGCATTGCGGCCAGTGTTGTCGGGGCATCTTTTGGTGAGCCGCACAAGGCTGCATTAGAAGTGGTGACACAAGGTTTGATGGATTTGGGAATCATTAAAGACGCTAAGGAGGCCAGAACCTATTTTCCACATGGTACATCCCATTATTTAGGGTTGGATGTGCACGATGCGGGAACCTATCAAGCTTTTAAACCCAATCAAGTGATTACAGTTGAACCAGGAATTTATATCCCTGAAAACAGTGATTGCGATGAAAAATGGTGGGGCATTGCCGTTAGGATCGAGGATGATATCCTAATCAGGGAAGATGGCCCAATCAATCTTTCAGGGATGGCACCAAGAACAACGGAAGCTATCGAAGAGGTAATGAAACAGCCAAGTCCGTTGGACAGCTTTAAATTGCCCAAGTTGGATTAATTGTTCAGGAGATATTGTTTTAGCTCTTCGTAAGTAGCGATTGCGTGTGATTTTTTCTCCTTGTCCATTACTTTCATGATCTGTGGTGGGATTTTTGGATTTATGTCCAATGTTTCCTCCACTACATCCAAGAACTTGACGGGATGTGCCGTTTCCAAGAAAATACCATAGGTATCAGGATGGGATTTTTGATATTCTTTTAATCCCAAATACCCAACAGCACCATGAGGGTCCATAGCATAGCCTGTTTTGGAATATACCTCTTTCATGATTGCCTTGGTGGTATCGTCCGTAAACGAGTAGGAGGACAGGCTTTCTTGTAGTTTTTCCAAATCATCCTGGTACAAATGCCTGATACGGACAAAATTACTGGGGTCTCCCACGTCCATGGCATTGGAAATGGTGGCTATGGAAGGCATGGGTTCGTACACGCCTTTAGTCATGAATTTGGGCACCACGTCATTAACATTGGTGGAAGCCACAAAATGTTTTATGGGCATTCCCAGTTTTTGGGCCACCATCCCCGCACAGATGTTTCCAAAATTTCCCGATGGCACAGAAAAGACAATTTCCTTACCTTTTGATTTGGCCTGTTTATAGGCAAACAAAAAGTAAAATAACTGGGGGAGCCATCTGGCGACATTGATGCTGTTGGCCGAGGTCAATTTCTTATGATTGGTAATTTCAGTATCCAGAAAGGCGGTCTTTACCATACGTTGACAGTCATCAAAAACGCCGTCTACTTCCATGGCCTCAATATTTTGACCCAAAGTGGTCAATTGTTTTTCTTGGATCTCGCTTACTTTTCCGCTAGGGTATAGGATGACCACTTTTACGCCATCAACCCCTAAAAAGCCATTGGCCACGGCACCACCGGTATCTCCGGAAGTAGCTACAAGAACCGTCACATCTTGTTTTTCTCCTTGGGAAAAGTAACCGAGGCAGTTGGCCATAAATCGAGCGCCCACATCTTTAAAAGCCATCGTAGGACCATGAAATAGTTCCAAGGTTGCCACATTTTCCCCAATGTCGACCACGGGAAACTCAAAATCCAAGGTGTTCGCAAGGATTTCATTTAAAGCTTCATCCGGAATGTCCTCACTTACAAACTGATGAATGGCCTTGAACGCTATCTCTAGGTTGGATAAATCCTCGATATGTTCAAAAAAATCAGCAGGAAGCGGTGTGATGTTTTCGGGAAAGTAAAGCCCTTTGTCCGGAGCAATTCCTGCAATGACCGCCTCTTTGAACGAAGCTTGTATGTTTTGGTTATTTAGACTGTAGAATTTCATGGATTAAGCGATTTTTTTGACCCCTTGGCTGTTCACTTTCGAAATGTGGATATCAAAATCCACTCCGATATTCTGATAGGTTTCTTTCATGGACTTAGCGACCTGTTTTGCTGTTTCCTCACCTTTGCTCAAGGCAAAAATAGAAGGTCCCGATCCAGAGATTCCGCTCCCCAGAGCACCTGCTTTTACCGCATTGGTCTTAATATCATCAAAGGCGGGGATTAAAATGGAACGAATCGGTTCCACGATGTGGTCGTGCAGCGAGCGTCCGATAAGGTCATAATCGTTTTGGAACAGTCCAGCGACCAATCCGCCCAGATTTCCCCACTGTTGAATACCTTGTTGCATGGAGATTGTGGTCTTTAAAATTTTTCTAGAGTCCGAAGTCTTGATTTCGATTTGCGGGTGGATAACGGTTGCGTACAATTCCGGAGGTGTTGGAATGGGAATAATATCCAATGGCTCATAACTACGGACCAAAGTAAAGCCGCCGTAAATGGCAGGCGCCACATTATCCGCATGGGCCACGTCGCTAGCCAGCTTTTCACCTTGCATGGCAAACTGAACCAATTCCAAGTTGGAAAAGGGTTTGCCCAACAATTCGTTCATGGCCCAAACAGCACCTGAGGAACTTGCGGCACTACTACCGATACCGCTACCTGGTTTAATCCGTTTGTCGATTTCAATTTCAAAACCACCACTGTAATCGCTTTTGGCCAATAGGGCCAAACCAGCTACACCGGCCACATTCTTCTCGGTTTCCAAAGGAAGATCCTGCCCGGTTATTTTGGTGATATGAATCCCTTTTTCAGAGGTCTTGCGGACCGTCATTTCATCACCCACAGAGTCGAGCGCCAAACCGAGCACATCAAATCCACAAGAGACATTGGCAATGGTTGCCGGGCAAAATACTTTGATTTCCTCCATATCTTAAAAATTACCGATTCGAACAATATCCGCAAAGATACCCGATGCGGTAACATCGGCACCTGCTCCGGCACCTTTTATGATCAACGGTTGCTCCACATATCTGTCGGTGAAGAACAGTACTATGTTGTCGCTACCTTCTAAGTTGTAAAAGTCGTGGCCTTTCGGGATTTGTTGTAGCCCAACTTTGGCTTTGCCATCCTCGAACTGGGCCACATATTTTAATTTGCAATCGGCATCGGCAGCTTCCTTGTACAGTTTTTGAAAGTCAGATTCAAATTTCTTCAAACTTTCAAAAAATGCTTCGTTGGAGTCTGTTTCCAAGCTTTCCTTTGGCAAGAACGCTTCGTTTTCGATATCTTCAATATCCAATTGATAACCGCTCTCCCTTGCCAAGATCAGAATCTTTCGCATCACATCCACACCGCTCAAATCAATTGTGGGGTCAGGTTCGGTGTAACCTTCTTCCTGAGCTTGTTTTACCACATCGTGAAAGGTGGTGGTATCATCAAACGTATTGAAGACAAAATTTAAACTACCGGATAGCACCGCTTGTATTTTTCTGACTTTATCCCCAGAGGCAATCAGGTGCTTCAGGGTATCCAGAATGGGAAGTCCAGCACCCACGTTGGTCTCGAACAGGTAAGGTGCATTATATTGCTTGGCCAATTGTTTCAGTTCTTTATAATATTCGTAATCCGAAGAAGAGGCAATTTTATTACAAGTGACCACGGAGATGCTATTTTTTAGATAGCTCGAATAGCTCTGGGCGACTTCGGCACTGGCTGTATTATCCACAAAAATACTGTTGCGATAGTTCAATGCATTGATACGGTCAAAAAATGCTTCTTTGTCCGCTGGTTCCCCTGAATCAAGAGTATTTTCCCAGTCTTTTAGGGAAATGCCACTTTCATCGAAGACCATTTTTCTGGAGTTGCTCACTCCAATGACCCGGACATTCAGCTTTAGTTCTTCTTTTAAATATTTTTTCTGTTGACGGATTTGCTGCAAGAATTTTGAGCCCACATTTCCCACACCCATCACAAACAGGTTGAGCTGTTTGATGTTTTCTTCGAAAAAGGTTTCATGAAGTGAGTTGAGCGCCTTTTTAACATCGTCCTTTTTGATGACGGCTGAAATATTTCGCTCCGATGCACCTTGGGCAATGGCTCGGATATTCACATTGTTTTTACCCAAAGTGCTGAACATTTTACCGCTCAGACCTTGATGGCTCTTCATATTGTCGCCGACCAATGCAATAATGGTCAAGTCTTTCTCAACGATGACCGGTTTGATTTTTTTTCTGGAAATCTCATATTCAAAGGTTTCGTTCACCGCTTCAGCCGCCAAATCCACATCCTCATCGGCAATACCTACGCAAATAGAGTGCTCGGATGAGGCTTGCGTAATCAATACAATACTTATGTTCTTTACCGATAGGGTCTCGAAGAAACGCTTGGATATACCGGGAATCCCTATCATACCAGGCCCTTCCAATGATAACAGGCTTATATTGCCCACATGACTGATACCGCGAACCGTTTTACCGTTTCCATTGTTGTTTTTGGCAATCAAGGTGCCTGGATTTTCTGGGTCAAAGGTATTTTTTATGGCTATAGGGATGGCTTTGCCCAATACGGGTTGGATAGTGGGCGGATACAATACTTTGGCGCCGAAATGAGAAAGTTCCATGGCTTCTTGGTAGCTGATATTGGAAACACATTTGGCTTGCTTTACCAATTTTGGATTGGCCGTGTACATTCCACTTACATCGGTCCAAATCTCTAGGATTTCGGCATCCACGGCAGCTGCTATAATTGCGGCGGTATAATCGGAGCCGCCTCTACCCAAGGTGGTTAAATCCCCACTTTTGCTTGAGGCTACAAAACCAGGTAAAATTGTTATTTGGTTTTTAGAGGATGAAAAATAACTTTCACAATTAGCATTTGTGGTGTTGAATTCTACATTGGCCTTGCCAAAATTGTTGTCGGTTTTAATGAGTTCCCTGCTATCCTTGTACAAAACATCCAAACCTTCGGATTTTAGAAATTCGCTGATGATGAAGGATGAAAGCAGCTCTCCGTAGCTTACTATTTTATCGGATAGTTTTGGTGTAAGCTCCCCAATCAAGAAAGCCCCTTCCAGTAAGGTTTCCAATATGTTGAGTTCACTTTTAACTTTACTCAAAGCAGCACTTTGATATTTCACCGGAATCAATTCCCTAATAGCTGAAATATGCCTCTCTTCAATTTCCTTCAGGCTGTTCTTGTAGTTTACATCTTGCTGTGATGCCAAGTGCGAAGCATTAAGGAGTAGGTCGGTTACACCGCCAAAGGCCGATACTACCACGGCAATTTGCTCATTGTTTTTATTGGCCAGGATGGATTTGACCTTATTTATATTTTCTGGATTGGCCACGGAAGTGCCTCCAAATTTTAAGACTTTCATGTTAGAATGTTATTGTGAATATTGAAGAATAAATGAATAAAACGGACGGAAAAATGTATAGCAGACTTACCCCAAAGGGGTGGTAGTAGTAATAGTGAAGGTAGATGAAAAAGGATTCATCTGATTAAGGTTACTATCCGTTTGTTTTAACTTCATTGCTCTATAATGAGGTGATAAATGTAGTACTTTTGTATACTTCATCAAATCATTGGTGTTGTTTTTGCGAAATCATTACGAATAACCAATTTTTATTGCTGAATGAAAATTTTTTCCGCACATCAAATCTACGAAGCTGATAAATCCACAATCCAAAAAGAACAGATAAAGAGCCATGAACTTATGGAAAGGGCGGCTGCACAGCTGTTTGAGTGGATGCATTCCCGTCTGCGCGGCACAAAAGTCAGTATTAAATTGTTCTGCGGTATTGGGAACAATGGAGGAGATGGCATGGTATTGGCCAGAAAGTTGTACGAGCATGATTACTCCATTAAGGTTTATGTGGTCAACTATAGTGATAAGCGTTCAGAGGACTTTCTTTTGAATCTTGAAAGGTTAAAGGAAGCTGGGGTTTGGCCAGATTTTATCAATGAAGAGAGCGACTTGCCCGAACTGTTGCCCAACGACATTATAGTGGATGCTGTTTTTGGCATTGGATTGAATAGGGCTCCAGATCAGTGGGTTGGGAATTT
This sequence comes from uncultured Allomuricauda sp., assembly GCF_947258355.1. Lineage (GTDB taxonomy): Bacteria > Bacteroidota > Bacteroidia > Flavobacteriales > Flavobacteriaceae > Flagellimonas. Next base: position 18,253 of record NZ_CAMYIC010000060.1, read on the forward strand.
AATCAAACATATAAACGATTCAAGGGCTTTTACCTTATCTGTTGACGTACCTTCTGGATTACCTGTGGATAGAGGTCCTTGGAATCCATCGTTTGTCATAAATGCTAGCTATGTATTGAGCTTTCAAGTACCCAAATTGGTTTTCTTTTTACCGGAAACTGGTGTTTATGTCAATCAATGGGAAATCCTGGATATTGGTTTGGACCAAGAGTATATGGCCAACACGGAGACCGATTTTGAACTGATCGGTCGCCCTGAAGTATTGCCCATGTACCGACCTAGATTAAAATTCTCACATAAAGGGACATACGGACATTCGGTTATCGTTGGAGGCAGTTATGGAAAGATAGGAGCCGTACAATTGGCAGCCAATGCCTGTTTAAGTGTAGGTAGTGGTTTGGTAACTGCTTTTATTCCCAAATGTGGGTATAATTCCCTGCAAACCGCGATTCCCGAGGTGATGGTACTTACAGGGTCGAGAGAAAGAAATATTTCCGATATAGATATCCCATTTAAACCATCGGTGGTTGGTATAGGGGTTGGTATTGGTCAGGAGGATGATACGGTTTCGGCCTTTGGCAATTTCTTGAAAAGGATGGATTCACCCATGGTCATTGATGCGGATGGTCTGAATATTTTATCCCAAAATCCTGAAATGCTCAAGGATGTACCTAAATTATCTGTTTTGACTCCCCATCCAAAGGAATTGGAACGATTGATAGGTGGCTGGGACTCGGATTTTGAAAAATTGGAAAAAGCCAAAGCATTCGCTGCCCAATACAATTTGGTCCTGGTTATTAAGGGTGCCCATACGATTACACTTTATAATGGTAAAGGCTATGTGAATACAACAGGAAACCCAGGTATGGCTACGGCTGGTAGTGGAGATGTTTTAACCGGAATGATCACTGGTCTTTTGGCGCAGGGGTACTCTTCTGTTGAAGCCGCAATATTTGGTGTATACCTGCATGGTTTGGCGGGAGACTTGGGAGTTTCCTCCAATGGCTATGAGGCATTAAAAGCCTCCATGATTATACATAATATTGGAAATGCTTATTCGGAACTTTTCCGTCAGCCCGAAATAGAGCAGAAAGATAATGCCCATTAAGAATTAGGCGCTGTTTCTACCTTTCTTTGTTTTTAACCTTTTTTGCACCCAATTCAATGCATTGTCGAACTCTATAAAAAACTCCATTGGTTTTTTGTAGAACATTTTTTCAATATTGAAGTTGTGCATGTCTATTTCCTTTTTGGAAACAATGGCGAAGGCTTTAAGGTTGTTCATGCCTCTGAGGTAATTATATACCGTTGGGTCCACAGCATACGAATTTTTTCTTAGACTGATATAGGCAAATTCCTTATCCCTAAAGTGTATTTCCGATATACCGATCATTTGATAAGCCCTTTCAAGGGTAATGGTAGTGCCTTCATCGAAAGAAGCAACCATATAATTGTCAAAAACCTGTACAGTTCCGATGTCCAGTTGGTACTCGCGTACCACTACGGTCTTCTTTTTAGAAGTGATTTTCATTCCCAAGTGTAATTATAGTGTCTCGTGTACAAAATTATGAGGGAGTGTCAGTCAGGGAAAAAATAATAGATTAAACGCTAAAATATCGTATGTACGGTAATTCTAGGGCATAAAAAAAGCTGACAATCGTCAGCTTTTTTTAAAAGTGTATTAAATTACTTTTCCGCTTCGGGCGATTTCTCAGCTTTTTTTATTTTAATGGTAAGTTCTTCTTTCTTCTCATCCAAGTCCATAAAAATGCTGTCACCTTCTTCCAATTTGGAGTTTACGATTTCCTCGGCAAGTGCATCCTCAATATATTTTTGAATAGCTCTCTTAAGGGGTCTGGCTCCATATTGTTTATCAAAACCTTTATCGGCAATATAATCCTTGGCTTTGTCGGAAAGGCTCAAATTGTAACCTATTTCCTTGATTCTACTGTATAATTTGTTCAATTCAATATCAATAATCTTATGGATGTCTTCTCTTTCCAAAGAGTTGAAGACCACAACATCATCTATTCTGTTCAAGAATTCAGGGGCAAAAGCTTTTTTCAATGCATTTTCGATTACACTCTTCTGATGACTATCTGCTTGGGCCTTTTTGGCAGCGGTTCCAAAACCTACACCTTGTCCAAAATCCTTCAATTGTCTCGCTCCGATATTGGAGGTCATAATGATAATGGTATTCCTAAAATCGATTTTACGCCCTAGGCTATCAGTAAGGAATCCATCATCCAATACTTGAAGAAGCATATTGAATACATCCGGGTGTGCTTTTTCCACCTCGTCCAATAGTACTACGGAATAAGGCTTGCGTCTTACTTTTTCAGTCAATTGTCCACCTTCTTCATAACCTACGTATCCTGGAGGTGCACCTACTAATCTAGAGATGGCGAATTTTTCCATGTATTCGCTCATATCTATACGGATGAGGGCATCTTCGGAATCAAAAAGTTCCTTGGCCAATATTTTTGCCAATTGGGTTTTACCAACTCCGGTTTGTCCCAAGAAAATAAAGGAACCAATAGGTTTGTTCGGGTCTTTAAGACCGGCACGGTTACGTTGAATGGCCCTGGCCACTTTGGATACGGCTTCATCTTGACCGATAACAAACCCTTTGATAAGGTTGGGCAGTTCGGCCAATTTGTTGCTCTCTGTCTGTGCAATCCTGTTTACCGGGATTCCGCTCATCATGGAAACCACATCGGCTACATTGTCCTCGGTAACGGTTTCACGGTGCAACTTGCTTTCTTCTTCCCAGCGTTCCTGAGCTGTGGCCAACTCTTTTTCTAGACGTTTTTCATCGTCCCTAAGTTTGGCGGCTTCTTCGTACTTCTGTTTTTTTACAACGCTGTTTTTAAGTTCGCGAACATCGTCCAACTGTTTTTCCAGCTCCAAGATTTGTTTGGGCACATCCATGTTGACGATATGTACTCTTGATCCAGCTTCATCCAGAGCATCAATTGCCTTATCCGGTAAAAAGCGGTCCGTCATGTAACGGTTGGTCAATTTTACACAGGCTAAAATAGCCTCGTCGGTATAATTTACATTGTGGTGTTCCTCATACTTGCCTTTGATGTTCATCAAAATTTCGATGGTCTCTTCCACTGTGGTAGGTTCTACCATTACCTTTTGGAATCGACGCTCCAAAGCACCATCTTTTTCTATATATTGTCTGTACTCGTCGAGCGTTGTAGCCCCTATACATTGAATTTCACCTCTTGCCAAAGCGGGCTTGAACATGTTGGAAGCGTCCAAGCTTCCTGTTGCTCCCCCGGCACCTACGATGGTATGGATTTCATCAATGAACAAAATGATGTCATCGTTCTTCTCCAGCTCGTTCATCACGGCTTTCATGCGCTCTTCGAACTGGCCACGGTACTTTGTACCTGCCACCAAAGAGGCAAGGTCCAAGGTTACCACTCTTTTGTTGTAAAGAATTCGTGATACCTTTTTGTTGATGATACGCAACGCCAATCCTTCGGCAATGGCACTTTTACCTACACCCGGTTCACCGATAAGTAGTGGGTTGTTCTTTTTCCTTCTACTCAATATTTGGGAAACACGCTCAATTTCCTTTTCTCTACCCACAACGGGGTCCAATTTGTTCTCTTCGGCCAAACGGGTAAGGTCCCGTCCAAAGTTGTCCAATACAGGTGTCTTGGATTTTTTGCTTCCTTTTTGGGAGGCGCTTCCAGAGCCGAAGGAGCTTTCTTTACTATCTCCCATATCGTCTGTATCCCCAGGGAAAGATTCCGCTTGTGGGGTATCTATATAGTCGTCATCACTGGTGATCATGGACTTGAATTGTTCTTTGACATTGTCATAGTCCACTTTCAACTTGTGCAACAACTTGGTTGTTGGATCATTCTCGTTTCTAAGGATGCACAACAATAAGTGCGCAGTATTGATAGAAGAACTTTGGAACAGCTTTGCTTCCAAGAATGTGGTCTTCAGGGCTCGTTCCGCCTGGCGGGTCAAGTGAAGATTCTTCTTGTCCTTCTGTATTGTTCCTGTATTCGGATTCGCTGGACTAAGAATTTCCACCTTTCTACGAAGGTGGTCCAAGTCCACATCGAGTGCATCCAATATATTTATGGCCTTGCCATTCCCGTCTCTTAAAAGACCTAGCATAAGATGTTCCGTGCCAATAAAATCATGGCCCAGTCTCAGGGCTTCTTCCTTGCTGTATGCTATAACGTCTTTTACGCGGGGGGAAAAATTATCGTCCATACGTTTCTTTTTCAGCAATTAAAATTAATAAAAGTATTGTTACGGTGGTCAAATACCGTACCCTTATTCGATAAAGTAGTGGTAAATGTCGGAATAATTGCGGTTTTTTGGCTATTTAACAAAGCTTTATTATCACATTATTGACAATATGCCCAATGTTGATAATTTTTTTAATAAAGTATTCGCAAAGCGTTATAAAGGCTGCTATTTTCTGTATATTGCCATGATAATTTAACCACAAAAAAACAATAATAAATAAGCATGGCGGAAGGAGAAAAGTTAATTCCCATTAATATTGAGGATGAGATGAAATCTGCCTACATTGATTATTCAATGTCGGTCATTGTGTCACGTGCCCTGCCAGATGTTCGTGATGGTTTAAA
>NZ_CAMYIC010000061.1 GCF_947258355.1 uncultured Allomuricauda sp.
AAAAGGTATCATTTTTTCTTCATAATAAATGGTATTTTTGCCAAAAATTAAACCTGATGGGAGCTATCGTAGCCATTGTAGGAAGACCCAATGTTGGGAAGTCCACCTTTTTTAACCGACTCATTCAACGTCGTGAAGCCATTGTGGATGCCGTTTCAGGTGTTACACGAGACCGTCATTACGGTAAAAGTGATTGGAACGGCAAAGAGTTTTCTTTGATTGATACCGGTGGTTACGTGGTGGGTAGCGACGATATTTTTGAAAAAGAAATCGACAAACAGGTCGAATTGGCCATCGATGAAGCGGATGCCATCATTTTTATGGTAGATGTGGAATCTGGCGTAACCGGAATGGATGAGGATGTCGCCAAACTGCTCCGTAGAGTGGATAAGCCTATCTTTTTGGCGGTGAACAAAGTCGACAATACCAAACGAATGGCCGATGCCGTAGAGTTTTATTCCTTGGGATTGGGTGAATATTATACCCTTTCGAGTATCAATGGAAGTGGAACCGGTGAATTATTGGATGCTCTTGTAGAAGTATTGCCCGATGATGTGGAAGAAGAGAGTGAACTGCCCCGTTTTGCAGTGGTAGGAAGGCCCAATGCAGGGAAATCATCGTTTATTAATGCTTTGATTGGTGAAGATCGGTATATTGTTACGGATATTGCAGGGACAACACGTGACAGTATCGATACCAAATACAATCGATTTGGGTTTGAGTTCAATTTGGTGGATACGGCAGGTATCCGTAGAAAATCCAAAGTGAAGGAAGACTTGGAGTTTTACTCCGTAATGCGTTCCGTTAGGGCCATTGAGCATTGCGATGTGTGTATTTTGATGCTGGATGCCACCAGAGGCTTTGATGGACAGGTACAGAATATTTTTTGGCTTGCACAGCGAAACAATAAGGGTATCGTGATTTTGGTGAACAAATGGGATTTGGTGGAAAAAGAGACCAATTCGGTAAAAGAATACACCAAAGGCATTAAAGAAGTGATTTCTCCTTTTGAAGATGTACCGATTTTGTTTGTTTCCGTTTTGAACAAACAACGAATTTTCAAGGCTATAGAAACGGCAGTAGAGGTGTACAACAGCCGTTCAAGACGAATTCCGACCCGAAAGTTGAACGATATTATGCTTCCCATTATTGAAAAAACGCCACCACCATCCACTAAAGGGAAATATGTGAAGATCAAGTTCTGTACCCAATTGCCCACACCATATCCGCAATTTGCCTTTTTCTGCAACTTACCACAATATGTGAAGGATCCTTATAAACGATTTTTAGAGAACAAACTCAGACAGAATTTTGATTTTACCGGGGTTCCGATGACCATTTTTATGCGTAAAAAATAATCACTCGCCCGAAGCGAAACGTACTTTCACTTGCTGTTGAATCCGATTCCCCTGATTGTCGACAGCCGTTAGCATATATTCTCCAGTATCAATGGGTAAGACAAGCTCATGGAAATTCTCGGTCTTGCCAATGAACAATTCATCCAAATACCAATAAATGATGGCGTTGGATTGTTGATGGGCCAGTTTGAGAATGATTTCCATACTTTTTTCGCCTAAATCCTTAGGAAGCAGCACAGCTTCGTTTCTTTTGGGGTAGATAAATTCCATCAAATTATTTTCCAAAGTCGAACAACCTTCCAAATAAGGAGGTAAAGGTTTGTAGTTTGGATTCGAGGAAGCATAATAATATTCCAAAATAGGAGGAAGCACCAACCAATTTTTGGCGACCATATCTTCCAAAGGATAGCATTCAGAATTTACTCTAAACCGTTCCGAAGCATCCAAAAATACTTGTTGATGATAGGGGCACGGACCACTTCGCGTTCCATGTGTGGGCACCCATTCTTTTTTAACATCATCACAATACACCGAAGCACGAAACCCGCTTTGTGAACATATTTCTAGCTCAACAAGGTCATCAAAAGGTTCTTGGAACCAACCGCTTTGTGGAAGTGCATCCAAGACATCAAAAAGAAGTGGAGCGGCGGCTGTGATTCCTGTAAGTCCGGGTCTGCCTTCGCCATCGGCATTGCCTGCCCAAACCCCGATGGCATATTTTGGCGTAACCCCAACGGCCCAAGCATCCTTAAAACCAAAACTGGTCCCTGTTTTCCAAGCAATGGGTTGGGAGGAGTCAAAAAACTGCCAATTTTCGTCACCTTCAGGTCGGTTGACCTCGTACATGGATTGAAACGTACTGTAAATGGAACCTGCACCGAAAACCAAAGGGTCAAATTGTTCGTTGCCAAAGTCCTTGGTTTCGTTTTGCAAATAGGTAGCCTCCCCGAATTCTTGACTTCTGTACGTGCTGGAATGGGTCAAAAAATAATTCAGAGTGGAGGCCATCGAGGCATAGGTAGAGGTCACTTCCCAAAGGGAACTTTCCGCACCCCCGAGAATCAAGGAAAGCCCATAATAGGATGAAGGTTTGTCCAAGGATTCCATCTTCATTTTGTGGAGCTTGTTATAGAATTTTTGAAGCCCATATTCCCGTAACAATCGCACAGCGGGTACATTCAAGGAACGTGATAAGGCCTTGCTTGCAGGTACGGCGCCAACGTGGTTTAAATCAAAATTTTGGGGATGATACCCGTTGATCACAGTCGGAACATCCTCTACCAGACTACGTGGCAACAATTGGCCTTCGTCCAACAAAGAAGCAAACAAAAAAGGCTTTAACGTACTGCCCGTACTTCTCTTTTTGGTAATGATGTCCACATAATTGGCATGTGTCTCGTCCGAAGGAGAATTGCCCATATACCCAAGCACTTTTCGGGTTTCAACATCCAGCACCAGAATCGCCAGATTATGGATTTCATTGCTTTGCAATTGCCGATAGTGCCGTTCTGCCAAAAGATTCAGTCGTTGTTGCAATGGTCGTTGTAGTGAAGTGGTCACTCGTTGACCTGGATGCTCGTTTCGAATGCGCTCGGTAAGATGGGGTGCCACATCGGGCAATGGAAAAGGTTTTTGTGGCAGTGGTTCGGCTACGGCCAATTCATAGGTGGTTTCATCAATGACTTCTTTCTCCCATAATTTCTTTAATAATCGGTTTCGTTTGTCCAAAAAGGCCTGTTCATTCCTACCGGGAAAAATGAGGGCAGGGGCATTGGGCAAAACGGCCAAGGCAGCGGATTGTCCCCAGCTCAATTCGTGGGCAGGAATTCCAAAATAACGCCAAGCCGCGGTTTCCAAACCAACAACATTACCACCATAGGGGGTGTGGGAGGCATAAAGCTTTAAAATGTCTTCTTTGGAATGGCGAAGTTCCAATCGGGTAGCCATAAACACTTCGATGAGCTTTTCCCAATACGTCCTGCTTTGGTTTTTTCTGCTCAACCGTATTACTTGCTGTGTGATGGTACTACCGCCCCTTCGGGTATCTTTGGTTAGATTGTGCCCTATAGCTTTGATGATGGAAATGGGGTTAAATCCAGGATGCTGATAAAAATACTCGTCCTCAAAAAGTAGAATACTCTGCTTGAAGCGTTCGGGAACGGAATCAATCTGGGGAAATCGCCATTGACCATCATCGGCAATACGTGCTCCGATAAGAGAACCTTCGGAACTTTCCACAACCGTTGATGTTGGGTCTTCGAAGAGGTTTTTGGGCAGGCAAAACAGCCATAAAATCAAGACGGTGAAAAATACACCCAACTTGATTTTATGGTTAATTAGGATTCGTTTTACTGGCGATAAAAATTCACTCATTCAACATTACTGAACTATTTTGACCCATTGTCCTTTGTTTCGGGCTTGGTAGTTGTTGTCGTACATCGCTTCAGCCTGGGCCCCAGGTAAATAATAATCGCCCAAGAACGATGCATTCAATTTGATGGTAAAGACTTTTGAATTTTTAGCGTCCAAATCAAAATATAGATTGGTACGGTCGTCTCGTGTATCCACATAATCCGCTTTGGATGCATTTTCATTGTCCCCGCTTACAAAAGAGGTGTCCACAATTTCCCATCCGCTGGGTACTATATGTGTCAGGGCCACATTGTCAATATAATCATCGGAACTGTTGAAAATAGTCACTTTAGCTTCAAACTCTGTTCCTTGTCGCAGCTCGCCCACATTGACGGAATTGCCGAGCGGGTCCACATAGTTGACAGACAATCGTAGGTTTTGCTGTTGTGCCAATTCCTCGCCCACCTGTAATTTGCCCGTTTGGGTAAGGGTGGCGTAAATGATGTTTCCTTGATTGTTCTTCACTTCGATTTCTTCTTTAAATGAAGTGACGGAAAGTTCCCGTTGTGCTATGGCCCTATCGGTTTTGACATTAATACTTTTTCCATTGTTGGTAAAAGTAAGGTCGATGGACCTCCCCCCGTTTTTTAATACCATTTTGGACATGGCCAAAAGGGCAAAAGATGTTTCTTGTGTACTGTACCATCGTTGAGATGATAAGTTTTTGGCCAAGGAAACGGCCAGTTCCCTTTGTTGCGAGTCGCCCAAAATCACCATGGTTTCCAATGCCATCGCACGGTTTCGAAACACGGAACCATAGGTTCTGTAGTTGTAATTGTTGGCGGTAAAGTTGATATTCGCTTTTTGGGCAATGGCTTCTGCCACCTCTTTTTTACCTACCAAGGCATAAGCGGCAGCCAAGCGCCATTTGGCCTCATTGCTGAGGTTGGCGGTTTCCCGCAAACGGTTCATTGCGGCCAGTTCAGGTTGTTGGGCCAAAGCCAAAGTGTACAAACGGTAGGCTTGTGAAACATCGTCGTTGTAATAAGTACTTTGGTTGCTCCACTGGCGTGCAGCGTTCTTTTGGTATTTTAGCCAGTTGCTCAAGAACGTGAGGGGAAGTTGGTACCCTTCTTTTTTAGCTTCCAGCATAAAATGTCCTGCGTATGAAGTTCCCCAATCATTGGCATTGCCGTAACCTGGCCAGTAGCTCAATCCGCCATTGGGAACTTGGAAATCGCTAAGTCGGTCAATAGCAGCTTTGATGTTTTTCTCAATTTCCTTCTTTTTATCAAAAGTGATATCCAATACATCGGCCAAGAATAATTGTGGGAAGGCCGCAGAAGTGGTTTGCTCCACACATCCGTGCGGATAGCGTAACAGATAATCCATGCGTTTGGAGAAATCCATCGGTGGAAGCGTTGAGAATTCTATGAATGCCTCGTTGGTGCCGGATGTGCCAAAAGTTTCCATTGAAATGGACTGTGACGCATTTGGGTCAAGCGTGTACAATTCACTTTTGGTAGTAACGGGATTTGGGTTTTCCACATCGATTTCGGTCTCGTTGGAGGCACTTTCCCCAGCCCCCGTAGCGGTAACTTTTATGGTTTGGAATGATGATGTTGGATTGACCTTAAATTCAAAATTGACAATTTGTTCGCCAACTGCATTGAAAGTGATGTTCTTGGATGTGCCGTTGATGGGTTCCAAAGCTTTCCCTGCATCAATATTGACCTGTACGTTTTTTACTTTGGGTTCCATGGCAAATACGGTAACTGGGATGGTCACAGTTTCGCCGGGAGATAGTTTTCGAGGAATGGAGGTCAATACCATCAAAGGTTTGCGCACTGGTGTGGTTTTCTCGGCATTGCCATAAGCACTGTTTGGATTCCCAGCAACGACCATGGTTCGGACCGAACCTACATAGTTCGGCATATCGATGGTATGCGAGGCTTTCTCTCCTGCCTTTAAGGTAAACGGCCCCAAATAAGTGACCACAGGTTTGAAACGTTGTGCCTTTCGGTTTTTGCCACCAGCACCAATGCCACCACCACCGATAGCGTAGATGTTGTCCACGCTCACGGAGTAGGCTCCCATCACATCATCAAAAATGTCGAAGGTCTTTACGCCCAAAGCTTGTCTGGCATAGAAAGCACTGTGAATGTCGGGAGTGGTAAAGCGTGTCAAGTCTAAAAGCCCATCATCTACCACGGCCAATGAATAGGTCATTGGTTTTTTGTTGGCTTCAGACACCGCGACCTTATATGATGTTTCTGGTTGCAGCACATCGGGCATACTGATTTGCGGCTCCAAGAATGTCGCGGGATTTTCCACTAAGAGCGGAACAACCCCGTACAATCGAATGGGTAAATCGTTCTTGACTTGACTGTGCGGTTGCAACAAGGAAATGTTCACGTAGGCATTCGGTGCCATTTCTGCCGTAATAGGAATGGTGGCCTGAGTTTCTTTGGCTGAGGTTTCTATCCATTGTTGGGAGAGGACCTCGGTGCCGTTTTCGATACTTATTAGAGCACGACCGCCTTTGTCAGAAGGAAAAGTTACAGTCGCTTCTTCTCCAAGCGTATATTTTTCTTTATCGGTAGAGAAAATCAAAATCTTAGAGCTCTCGGCATCCGCAGATGCCGGTCTGCGCCACCAATTGCGATAAAAATAGGCGGTACGCCCTGTTGCGTGGCCCGAGACTTCGTCCATCACACGGATGAGGTAACGTCCTCCTTGCTCATCGGGAACATTGATGTTGAAATTGGCCTTTCCATCGCTTCCCGTAGTAACTTCCATTTCTTTGAATGGACGATGTACTGTAGCGTTTTCATATCGTGATAGGTTGTCATATCCTCGGTTCCACCACCAACGCCACTCTATTTTGAATACTTGAACTTTTAGTTTTCGATTACCAGATGGATTTCCCTGCGCATCCACGGAAACTACGTCAAATGTATTGTTATCGTCCGTTAAAAAGGAACCATACCGTTTTGCTTCTGGCGAACGTAGTCCAACAAAGTTGGAAAATGGTGCCAAATTTTTCGAGAACACATCAATGGAAAAGTCGCCGCCTCCTTCAAATACCTTTGTGGTAAAAGTCGCTTGCAGCATTCCAGGTGCGTTGCCGTTTACGTCGATTTTTTTGTTGATGTTGAGCACACCATTGGCATCCAGATTAGATGAGATCCATTGTAGTTCGGTCTGGTTGAAATTGCGAACAGGATCTTGAAAAACATAATCTTGATACTTTGGAAAGGCTGTTGAGGTCTCGCTCAAGGTGGCATTGATGTCAATCTTCAGATTACGGGCGGGAGCTCCGTGCAACCACTTTACTTCGGCTTTTCCTTGATTGAAAGAGTTGGCTTCCAGTACCTCGTCATCAAAAGCGAAATCCACTTTTAATCGATTGGGCTTTACCGTGGCTACTTTTAATGTTTTACTGAATTGTGCTCCTCCCACAATCACTTTGGCCGACCAATTTCCAGTAGGGGCTGTAGCTTCTGTTGGAATAGGGAAGTAGTAAAAATTCTTTTCTTTTTTGGCATATAAACCATCAGCAACAGGAATACTACCTTCTTTTAAAATAGTTCGCTGCACCAATTTGCCGCGTGCATCACTGACTTCCAAAACCACGGGATGTCCTTGGGGCAAGGGATTGGCATTGTCATCCAGCACAAAGGTCAAATGGATGGCGTCTCCGGGTCTATGTACGCCTCTTTCGGTATATAAATAGCCTTGCAGTCCTTTTTGAAGTTGTTCTCCTGATACATCAAACTTACTGAGGGACAAAGCATTTCCATCCGCAAGTTTAGCGTAGGCAAAATTGTTGCTGTGCTCGGCCACGGCAAAGGCAATACCTTTATCACTGTCGTAAACAGTAAGTCCTTTGGCATCCGTAGTGGTTTCGCCGATAAGTTGTTGTTGGTAGTTGTAGAGCTTTATTTTGGCGCCCGCTACGGGTTGTGTGGTAAGCAGATTGGTCACTGCAAAATGATGGGAGCGATTGCTTCCTTTTTTGACGATGAGTCCCAAATCGCTGCCCAATAGATTTGTTGCTGCTATCCTATCGTAATTGTAGTAGGCAGAATGACAAGGATTGTCACGCTGTTCCCAATTGTAGTCGTAGTTTCTGTAATTGTAGATTTCATTGTTCCAATAGCGTTCTTCTTTTGAGGCTTCATCAGAGCTTTGCTCCAAGGCATATTCGGTTGTGGATTCATCAGTTTTAGCGCTATCCCCACAATCGTAAGTGGTGTGTTCTTTTTTGAAACTGAACTCGACCCGATACAACGAACCTGGATTTATTTTTATCAATTCGGATAAATCGAGTCCGTGCGCCTGCCAATAGCTGGTGTTTTTGTTTCCATCTTCGGTCAAGGGAATTACTTTATAAGCGACCCTGCGCCCGACGGGTCTAAAATCTGGATTGTAATTTTCGGTCAGGTCATAGTTTTGAAGGTACTGGAGCATATTGTCCTGATACACTTGAATCACACGAACTTCAACGGCAGCAAGGTTGACAGTTTCAAAATAAATGGGCGTTGAGGCAGCGTTAGGTAAAATGGTTCCCTTGGAAATCAATCGAACCGCAGGTTTCAGCTGTTCAAAAGAGACCAGTTCGGAAAAATCATTTTTCAACGTAAACCCATATTCACTTTTGATGCCTTGGAAGGCATTTACGCGTACTTCGCCCAAAATTCGGTTGGATGGGTAGACACTCAAGACGTTTCCGTTGATTTCGTAGCGAAGGCTTTCCGCATTTTCAATGGTTACCAGACCATTCAGGTTTTGATCTTGCTGTAATGGTTCGGAGAAGTTTAGGGTCAGCACAGCGCTAGGTGCGGATGTGGTTTTGGCATCAATAATCACAAATTTGTTCTTGCCCGGGATAGTGTAGGTTTCCGAACCTTCGTTCTCAATATCGTAGGCATCGCCTGTCCAGTTTATGGTAAGCTCGCTATCATCCGTTTTTCTGGAAATACTATCAATTTTGAAACTGAAATATTGTGCATTGTCCGAAGTGTTGTCCCATTTTACAGGAATTGTCTTTTCTCCCTGCTTTACAGAAAGTACTGTATTTATTTTTGATGCATCCAGCATATCGGAAGCATCCAAGGTACCCGTGAGGTATTGCCAATCTTTGCTGTAGGATTGTAAATCTCCCAGATTGATCCTGAAATTCGGAGCTATGGTCTTAAAACTGAAAGTGTAGGTCTTGAACTCACTTGCTATATCTTCGAAGAGTTTGTTGAGCTTCAGACTGATGGTGTACTCGGTATTGGGTTTTAGGTATTCCGTTGGCTGGTAGGTAAGTTCCCTACCGTTTTCAATGATTAACTTACCATCCACCTTAGGTGAAATCTCCAAATATTCCTTGGGGAGCTCTTGGGTCAACTCGAACTGCTCCAATTGTTGGGCCAAGGCTATGGTAATGGGAGTTGAAATACTTTGGTTACCGTTGGTATGATAGCTGATATAATCCTTGAACTTAAAAAGATTATCAGTTTCGGAACCGTTCTTTTCCTTACAGGAAGAAGTGAAAATCAAAAAGGCAAATAATAGAATTTTGTAGGATTTAGACATTCGAAAGAGAAAATTAGATTGAAAATTAATACCCAAAAGCAAGATAGTCAAAAATGCCCATTGAAACCCTGATAGTTTACGGATGGCCACTTTGAATTCATGAATGGAGGAAGCTTGCAAATTTTTCCCCTTCCACTATTTTTTTTGTGCGGATTTTCTGAAAGTTTCGTTAAACAGGCTTCTACTAAAAAACGAAAACAATATTTTGGTCGTCGATTCAACCTAATCAAAAAACTAACCATCATTTGAAAAGATTTTACACTAACCTCGTTTTTGTTCCCTTATTTTTTTGTTTTTCATCCGTATTTGGCCAAGAATTTTCGGTCAAGGGTAAAATTGTGGATTCTGCTACAGGATCGCCCATTGAGGCTGCTACCATATATGCAGAAACTTTAAGGGACAGTAGTTTAATAACCTATACCATTACCAATGCACAAGGTGTTTTTTCCTTGGAAGGCAAAACAGCATATAAAAAGGCACGATTGGCTTTTTCTTCCAATGGCTACCAATCGCAATCCAAGGAAGTTACGTTGGAAGCCGTAATGCAAATTGGTACCATTAAAATGGAAGAACAAGTTCAGCAGTTGGAGGGCATAGATTTAATTGGTGAGCGTGTACCTATTACCGTAAAAAAAGACACACTGGAGTTTAATGCTGATTCTTTTAAGACCCGACCGGATGCAACGGTGGAAGATGTGTTGAAAAAGTTGCCCGGTGTAGAGGTTGCCAGCGATGGTACCATCACGGTTAATGGAAAAGAGGTAAACCAAGTTTTGGTAAATGGTCAGGTGTTTTTTAGTACAGACCCCAAAGTAGCCACTAAAACCCTGTCCAAGGATATTATTAGCAAAATTCAAATTACCGATACCAAAACCAAAGAGCAAGAATTTGTTGGGGAAGAAGGGGATGGCGAGAACAAGACGATTAACCTAACCTTAAAAGAAGATAAAAATAAAGGGTACATGGGGCGCTTATCTGGCGGTTACGGAACCGATGACCGCTACCAGGCCAATGGGTTGGTGAATTACTTTAACGATACTCAGCGAATCAGTGTGCTTGGAAGCTCCAATAACATCAACAATCCTGGGTTTTCTTTCGATGAAATTTATGAAATGGTCGGGAATTCCCGGGGTAGGAGCGTAAGTTTCAATGGAAATGGTGGTTTTACCATTGATAATATGTCTTTTGGTTTTGGCCAGGGAATTACAACATCATCTACTTTGGGAGCAAGTTATGCAGACCAAGAGAAAGGAAAGTATCGGATGGACGGAAACTATTTTTTTGCGTACAGTGACTCCTATAATGATGAAAAAATCGCTCGCGAGAACATACTGCCCGATGGAAGTTTTTTTACCGATACTGAGACCAATTTTGTGGGGACGAGCAACTCCAATCAAGGTTCCGCCAATTTGGAGTTTGATATTGACAAGACCACCCGAATTACAATACAGCCCAATCTAAGTGTCAGTAATACCAATTCCACCAATTCGGAAAATACTGTTTCAACGGATGAAGATGGTAATTTGATAAACAGTAACAATTCCTTACAGACAAGTGATGGGTTTCGCAGAAACTTTAGGAATAGGGTGGAGGTCATGAAGAAATTGGATACTATCGGAGGGTATGTACGAGTTTATTTTAACAACAATAACAGTGTAAACGACTCAGAGTCCTTTATTAACTCACAAAGCAACATTTTTGGAGACAATCCTAGTGAGCAAGAACTGAATCAAAGGACCATAATCGATAATTCCAATAATAGTTACGAAGTTGGTGCTGCCTATCGGTACAAGCTGAACCAAGACCTTTATGTGGATTTTAGATATGGCTATGAGAATAACGAACAAAAAAATGAACGTTCCGTTTCCAATTTAGATGAACTGAGCGGCAATTATGTTTATAATTCCTTACTAAGTTCCGATTTTAATTTCAACGTGAACAAACACGTACCCGAATTCAGGTTTGGTTCCAATGGAAAGAAATTCCGATTTAATATAAGAGCACGTTTGGAACAGATTGCATTGGATAACGAGGATTTTATTCAATCCACTACTTTTTCCAAAGATTACAGTAAAGTATTGTTAGGGTCTTTCTTTAATTACAACATGGGGAGTAAACGAATCAGTGCCAATTATTTTACACGCCTAAATCTACCTTCGGTGAACCAATTGCAACCTGTGCCAAATGTTAGTAACCCTTTAAATATTATTGAGGGTAATCCTAATTTGGGCCCCGAAGTAAACCATAGTATTTATCTAAACTACAATAATTACAATTGGAAGGACAGAACTGGTTTATTTGCGTATTCGGGCATTAATTTCGAACAGGACAAAGTAGTATCGATTACCACGACAGATGAAAATTTTATCCGGACTACGACCTACCAAAACGTAAAAGGAAATTACAGAGGTTGGATGGGTGTCAATTATTCCAAGCAAATAAAAAAGGATAGTGTTTACACGGTTAAATTTACGGTAAGTCCAAGTGTTAACATAAATAAGCAAGTTGGTTTTACCAATGGTAGAAGGTTAGAGGCAAAAAACTTCAGTTTTAATCCCAGGGTGGGTGTATTGTTCAATTACAAGGAAATGGTGGAAATAGAGCCGGAATATCGTTTGGGCATAAATTCCACGAGGTATAACCTGGACAATGTGGAGGATATCGATTTCACTACGCACAACCTTGCGGTTAAGCTGACTTCTTATTGGCCCAAAAACGTTGTGTTTGGTAACGATATCACTTATAGTTACAATGGCAACTTAGGAGATGGATTTGATAAGGACGCCATTTTTTGGAACATGAGCCTTGGGTTGCAAATGTTCAAAAAGAAAGCAACCTTAAAAGTATTGGCCTTTGACCTTCTCAATCAGAATATCAACACACGTAGGACTACTGGACAGGATTTTATCCAGGATTTTCAAGGAACCGTGCTTAAAAGATACTTTATGGGCAGTTTAACCATAAAGTTTGATTCGTTCGGAGGCAAGGGAGCTCCAAATAAAAGAGGCGGCCCTCGTTTTATGAGGTTTTAGTTCATTATTCCACGTAAACATCAATATCCAGAGGAAGCGCACCATAATTGGTATAGCCATTGGTATAATTGATCACCTCAATATTATCCGTTGCAGTAAATGGCCCGCAGCAACCATCCTGAGGTTTTAGCGATGTGGTTAGCTTGATCAATAGTGGAGAATTATCGTTGAAGATTACTACAAACGATTTTTCTCCAAACTCAGCTGAAACTGGAAACATCAACCTTTTTCCTTGGTATGTACTTTCTTGGATAGAAAAGTCAATGGTTTCACCTTGAGCGGTTATCTCAATCAACTCTTCGTTAATAGTACCGTTTTCCAAAAGATTATCGTGGGAATCCCAATCCAAAAATTTTAGTTTAATAACATCTTCTCTAGCAGCACAAAGTACTGTTGAGCAATCAATTTCAGAATCATTGCAGGAAATAAGTATAAAAAAAGAAAGTAAAGACAGAGTTCTTTTCATGATGGTTGAGTTTTAACCTTAAGATGGGAGAATTTTGATAAGTTGCTTGTCAAAAAGTTAAGATAGTAATCACCATCCTCCAGAAGCACCGCCGCCTCCAAAGCCACCACCACCGAAGCCGCCACTAAAACCACCGCCTCCGCCAAAGCCTCCACTGCCGAATCCACCAGAGGAGCCAGAACTACGGCCCATATTGCTCAGTATGATCATGTCCCAAATATCGAGTCCACGGCCTCTTCGGCCACCACGACCGCCACCACCCTTGTTTTTGCGACTCCATAAAATAATAATGATAACAATGAAAATGATAAAAGGAAAGAGAGCTCCAACAGGAAATTTTTTACCTTCTCCAAAGGTGCGATCTTCAGTAAACTCGCCCGTCAATACTTTAAAAATAGCATCGGAACCTTTGTCCAAACCACTGTAGTAGTCACCCCTTTTAAATTCTGGGATAATTACAGACTCTATGATGCGCTTCGACATTAAATCAGTCAAGCTTCCTTCAACACCGTATCCGGTGTTTATGGCGATTCTACGGTCGTCCCTTGCAAGGATTACAAGTACACCATTGTCCTTGTTGGCTTGTCCGATGCCCCATTTTTGTCCCCATTGAGCGCCTAAGTAATTGATGTTCTCTCCTTCGGTGGAACTAATAATGGCCACTACAATTTGCGTGGAAGTACTGTCCGAGTACCGAATTAATTTTTGTTCCAATGCATTGCTCTGGGAGGGCGATAATAAATTAATGTAATCGTAAACGCTGGTTTCCTTTTGCGGTTTTTCGGGTATGGTAAATTGTCCCCAAGCTAGGGAGACACATAAAAAAAACAGTAAAAAACTAGCCTTTGGATATTGCATCGTTCAGTTCATTGGTGTCGTCGTGGTCCCATGGGAAATGGGCTTGCAGTTCCTTACCTGCTATCAGGATACCTTCAACGATACCTTGTTTGAAATTTCCTTTTTTAAAATGGGAAGCGATAATGTCCTTGGTAGTATCCCAAAATCCTTTGGGAACCACTCTGTCTATACCTTCCCCTCCATAGATGACAAATTTTCTATCATCCACCGCGACATATAGAAGTACCCCATTGCCCTCCTTGGTGTTGTCCATTTTTAGGAAATGAAATAGCTGCTGCGCCCTACTTAAATGGTCTATTTTTGACGATGCCTCAATGTGTACCCGTATCTCACCGGAAGTGTTGTTTTCGGCTTCAATAATGGCATTTACAATATCACTTTCTTCTTCAGCGGTCAAAAACTCTTCTACGTGTGACATAATTTAGTTGAATTCGAAGTTCACATCGGGGGCGTTTTCCGAACCTGCATCAGATGCAAAGAGCGCCATAGGGTCAAAATTTCCAATGCTTGCCACTATGTTTGTTGGGATTTGCTGAATCTTGATGTTGTATTCTCCAGCCAAATCATTAAAGCGGTTACGCTCCACGTTGATTCTGTTCTCCGTACCTTCCAGTTGGGATTGAAGCTCCAAAAAGTTCTGATTGGCTTTTAAATCGGGATAGC
Organism: uncultured Allomuricauda sp.; assembly: GCF_947258355.1. Taxonomy (GTDB): domain Bacteria; phylum Bacteroidota; class Bacteroidia; order Flavobacteriales; family Flavobacteriaceae; genus Flagellimonas. The sequence goes on from NZ_CAMYIC010000061.1 coordinate 14,316, forward strand.
GTTCCACCGTAACCAACAACCTCGATAAGGCAGAAGATAGCCCTGATTGTGCTTGTTGGAACTCTGCCAGTTGTTCTGGCGTAATGTTGTTTGCATCGATATTGGTAGATGTGGCTTTTGCTCTCGCTTCAATAACATCTGAAAGGGTCTCGCGTTCAAAATCCGCAGCGCCTTGAACGGTTTTTACCAAGTTTCCAATCAAATCGCTTCTACGTTGGTAAGAGCTCTCCACATTGGCCCATTGTTTGGTGGCTTGTCCTTTCATATTGATGAGGTTATTGTTCGTCCTAACGTACCAACCTACAACAATCACCCCTAAAATCCCGAGGACAATAATGGCTATGATTCCTTTTTTCATTTTACTAAGGTGTTAGTGTTTATAGTTGTTCTTTTATTTTCAGAAGTTCGGCCTTCACTTTTTGCAATTTTTGAATCACTTCAAAATTGGAGAGGGCCTTTTGTTTTTCCTCTTTTAAATGGATTTTGGCACCTTCCAAAGTAAATCCACGCTCCTTAACCAAATGGTAGATCAGTTGTAGATTCTGGATGTCCTGAGGGGTGAACTTGCGATTGCCCTTAGCGTTTTTTTTAGGCTGAAGCACATCAAACTCTTTTTCCCAAAAACGAATCAGTGAAGTGTTCACTCCAAATGCCTTGGCTACTTCGCCAATGCCATAATATCGTTTCTCAGGCAGATCTACGTGCATTAATCCAGCGATTGATTCTCTTGGTTGGCCAATCTGAGCATGTTCTCAAATTCTTCAGCTGACAAACTTCCGTAGTAGAAGTTAATGGGGTTGATGCGTTCCCCATCCTTGAACACTTCGTAGTGTACATGAGGTGCTTGGGAACGTCCCGTGCTGCCCACAAAGCCGATAAGGTCTCCCCTTTTGACTTTTTGGCCTACGGTAACATTGTATTTGCTCATATGTCCGTACAAGGATATATAACCATACCCATGGTCTATACGAACGTGCTTTCCGTAACCTGAAGATCTATTGTCGGCACGTACCACCTTTCCATCACCGGAAGCATATATTGGAGTTCCTCGTGGAGCGGTAAAGTCCATGCCCCAATGCATTTTGCGTGCCTTGGTAAATGGGTCTGAGCGCCAACCATAACCAGAAGCCATCCGAGTAAGGTCTTCGTTGCTTACGGGCTGAATGGCAGGAATGGAAGCCAATAGTTTTTCTTTTTCTTCCGCTAATTTGGCTATTTCATCCAAAGACTTGGATTGAATCACCATTTCTTTTTGAATGATGTCCAACCGTTTGGTGGCATCGATAATAATCTCGGAATTATTGAAGCCCTCGAGGTCTTTATATCTATTGATACCCCCAAAACCAGCTCTTCGCTGTTCTTCGGGAATCGGATTTGCCTCAAAATATAATCTGTAAATATTATTGTCCCGATCTTCAATATTGGCCAAAACCTGTTCCATTTGGTCCATTTTCCTGTTTAGGATATCGTATTGGAGCTCATAATTACGAACTTCACGTTCCAAAGAAAGTTCTTTGGGCGTGTTTACCCATCTAGTGTTCAACAGGATGATCAGTCCAAGGAAACCGAACAATGCGGAGCCAAGCAAGAACAAGAAAACATTCCTGTATCGTTTGGATTTTTTCGGCTCGATCTTTCTGTACGAAAGTGTATCGGGATCGTAATAGTACTTTACTTTAGACATGAATGGATTTTATCCTATTTTTGCTCACTCATTTTAAACAGAACAAACAAATATAAAAATTGTTTTGCTTAAACTGTTAAATTTAAGAAAACCCTAGGAATTCAATGACATCCCAAGAAGTTAGAAACCAGTTTTTAAACTTTTTTAAAGAAAAGAACCACAAAATTGTACCGTCGGCGCCCATGGTGATGAAGGACGACCCTACCTTGATGTTCACCAATGCAGGTATGAACCAGTTCAAGGAATACTTTTTGGGGAATTCCGTTCCAAAGAGTAAGCGCTTAACGGATACCCAAAAATGTTTAAGGGTAAGCGGAAAACATAACGATCTTGAAGAGGTGGGGAAAGATACCTACCACCACACCATGTTCGAGATGTTGGGTAACTGGAGTATTGGGGATTATTTTAAAAAGGAAGCTATCGAATGGGCATGGGAACTGCTCACCGAAGTATATAAAATAGATAAGGACAGTCTGTACGTTTCTGTTTTTGAAGGAAGCGAGGATGATGGTCTGTCTTTGGACCAGGAAGCATACGATTTATGGAAAGCCATTGTTCCTGAGGATAGAATCATCAAAGGGAACAAAAAGGACAACTTTTGGGAAATGGGCGATCAAGGTCCCTGCGGACCCTGTTCCGAAATCCATGTGGATATCCGCTCCAAAGAAGAAAAGGCAAAAGTTGATGGGGCTTCCTTGGTGAACCAGGACCACCCACAAGTGGTGGAAATCTGGAACCTGGTCTTTATGCAGTTCAACCGAAAGGCGAATGGCAGCTTAGAACCACTTCCAGAAAAACACATTGATACGGGAATGGGCTTTGAACGCCTTTGTATGGTGCTTCAAGGCAAGCAATCCAATTACGATACCGATGTTTTTACCCCGCTGATTCGCGAGGTAGAAATCATTACAGGAAAAAAATACGGCACCGATGAACAGACCGATATTGCCATACGCGTTATTTCGGACCACGTTAGGGCTGTGGCATTCTCTATTGCTGATGGACAATTGCCAAGCAACACAGGCGCTGGTTACGTTATCCGAAGGATTTTACGTCGCGCCATTCGTTATGGATTCACTTTTTTGGATACCAACAAACCATTTATCCATAGATTGGTAAGAGTCTTGAGCGAACAAATGGGGAAAGCCTTTCCGGAATTGAAGGAGCAATACCAGTTGATTGAAAATGTGATCAAAGAGGAGGAAAGTTCTTTCTTAAGTACTTTGGAGCAAGGTTTGGTGTTGTTGGATTCCGTTATAAAATCTTCAAAAGATAAAACCATTGCTGGGGACAAGGCTTTTGAACTTTACGACACCTTTGGATTTCCGATAGATTTGACCGCGCTGATCTTGGAAGAAAAAGGTTATCAATTGGATACCGAAGGCTTTGAAAAAGCATTGAAAGCCCAAAAAGATCGTTCCCGTGCGGCATCTGAAGTATCCAAGGACGATTGGAACATATTGATGGCCGATACCGAAAAGGAGTTTATTGGGTACGATAGTTTGGAAGCCGATGTGAAATTGGTGAAATATCGTAAAGTAACCAGTAAAAAAGATGGTGATCAATACCAATTGGTGTTTAATCTTACCCCGTTTTATGCCGAAGGTGGAGGTCAGGTAGGGGACAAGGGATATTTGGAAGCTCCAAACGGCGATGTTACCTATATCGTGGATACCAAAAGGGAAAACAACGAAATCGTTCATTTTGCAAAGTCGTTGCCCAAGGAGGTTTCTGGAACCTTTAAAGCAGTAGTGGATAAAAAACAGCGTTGGAGAACGGCCTGTAACCACACCGCTACACACTTATTGCACCAAGCATTACGGGAGGTTTTGGGAACCCATGTGGAACAGAAAGGTTCCGCGGTACATTCCAAATACTTACGATTTGATTTTTCACATTTTTCAAAATTGACAACTGAAGAGCTTAGGGAAGTTGAAAACTTTGTAAATGCGCGTATCGATGGGCATCTTCCTTTGGAAGAAAGTCGCAATGTTCCCATGAAGGAAGCTATGGAACAAGGGGCTATGGCACTCTTTGGTGAAAAATACGGAGATACGGTGCGAACTATCCGCTTTGGGCAATCCATTGAACTTTGTGGAGGTACCCATGTGAAGAATACGGCTGATATCTGGCATTTTAAAATCGTTTCAGAAGGCGCTGTTGCTGCTGGAATTCGTAGAATCGAAGCCATTACTTCGGATGCCGTTAAAGAATTTTACTTCAACAATAACCGTATGCTTTTCGAGATCAAGGATATGTTGAAGAACTCCCAAGACCCTGTAAAATCAGTAGCTAGTTTACAAGAAGAGAATGCTGCCCTTAAAAAGCAAGTGGAGCAATTGCTCAAGGACAAAGCTAAGGGACTCAAAAATGAGTTGATTGGCGAATTGGAAGATTTGGACGGTACCAAGTTTCTGGCCAAAAAAGTGGATTTGGATGCAGGAGGTATCAAAGACCTTGCTTTTGAAATGGGCGGTCAGGTCGATAACTTGTTCTTGTTACTAGCTTCTGAAAAGGGCGGAAAAGCCGTATTGTCCTGCTATATTTCCAAGGATTTGGTGGCAGAAAAAGATCTAAATGCCGGAACCATTGTTCGTGAACTGGGCAAATACATTCAAGGGGGTGGCGGTGGACAACCGTTCTTTGCTACCGCTGGGGGTAAAAATCCTGCTGGAATCCCTGAAGCGCTTGACAAAGTGAAGGAGTATCTAAAATAGTTTGCTGAGAATACCTTTGTCACATCGAGCGCAGTCGAGATGTGGTGGCATGTTGTTCTCGACTGCGCTCGAACTGACATTTTAGCAAATCAAATGGAACTACAAACAAGAATACCTTTAACACCTAGCGATAATCCTATCGATTATCAAAGTGAGTTGGTGCTGTTAGGGTCTTGTTTTGTGGAAAATATAGGGTCTAAGCTGGATTATTTTAAGTTCCAACAATTACAAAACCCCTTTGGGATACTGTTCCATCCTTTGGCTATTGAGAATTTGATTGAAAGAGCCATTGAAGGAAAAACGTATCAGCAGGAAGAGATTTTTGGGCAGGACGGTATTTGGCGCTGTTTTGATGCCCATTCCGATTTGCGTTCCGATAATCCCGAAGTTTTGTTGGGGCTGCTCAACCAAGGTCTGAAGGATACCAAAACTACATTGGAGACTTCGTCGCATGTCATCATCACCTTGGGTACGGCTTGGGTCTACGAGCATCTTTCATCGGGTAAAGCGGTGGCCAATTGCCATAAGGTTCCGCAGAAGCAATTCACCAAAAAATTATTGAGTGTTAACGAGATAGAGTCGAGTCTTCAAAATATGATAAGCTTAATTCAAAAGGTAAACCCCCAAGCGCAAATCATATTTACCATTTCTCCCGTTCGTCATTTAAAAGACGGTTTTGTGGAGAACCAACGGAGCAAAGCACATCTTATCACTGCCGTTCACTCTGCTTTGTCATCTCAAGTGCAGTCCAGAGCACATACTTATTTTCCGTCTTACGAAATTATGATGGACGAGCTACGGGATTATCGATTTTATGGAACCGATATGGTCCATCCCAATCCATTGGCAGTGGATTATATTTGGGAGCGTTTTAAATCCGTCTGGATTTCCGAAAATGCATATCCTGTAATGGATGAGGTAGATGCAATTCAAAAAGGGTCGATGCACCGACCGTTCAATCCGGATTCTGAAGCCCATCAAAAGTTCAAAACATCGCTCCGCGCTAAAATTACGTATCTTCAAGAAAGGTATCCTTTCATCAAATTCGATTAAATGAAGAAAGTACTATTTGGAGCAGTGATTGCTTTGGCTTCGGTTTTGATTTATAAATCGTGCACCGAAGACCGTGAGCAAAAATCCATTTTGGAGGAGAATTCTATGTTGATTCAACAGGAATTGCGGAATGTTTCCAAATTGGTGGTCACGGAAGGGCATTTTGCAGAAGTGTACAATTACAAAGATTCCAAAGAGCTGTTTGGTCCGTTGGTCACTGCCCATAAAAAGGCGTTGGTGGTGGTCAATGCCGATGTGTCCATTGCCTACGACATGTCAAAAATTGAATATGAAGTGGACGAGGAGCAAAAACTGCTCACCATTACCCAGATTCCAGAGCCAGAAATCAATATTAGTCCAGACTTTGAATATTACGATGTCACAGCCGACTACCTGAACCCTTTTAATGCCGGTGATTACAATGCCATCAAACGTAATGTAAATGCATCTTTGATGAAGAAAATCGAGGCATCCTCTTTGCGTTCCAATGCGGAAAACCGTTTGGTGAGCGAACTTTCCCGAATTTTGGTGTTGACCAATACCATGGGCTGGAAACTTGTATACGAAAATACCCCTGTGGAAAATGCCGAGCAGTTGAAAACTTTTTTGGATTAAGCTGTCACATTTAGCCGTTTGATGCGTCTATAAAGTACATCAATCAATTAAAATCATGTTTAAAAGAGTACTACTAACCGCCCTTTTAGCTACTTTTCTATTTTCCTGTCAACAGCAACCAGAATCCGATATCAGCTACGAAATTGCTCCAGTGGTTGTTGATAGTATTTCCCAACTCAAGATTAAAATGACCATGGAAGCCAGTCCAGACGGCACCACAACCCTATCTTTTCCTAACGATGCATGGGGACAGGAAGGACTTTACAATTCCTTGGGCCAGATGGAACTGTTGAATGTTGAAGGCGCAGTCGAAAAAGATGCTGATAGCGGACGCATAGTTTTGATGCATCCCAAAGGAGTGGAAAAACTGGAATTCCAGTATTTTCTGAAACAAGATTTCGAGGGAGATCTTTCTACTCGCGAAACGTATCGTCCTATCATCAATCAAGAATATTTTCACCTGTTTTCCCACAATATGTTTATGGTGCCCGAAAATGCTGAAAGCAGTCAGGATATACTTCTGGACTGGTCTGCCTTTCCCGAGCAGTATGTTGTTCATAACAGTTTTGGGAGTAAGGAGAGAGTTCAACTCTTGAACGACCAGGATATGGATTTGTTTGGAAGCGCCATTTTTGTTGGCGGGGATTTTAGAGTTTTTAATGGGGAGATTCAAGGGAACCAAATCAGTTTGGCCACACGCGGCGATTGGGTACCTTTTAAGGACGAAGAGGTTTTTAAGGTGTTGGAAGAAACCCTTACCTATCAGCGCAATTTTTGGAACGATCACTCCCAAACCTATTTTACCGTAACCATGCAACCTTTTCCCCAAAAGGACGGAAGCAGTTTTCAGGGAACTGGACTTACCAATTCCTTTGCGACCTCGGTTTCGAACAATGACCATACGGATATCGGTCAAATGGTGTATCTCTTTAACCACGAGTTGATGCACAATTGGATTGGACATACAATCCATAACGACAACGAAGAGGAGCAATATTGGTTCAGCGAAGGGTTTACGGAGTATTATACCTTTAAAAACATCGCTAAGAACAAGATCAATGGTTTGGACGGCACTTTTTTTATTGATGAGTTTAATAGGACCGTTCGTGACCTTTATGCTTCATCGGTAGCGGAAGAGCCAAATTCAGAGATTAACTATGAAAATTTTTGGACCAACTACGAGTATTCCAAACTACCGTATTGGCGAGGGGCGATTTTTGCTTTTTATCTGGATCAAAAAATTCAAGATACAAGCAAAGGAGAACAAAGCTTGGATGATGTAATGCATCAAATCTATATGGATGCTACCACTAATGACCAAAAACTGACCCATGATTATTTTATTCAAGTGATGGATGGGTTTTGGGAAGGAGATTTTGAAACGTTCTTCCAAAAGCATATTGAAGAAGGTCAAAAAGTGGATTTGCCTAAACTGTTTGATGAATTGGAGTTGAAATACAGCCCAGAAAGTGATATTTATGAGCTTGGCTTCGAATTTACCGAGGATAGGAAAGGCATTGCAAGTGTAACCGAAGGGAGTAAGGCATGGGAAGCTGGAGTACGTGTTGGAGATGAAGTGTTTTCCCGTAGTATTTGGCAGGGCAGTATTGACCACGAAGTTAAATTGGGTCTAAAAAGAAACGGTGAGGAGTACAACATTTCCTTTTACCCTGTTGCCAAAGCAGCAGTACCCCAATTGGAGCCCACTGCCGAGAATATCGAAAAACTGGGTTTCTAGCTAACCAGAGCGCTATCCACAAGTTGAAGGCCGTCGTCAATTAAATGGCCCACTTTGGGGTTGTCCCGTTTAATTTGTTCCAAGTGTTCCAAAATTTCTTGCTGGAATTCCTGATTGTTGTCCTGTTTGGCCAGTTCGTATAGTTCCACGGGCAATAACCAATCTTTGGGATGGTCTTTTTTAAGAGCCTGTAATACTTTGTTGCGGGAAACCGTAGTGTTTTTTCCTTCCCTAAAATGTCTTATTTGCTCATAGAATCGCTCCAGTTCCAATCTTTTTTCATCCTTTTTGGATTTAATGGTGCTTTCCGTAATCTGATGGCTCATTAAATTGAAACTGTTCAAATCTGCCGGACCGTTGTAGGCGGACACAATGTTTTGTCCCACTGCCATATGGTAAAGTCCCCATTCGGGCTGGAACAATACTGTATCGCCATGGGTAACCGTACAATTTTCAAACGTGATCAGGATGATTTTACCCATTAAGTTTCTTGTTCCTGTAATAATGGTTCCTTCAACTTTTACACCTCCCTCAAACTCAAGGGCAATTTGTTCACCTTCATAAATTTTATAGGCCTTAAGATCGCGTGGTCCCATATCTTCAATGGCAATGTTGATGCCCTTCAATTTTCCGATAGGGGAACCGAAGCCATCGGCGTGGTGCGCTGTACTATGTCCGACCAACTCTTTTTCACGATAGGCCAATGCTGTTCCTCCGGTGGTTTGCATATAAATGGGCTTGCCATCATTTTCGATGACATTGCTGAATTCACCCGAAATTTGTAGTCCCGTACTCAATTCGATGGTACCCAATGCCTTGGAACCTATCAATTTTTTGATGCCTGAAAGTCCACCTGTTCGCACAGCCATGGTGTTGGCAAAATCTTCCAATACTTGACTCAAAAAGGCAAAGTCGGGTGTTACAAAAAGCTGCGGCTGAGGTTTGGTGATATCAAACTCTGTGTGCGCCGCTTCAATAGAGTAGGGAATTTTTTTTACTTTGTCCGTCATGCACCACGTACTTTCCCCGATAGAGGAAAGTAATCCGGCACCATAAATTTTTGGATTGTCCACCGTACCGATTAAACCGTACTCCACCGTCCACCAATGCAGATTTCGGATAAGGGCCATCTCGCTGGGTTCGCCCATATTTTCTTGAAGCTGTTCAATATGTTTTTCGGCTTCTTCGATTTCGCTTTGTGGTGTGCCGTGTGCTTCTTTTATAATCGAAAGGTGTCGCACTGCATTGTAAAGTTCATAATCTTTGGCACTGGATATGGCCTTGCAACCAATTTCCCCAAACCGCCGCAAATATTCTGCGTATTCTGGATTGGCAATAATGGGAGCGTGTCCTGCCCCTTCGTGAATAATATCTGGAGCGGGAGTGTATTCGATATTTTCGAGCTGACGAATATCCGAAGCAATTACCAGTACATTGTAGGCCTGGAATTCCATAAAAGCGGAAGGAGGTATAAATCCGTCCACCGCTACCGCTGCCCAACCGATTTCCTTTAGGATTCGGTTCATCCCGTACATATTGGGAATATGGTCGATGGAAATCCCTGTTTTTTTTAGTCCATCCACGTACGATTTATGGGCTACCTTACTGAGGTAATCTACATTTTTTCGCATTACATAGCGCCAAACCGCTTGGTCGATGGCGGTATACTCTTCATAATTTTGTGGTTTTATGAATTGTTTGAGGTGCTTCGGTAGTTTGTCCAGTATAGGATTGGATTCGTAGCTCATAAGTAGTTTTTTGTGCGACTTAAAGATACGAAATAGGGAACGGATTTTTTCTTAAGAAAGGTTAAGGGGAATAAAAAACCGCCCAATGGGCGGTCTGTATTTTAGTTGGAGGCCATTGCCATTTGCGGCGGGTACTCTTCTAGAATCTGTGAAACAAATTCTTTGATTCGCTGTTCCTTTTTTTCAATGTTTCGGGTATTGTTCAATGTGCCAACGCCTCGACCTTGCCAAACCAATTCTTTTTTAGTGGCATCTATTACATCAATATATAAAGAGCCTTCGGTGCGGGTGCTTACATTGTTGCCGCCCCAGCCCCAGCCCCAACCGGGACCCCAGGCCCATGGGCTATAAAAACCGCCCCAGCCCCAGCCGTAGTTGTTGTACACATCCACACGTTCGCGTTCTTTGGTGAAAATGCTGATCAATACATCCGGGTTGTCGGATTTTACAAATCCACGGGAACCCAACTCGGCATCAATGGCCCTTAAAATTCTTTTTTTGTCCAAATCGGAAATTTGTGCCTTGTCTATCCCTGTTTTGTAAAAGGCATAGCTTTTATAGTTGTTGAAGTCAGCTTGTTGGTCGTAATCCGAAATCACTCGGACAGAGGAACAGGAAGCCAATAAACCAAAAGAAAAGGCGATAAGTGCGAAACGTTGTAAAGTTTTCATAGCGTTATTTTTAAATTTTTGAGATGTCCTTAGTAAAGCCACAAATATTATGCCGAATCACTAATTTTGAGTGTTGGTTTTGGCATTATATCCATAGGGGCAATGGCGGCAACCACTCTCGCAACAATAACCGCGTTTTAGGAGGTATTGTTCGGTAAATACCCGATATCCTTGTTCTGATAAGTAGTAATCCCCCTCTTCCAAGGGAATACGTTCTTTCATATACAACAACCTTTTTCACCATAAATTTACGGTTTTCGTGGGAAAAGGACGAGGTTTTTAACCTTTTGCAAACAGGGTTGTTCACCGAAAATGTTGATGGAATTATCGTAACTGTCCAATTTTGAACGGTTTTTGCAGTTATATTTGTTAGGTAACCAATGATAGCTACCATTTGATACTCGTCTTTAAACATTTCTTTTATAAAAATTATGTAGGGCTCTCACTATGGCCTTTCATTATTTTAAAGGAAGACTCCCTTAAGGCGGATGAGGTGCTTATCAACCACGAGCGCATCCACTTAAAGCAGCAAAGGGAACTGCTCATATTGCCTTTTTACCTTTGGTATGTTTCAGAATGGTTGATTCGTACTGTGCTTTATTTGAACAGTTATCGAGCCTATCAGAACATTAGTTTTGAACGTGAGGCCTATGCCAACGAAAAGGACATGCAGTATCTTTCCAAACGCCAAACCTTTGGTTTTCTACAGTACTTGACCCGTTAATTTCTTGGATTGAAGATACCCAATCAGCATATAGACATGCCCCTTCTCAGAGAAAAGGGCGTGCATCTCTTTTTAAAAAGGGAGGATACCATCCATCCGCTCATTTCGGGAAACAAATACCGCAAGCTCAAATACAATCTGATTGAAGCTAAAAAACAAGGCAAAACTACCCTGCTCACCTTTGGTGGGGCCTTTTCCAACCATATTGCGGCTACTGCTTATGCTGGTCATGAACAAGGCATAAAAACCATAGGGGTGATCCGGGGTGAGGAGCTGGTGGACCAGTGGCAAGACAATCCGACCCTGAAATTGGCAGCAGAACACGGTATGCAGTTCCATTTTGTGTCCCGAAGCGATTATCGCCGTAAAAACGACCCCTCTTTTATTCGAAAATTAAAGGAACAGTTTGGCGATGTTTACATGTTGCCTGAAGGAGGAACCAATGCCTTGGCAGTAAAGGGGTGTGCCGAAATCTTGACCGATGAGGATTCAAAATTTGATTATATCTGCAGTGCCGTAGGCACAGGTGGCACCTTGGCTGGATTGATCAATGCCGCTCGGCCCCATCAAACCGTTTTGGGGTTCCCCGCATTGAAGGGTGATTTTTTAATCGAGGAGATTCGTACCTTTGTTCAAAATAGCCGTTGGAAACTTGTAACCGATTATCACTTTGGAGGTTACGCTAAAGTGGACCAACAGTTGATTGCATTTATCAACCGGTTTAAACAAGAAACGGGCATCCCTTTGGATCCCATTTATACAGGTAAAATGCTTTTTGGTATTTTTGACCTGATAAAACAGGATGTTTTTGAACCAGGAACCCAAATCTTGGCGATTCATACAGGAGGACTGCAAGGGATAAAAGGCATGAACCTTGTACTGAAAAAGAAGAATTTACCGTTATTGGACGTATGATCAGGAGAATAGGATATGTATTGATGGCGGCACTTTTGCTTACTAGCTGCGGTGCCAAGAAAAGAAGGACGACCCAACGCAAGGGCGCTCCCGTTATCAGCAATACCGAAAGCACTGCTTCGAACCGCAGTAAAGTGACCAAAGATGATGGTCTGTACCCCATGCCCGAGGATACGGGACGTTTTGAACGTTTCCCAATTTCGGATACCCAAGATTATATCGAGACCTTTGCCGAAATCGCCCAGTACGAAATGCGTGCCTATGGCATTCCCGCCAGTATTACGTTGGCGCAGGGTATTTTGGAAAGCGGCTCCGGTCGAGGAGAACTCACCTTGAAGACCAATAACCATTTTGGGATCAAATGCCATACGGGTTGGCAGGGCGAGTTCGATTTTCATGATGACGATGCCAAGGGCGAATGTTTTAGAAAGTACAACCATCCCATGTACTCTTTCCGAGATCATAGCATATTCTTGTCCACACGGTCACGCTATGCGTTTTTGTTCAACTACAAACGGGACGACTATAAAAAATGGGCGCACGGCTTACGACAGGCTGGGTATGCCACCGATCGCAAGTATCCGCAAAAATTGATAGCACTGATCGAGCGCTACGATTTGGATAAGTACGATGAAGAAGTGGTACGTGGTGGATTGGCCACAGTGCGAGAGCCCAAGAATTACGAAGTGTTCACCCACGAAGTGCAAAAAGGGGATACACTGTACGGGATTTCCAAGCGCTACGAAATTTCTGTGGATGAACTTCGCCGCCTTAATAATCTCAACGATAATATTATTTCCATAGGGCAGATTCTCAATATCCGACGGGCACAGTAGGCTTTAGGATGATGTGTTTGGATTGTTGGATAGTTGGATAGTTCGATAGTTGGATAGTTGGATAGTTGGATGGTTCGATAGTTGGATTGTTCGGTGTTCGAGCATTCGTTTTTGTTTGGTCGTTGATCATGCCAAAAAGTATAATTGTCATCCCGAGCGCAGTCGAGGGGTGCATAAGCTGGATTGTGCATTATCGTTCTCGACTGCGCTCGAACTGACAAACGTCAACCTGAACTCGTTTCAGGTTCTCATTAGGAGTGAAAAGTGATTGGATGAGATGCTGAAACAAGTTCAGCATGACGAAAAAGAATTGATGAAAACAGATTCCTGCGTTTATAAGAATATCAACTAAGCAACCACAAAATCCATTTCCCAAAAAGTTTTATCCTCATTACCTTTGCGGCGAGCAGTTTGAAATCTATATGGCTTGTCACATCGAGCGCAGTCGAGATGTGGTGCCGTGTCGTTCTCGACTGCGCTCGAACTGACAAACGTCAACCTGAAATAAATTCAGCATGACGGATTAACAAAAGCATATATGATCTACCAACGAAGCAGCGCCTTGTTCGCAGAGGCCAAAAAATACATTCCTGGAGGAGTAAATTCACCTGTACGAGCATTTAAAGCCGTAGGGGGCGACCCTATTTTCATTAAAGAGGCTAAAGGGGCCTACTTGTACGATGAAGATGGCAACCAGCTCATTGATTACATTGCTTCGTGGGGACCACTGATTTTGGGGCATGCGTACGAACCCGTGATCAATGCGGTCATCGATAAAGCCAAAAAAGGAACTTCCTTTGGAACGCCCACCGAAATTGAGACAGAAATCGCCAAACTGGCGGTGTCCATGGTACCGAACATTGACAAGATCCGTTTTGTGAACAGTGGTACCGAAGCCTGTATGAGTGCGGTACGCCTCGCGCGCGGATACACGGGCAAGGAGAAGATCATCAAATTTGCGGGTTGCTACCACGGTCACTCCGACTCCTTTTTGATACAAGCGGGGAGTGGTGCCGTAACCTTTGGTAGCCCCAATAGCCCTGGGGTAACGCAGGGCACGGCCAAGGATACGCTGTTGGCCGATTACAACGATTTGGAAGGCGTAAAAGCCTTGGTGGATGCCAATAAAGGCGAGATTGCCGCCATTATTTTGGAGCCCGTGGCAGGGAACATGGGCTGTATTATCCCTAAAGATGAGTTTATAAAAGGACTGCGGGAACTCTGTACCCAAGAAGGCATTTTGTTGTTGTTTGATGAGGTGATGACCGGCTTTCGTCTTGGAAAAGGCGGTGCTCAGGAAGCCTTGGGCATTGATGCCGATATTGTAATGTTCGGAAAAGTGATCGGGGGTGGACTGCCTGTTGGGGCCTTTGCTGCACGAGCTGAGATCATGTCACATTTGGCGCCCGAAGGGCCCGTTTACCAAGCAGGAACCTTAAGCGGAAACCCTTTGGCGATGAGTGCCGGACTCGCCATGCTCACCGCCCTGAACAACCAACCTGAAATTTTTACCAGCTTGGCGGAAAAAACGGAGTATCTCCACAAGGGAATTGCCCAAACCTTGACCGAAAAAGGGGTGACGCACCAAATTAACCGTTATGGGAGTATGATCTCCGTACACTTTACGGACGAGCCAGTGGTGGATTTTGCCAGCTCGGCGAAGGGCAATAACGATACCTTTAAAAAATACTTCCACGGCATGTTGGAGAACGGCGTGTACTTACCGCCCTCTGCTTTTGAAAGTTACTTTTTAAACGACGCCCTCAGCTATGCCGATCTGGATAAGACTATAGAGGCGGTGGAGAAGGTGTTTTGATAAGTGGGTGAGCAATTTTTTGTTGGTAATTGAACTGGCTCTATCTTAATTGTTCGCAATAATTTTTATTAACAACTCTATCTCTCATTTTAGCTTTGTCATTAAAGTTTCTAGAAATATTTCTGATTATATCACTATAATTATCAATACCCTCTGCTTTTTTATGATAGAAAAGTTTTATAGAAGCACAGTTTTCGTGTTCAAAAATTGTGTTGAGAAGTGTTCTATCAGATATTCCACAAGAATGGCCGAAAATAAAAATTTGAAAACTATCACTATTAATATATTCAAGAAGATTTTTATAATTATCAGTTTCTAAATAATTTATTGATTTGATGTTTTCGAGATATTTGTTGTCGTTTAATTTCTCTATTAATTTATAATCTTCATCTATTTCGTCTCCAAATCCAAAAATCACAGGATTATTGTCTCTACTGTCTATTGTGCCGTGAATATGTATCGATTTGACGGAAGAGTATTTCTCATCATTAAATTGATCAAATTCTCTGGGGTTATCATATTTTTTGTCGGTAAAAGTGTAATTGAAATTTAAAAATATTGTTTGGTCTGGGATCAAGTCAAAATAGTTTGTTGCATAATCTGATTGAAGAAGCTTTTTGATTTCTAAAAATGGTTTTTTTGTGCCAATTCTTTGAATTAATCTTCTGTTGTACTCATTTAAATCATCCATTGTAATCTCTCCGCGAACGAGAGCCTCTAGGTCTTTCTTTATGAGGTTGTACTCAATTTCTGCTTTATGGTTGAGTGACGATTCCGAAAAGTCTTTGAGTTTAAAAGGTTGATAAATTTTATAACCTATAATATTTTTTGTTTTTGAAAAGATTGAATCTAAATTTTCATTAAATTTTGATTCTACTTTTTTTAAATACTCTATCAGCTTGTGTTTGACTTTTTCAAAATCTGAATTTAATCTCTCAACATCAGAGCCATATGCAGATGAAATATGATTGTTAAATGTACTTTTTAATAATGAATAATATTCGTTTTCAACATCAACCCAGTTTTGTATATAAGATTTGTCCGAAATTATTCTAAAGAATTCATTCTTAAATGAAAGAGCAATATTTTGTGATTTTAAGTTAGTTAATAAATCTTCAAAATTTGTTGCTTCAATCTTGGTTGGTCCACCCCATGGACCGTAAATCCCATCTACTTTAATTTCTTCATTTTCAAAGGTCGTTCCTTGGTCTGTGATATTTTTATTAGAGGTACTTTGTAATTTTATGATTATGTTTTTCCAATAATCTTTTAAAAAATCATTATAGCTGGTACACATTCCGTGTGCTAAATCAAAACCATTTCCTATAAGTATTATTCTATTCATCTAATACCTCAATTGTTTGTTCAACTTGTTGTCACGGTCTGGCTATGCGCAGTGTCCTGAAGGGCATTGCGTATAGGTTTTATTAGGCACATTTTAATACTCATCGTACTTTGATTTTTGGTCGAGCTGAGCTTGATCATAATCATTAAGAAGTTGAATTAATTCACTTAGCACTATAAGATCCATTTCTTTCTGTTCAGTTTGGAGGTTTGTCATACTATGTGTAACCCCGTGGTACTGTCTTTCAGATAGATTGTCTTCATCTAAAATTGACGTTATATGGAAATTATCCATGTACTGAGATCCAGTTTCCCACGCTACTACTAGCCCTATGTCGTTAGAGTTTTTTGTGCCGTCACTTATGTCTTCCATAAGACCATCTAAGGAAAACTTATATTCTAAAATATCGGGATGTGAGGCAAATGGCAGATCATCTGAATCTATGTTATCTTCAAGAATTCCTAAAGGGTTGTTGTCTCTATCGTAGATGTGATGTTCAGTTGGTTCTTCAATCTTGATTCGATACAGGCCATCATAAGTAAATCTTTCATTAGTCGACATTATACTCACTCCCCGAATTACACCTCCAGCAATGAGTTGGTTAAATAAAGCAATTACATCTTGCTCTCTAGTCGGTTCAGATGTTAAGGATATCTTCTTTGTCGGAAGAAAGAAGTTGTCATGAGTAAGTTGAAGAGGGTGGTCTTTCTCATGATTCTTGATTAATTCTTTCCAATCATCAACTTTCTTTTTTCTCTTAATGTCTGTAGGAGCTCCACTGTTAGGTCTCATCGAGGACTTGAATTTGTTTAAGTAGTTGCTTACAATCTTTTCTGATATTGATTTGCAGAAATCAACAATGTCCTTGTGAAATCCTTTGCGTCCCAGGTCTGCGCTACAATTTTCAAAATTAATTAAAAAATGAACTTGGTTCTGTCGACCTTGATAACGTTGTAATGGAATTTGATAGATTTCTCCCTGGGGCATATCATTTGCTGAGATTTGAAAACCGCCTGAAAATATTTTATAACCCTCTCTAAGGTTTAATGATTCGTTGAACGAAGAGAAAAGTTTTGCAGTATATGTGTAGCCACAATATATTTTTGGTGTGTAGAGCTCAATAATTCTCTTTTCGTCTTCATCAATCTTGATTAAATCCATTAACTCATCCGAACTCCATTTTTCATAGATGCAGTCAAAATTCTTTAAAGATGATGGTAGTTTTGAACCAATGCCTTTTTTTTCAAAGAAGTTTGAAACCTTCTTATCTAAATCCTTAATAGATATTGACCTTTTCACTCCTGGCAAATCTTGAATCCACAAATATCCAGTCCCTTCATTTAAAATCTCGTCGGATTTACCATTTTTACCAATGACCTTAAGATATACCTTGATGTCATTGTGTTTTTCATACGAGCCAATCCCCGTTTTTATTCTGAGGATATTAAACCAAGACTTTGCACTTGAAGTCCCTATCCATTTTAGGTCCCTAGGATGGGTTGTAGAATCGAACTGTAGAGTAATTGAGACGCCTTTATCTACGTTTTTGAAGTTGCTATCCTCAGGTGGACTGGAATCGTGAATAACTTCTGGATTACCAGATGGGTTTTCATCGGTTAACCATTTTCGTGAATTAAGCATTTTACCGATGGTTGAAAAACCATCACTTTTAGTGCATACCTGAATATAATTGAATCCATAACCTAGATATGTGGCTCCTACACCTTTATGTCCTCTTGTTTTTCCATCCTGACTTTTAAAAGAGAAGAATGGTACGAGAAATTGGTTGAATTGCTGTTTATTCAGACCAACACCATTGTCAGTAACAGTAAGTTTTTGGCTTTGAATATCAACAGTGACCCAAATTGAAGGTTCATAATCTTTACCTTCATTCGTTTTTCTTGTTTCGATGGAGTCCAGAGAGTTCTGTATTAATTCTGCGAATGGATCATACCAACCTACATAAGATCCTAAAATTTCACGAATCTCACGTTTAAGAGCTCTAGCAGCAACTTCTGTCTCGGCTGTTGACTTATATTTTAGGGGGTCAAATGGTTCAAAATCTATCATAGTTTTTAATTTATTCTTTGGCTTCCAATTAATTGTGCCTAACGGTCTCGGCTATGAGTAGTTGCGTGGTTTAGCACTTAACTTTGCAAGTACACACCAAGCTGAAAATCCGAGAGGATTTTCAGAAGTAGGCGAGAACGGCGCCATTACTTATAGGAGCCATTGTTACCTGCTGGCTTTTATTTTTTTTCGGGTAGTTTTAAAATCGATTCCCCACCTGCATCTAAAAATTCAATTTTTCTTGCACTTTCTTGAATTGACTTTATCATTTCTGCATTTTGTTGGTATTCAGCTGTTGGCTCTTCTTCCTCTTCTGGTTCAGGAAGTGGCTCAACTCTAATTTCTATATTAAATCCTTTGTCAATTCGATTTGCAAGTTTGTTCAAAGAAATGGTCAGTCCATTTTGCAATTCATTTTTCCGTCCATTATCTCCATTATAATGTTCGTCCATTACTTCTTTAACTATAGCCTTAATTTCGTCTTTCATCATTCCGTTTGCGTGAGTTTCGATAGACTTTGTTTTCGCAGCTGGAATTCCTTTGTCTTTTAATTGATTTCTTAATTGCTTAATTTCTAAAATGCCCTTATAAATATTTAAAATTCTTTCTGTTGCATTTGATAGGACATCTGCCACTTGAAGTCCGATAATTACATACAAAAGGAAATCACTTGATGAAATGGTTTTTACTTTGTATTCCTGTTTTTCTCCAGTTACAGCTTCTGAAATGTTATTTAAAATAAAATTCAGTTCGGCTATTTCATTTTTCAACTCGGAAAGCTTGTTTTCGACAAATTCTCTTGGAATTGTGTAACCAAGTTCACATTGTCCTGCATCCAAATCTTCTTCTTCAATTCCTAAAGCTTCAAAACCAGTTAGAGTGTTTTTGATTGCGGTTTGAAAAGTCTGTAAATCGTTGAAAATTTGTTTGATTTCTTCTAACGCATTTGCAGGTGTAATTGAATTTGTAGCAAGTATATTCTCTATTTTTTGCTTTAATGGGACTCCAAGTTCAATTTCTCCGCTTATCTCTGAAATTATTTCTTTCCAACTTGGTGAATAATCATTGTAGTTTGATGACTCAAGTGCCATATAAAGTTTTTTTAAACTGTTAACCAAATTTGTTTGATGCGAAGGCTGGTTTGGTTGGTTGACTTGATTTTGAAGATGGTCTCTTACTTGCTGTAAAAGCGTGACAATCTTGTCAGTCTTTAATTCCTCATCAAGGTCAATTAAAATTCGGTGTAATCTTTCTACATTCATTTATTATTTGGTTTTTTCAGCTTGCAGGTAACTTTAATATATACGCATAACACCTAAGCATATACTCTCATAAGAGTAGGAGTCGCACCAGTTTTATAATCGTATCCAAAGTATAAATATGTTCCATTAAGTTATGGGGGAGGGGCTGTTCAGCAAATTAGCAAGAAGCTATTAAACAGCGTTGTGCAAAAACCTTAAAAAAACTGGGGGTTTTCCATAAATACGAAGTGTAAAGTCGGAAGTACGAAGGCAATTCAGTTGACAATTAACAATTAAGAATGGGAGAAGGGTTAAGGGTAAAAGGTAAATGGATAAGGGGGGAGATAAAAGAAAAAAGCGGAGCATACGCCCCGCCTAATTTTTATTCTTCAAACGTAATGTCTATGCTTAGATACTTTTTATAACCAAAGGTGGGGAAGTAACAAAGCACACCAAAGTAAGCTATTCCCATAACCTTAGCTACATCGTTCCAAATGCCTATGTCTTGCTCGGTAAAGGAGATTAGAATAAATATGAGGATCAAAAACGGAATTACAATAATTATGAACCAATTATTTATAGCAGTGCCTACCGTAATTTTAGTTTTCAAACCTTTCTTCAATAGTATTTTTGACGATTTAAAGTAGAGGTATTTAAGCTGAAAAATTGCATATTCTTCCTTTGGACTTAGCTCAATCTCTTCACCGGCTTTAATATAACCTTCTTTATTATCCAGCACATAGGTGAAAGGCATGAACCTATCTATTAAATCCTTTTTTCGTTTTAGATGTATCATACATATTGTTTTAATAAGTATGAGGTTGAATTGGAAATTAAACATTGGGTGGTATCATCCAATCTTAATACAATAGGATTTTTAAGAAAAGTAGGATAAATAAAACTAAAGCAAGGCCTATTCCGGTCAGTTTCTTTTTTTTGGTGTTTAAGAGCTTCATAAGTTTAATTTGTTTGTTTTGGGAATTATGGGGTTGTGATGATAAGCAATTGCTTGTTGGCCAGGGTATCGCTTTCTACTTTTAATGTATAGTTGGGGTTTATGGTGTCCAAAATAGTCGGCAACTCGGCAAAGGGGTATTCTTTTGCATTTACCAGTATTTTTTGTTCCATTCCTGTACTCCTACGTAGCATGCTTTTTAGGGCTGCATTTTGGGTTGCATATTCTTGGGCGGGCAATTCCCTTCCTGTAATCTTACCTTTGCGGTACGGTCCGCAGGCTGTAAGGGTGATTACGGCCAAAAGCAACAGCGTAAATATTTTATATACTGGTCTCATACCTTAGGATTGGGTCAACTTGCCATTATCGGTACTTCATTGTCAGCCAGGGATAAAAGTAATGTATATTTTCTTCAAAATACGAAGTTTAATTTAAAAGGGGGGGAAAGGGTGAAGGGTAATGGGTAGAGGGTAAAGGGTAAAGGGTAGAGGGTAAAGGGTAAAGGGTAAAAGGTAAAGGGTAAAAGGTAAAGGGTAAAAGGTAAAAGGTAAAGGGTAAAAGGTAATTAGTGTTGGTCTTCTTCTTCCAGAAACACCAGTACCTCCGATGGGGTGTCAATTTGCACTGATTTTTCCCCATGCACTAAAATGGGTTGGGTCACTACTTTGGGATTGTTCTCCAGTACCTTGAGCCAATCTTCCTCGCTTTTAAGGTTGTGGGTCTTGCCGTAGTCGTTTATAAAATCGGGGTGTTCGGTGTTGATCAATTCCTTTATGGGCTTGCCCAATCGTTCGGCAAGTTCGGTCCATTGGGTGCCGGTCACCTTGGTTTTGGACAAATCTATGGCCAATACTTTGTTTTGGGAGGATTGCACATAGGCCAAGGTCTGCATGCCTTTATTGGTTTCGGCATTGTAGTAAAGGTTTATTTCTCGGTTGTCGGTTGCTATGGTTCCCATGTTGTGCTTCATTATAATTTCGTTGCGGTAAACTATGTTTTTTTAGGCGCGGGACTTAACGCTATCCAATTTTTTTGTGTCGTAAAACAACAAAAAAGCGGGACAATGCCCCGCTTTCCACTTAAACTAACTCAATAAGGTACAACGAACAAAAAAGGTCTGTTTGGAAACCTCTTTAGGTATTGCCTTTTAAATATAATCAATTTATAACAATTCTAAATAATATTTTTTGGTTATTTTTGTGTTGCTATAGTGCTACATAGCCATAAGTACAAAGTGTTTTTAATACAGTAGATTTTTTATTCGGAGAAAGCCGTCCCTTTGGGACGGTTTTTTTATGGGGCCAGTTGGTCCGCCAAAAAAAGGTACAGCATACCCGAAAGTATGGCCAGTCCAAAACTCAATAGCGTGCCGATGAGCACATATTCGGTGAGTTTTCGGTTTTTGCCCTTGTTGAGGTCTCCAAAACGGAACACCGATTTTGCGGCAATGAGCAATCCAATGGCGGCCCATTGTTGCATAAGTATAAACCCAAATACAAAAAGGCGCTCCAGCATACCGATGTAGGTGCCTGCGTTTTTAAGGGAACCTCCTTCGCCGGGTTCGTCGCTTTTGGCCACTTCATCAATATATGGTGCCAACAACATGCGCATAATAATCCCGGATACATAGGTCACAAAGGCCAAAAATGTGATCAGAAGCAAGGTCTTGTCCGTGAACAAAGCGGCGAAATCCAAGGAAAAAGGGAAAATGGCATACAAAACACCGCCCAAGACCAGTAGGTGTAGCACTTGGTCCACCACAAAGAGCCAGCGGTAATTTTTAGGATTGGTGAGCGATAGTTTGCCCAAATCGATGAGGTAATGGGTCACCACAATAATGGCGATTGCACCCAAATGCTGGAATTGCAATAGGAGCAAAAGGGCCAAAGCGTGCACCCCAATATGAAAGTAGAGGTATTTGGACCTGCCCTTGTTTTTTAGTTTGTCTTCCACCCAATGTGCGGGCTGTAGTACAAAATCCCCTATAAAATGGGCAAGTATCAATTTTAGGGCTAAAAGCATCATAATCGGGCGAGTTGTGTTCTGTAAAATTGAATCATTTTTTGGACTTCGTCAAATCCTGCCCGGATCAGTGCCTCGCTTATCGTGCTTTGTGACTTGCCCAACATACGCGCTAGGTCCTTTTGGTTGGCCTCGGGATGTGCCATGGTGGTTTTTACCGCTGTGGCAGTAGCGGGCAACCAATTGTCCATGATCAATGTGGCCAATTGCAGCATGGTGTTCAGGGTGTCGTTGAAGGTATCTGAGCTGGATTTTAGCGCCAAGGTCTGTTTTTTTAACTGGTCGAAACACTCACCGGAATGTACAAAAGCTTCCCCATTGGACTCCGTGATTTTGGCTGCGGTATGATTTTTTTCGCCCAGGCCAATAGCGATCCGTACATCCAAATGCCGTATTTGTTTGATGCAGGCCTTGATAAAAATGGCGGCTTCCAGGGCTTGTTCGGGATTGGTTTGCAACTGAAAGCTATCCCCTCTGTAAATCTCCCAGTCCGATGGTTCGGAGCCATAGTGCTCCAATGCCGCTTTTAAAACGGGCAACCATTTGTTGGCCTTATGATCTTTGGAGTTTTTGATGTCTCCGGTAAGTATGGCAATCATTTGTTTATTTATCGTCTAATTTGTCGATTTAATCAAATATCGATAAAAAAACCGATATAACAAAATATCGGTTAAAAAGTAGATAAAAAAAGAAACCGCGACCATGGCTGGCGCGGCTTCTTAAAATCAACAAAAAACACTATCGTCTTCTCCCTCTCTCCTCCATTCTCTTTTTGCCGTGTTTGGCTTTTCTGCTTTTCTGCATTTTTTGCCAAGTTTCGTACTGTTTTTCATCCAGTACCTTTTTCATTTTTTCCTGCATCGCGATTTGACGGTCCAATCGAGCATTTTCCATTTCAAATCGCTCTTCAGATGATGGCCTTTTCCATTCGCCACTCTCTTTTAAAGCTTTCATCTCATCCCATTTGGCTTTCCTAAACTGGGCATTTTCCAAGTTAATCTTGTACACCTTGTCCTGTTGTGCTTCTGTCAGGTCCAATGCCAAAGTCATCTGTTTGGATTGCAGGGTGGCCATCTCTTCTGCGCTCATATCCATTTTATGACCTTTGCGCATTCTGGGCCCATCATGTTTTTGGGCGGCCATGCCAATGCTCATCAGCATAACCAATACTACCACTAATCGTTTCATATGTCTAAATTTTAATGATTTATTCCTTGGACAAGCGGAATGCCCATAGGTTTAAACATCGCAACATAGTTTATGAAGCTTTTAACAGTACAAATGTGTTTTAGGGGTATTACTTGATTTCTTTTTCCAAATCTTCCTTAGCATCATCAGTGTAATCGTCGACATTTTGAAAATTGGTCTCGACGTAGGTCTCTGAATTGATGTGATCTTGGAATTCATCGTGCTTGTCCACTACGTAGTAAAGTGTGGAAGCTGCCACGAAACAGATAAAGTAAATGAAGCTTTTTGTTTTGTAGGTCATGATGTTGAGATTTGGGATTACTAATGTAATTAAACCTAACGTGAATTTCAGCGATATGTTGTGAAACGACCTTGAATAGATGTGAATGTTTAAAAAAACAAGGTGTAACCGATAAACGAATCGGTTACACCTTTGCAATTTGTACACTGTAATGGAAAGTCGCCTATTTGGCAGGCTCCAAAATAAGGTCTATGCGTTCCAAAGCATCTTGTAAATGGTAACGACTCATAGTGTCCGAAATTCTTGCAAGACCACTTCTGATATCTCTTTTTAAGTTGTTGAGCTCAGCACGTGCCACCGAACGAATGTCGGATTGGCTAGTGTTGATAGGTGTGGATTTTCTATACCCTCCAAAGTCTGGCTGTTTACGTTGGCTATCCGCTGTCATTAAATACTCCAAACGGTCGATATGCGCCTTTTGAAGGTTTCTGCGGTAGGTGTCTATGGTTCTGCCACTTCGAGTCTCGGACCAGATTCCCCTGCGGAGATCACGCATCATTTCCACCAATCCATACGCTTCATCACCGTTCAAAGTCTCGTTTTCGATAATTCGGGCCAATTTGCCCAAGTGCAACATGGTGTTCAAATAGCGTTCTTGGGTAGCACGGATGCGCTCTACCGAACCGGAGTATTCAATTTTATTGAAGATGTTTTGGTCAATCAACCACTCAGGGGTTTCAAAGAGTTGTTCCTGCATAAAGTTCATTGCATTTTTCTGGTGCTCTTTGCTCACATGGGTGTAAACGGCTCCCTTTTGGTCGGCTGTTTTGTGATACTCGTAAACACCGCCAATGTTGTTGGATACGTGGCCCATATATCTGCGGAACTGTGCGACCACATGTCCGTACATGGTTTCCAAATCATCATAGTTTTCACCCTCTTCGGTGGTCCATTCCATCAATTTGGGAACAATACGCTTTAGGTTTTCGATACCGTACAGGCTGGCTTTAATGGCATCATCCCCTAAATCCTCGGTTTGTGAGCTTGGGTCATGGATATCACCAACTTGTTGATGTCCGAAACGGTACATGGGATCACCGGCATGCTCCAAAATCCAGCTGTTCAGGATAGGTTTTTCCTCTTTGGCCGTTTTGTCCAAAATGGGTTTGTATCCCCACTTAATGGCATATTTATCGTAAACACCAATATTTGGCATCAATGCTACGCCTTCGTCACCTGGCTGCGCCACATAGTTAAAACGGGCATAATCCATAATGGATGGAGCGGTACCGTACTTTTCGGTAAAACTCGCCGAACGCAAGGAATCAACAGGGTAGGCAACACTGCTTCCCATGTTGTGCGGCAATCCAAGGGTATGACCTACTTCGTGGGAGGATACAAAACGTATTAAACGTCCCATCACTTTTTCTTCGAACTCTGTTTTCTGCGCAGCGGGATTAATGGCCGCTGTCTGTACAAAATACCAACCACGTAGCAAGCTCATTACATTGTGGTACCAGTTGATGTCCGATTCCAGAATTTCACCACTTCTAGGGTCGCTCACGTGAGGACCATTGGCGTTTGGAATAGGAGAGGCCAAATAGCGCACCACAGAATACCTAACATCTTCCGGGGACCACTCTGGGTCTTCTTCTGGAGAAGGAGGGTCTTTGGCGATAATGGCATTTTTAAATCCAGCTGCTTCAAAAGCAACTTGCCAATCTTCTATACCTTGCTTAATAAAAGGTACCCACTCTTTGGGAGTAGCCCTGTCTACATAATACACAATCGGTTTTTTGGGCTCAACCAACTCACCGGCCTTATATTTTTCGATATCCTCGTCTTTTACTTCGAGTCTCCAACGATCCAAATAGGTAACGGTTTTACTTTCTTGAGCATCGAGGCCATAATCTACCTGTCCTCTGGCGAACCAGCCAACGCGTTCGTCGAAATAGCGACGTTTCATCGGTTCTTTGGGCAACAAGATCATGGAGTTGTTGATTTCCAACGAAATGGAACCTAGGCTTGAATTGCTTGGTGGATCATTGGATAAGTATGTTTTTACATGACGGGCTTCAATATTTAAAGGATAACTTTTAATTGACTCGATGTAGCTTCGGTCGCTATCCAATCGTGTTACCTTATATCTTTTTCTGTACCTATCAGGAAACCCAAGGGCTTTCACGTCTTTGGAGAACAATGGGTCAATTTCAATCACCGTAGCAGGGTTCAAGGAATCTTTTTTGTTGATGGCCTTGATATCAAAAGAATAGAGCACGGGTTCAAAGTTGGAATTCACCACCGCTTCGTGAACCGGCAAAGAATCAGCCGCTACATTTTCGTAGGAAGCTACGCGGACCAGTACCTTTTTGTCCTGTTTTTCCCAGCGCAGTACTTGGGTGTTTATTTTTCCGCCACCAAAACCAATTCCTGTGGCGGTTTTGGAGATTCGGCTCACCATGAGCATTTCACGATTGAACAAGGAGTCGGGAATTTCGTAATAATGTTTGTCGTCCACAGTATGGACACTAAAAAGTCCTTCGTCGGTTTTTGCATCTTTGGTGATAACCTTATCATAAGGCTTTATGTCACCAGGTTTTGACTTGTCGTCCTTTTTTTGTTCGGTTTGTTTCTTTTTCTTTTTGAAAAGTTGGGCATCCAGATTTTGGACGGTTCCCAATAGAATAAAGACTACTAATAGTCGAGGTAGTAAATTTTTAATCATTTTTTAAGTCCGTTTGAATAAGTAAGAAGATTCAAAGAACCTAAAATTCGATAAGATTAACTGTTAAATAAATATTAACAGTCATTTTTTTAACGGAATGCCCCAACCTTTGGGAGTCCTGCGTTTTACTGATGGTTTGGAGTGAATCGCCCTGTATAGCTGGGCTCAGAGGGGATTCAAATTTCGTAAAAAAATCCTAAAGACTGTAACGTTTTGGTTTTTGAGTAGTCTTATAGGCATAACATCAATCATAAAATTCAATCAAAAAATGAACAAGTTATTATTAATTTATGGTAGTGTATTATTAAGTAGTACCGCCATAGCGAACGACCAACAAAATACCAAGGTTGTCGAAGTCCAGACCGAGACTCCTGGTAGTTTAGAGAACAGTTTAACCACATTATACATTAGTGCCGAGTTAAACGATTCAACTTCCGAGATAGCCGATTATGCATCGTACGAGTTGGATTTGAACGAAGTAGCCTATATCGAGGAGGAACCTGAAATTGATTTAGGTTTTGATACCTCTGATTATTTACCCGAGGGTTTTGATCCTTACGAAAGCTACTTTGATTTGAATTCCATTATATACCTCGAAAACGAAGTTGAACCCGAATTGGGATTTGATACCCAAAAGTATTTACCTGAGGATTTCAATCCATATACCGATGTGGTGGATGTACATTCTATCAATTATATTGAGGAAGAGGATATGGATTTAGGTTTTGATACCAAAGATTACCTACCTGAGGGTTTCTCTCCCTATGAGGCGTATGTGGACATAAATGCTATTCCTTTTGTAGAGGATGAAATCGAACTTGAATTGGGTATAAACAGTGAGTATCTATTGCCAGAAGGCTTTGATCCTTACACCGATGTAATCGCGATTACCTCCATTAACTACATGGAAGATGAAGAAATGGAATTGGGTTTTGATACCTCTAAGTATCTCCCAGAAAACTTTGATCCTTACACTAGGGTCAATTAGTAAGATGGTTTAGTTTTTCATTTTACAAATTTTTGAGTTAGTTAATAAAAGCCCTCGCAAGAGGGCTTTTTGTTTGTTAATAAAAACCTATAATTGCCTGGTTAACAAAAAAATAACATTGGTTTGGAAAAATATTGATTTTTAGTGAAATGCTTTTTAACCTGAGAATTGTTCAACGTTTTGAGTTGTTGACTGAAATTAACGCACTCTTTTGGGTTTTAAGCTGACACACCAACCATTTTTCTTTCTGATCGGATGCGTTAACAAAAATCTAATTACAATAATGTTTCCTAAAAAGAGTTATAAGTTTGTACCTAACAAAGAGTTACGCCCCACTTGCTTAAAAGCGAGTAGCGTTTGTTAAGTTAGTTTCTTACATTTTTTTGAGTTAGTTAGTTTGTAAAAAAGCCCATCCGCCCGGATGGGCTTTTTTAGTTTAGAACAATAATGGAACTATAAATTGGAACATCAAAATCAGCAGAGCAACTGCGATAAGGTTTAGTACAACCCCAACACGTGCCATTTGTGGAATTTTTACATAGCCGCTTGCAAAAACGATGGCATTGGGTGGTGTGGCCATAGGCAGCATAAAGGCACAGCTACTCGCTATGGTTACGGGAATCAATAGATGAAGCATGGGAATATCCAATCCTATGGCAATACCTGCCACCACGGGCGCCAATACCGCCACAAGAGCTACATTGCTCATCAACTCGGTCATAAACAACATTAGGAAAATCAAAAGCGCCGCTGTAAACAAAATACTGATTTCACTTTGGGCAATACCATTGGCAACCATATCCACGATACCACTTGCCGACATTCCCTGGGCCAA
Organism: uncultured Allomuricauda sp.; assembly: GCF_947258355.1. GTDB lineage: Bacteria > Bacteroidota > Bacteroidia > Flavobacteriales > Flavobacteriaceae > Flagellimonas. The sequence goes on from NZ_CAMYIC010000061.1 coordinate 42,443, forward strand.
GGCCAAGCCTCCACCAAAAAGTACCAAAATACCCCAAGCAAGTCTAGAGGTGTCTTTCCAAGTAATAATAAAATCACCTTTTCTTATATTGTAGGGGATAGCAAATAAGGCGACAGCGGCAAAAATACTGATCATAGTATCTGTTAAGCCTATATTAGGAAAAATACCATTGATCAAGGTTCTGAAAATCCATAGAAAAACGGTAATGGCAAAAATGACCAATACCATTTTTTCCTTACCCGAAGTGGGTCCCAATTTCTCCAATTCGGCATGTATTACATCTTTGGAGGCATTGAATTTTAGATCGCGATTGGGAAACATCCATTTTACCAATACCAAATAGCATATCCCGACCATAATAATGGAGAATGGCAAACCGATGGTCATCCACTTTAAAAAGGAGATTTCCGTATTGTATTCATTCTCCAGTAGCCCTATCAATACCGAGTTTGGTGGGGTTCCGATAACCGTTGCAATTCCTCCCGCATTAGCCGAAAATGCAATACCGAGCATAACGCTCAGGGCAAAATTTTGATCATTTTTGGTAAAACCGTCCTCGTCATTGATCAAAAGATTGATAACGGAAACAGCAATGGGGAGCATTACCACTGTGCTGGCAGTATTGCTGATCCACATGCTCAAAGTGGCTGTGGCAATCATAAAGCCTAAAATAACCTTGTTGGGTGTGGTTCCCGTTAACCTGATAATATTAAGTGCTATCCTACGGTGTAAGTTTACTTTTTCCAAGGCAAGGGCCATCACAAAACCTCCAAAGAATAAGAATACAATAGGGCTGCCATAATTGGCACCGACCTCTGCTATGGGCAATACTTTTAAAATTGGTAATAACAGCAATGGTAGCAGCGCTGTCACAGAAATGGAAACAGCTTCCGTAATCCACCAAATAAGCATCCATGCAGCAATTGAAATTACAGGGTCGCCTTTTTCGGATATGATTTCGAAAGGCAATAGGTTCAATACAAGGAAGACAAGGGGTCCAAGGACCGACCCAATTTTTTTGCTTAGTTCCATTGGGGACCTAAGCTAGGATTTTTTTGTTAAAATTTAAAAATATAGAAGCCCCAAGTTGGGGCTTCTATCTCAAAGAGTTAAAAATTGGATGGTTTTATTTGATTTTGAATGTCAACCTACCAAAAACATACCTTCCGTTTTGTCCAAATTGAACAGATCTTCTGGAATAGATGAATCTTCCGCTGGAACGGAAGGCGGGGTCATTCTTATCTGGATAAACATCCAGAAGATTGTTGGCCCCTATGGTCAAAGTGGCACTCTTGGTAAAGTTGTAGCCAATTGTTAGGTCGGTAATAATCTTTGCGCCAAAGGTATAGTCAATGGTTGGGTCAATTTCGTTGGTGGCCTCCCTTACTTCTCCAAAGTAACCGTTTCTTAGAAAGAAATTCCAATTTTCTCCCACTTTTAGAGTATGTGATAGGTTTCCCTTAGTAGTTGGCACTGCAGATTCCAAGTAAATTCTACTGGTAGGGTCAAAATAAGTGTCGCTAAGGCCTGCATTCGCAATGGCTTCGGGCACTTTAACTTTCTCCACACTTGTTTCTGAGAAGGTAAAGGCAAGCGTGTTGGTCAAGGAAACATGGTCTGAAATGTTTGCCCTATGGTCAACTACAAAATCCAATCCCATGGTTTGTGTGTCAACCGAGTTCGCAAAGAATGCGGCTTGTGTGGCATTGGCCTGTTGAAACAAGTTGGCCAATTCAGCATTTCCATTATCCCCAAATTGTCCTGTAAGAATTACACGGTCATTAATATTTATTAGATATCCATCCAAGGTGAATTTAAGATTGGCACTGGGAACCCTAGCTGTAAAACCTGCAGTAGCTCCAATGGAAGTTTCTTCCTTTAATGGTTCAATGCCCAAAAGTCTGGCAACTCTGGATGTGTTCGGAAATATACCCACTTCGTTGGGGATTCCGTCCACAAATAGGGTAGAGGTGGAACTGTAATGGATTTGATGAAGGGATGGCGCTCTAAACCCTGTTTGTCCCCCTCCTCTAAAATTAAAGTTCTCGGAAATTTTAAGGCGAGTGGCCAACTTAAAATTCAACGTTCCTCCAAAGTCGGAGAAGTTTTCGTAACGAACCGCTCCGCTCAATAAAATTGATTCGGTAAAGTCTGCTTCTACATCAAAATAGCCTGCAATGGTATTTCTGAAAGCATTGACCTCATTATCTGGTTTGAATCCTGGGAATACTTGAATCCCTCCAGGTCTTGAGTTGCCAAAAAAATCGGTCGGAACTTCAGAATCTGGGTCGGTTGGGTCGTGTGGATTTCCCAAAGTATTGTATTGGGTATAAGATGCCTCCTCACCTGCTACAATGGCATAGTTTTCCACACGATACTCTGCACCAAAAGCAATATTGAGTCCAGCCATGGTGTCTTCAAAGAAACGGCTCATATCAAAATTGGTGGTGTTTTCACTATAATTGAATCCACCAGAATTTGCTTCAAAAGGAGTGGAGTTTACCAAAGAGGCATTGTTGGAGTTGGTGACTCGATATAAAAATTCATTTCTTCCATAGGAATTACTGAAATCCACATTCCAATCTCCCAACATTCCCTTAATTCCCAATGCGGCGGATTTGTCCACGATATTGGAATTGATTTCTGGTAGAAAACCATTAGGGTAAGCGGGTGTATAGCTTCTGGATTGATTGGGCAAACGGTAAAAACCTGCAGCATTACCATTTTTGAAGCTCAATCCTCCAAACCCATAGATCTCCAAGTTTTCATCTACTGGAATGGAAAGATTGGCAAAGAATTGGGCACCCCTAAGTTTTGATTGTCCAACACGCATGTTAAAGTCGCTTCGTTCCAGCCCTCTGGCCAATAATTCTGCTTCGGTAACGTCAGCACTTAGAATGTCTTGGAGCTCTTCTTTTGTTTCATCCCCATTCAATGCAATCCCAGCGGTAGTGGCATATTGAAAAATATCGGTTAAATCATCATCAAGTAACAAAGAAGTGTCATAGCTATCAGCTGCAGCGACCCTTTCAATGGAATTGTATGCATTAAAAATGGAACCTTCCCACTCTTGCATACGGTTGGTATATCCACGGAAATTAAAATTTCCCGTAAAGTTGATGAATCCTCCATCTTTTCCAATGGGCAGACCGTAGTTGAGTCCCAAACTTACTTTTTCGCCGTCTATAGTTTTTTGTGGACTGTGCTCACTGGTAAAGTTGGCGCCTGTATTGATGTCGACTTGTAGCTCGTTCACACTCTTTTTCAATACAATGTTGATCACCCCTGCAATGGCATCCGAACCATATTGAGCTGCAGCACCGTCCCTAAGAATTTCAATTCTGGAAATTGAATTGGAAGGGATTGTGGTCATGTCGGTTCCTACACTACCACGGCCAAAGGTTCCGTTCACGTTTACCAATCCTGTTTTGTGTCTTCTTTTTCCATTGATGAGCACCAAAACCTGGTCAGGGCCGAGACCTCTTAATGAAGCTGGGGCAATGTGGTCCGTACCATCTGAAATGGTCTGGGGATTGGAAGTGAAGGATGGCGCCGCATAGTTCAGGATTTCGGTAACGGTGACTTGCGGTGCGGATTGCGTTAATTCGGTTACATCCAGAACATCCACCGGAACGGGTGTGTCCGTAGCTGTTCTGTTGGCATTACGTGACCCCACAACAACCACATTCTCCAATTCAAGACCTGCTTGGAGCGTTACGTTTAATGTGCTTCCCGTTACAGTGGCTTCTTGGGTGCTGAATCCAATGTAGGAAAACACCAAAACATCTCCTATGTTGGCTTCGATTGTGTAGTTGCCATCAAAGTCGGTGATGGCTCCCGTTGTGGTTCCCTTTACTTGGACCGATGCTCCTGGCAGCGGTACATTTTGGTCATCATAAACGGTTCCTGTTACCTCTTGTGCTTTGGAAATAAAAGATACCAACAGCACGAAAAGGAATGCTAGTTTCATTCTTTTCATATAAGTAGATTTTAGTAAGATTATTGGGGTAAGCTGCTGGAAATTTCCTTCCATTTAGGAAGAAAACGGTCGAAAGATAGAACTTTTTTTAAAAAAGAAAACCCCTTAGTCGATTTAAGATTTAGGGGTAATACTTATGTGTATGAATAATTAGCTTGATTTATTAAGATGAACTTATTTGAAAAAAGGTAGATGTTTTTCTATACTCGGAAAATACTATTTCGCATTTTCGTCCACTTCAAAAATGCCGAATACATTATGGTCAGCATCCAAAAAATATCCCTGCCAGCACTTTCCCGGAACCGCGAACTTTTGCATGGCCACATGTCCTCCATTTTTTATGATTGTCTTTTCAGTTGCATCAAAGTCGGCAACCTGAATGGAACAAGTAAAAGCGTTTGTTCCTTGATGGGTGGGTGGATTGTCCACCGGTCTTTTTAAAATAGCACCTTGAATACCATCTGTTTCCAAGCGATACAGTTCTATGGGAACCGATGGATCTAAAGTGGCTTCCCAACCAAAAATGGCATTGTAAAAATCAACTTCCCGTTTAGGATTGGTCGATTGAATTTCAAAAAAAGTGATTGTATTCATTGTTGAAAATTATTGGTTTTCAACAAGATACAAAAATCAACCCGTGTATTTTACCAGAAGGTCGTTTTCCGTTTTTTCAACTTTGATAAGTCCATGTTTGGTCAAACCTTTGGTGCTCTTGTCCCATTTTTTGTTGCTCAAACCTGCCTTTTCCTTAAGGTCGGGCAACGACATTTCACCTTGTGGTTTTAGAATGTCCAAAATAATTTTCTCCTCCTCCGTAAGTTCCACTTGCTTTTTCTCTGGTCGCATTTGCGGGAAGAACAGCACCTCTTGGATAGATGAATTATTGGTCATCAGCATCACCAAGCGGTCGATACCAATGCCGATTCCTGAAGTAGGGGGCATTCCGTATTCCAAAGCACGCAAGAAGTCCTGGTCGATGAACATAGCTTCATCATCTCCTTTTTCTGAAAGTTTCAGTTGGTCTTCAAAACGCTCCCGTTGATCAATCGGGTCGTTGAGCTCTGAGTAAGCATTGGCCAATTCCTTACCGTTTACCATCAGTTCAAAACGCTCGGTCAGCCTCGGGTTGGTGCGGTGTTCTTTGGTCAAAGGACTCATTTCCTTAGGATAATCGATGATAAAGGTCGGTTGTATGTAGTGGTGTTCACATTTTTCACCAAAAATCTCATCAATCAATTTACCTACACCCATGGTCTCATCCACTTCAATGTCCAATTTCTGGGCCACTTCGCGAAGCTCTTTTTCATCCATTCCGGCAACATCGTATCCCGTATGGATTTTAATGGCTTCCAAAATCGGAACTCTTGGGTAAGGTGCTTTGAACTCTATTTCGTGATCGCCCACTTTTACCTTGGAACTGCCTGTGGCATCAATGGCCACTTTTTCCAAAAGTTTTTCGGTGGTGTCCATCATCCAGTTGTAGTCCTTGTAGGCCACGTAGAGTTCCATTACGGTAAACTCCGGATTGTGGGTACGGTCCATTCCCTCGTTACGGAAATCCTTGGCAAATTCGTACACGCCGTCAAATCCACCAACAATCAGTCTTTTTAGATACAATTCGTTGGCGATTCGCAGGTACAAAGGCACATTCAATGCATTGTGGTGCGTTAAAAACGGACGTGCGGCCGCTCCACCTGGAATGGGTTGTAGAATCGGGGTCTCCACTTCCAAATATCCCTTTTGGTTGTAGAACTCCCGTATACTGTTGGTGATTTTTGTTCTTTTGATGAAAGTGTCCTTCACATGAGGGTTCACCACCAAATCCACATATCGCTGGCGGTATCTCAACTCTGGGTCGTTAAAGGCGTCGTACACTTTTCCTTCATCATCTACCTTTGGTAGCGGCAATGGTTTTAAACTCTTGCTCAACAGTGAGAAGTTTTTTACCATCACGGTTTTTTCGCCTACTTGAGTGGTGAAAAGCTCTCCCTCTATGCCAATGATGTCCCCGATGTCCAGCAATTTTTTGTACACATCGTTGTAGAGTGTTTTATCATCGCCGGGACAGATTTCATCACGGTTAAAGTAGACTTGAATTCGCCCTTCGCTATCCTGAAGTTCAGCAAAAGAGGCTTTTCCTTGAATTCTACGCGACATCAATCTACCGGAAATCACTACTTTTTTTCCTTCTTCAAAATCATTCTTGATGCTCTTTGAAGTGGTATCAACAGGATACAATGCTGCTGGATATGGGTTGATGCCCATTTCCCTGAGTTTGGTCAATTTTTCCCTTCGAACGATCTCTTGTTCCGATAGTTGCATAGTCTGTAAAAAATTTAAAGCGCAAAATTACACTTTTGCGCTTTAAATCCTTGCGTTGGCCAAACTTAATATGCATAATTGGGCACATAGTCCTTTTTATACACGATTTGGGCGATATCCTCTTCCAGGGTTTCCAACGGACTTTCCACTATTCGGTTGACTTCCTTGCCGTTTTTAAAAAATATGATGGTCGGCACTTTGATGATGTTCAACCCCTTTTCTTCGCCCGTGGGACTGGTTTTGTAATATCCTTTGCGATAATCCAAAGCAATGATCTCCAATTGTTCCATCGGAAAATCTGCGGCTTCCAGAATTTTGATGAATCTGGGGCATTCCCGTTTGCTATCGCCACACCAAGTTCCCAAAAATAGTTTGATGTTGTATTCCGACAGTTTTTCTTTGAAAATGGCAACCATGGTTTCATCCGGCTGGTAATTTTTATAACCCATTTGGAACCAATTGCCATAGGGTTGGGATTGCAATCCTTCCAGATTGATTTGACCCACTAGCAATTGCCTACCGTTTTCTGTCGTGATTTCTTTATTGAATTCTTGTGCGTAAATGCACAATATGAATAGCATATGTAATGCTGTCAACACTCGCTTCATAATTTTGTATGATTTATGGTTTGATGCCCAAATTCACTAAAATCAATGGCTGAACCGATTTTGAAGCGTTGGAAATAGGTACTAGACCGGGGGTTGAATTTTACTTTTTGAAACGAAGTGCCATCTCTTCGCGGGAGGTAATGCCTAACTTTTTATACAAATTGTTGATGTGTGTTTTTATGGTACTGACACTCACAAAAAGCTCTGAGGCAATCTCCTTGTTCGTCTTGTTTTCCAGCATCAGGTTGACGATTTTTTGCTCTTGAGGGGTAAGTTTTTCAAGTAAGCGGGAAGTGCTGTTCTTTTTTCTTTTGCCCAAGAAAAACAGAACATTCCCCAATAAGGAAACTGCCAAAAGTGCAATAATGGTCCGATTCCATTTGCTGGATTTTGGATTGTTGAAACTGGCCAACTCCTTGTCCGTGGTTATTTCCGCTACATATTGTTGCGTAAATTCAGTCTCTGGATATGTAGTAATGAGCCGTTCCGATAAGTTCTCGTAGTATTCGTTGTTAGTGAGGTCTTGCAGATAAAACTTAAAGGTTTCATTCCTTTTGTCTGATAAAAAATCGTAGATATAAAGTTCCGCCAAAGGTTCGTTGGTCTCTTTTCCAAAACCGTGCAAGGTTTTGAACCACTTATCCAGATTTAATTTTTTGTTGGCTTCGCTGGGGTAATCCGCAAAGTCGTAGGCCATATGTTCTTTTAATCCTTCAATTTCCAAAAGAAGACCTGACTTTGGATTGGTTGAATTAATGGTGCAAAGCGATTGTTCTTCGAAGGAGGTGGGGAATTCCACAGTGTCCCTGTTGTTGGCGATAAAGAGTACATTTATACTATTGTTGCATTGCCCTAAAAAGTGATTACCTCCGTTATTGTCCGAACAGCCATCCAAATGGATGCGATAAATACGATTTTGCTCACTTAGATTGTTGCCCTCAAAAGAAAAATGGCCCAGCGAGTCCACTTCCGATTTTTGAACAATCTGGTCTAAGTATACTCGGGACGATTTCCGATAATCCTCCACTAGGGATAAGTAAATGGCATTGCCCGCATTTTCTTGGGAAATTTGCCCCGAAAAATGATATTGACCAAAGAGGACATTCGAGCTGATAAAAAGTAAGATAAGGACGAAAAGCCGCATTTTTTACCGGATTCTGGTTAAAAATAATGGTTTTCTGTAACAAAACAGGCATTTTAACTACCTATAAGTATCATCAATCAAATCTTATAATCATGAGTTTCTGGAGAGTGTTATTGGCCATTCTGTTTCCTCCGCTGTCCGTAATTGGCAAGGGGTGTGGCTCTATTCTTATTGTTTTTTTATTGACCCTTTGTGGTTGGGTGCCGGGAGTTATCGCTGCACTTGTAATTTTGAACAACCCTAATTAAATCCCACCATCAATTTTACTTATTCTTTGATGGGGCATATTGGTCCGTGTGTTTTTTTGACAAAAAAAATTCATGCTTTGTGGGTGAGTGTTGTTTGTGCTACTTTTAACACAATTCAATTTCAGCATGAAATCATTAGGGATTTAAAATAAGACTAACCATAATCACTACACCATGAAAAAATTACAATTTGCATTCATTGCTGCACTACTATTTGTGGCAGCCTCCTGCAATTTTACCGAAGAAATCCATTTAAATGAGGATGGGTCTGGTAAGTTGTCCATCAATTTTGATGGTTCCGAGATGATGGATATGGCGGGCGATGAATTGGCCAAGACCAATGAAGAGGCCATAGACTCCATAATTTCCTTCAAGGATTTTTTGGAGGAGAAAAAAGATAGTATTGCCCAACTGCCAAAGGAGGAACAGGAAAAGTTGAAAAAGCTGGAGCCCTTTAATATGCGCATGGTTATGAATCCTGAAGAAAAAACCATGATGTTCGACCTTTTTAGCGAATTCAAAAATGTAAACGAGGTTAACGATGCTTTTGCGGCATTCCAAGATGCAAGCTCAATGGGACCGAACGCCAAACCAAAACAAGGCCAAATGAAACCTGCCGAACAACCAACAGAGGTGAATTATTCGTTTAAGAAAAATAAGTTTACCCGTACCGCCAAAATTGTGGACCAAGCGCTGTTCCAGCAGCAGTTGGATAGCTTGCAGGGTGCCGAAATGTTTCTTTCGGGTTCCACTTACACCTTAAAATATCACTTCCCAAAAAAAATAAAATCCACAACGGCCAAAGAGGCGACATTTAGCCAAGATGGCAAAACCTTGATATACGAGGTCAACTTTTTGGATATGATGAAGAATCCATCAGTGCTCGATTTGGAGGTGGAACTGGAGAAATAGTTTTCCGTTACAACTCTTCTTATCTTTGCGGCATGAACAAGAAAGTTGCCCTACAAGATTTAGGATTTAAGGATTACAAGGAAACTTGGGATTACCAAGAGACGCTTTTCAAGGATATTGTGGATACCAAGGTTAAAAACCGAAGGGAAGATGCAGGCCTTGAAACCTCCAATCATTTTTTGTTCGTGGAACACCCGCATGTATACACCTTGGGTAAGAGTGGTGATATCAATAATTTATTGGTGGATGAGAAAAAGTTGGCCGAAAAGGGAGCCACGTTCTACAAAATCAACCGTGGGGGCGATATTACCTATCACGGGCCGGGCCAAATAGTCGGCTATCCGATTCTTGATTTGGATAACTTCTTCACGGACATCCACAAATACCTTCGCTTTTTAGAGGAGATGGTTATCTTAACTTTAGCTGAATATGGCTTAAAGGCTGAGCGTTCCGAAGGGGAGACCGGGGTTTGGTTGGATGTTGGGACCCCCTTTGCCCGAAAAATATGCGCCATGGGTGTACGCGCCAGCCGTTGGGTTACCATGCATGGCTTCGCCCTTAACGTAAATGCCGATTTGGGTTATTTTGATATGATGATTCCATGTGGCATCAAGGATAAGGCGGTTACTTCTTTAAATGTGGAACTCGGCCAAAAAGAAGTGGATGTGGAAGAAGTTAAGCAGAAACTCCTAAAACATTTTACTGTTCTTTTTGAGGCTGAATTGGTTAAGGAAGAGGCAGGGGTTTAGATTTTCCTTTTTTCTCAATTGAGAACAGCCATCCGACCATTTCCACTGGAATATCAACCTGAAAAATACTAACTTCACTTCTTGTGCTGAACTTGTTTCAGTAATCGGTCGATATAATTAACCTGTACTGAGCTAAGTCGAAGTATTAAAACGAATTCATATCCTTTAAGCGTTGTATGTCATACCTTCAACCACAAAGTTGACTAATATATATGTCGAAATTAACTGAATATAGAGAGAGGCAAAACTTAACTCAAGAAGAACTTTCAAAGAAGTCAGGAATCTCTGTAAGAACTATTCAGCGAGTAGAATCTGGAATAGACCCCAAAGGTTTTACTTTGAAAGCGTTGGCCAAAGCACTGAATATAGATGAAACAAATCTGATTAAACAAAAACCTCCTATAACTGAATCTGGCCAAAAATGGGTGAAAATAATTAACTTATCGTCTTTGGTCGTTGTATTCATTCCAGTTCTGAATTTTGCTTTTCCCCTAATCATTGCTTTAAGCAAAAAGCAATTAAATACGCTAACAAAACAGATAATTACAATACAAATTCTCTGGACACTACTATGGCTAACTATATTCCTTATAGGAAATGTCATCAATTTAGGTGCACTGGGTAGGGATATCGGTATCGCAATTATGGTAATTCTAGTGCTTGCAAACGCTTTTATTATCCTTAGAAACAGTGCTGAATTAAACAAAAACAACCAACTTTTCTATAGCCCTAAGTTTAACATTATTTAGCTTAATCCCGCTGTTGGCATGCCATTGGCGGCCTCGTGACAGGTTATTGGCGTGCTCTTTTTTTTAATCGTTTTGGTTTGTTGTTGACTTTTGCATTTTAATCTTGTAAAAGAAGATAATGATGAAAATAAGAATGCATTTTTTAAGCCTGTTTATTGTTTTAATACACGTCTTCACTAGTTACGGTCAGACCAGTCAAAAGCAACTCCAAAAAATAGATAGTCTTTTTACTTCTTGGAATGTACCTAAGCATCCAGGCGGTGCTGTATTGGTTTCAAAGGACGGGAAAACTATTTTTTCAAAATCCTATGGTTTAGCGAATATTGAATATAACATTCCAAACACCAACAACACTCTTTTTAATATTGGCTCCATATCAAAGCAATTCACAGCTATGGGTATTGTGCTATTAGAAGAACAAAACAAACTTTCATTTGATGATAATATCAGAACATACATTCCTGAATTGCCCAATTTTGGTGAAACCATTACCATTCGTCATTTATTGCAGCATACAAGCGGATTGAGAGATTTACATGGTTTATTGGGATTAGCCGGCTGGAGAAGCGGAGATCTAGAAACAAATGATGATGTTTATAGAATTATTAAAAATCAAAAAGAACTCAACTTTAAACCTAACGAAGAATTTTTATACAGCAATACTGGATATATTCTTTTAGCTAAAATTATTGAGAATATCAGTCAATTGAAATTTGACCAATGGATGAAGCAAAATGTCTTTAAACCATTAGGAATGAAGCACACATATGTAGCAACCTCTTTAAATGAAATTGTCCCAAACAATGCGACATCTTACTATTTGCGAGAAGATTTTGAGCGAGTTTTGGAATACTGGGGTTACTATGGTTCTGGAAATACACACTCTACAATAGAAGATTTAAATATTTGGCTTCAAAATTTTAGTACGCCTCAAAATAATTGGGAGACAGCGTTTAAAAAGTTGTTATTCACTACACCACTAAATAACGGTTTTGAAACCAACTATGGTTTTGGGGTTCGTATTGAAGATTACTCGGGAAGAAAGGTAATACAACATGGAGGATCTGTGGGTGGTTTTAGAGCCTTGGTAAGAACATTTCCAGAAGAACAACTCAATATTGTAATTCTAAGTAATTATTCAAGAAGTAACATTGGGTCTAAAGCAAATAAGATTTCTGATGTTTTATTAAATAAAAAGAATGATTCATTAACAAAAACCGCAACTACATCTGCCCAATTACCAGCTAAATTTATCAAGTTATCAAAGCAAAGACTAGAGGAGTTTGAAGGTGTTTACTGGAGTGATTCTGAGAAATCCGGACGCAAGGTTTATTTAAAAAATGATACTCTACAATACTCAAGTTCAGCAGGAAACGAATGGCCTTTGTTGCCAATAGGGGAGCATACGTTTATAATGAATCATCCATCTATAAAACCAATCGTAAAGTTTGATGGTATTACACATCAAATGATTATTACAACTGATAGTAATTTACCCGGAATCTTCAGCTTTCTTCAAAGTAACCTAGATATAAAAACAAATGGTAATAATATGCTTGTTGGAAAGTATTACAGTCCAGAACTAAAAACCATGTATTCAATTTCTATTGATGACAAATCAAATATTTACCTCGAACACGCAAGGCATGGCATAATTAAACTGGAACAGTTATATAATACTATTTTTTCTGGTAATTGGCCTGTTGGAACTGTTGAAATAAAAAGAAATGAAAAAGGAAAAGTTATGGGTTTAAGAATGTCAAATGGTCGTACTCGAAATGTATGGTTTGAAAAAGCCATTTAATTTAAAAAAGTACTCCACCCAACAACGTATATAAAAAATAGAAAGTAGCACATATAAGTATGCTACCTTTCATATACAAGACCAATAAGTGCAATCTAAAAATCGCATAGTTAAAAAAACCATGGTGCGTGCTTCCCTTTTCATTTTTAAATATGCCATCTTATTTGCTGAACCGATTAATGGGAGTAGGGTTGGATTTTTTTCCGTTAGAACTTTTACCAATTATATTTCTTAACTTACTACTTGTACTTATTGGCCGCATTGTTTGGGTTCAATTTCGAAGAAAAGAGTTCTATTCTGTTGGTTCCCATTTTGTCTCCGATAGCTAAATTCAACACACCATGAAAAAATTTCTTCTAACCATAGCAATAGTAGGTTCCTTGATTTCTTGCAAGAACACCTCTGAAAACAAAAATGATACGGATGAGTCAACAACAGAGGGCAATACAGTTGAACAAGTTGAAACCAACTATGTTTCCATTGACTCTGATGAAGCTCTGATTGCAGCATCATTAATGGCCGCTCCAGCAGAAAGCCGAGATGGGTGCAAGGTGATTGGTTATAATATGGCAGGTGACTTTGTAACATTAAGGGAAGGGGATAACGAATTTATCGTCCTTGCCGATAATCCAAAGCAATCAGGGTTCAATGCCGCCTGTTATCATAAAAGCTTGGAACCTTTTATGGCCAGAGGGCGGGAATTACGAGCCGAAGGTAAAACAGGTCCAGAAATTTTTGACATTCGCGAAGAAGAGGCTAAATCAGGCAAACTGGATATGGGAAAATCAGGGGCCACCCTTCACATTTATTATGGTGAAAACGATATGTACGATCCAGAAACAAATGAAGTAGAAGGTGCCCATTACCGCTATGTGGTCTATTTGCCATTTGCCACGGCAGAATCAACCGGGCTTCCAGAAAAACCTTTGGGCTCGAATCATCCTTGGATCATGAATCCCGGAACGCACAGGGCCCATATTATGATCTCGCCTTTACACGACAATTAATCAGAATAACAATAGGAATAAAAAAACCGAGGTGAAAGCCTCGGTTTTTATTTTTATACATAGTATAAAGCTTATTTCCTATAATGGGTCAGAGTCTTACTGCCAGTTAATTTTCCACTTTTCATTCATTTGTCAATCGAGAAAGGGCATCCGTCAATTTACGGTATACCATCTGCCCTATACTTGCTACTTTCCCCGCCAGCACCGAATTAGCCTCGGTCATTTAATTAATTAATCACTTTATATCTAAAAATGAAAAAAGCAAACCTACTCATTGTACTATTAATTGGTATTACCGCATCGGCACAATTCGATAATACCTTTGGTATCAAAGCTGGCGCCAATTATTCCAAGTATACAACGGATTATGATACCTACAAAAGAAAAATCGGCTATTATGTTGGTGGGTTTTTCAATATCAGAATTTCAGAAAAGACAAGTATCAGGCCTGAATTACTATTGGCCAACCAAGGAACCAAAACTTCAATAGAAATTAACAATGATTTTAATGGTAGTCCAAATATCGTGGAAGGTGAAATCGTAAGCAATATAAACCAATTGGTGATTTTATTGCCTGTCAACTTTAGGGTAGAACTGATAGATCGCCTTCATTTGGAATTGGGTATGCAGGCAGGCTATCTCGTGAAAATACAGGAAGTGCTTAAAAAGGTGCCATATGACCCTTCATTAGAAGGTGAAAAAAACAAATACCCGCTATCAGAATTAGACCGATTTGATTTTGGACTCAATGGTGGTTTGGGTTTTGACCTTACCGATAGATTGGAATTGAATGCAAGGTATGGTTTGGGGTTGATTGAGCTTAACAATTTCTACAAAACCTCCGTAATCAGTTTGGGGCTAGGATTTAAAATCTAAACAAATAAGATTGTAAAAAACTGAGGCTTTCGCCTCCGTTTTTTAGTCTCTGATCTTTAGTTCAGTTCATTTTGTAAACAATTAAGGAGTTATCCTGGTCTTTGGCTACCAGTTCCAATTTTCTATCATTGTCCATATCGGTAAGGTCCATCAAAGAACTACCGAATACAGGGAAATTGGGAATAGGTTCCGCTTGGCTATCGAACAAATAGATCTGATGGTTCTGAATATCCGTTACGCCTACATAAATTTTATCGTAGATGTAAAATATTTTGGGTTTGGAATAAACACCAAGCTCTAATTCCACTTTTCTTCCTTTAATGCTGAGAATATTATCATCCATAAATACCAAGGTATTGCTTGTGGCATAAAAACCATGGTCTGGATTTAGATTGAAATTGGTGGCGGTCAACTTGCCTTTGGTATCAATTTGATGAAGCACCCCTTTTTTATTGGTGACCGAAAACTTGTTTTTGTACAGGAATACTTCGTTGTTGGAGAAATCTATTTTTTCGGACACCTTAATTCTGTCGCTCCCTACACGATGTAAAA
>NZ_CAMYIC010000062.1 GCF_947258355.1 uncultured Allomuricauda sp.
CCGGTCAGGTCTGTCCCGGTTATGGCTGGCAGGGTGTAAGAATCGCATGCCTCGGGGTCCAATAGGTCGAATACATCCGGACTGACATTGACGGTCAGTACAAAGCTCTCTTGGTCGGAGCAGTTGGGGGTTGTCCCTGTCTCATCATAGATGTAGTATGTCCCGGATGCGGTGAGCACGTCACCGGGGGCGTACTGTGTTCCGCCTCCATTGGGCGCATCGTAGTAGGCCTGGTTGCCGGTCAGGTCTGTGCCGGTTATGGCTGGCAGGGTATAAGAATCGCAGACCGTCTGGTCGGCCAGCGGGTCGATGTCGGGTGTCACGTTCACGGTGAGCACGAAACTTTCCTCATCAAAGCAGTTGGGCGTGGTGCCCGTTTCATCGTAGATGTAGTATGTCCCGGATGCGGTGAGCACATCGCCTGAGGCGTACTGTGTCCCCGTTCCTCCGGGACCGTCATAGTAGGCTTCGTTGCCGGTCAGGTTTGTCCCAGATATGGCAGGCAGGGTGTAGGAGTCGCATACCGTCTGATCGGCCAGGGGGTCGATGTCGGGGATTTCATCTACAAAACCGATGGTGAAAACTTCACGATGGTTAAATGTAACATTATCGAAATAGGCATTGCCTGCCATATCGATATTTGTGGCATCAATTTCAGTAATGACCCCAGTTGTAAAATCTCCATCTAAATCCGTATCAATCAGTAATTTTAAAGTACAGCCACCAGGATTGTTGACCAATATGTCGGATCCACTCAAATCTACTCTTATACTTATGTTTGCAATAGGGTTTACTCCTGCTGATCTTACTGCCTGTACCCTCCATTCTCTTTCAATTCTTGAGTCTATTCCTGTAGGTAGTTCTGCTAAGACTTCATTAATACTTGCATTATCGTTCCCCCAAATCAAATAGTTGTGTTCATATGGATCAATGCCTCCTGATATTTGTCCATCGATTGCTGTTCTGGATAAATCAAGGTTATCTGTAGTAAAATCCGAATTTGTAGACATGGTTACAATCGCATCCGAATTAATACTTTTGGATATTCTTTGGTCAATATTGTATCTGAGACTGAGTGAATTCAATACATCCTTATACCTATCTTTTCCCAATCCCGCAATATCATGTTGGTATGTTGGATCGGATTGCCAAATAACCGTACCATCGGCAGCTAGATAGTCATAGGTTCCGTTACCTACAATACTACCCAATTGTGCTCCATCACTTAAGGTTATACCATATTTAATCGCCAAATAGGATTCTACCCTTTGTCTTTGATTGTCGGTCATAGCAAAATCGGCAAGCAAAATTTCCGCTACATCACCTGTTAAGTTTCTATTGGGGTCGTTACTGTTAAAATGCTTTCCTACTCTATTGAAATAAAATAGTGTGTTATCTGCTAATGGGTGGTTTCGATTCGTCAAAATATCACGAAGTCCATTGACATGTGTGGTCAATGTTTCAAGGTCGATTCCCCGTGTTCTTGAGAATGCACCAATACTAGGTTCCCCAAGAAGATCAATATTTCCCATTTGAAAATATCCCCCGGCATCTCCATTCCACGTTCGGCCTATTGAGAAACGATTTCCACCGGCAATTCCTAATGAAAGGTTGGTAGCCCAATCATCCGAATTATTAGATTCGTGATGTACATCCACATCGCCACCAAACAACAATCTTTGGGTTTCTGCTGAGTTACCAGCACCTAATGCCCTGAACACTACAAATACGGTAACGTCTCCACGAGAATTTGACCTAAAGTGCAAAGCTTCTCCATCGCCACTTCCATCAAACTCTACTATGGGATTGAAATTAAGATTATCTGTTGGGTTTCTTCTAACTGTTGGTACTTCTGGAACAGTTCCTGTTGGTGTTAGAAATTGGGCATAGCTTCCACTATTGGGAAAAGGATAATCGAAACCTGGAGGTACACCTAAAAAGGGGTCATTAGGATAGTCTGCCGGATTTGCGGGATTAGGTATTAAGTTCTGTTCTGAGTAATGCACAATATCATACCATGAGTTTACAGGGTCGCCATCTTGTCCTAAGGTTGTAATGGGATCGTGTTCAAATAGCCAAAAAGGGGAGGTTGGTGAATTAATGCCTTTTCCTGCACTAAACCACGTATCCACTTGTTGACCGAAGGATTGATTTCCCCATAAAAAAATGAAGAATGTTCCCGAGAGGAACAAAACCCTTTTTGTGAGGGTTGGAAAAAAGGAGGATGTCAACCACCTTTTTTGTTTTAGTTGAAAAGAAAAATAGTTGAGTAGAAGTTTTGTCATAACAGCAAAGTTTGAATTGCTTCCACTTTATCTTGAAGCAGGAAACAGATTTGGTAAGTATAAAATAAGGTAGTATTCAGGTACTTAGGGTCGCCCAATTAACCTATGGTGCATTCGAATTGATGAATGGGTGAATTGGATCAACGAACAGAAAATGGGTTTGATTATCAGAATGTTGCGTTTGTAGGGGTTTACATACACATCATTTGTTTTCTTCATTTGGATGTTTTGAAAAAAAGAGCCGCCAAGAATTTCTTGGCGGCTTAACCATCTTTAAAAATCGCAGAACTTAAGTGTTACACCAAACCAAGTTCTAACTAGAATATTAATGCTAAAGGATGGTTATTTTATTAGATTGATTTCAACCCTTCTATTTTGTTTTCTTCCAAGTCTGGTTGTATTGGAGGCAATTGGTTTTTCTTCTCCAAATCCAATCGCACGTAATCTATCAGCAGAAATACCTTCATTGATCAAGAAGTCGAGAACAGAATTGGCTCGGGCTTCAGACAATCTTTGATTACTTGTGCTACTACCTACGCTATCCGTGTGTCCTTCAACAGTGAATTTCGCATTGGGATATTCCTTCAAAATTTGAATAATGTCCACCATGACAGCAACGGATTCTGGTTTAATGGTGGCTTTTCCTGTATCGAACAAGATTGTCCTCGCATAGTCGTTCAATTGTTTTTGAACTTCTTCCGTAACTTCCGGACATCCTCTATTACTTACCGTTCCAGCCACATCTGGACATTGATCGTCAATATCTACTACTGTGTCACCGTCCTTATCCGGACATCCGTTATACTCTTTTTTACCAGGTTGTTCAGGACAGCGGTCTTCTGAATCTATGATGCCATCCCCATCGGAATCGGGGCATCCATTATATTTTGGTAATCCCGGTATTTCTGGACAATTATCGTCTTTATCCAAGATTCCGTCTCCATCAGTATCTGGCCAAGGACATCCATTATTTTCGACAGGTCCTGCTTCATTAGGACAATTATCATCTTTGTCCAATATGCCATCTTTATCAGTATCCGGCCAAGGACACCCTTGGTTTTCAATTGGTCCAGCTATTTCAGGGCAGTTGTCTTCTTTGTTTATAATGCCATCATTATCCTTGTCCCTTAGCTTGCTGTGGTATATAGGGATTTTTGCTCCAGCATATAGATCCAATGCCTTTGTGTTTTCACCAAACAATGATGATAAAATGGAGCCGGACCCCATATATATTGGTCCTAATCTAAATCCTGCACCCCATTGCATCCCAACATTGCTGAGAATACTAACAGGAGAATATACGGCAAGCCATTTACTTTCGTATCTAGGGGTTACTCTATATTGATTTAAAATGCTACCGGTATTTCTTTTGTTTTTTGAGGTAAGCGAAATATCGGCGTTTAGGTTAAGGTAGAATTTGGAATTCAAATTCCAATCCATATTTGTACGCAGTGCTGTTGGTAAGGCATACCCTTCTGCCTTATTACTGGAAATTTGATTAAAGTTGTCCAATAAAGCTTCTTCGAGAACATCTCCATCAAAATTATCAATATCCTGGGTTCTGTTAAGGTCGTAGAAGCGATCAGTTCCTTTTACATCCACTATTTTTCCGATATCGGTAATGGACATACCCAGTTTTAATTTGTATTTGTTCACACCTCGGTTTACAATGGAACTTCCATCACTTTTCATTTTGATGTATTTGGTGTGTTCCGGGCGCCACTCATAGATAAGACCCAGATCTCCACCAATACCAAAACCATTGTAAAAATCAAGAGCGTTTCCTGAATTTCCTTGCTCATTGATATTACCTGTATCTCCCAAATGCAATTCTCCTGCTGTGGAAACTTGTCGCGTATTCGAATCATAATCAACAGTAATGCCGGTTCCATCAATATATACATTTCCAAAACCTTGAAGTAATTTTCCAGTTACCCCTCCTTTAAGGAAATGTTCACCATTGTCACTAAGTACTCTTGCATAGGTAGCGCCTATTTCTCCCCATGCGCTAAAGGATCCTATTATATCTCCTTCTACTAAATTAAAATCTTCATTCTCATCAAAACCTCCTTCTTTTTCCAACAGATTCCCGTTCGCATCATTTAGATTGAAAACGCCGCGTCCTCTTGTAAAAATGGCAAGTGAGCTTTTTTTGTTGATACTGAGCATTACCGATGGTCCCATTACATCTATGTTGAATGCCAAAAAATTGTCTTGAGTGGGAAATGTTTCCGCATCATCAAAAACAGAACTGTAGTCCCTAAAAGCATCTCCAAGATTAAAGCCGATATAATCGTTGCCGTAAAGTGCGCTGATACCTACTAGATTAATATCCAGTTTTAATCTGGAATCGGCTATGTTCGCCGGGTTGGTGATTACCCCATGAACCCCGTTATAATTGTCTTCCAAAAATCCAACATAGGATTGGGAAAACATCGCTTGCGCAAAAAGCACAAACAATAAATGTGTCAGTAATTTGATTGTTCTTGTCTTCATGATTTTTCAACTTTATTCTGGTTTGGTAATTGTTGTGAAAAGCACAAAGAGACTGTAAATATTGAAGCGGAGCTTGAGGTAATAAACGAATGGGGGTTTTGAATTGACGGATGGAAGATTTGGATTTATACTGTTTTTTAAATATGCGAATAATCCTACTTTTTAGATTGATGCCAAAACAAAAAAACCATTACAACCAAGGAATTATATAATTCCTTGGCGTAACGGAAACCTCAACTAAACTAAACACTTTTATGACCAACAGTCGTCAAAAGTGAATTGCTATATGTGCATACGTTAAAAATTGATCTTGCTATTCAATTGTGATTAACGCTTGATTGCAGAACAAACATAGAATCAAAAAATGATATAAAAGTGCTCCGTTTTATGGATGACCAGTTTCAACCAATGAATGCCCTTTTTGGTTTGATATGGAAAATTCAGAGCAAAAAAAACAGCCCTAAAAGGGCTGTTCGATATGGTTTGAATGGTACTGATTATTCAACTTCTTCTACCGATGCATCGGGTGCATTCTTTTTAACCGAGGCAACACCGTTTTCCATAGCGGATTCGCTGGAATACATTTCGCTGTTTCCAATAACTTGGCCGTTGGATGCCTTTAAGTTAAAGTAAGGGCTTCCGTCCTTTGCCTTGTTTCTTTCAAAATTTCCATCGTCCTGCGAATGTTTTTTCACAGACTCGATTCCATTTTCACAAGCATCTTTAGATGAATATCCTTGGCTGCTTAAAATAACTTGACCGTTTCCAGCTTTTAAATTAAACCTGAACTTTCCGGCTTTATCCGTTTTAATCTCAAATTTTCCCATATTTATTCTATTTTAAGCAATAAATCTAGATATTTTCTTAAAAAATGACCAATAAAAGACACGAAAAATATCAATAAAAGAAAGTTTTAAGCTTTTGAACGGGGAAATTGCAATAGGACCATGACGTTTGTCATAAAAAAAGGAGGCGATTCGCCCCCTTTTTAATTGTGTTCTTATATCTGTTACACCCTTATTTGACCATCGCCAAACACATAGTATTTGTTGGTGACCAATTGTTTTAGACCTAATGGACCTCTATGGTGCAATTTGTCGGTACTTATGGCAAGTTCTGCACCAACACCCATTTGACCACCATCGGTAAATCGAGTGGATGCATTTTGGTACACAGCTGCACAGTCCACGTTTTCCATAAATGTTTTGGCAACGCCATTGTTTTCCGTCATTATGGAAGCAGAGTGTCCACCGGAGTTTTTATTTATCTTTTGAACGGCTTCATCAATATTGTTGACAGCGCCAATGACACATTTCATGGCCAAAAACTCTTCTTGCCAAATAGATTCATCGGTAATGGTATCCTCATTCGTCAATACTTTTTTGACTTCGTCGTCCACTATAATGGAAACATTGTTGGCGGTGAGTACTTGCTGCAGTTCTTTCAGCTTATCCTCGTAACCATCAATTTGGGTATCCATCAAAATTTTATCCAGTGCATTACAGGCTGAGATCTTATGGGTTTTTGCGTTCAAAATCACTTTTAAACTTTTTTCCCAATCAGCCTCTTTGTGAACATATAGGAAGTTGTTTCCCCTACCGCTGATAAGCACTGCGCACTTGGCGTGTTCTTTTACAAAGGCGATCAAGCGTTCGCCACCACGGGGTACAATAAGGTCCAAATCTTGGTCTGGATTCCTTAAGAACTCCTGTGTTTGTGTTCTGTCCATTTCCATAAACTGGATAAAATCTTCGGACAGGTCGTTTTCCGTCAAAGCCTGATGCCAAAACTTGACCAAGGCTTTATTGCTATGGTAGGCTTCCTTACCTCCTTTGAGCAATATTTTGTTATTGGCCTTAAATGCAAGCACGGCTGCCTCGATGGTTACATCGGGGCGAGACTCGTAAATGATCATAATAGTGCCAAAAGGTGCCGTTCTGTTGATGATTTTAAGCCCATTGTCCAATTCCCTTGTAGAGATTTCCTTGTTCACGGGGTCATCTTGCAAGCGAACCTCCTTTACGGCCTGGATCATTTGATCTACTTTCTTTTGGTTCACTACCAAACGATCGTACAGTGCCTGATCGTCTCGGTTAAATGCGTCTAAATCTTTTTTGTTTGCTTGGAGCAATTCATCCCGATTTTCATCAAGGATACGCTCCATATCTTGTAATACTTTATTTTTTAAATCTGTTTTTAATAATTTCATTACTGTGGTTTTGAAACTTCTGTTCCTACATTTTTTCCCTCTACAATATCCAGGATTACGTTTTCCCGTTTTCCGTTGACAATGTAAGATGGAATATTATCGGCTGCGGCTTTTTGTGCATAGCTCAATTTGGAGCCCATACCGCCTCGGCCTTCTCCTTCTTGCTTGTTTCCTTCTTCGATGTATTTTTCCAAGTCCTCTTTTGGCTCAACTTTATCGATTACCTTGGACTCCTCTTTTTCGGGATGTCCATCATAAAGTCCATCAATATCCGTCATTAGGATAAGTCTGTCGGCCTTCATCAATTGGGCCAGTAAAGTGGCCAGCTCATCGTTGTCCGAAAACATGGACATGGAAACGGAAACGGCATCATCTTCATTGGCTATCGGGATAACTCCTTCGGAAAGGAGTCCTTCAAGACAATTGATCATGTTGTCGCGGTGCACACCAGGGTTAAAATCCCTTTTTGTAGGGAGTACCTGGGCACATTTCATTCCGTAATCATTGAATATATTATAATAGTGCCTCATCATTCTGGGCTGCCCAATGGCGGAATATACTTGCCTACGTTGGGTTTTGTCCTTGATTTTGGCTTTTCCCAGCACCTCTTTACCGGCGATTACCGATCCAGAGGAGACCAAAATGGTCATGATGTCTCGTTCGTAAAGCTCAGCAATTTGTTGTACCAAACTGTTGAGCACAGGTCTTACAATTCTATTGTCTTTATTGGTCATCACATTTGTACCTACTTTGATGACCACTAGTTCTTTATACATGTTTTAGTATTCTTCGCCCAGTTCCACAGCTCTACCAAATGCTGCAAAGGCGGCTTCTTTTATTAATTCGTTTACATTATTGTCTTCCATGGAGTCCAAGGCAGCCCTAGTGGTTCCTCCTTTTGAGGCTACCATTTCCATCCAAGTGTCGGGATTTAAGTTGTTTTGGTTGAACAACTCCACTGCACCTGTGAAGGTCTGGCTTACCAATACCTTGGATACGTTCTCCGAGAATCCCATTTGTAGGGCGGCCTCCATCATACTCTGCATAAAGTAGAATACGTATGCCGGACCACTTCCAGAAATTCCTGTGGATGCATCAATAAATTTCTCATTTTTCACCCTAAGTGATTTTCCTGTCGTGTCCAACAGGCCTTCTACCATAAAAAGCTCCAAACGGGAAACCTCTTCGGCAGATACATAGCTGGTTAGACCTTTCCCGACCTGAGCGGGCAAATTGGGCATGGCCCTGACCACTTTTTTGATTCCTAGGGATTCTTGTATAAAGTTGATGGTGACCCCGGCCATGATTGAAATGAACAATTGCTCTGGGTTCACCAATTTTTTCATGCGTTCGAATAGTTCTTCGGCATGATAGGGTTTTACGGCCAAAAAGATGATATCTGCTTGTGGTACGCAGTCTTCAATCCTGTCTATGGCATCGAAATAGGCAATTTTACCAACTTCTTCTAATTTTTCTTTTGACTTGTCCAGTACCATAATGTTGCGTTTTTTCAACAATTTGGATTTAGACATACCTGTGGCATAGGTAAGCCCCATGTTACCTGCGCCAATAACCAATACTTTCATTGTTTTTATTAAAGGGTTATATAATAAATTATAATGGTGTTATGCTAATACATTGCACTCTTTGCAATCCTTGATTTTACCGTTATAAGTTGCTCGGTATTTATGCAAAGTGCGGACGGGAAGCCCCATAATATACCTTTTAATGTATGTAACGCGGGTGGTAAGCTCCCCCATTTTAACGCTATAGCGTTTTTCATATCTGGTTTCCCTTTTAATTCTTGAAAGTCTCATTTTGTTGTTGATACTTTTTGTTTTTGATGTTATTGGTCTTCCTGTTCGTTCAGGAATTTTTCCTTGTATTGTGCCTTTTTCAATGTTTTTCGGCGTTCTACTGATTTTTTAGTGTATTCTTGGCGATCTCGAATTTGATCCAAACGCTTTGTGTTTCTGTATTTTCTCTTGTAGCGTTTTAAAGCTCTTTCGATACTTTCGCCTGGCTTAACTTCAATTTTTAGCATATAATGGTTTATCTGTTCAATCTCATTTCTAAATGGGTCGCATTGAACCCTTTTTCTTCAAAAAACTTTTTGTTTGGATACTGGTTCTCATCTGTAATATGAATGGCAACGTCCCCTTTGCAATATTGGAGGGTATAATCCAATAATTTTTTTTCGATGTCTTCACCCCGGTGCTCTCGGTGTATTACAAAGAACACCAAAAAGTTTTCGGGGATATAGTCTCCCATACCCGTCTTGTTCACAACGGCCAAGCCCAAAATTTCATCTTTTTCCTCCATGGCAAAAACGTACCCGCCCAAACCAGGAATGTCTTTGGTGGAATATTGAATAGCCTTCCTAATAGCCTTTTTGGTTGCTTTTTTTCCTTCTTGGTGATCAAACAGGAAGTTGGCGAACCTATTAGCTTCCATGGTTGAAAGTCTGGTATAGGCATCGTAGGTCTTGATTACCATGCTTTTATTTTGAACGATAATAGTTCTGATTTTTTAGTTATTAGTTAACGGTTTCGAATCGGGCAAAATGGAAATGCAAGTAAAATCACACTTGTTTTCCAAGGTAATAGAATCTACTTCCCATAAGGGAAGGTAATTATAGGGTAGGCGGAATGAACTTATTGGGCTGGTTTCTGAATACCAGATAAGTAAAACTTAAGATTCTACAGTTTTTTCTCTCGTGGAGCTTAACGTTCATCGGGACAAAGGTAAGCAATACAGCCCTTAAATCCCAATAATACTGGGCTTTATGTTTTTTCTAACGCTTTTTCAGTAGTATTTAAACTTTTGAAAACGTTATAGTAACCCACTGTTACCGTTAAACAAAAATGTTCTGTTAATTATAAATTCACAAAACCTTTAACTCCTTCGCCTGATTCTTCCTTAACGGAGCCACCTTTTCCAATCTTAAACAGCGAAACTAATTTTGCGTTTTTGTTGTCCCAATAAAAAGCACTCTCCATATTTACGCTGATCAACGCCAAATTTGGGTCATTTTTTCCTTCGAACCAGTTAAGAAGGTTGGGGTTCCATAATTCGTCCCTCTTCTGGTTGGCTATGATATGGGTGGCATTCCCGAATATGGAAATATAGGTGTGCTGTTGTTCATCTGAATAAATAATCTGAACTCTGTTATCTTTTTGGATATCGTGAAAAAGGCCACTGTCTTTTGCAACAAAGAACCATAAGTCACCTTTTTCGTCCATTTGTTGGAGTGTCATTGGACAAATGGAAAAAGGTATGGTGTCCAGTTTGCTGGCCATCATCACGGTTTTTTGTTCGTCAATGAGCGTTCTTATGTGTCGTAGCCCTTCGGGATTGTTTCTATAATTTCTATTGTTCATCTTTCTTGTTTTTGCGTTAAATCAATAATCAATAGGAAAATAAGCTTTTGACAGGGGCTTGTTTTGCTCAAATGCTAGGATGTTTAACGGGGATGCCAATACCGTGGGTATTTAAACGGTATATTGGGTGAAATAAGGGCGAGATACTCTACATTGGGAAAGTATAAAAACAAAAAAGCTCCGAGAAATCGGAGCTTTTTGCGGTCTGGACGGGACTCGAACCCGCGACCCCCTGCGTGACAGGCAGGTATTCTAACCAACTGAACTACCAGACCAATGATTTTATCTTTGTAAGACTCCGACAACAGTCGGATTCAAATCTTGTTCAAAATGCTTTTTTAAAGCGAGTGCAAATATACACTCTCATTTCGGATATGGCAAAACATTTTTTTAAAAAAATAATCAAGCAAATTTTTGCCTTTCTATCATAAAGGAGTTCAATACCTGGGATAAGTCGGACCGAATATCAACACCTACATATTTTATATGGTATTGAGCACATTTAAGTTGTAGGTCTTTTTGGTATTGCAATACTTTTTTCGAATATGCTTTTTTGATGGAATCGGCATATAGGTCGATATGTTCGCCCGTTTCAACATCAACGAATCGTTTGGGGGAGTTGTCAAAATGAAAATTCAGTTCGTGTTCTTGATCCAAAAGATGAAAAAGAACAACCGCATGCTTATTGTATTTAAGATGGCGCAGGGCTTCGAAGAGTTTATCCTCTTCGGTTTCCGTTTGGAACATATCGGTGAACAGAAAAATCAAACTTCTACGATGGATTTTCTCCGCAATTTGATGTAAAAACGTATAAGTTTTGGTTTCTTTCGAGTTTGTTCTATGTGCCGCTACCTGGTTCAATTTGGAGTACAGCATCTGAAAATGACGTTCACTGTTCTTTTCGGAAGCATGAAAATCATAGGTGTCAGAATAGATACTGAGTCCCACAGCATCCCGTTGTTTTTTCAAAACCTGCATCAAAGCCGCAATGGATAGTACCCCAAAACCAATTTTGTTGAGGTTGTCCAAAGAATAATCCTTCACTTCTGGATAGTACATAGAGGCCGAGTTGTCCAAAATCATATGGCAGCGGAGGTTGGTCTCGTCCTCAAATCTTTTGGTGTACAAACGGTCGGTACGGGCAAAAAGTTTCCAATCGATATGCTTTGTGCTCTGACCTGGGTTGTAAATTTTGTGCTCCGCGAACTCTGCAGAAAATCCATGGAACGGACTTTTATGGATGCCACTGATAAACCCCTCCACGATTTGATGAGCCAAAAGCTCCAAATTTTGGAAAAGGGTCGCTTTGCTAAGTTCCGATCTTACGTCCATGGTTCACTTCAAAAGCATTCGGTTTGATTTCGATTTAGTATCAACTGTTGTCAAATCGAGCTGACATTTGTTAGAATCAAACTTTAGAACTAATTATTATTATTGATGAAGATAAAATAAAAAAGGTTTGGCATATGCCAAACCTTTTTTAAAATCTAATTCCAATTTTCTTTTTACAGCGCTGCATCAATCGCGTCTGTATAGGTTTTTTTAGGAGATACGCCTACTTGACGGTTCACAACCTCACCATCTTTAAAAATCAAAACGGTTGGGATGTTACGCACACCATATTTAGCGGCAAATTGCTGGTTGGCGTCTACATCAACTTTACCAACAACGGCTTTGCCATCATATTCTTGTCCTACTTCTTCAATGATCGGACCTACCATTCTACAAGGCCCGCACCATGCTGCCCAAAAATCTACTAGGACAGGCTTGTCACTTTTTAAAACTACTTCGTCAAAAGTCGCATCTGTTATTTCTAGTGCCATCTTATTTATTTTAATATTATGCAAAGTTAGTCAAATAATGCCCATGTAACTTACATAGGGCGTATTCGTTTTAATTATTGTGCCATTGGTAATAATTATGGTCTAATTCAACTTATAGTGAATTTCATTCGCCTCCAGTTCGGAAAGTAACTCACTGTTTATCTTTACCTTCTGTTTTCGGCTCGATAGTTTGAGTTTGATTTCCTCCTGCATCTCATAAATTACAAAACTTATCGGATGGTCCCCTTTATGTAATGTTAAAGTATCCTTCAAGGTTTTGATGCGTTGTTCTTGTAACCGATCTATGTTCAGTTTGATGGTCAGCTTTTTTGCAAAGGCATCCATAACATCCTGAAGTTGCTTGAAATCGTTGAACTGAAGCCTCGGGTCACCTTTTTTGCCCGTATCCCGGTTTACCCAGCCCTCCCGAACATAAGCTCTCACGTGTACAAAGGAGTTGATCATTAAAAAATGACGAAATTTTAAGTACTCTTCACCAAAAATCCGCAGTTCGTAGGACTCATTGTAATCTTCGAGTGTGAAAAGTCCCCAGCCCTTACCGTTTTTGGAAACCCGATGCTGTACATCGGTAATCACCCCTGCAACCGTTAGTTCCCGGTTTACGTGCTCTTCCAAACGGGCGAAATCGCTCACCGTATTCTTGCAAAATGCTTTTATCTCTTTTTTGAAATCATCCAACGGGTGTCCTGAAATATAAATGCCGACCACTTCCTTTTCTCGGCGTAGCTTTTCCATGGTGCCCCATTCCTCGCATGGTGGAACAATCGGCTCTGGAATCTGAACCTCACTGGCTTCACCAAAAAGGCTTACTTGTGATGAGTTTTGGTTCTCCTGAAACTTGGAACCATATTTCACGGCCTTTTCCAAGAATGTGATGCCATCGCCTTCATCATGAAAATATTGCGCACGATGCGTATCTCCGAAAGAATCAAAACCTCCAGCCAGCGCCAAGTTCTCAAATGCTTTTTTATTGGCTGCCCTCAAATCAACCCGTTTGGCCAAATCAAATATGGATCGGTAAGGTCCGTCCTCTTTTCGATTTTCCACAATGGTCTCCACGGCGGAGCGCCCTACACCTTTAATGGCACCCATACCAAAACGGACCGCATTGTCCTTGTTCACCGCAAACTTGTAGTAGGATTCGTTTACGTCCGGCCCCAATACTTCGAGTCCCATCCGTTTACATTCCTCCATAAAAAAGGTGACCTGTTTAATATCGTTCATGTTGTTGGACAATACCGCAGCCATATATTCGGCAGGGTAGTGGGCCTTCAAGTACGCTGTTTGATACGCGATATAGGCATAACAAGTCGAGTGACTCTTGTTGAAGGCATAGGAGGCGAATGCTTCCCAATCCTTCCAAATTTTTTCTAGAACATCCCTTGGGTGTCCATTTTTCTCCCCACCATCCAAGAATTGTGGTTTTAACTTTTCCAGTAGGGCAAAAATCTTTTTACCCATGGCTTTACGGAGTACATCCGCATCACCTTTGGAGAATCCAGCTAGTTTTTGGGAGAGCAACATCACCTGCTCTTGGTAAACCGTGATCCCGTAGGTTTCTTGGAGGTATTCTTCCATCTCGGGGAGGTCGTAGGTAATCTCCTCTTCACCATGCTTACGCGCAATAAAGCTTGGTATGTATTCCATGGGGCCAGGTCGGTACAAGGCGTTCATGGCGATGAGGTCATCAAAAACCGTGGGTTTCAGGTTTTTCATGTGTTTTTGCATCCCGGGAGATTCGTACTGGAATACCCCAACTGTTTCTCCTCGTTGGAAAAGCTCGTATGTTTTCTCGTCGTCCAGTGGGAAATCATCCGGCACTAACTCAGTTCCTGTTCGTGCTTTCACGATTTTGACGGTATCCTTGATCAGGGTCAAGGTTTTCAATCCCAAGAAATCCATCTTCAACAGTCCGGCACTCTCTACTACGGAGTTATCGAATTGGGTAACGTACAGGTCGGAATCCTTGGCGACAGAAACGGGTACGAAGTTGGTAATATCATCTGGCGTGATGATTACCCCACAAGCGTGGATTCCCGTATTTCGCAGCGAACCTTCGAGCACTCGGGCCATCTTCAAGGTCTGCCCTTCCAAATCATCTGTCTCGGCGATATTGAGGAGCTCGTTCACCTTTTCCAGTTCTTCGGAACGAAACTTCTTTTTTAAATCCGCTTCGTCCACCCCAAATATTTTATTGAGCTTGGACATGTTCGGAATCAATTTGGCAATCCGGTCGGCATCGCCCAATGGCAAATCCAAAACACGGGCGGTATCCCGAATGGAGGATTTGGCCGCCATGGTTCCGTAAGTAATGATCTGTGCCACCTGATTCGCACCGTACTTGTCTATTACGTAGTCCATGACCCGGCTACGGCCTTCATCATCAAAATCAATATCGATATCGGGCATGGACACCCTGTCAGGATTCAGGAACCGCTCAAAAAGTAGGTCGTACTTCATGGGGTCGATGTTGGTAATCGTTAAGCAGTACGCTACCACCGAACCAGCGGCCGAACCACGACCTGGTCCTACGGATACATCCATATTCCGTGCTTCCCGGATAAAGTCCTCCACGATCAAAAAGTATCCCGGATACCCGGAGTTTTTGATAATCTCCAACTCGAAGTCTATCCGTTCCCTGATTTCATCGGAAAGTTCGCCGTATCGTTTTTCGGCCCCTTTGTATGTAATATGTCTTAAGTAGGCATTCTCGCCTCTGTTCCCTCCGTCCACTTCGTCTTCTGGGTCCTTGAATTCTTCAGGAATGCTGAACTTGGGCAGCAGAATGTCACTGGCAAGGTCGTAGGGCTCGATTTTGTCCACGATTTCCTTAATGTTCAAGATGGCTTCGGGCAAATCCTTGAAGAGCTCCTTCATCTCGTCCGAAGATTTGAAGTAATACTCTTGGTTAGGCAATCCATAGCGATAACCACGACCCCTACCGATGGGGGTTGATTGTTTTTCGCCGTCTTTCACACACAATAAAATATCGTGTGCCTCGGCATCTTTTTTATCGCAGTAATAGGTGTTGTTGGTGGCAACCAGTTTTACATTGTGGTCCTTGGCCATGCGAACCAAAACTTGATTGACACGATCTTCATCCTCTTGGCCGTGACGCATAATTTCGATGTAAAAATCATCGCCAAATTGTTCTTTCCACCACAATAGGGCTTCTTCTGCCTGGTTTTCGCCAACATTCAAAATTTTGTTGGGAACTTCACCATACAAGTTTCCGGTAAGGGCAATTACATCTTCTTTATATTGTTCAATTACTTTTTTATCGATTCTGGGTACGTAATAAAACCCATCTGTATAAGCGATGGAGGACATTTTGGCCAAATTGTGATAGCCTTCCTTGTTTTTGGCCAAGAGGACGATCTGATGCCCGTAGTCCTTTACGTTTTTATTGGTGTGATCCTCGCAGACAAAGAATTCGCAACCTACAATGGGGGTGATTTCTCTCTCGGTAGGCTGTTCGCCCTTGGCGATAAGTTCTTCGTTTTTGGCCTTTGCCGCTTTGTTGTGTCCCATCACTTCTTTCACAAAGTGAAAGGCGCCCATCATGTTGGCGTGGTCGGTAAGGGCAACGGCAGGCATGCCATGGTTGGCCGTGGCCTTGACCAAGTCTTTTATATTGATAGTGGACTGGAGCACCGAAAACTGGGAGTGGTTGTGTAGATGTACAAAGGGTTCATCCTCCAAAGTCTCCACATTCTCTTGAATCTCCTCGTCCGAAACCCCACCGGTATCTTCAGCCCATAGAGCATCGGCTATTTCTTTTGATGCGGCCTTCAGGTTGATGTGCTTTAACCCGATGAGCTCAATTTCCTGTGGATTGGCTTCGGAGAAACGCTCAAAGTAATCAGGCTGAACATCCAGTTCTTGATAGGAATACTGTTTCTTGCGTACCAATTCCAAAAAACAACGGGTAGTGGCCTCCACATCCGCGGTTGCATTGTGAGCTTCGGCAAAAGGTTCCCCAAACAAAAACTCGTGCAATTCCGTTAAGGTGGGCAACTTAAATTTGCCACCACGGCCTCCTGGTATTTTACAGAGTTCAGCGGTATGTTCTGTACAGGTATCGAGAACCGGTAGTTCCGTTAGCGGACTTTCCACACCGCCACGGTGGAACTCACATCCCATAATGTTGATGTCGAACCCCACATTTTGACCTACCACAAATTTGGTTTGCTGCAAAGCCTTATTGAAAGCTTCCAAAACTTCGCTCAGGGATACCCCTTTTTCTTCTGCCAAAGCAGTGGAAATGCCATGTATCTGTTCAGCTTCGTAGGGTACGTTGAAGCCGTCGGGTTTTACCAAAAAGTCTTGGTGTTCGATCAAATTACCGAGTTCGTCATGCAATTGCCAAGCTATCTGTACGCATCGTGGCCAGTTGTCGGTGTCGGTAATCGGGGCATCCCAGCGTTTGGGCAGGCCTGTGGTTTCCGTATCAAAAATCAAATACATAGGCTATCGGTCTCGGTCAAAAAAAGAATAGATAAAAGTACGGAAGTAGATAGATTTGGTAAAAAAGAGTTGTGAGGAGTTATCAACTAAAAAAAGCCGGGAATAAATCCCAGCTTTTTCTTCTGCTTGTATCTAGTGACTTTTGGAATTACGATACTGCTGTTTCGAATATGTTTGCTGTCTCCAAGGTTTCCCTGATGGCGTTTCTATGCTTCATCAATAGACTTTCTGTGGATGGTGGCAATACAAAATCCTTATCGTGCAAGATATCATTGTAAGTGGCGATGGCTTCTTTTTCACCTCGATGAACTTCTTCTAGCATTGCTTCTTCATTATTGGAAGTAAACAAGGATTTAAAATCAATCCATGATCGGTGTAAAGTTCCTTTAGTACTTCCTCCCTTTTCCGGGGTTTGTCCAAAAGACATAATTTCAGCCTTTAATTCTTGGCCAAAATTGTATCTTTTCTTGGCACTGTCCATAAAGAATTGCTTAATGGTTTTATTGTCCACCTTTTCAGCTGCTTGTTTAAATCCTTTTTCAGCATCATAGGTTCTTTCCAAAAGTTCGTTCAATTTGTTCGACATTTCTACAGTGTACTTCATAATCTCTCTTCATTTTATCGGTTAATGGCCATCGGCTTTCGATGACTTCACTATATAAGATAAGGTTAAACATCAGAATAACAAATAGTTAAGTTGATTTATAATAGGTTTAACGGGATAGGGGAGAGTTGTTAAAGGCATTTAACTTTTTTTACCGAAAACACTGTCCTATAAACAAATAAATGTATATTTGCACCCGCTTTACCGATAAGCGATTAAAAAGAATTAATAATCAGGGTCGGGCACCCTACAAATTAATGTGATATGCCAGTTAAAATTAGACTTCAGAGACACGGTAAAAAAGGTAAACCATTCTATTGGGTAGTCGCTGCAGATGTAAGAGCGAAAAGAGACGGTAAATTTTTGGAAAAATTGGGTACGTATAACCCGAATACCAATCCAGCTACAATCAATCTTGATATTGATGGTTCCGTAAAATGGTTACAGAACGGTGCACAACCAACCGATACAGCCAGAGCAATTCTTTCTTATAAGGGTGTGATGATGAAGCACCACTTAGCAGTAGGTGTTCGTAAAGGAGCATTGACCGAAGAACAAGCCGAAGAAAAATTCAACGCTTGGTTGGAAGAGAAAGAACAAAAAATCCAAGCCAAAAGAGATGGTTTGAGCAAAGCAGAAGCAGAAGCTAGAGCAAAAGCATTGGAAGCTGAGAAGGAAGTTAGTGCCAAGAGAGCTGCTGCTGCACTACCTGAAGAGGAAGTTGCTGAAGAGGCTGCCGAAGAAACCGCTGAAGCTGCAACAGAAGAAACTACTGCGGAAGCTGAAGCCCCTGCCGAGGAGGCTCCTGCTGCTGAAGAAGCTGCCAAAGAAGAAGAATAGAAACGTAGGACGATGCGCAAGGAAGACTGTTTCTACCTGGGCAAAGTCGTTTCAAAATATAGCTTTAAGGGCGAGGTGTTGGTTAAATTGGACACCGACGAGCCCGATATCTACGAAAATATGGAATCAGTGCTTGTTTCGTTGGGAAACAACCTGGTTCCATTTTTTATTGATAGGTGTCGATTGCACAAATCCAATTTGCTCCGTATTGATTTTGAAGAGGTAAAGGATGAGCCCACGGCAGATAAGATTATCGGCTCCGAGCTATATCTTCCCTTAACCATGTTGCCTCCACTTACAGGAAATAAATTCTACTACCATGAGGTAATCGGATTTACTGTTATGGATGAGGTGCATGGAGATATTGGTATTGTGGAATCCGTGAACGATAGTGCTTCACAAGATTTGTTCGAAATAAAGAAAGGGGATAAGGAGTTATTGATTCCCGTTAGTGATGATATTATAACCAAAGTGGATAGGGAAAACAGAGCCATCCACGTAAAAACCCCTGAGGGATTGGTTGGCCTTTATCTAGGTTAAGACAAAAAAAGGAGGCTAAACTTAGCCCCCTCCTTCTTTAATAAAACTAGACGAAATTTTATTTTTTCCACTTGCCGCCACCTAGGTAAAATCCTAATGATATACCTAAGTAGGAGTTTTTGACATTTATTTAGAAGTGAAAGGCAAAACCAATCAATCCTTGAAAGGCGCTGTCTGCCTTATCTTCATCTAAAGTCATATTGTATCGTATTGTTGGCTCAATACTTACGTTATTTGCTACAAACCATGCATATCCCCCTTGAAGACCAACCCAACTGGCACCATTTCCGTCAGAACTTGCACCAGTATAATCTACTCCTAAAGGAATCTCGTCTATAATGTAGTATTTAGCTCCAACCTTGTAATTGAATGTTCCATCCATATCATCCCCGCCAGAATAACCAAGCCCTACTTTTAAAGCTAAATTGTCGGCTACAAAGTAACCTCCTTCAGCTCCTACCGAATACAAGGTAAATCCATTGGTGGAGACTAGAGAAAAAGCTGTACTACCAGTAGTCCAAGAACCTGTGTTGGCCTCGATAATCCAGCTGCCTTGGCTCAATGAGTTCGAGTCATTTTGTGCATAAGTTGTTATTCCAACGAAAATGAACATTGCAAAAACTATTTTTTTCATAATAAATAATGTTTAGATAATTTGGTGATGATTTAACTGGGACCTTTCCCAAAAATTGATGGCGAAATAACCATATGCAACTTAAATATTGGTTAGAGGATTAACGTATGACCTATTTCAACTGATGAATGATATGTTTCAATTGATGCTTATTAAATATGTGAACTATAATTTGGTCCAATGAAACCTTTCAAATTCAAAGAATTTACCGTTCATCAAGACCAATGTGCCATGAAGGTCGGTACCGATGGTGTTTTGTTGGGCGCTTGGGTTTCGTTGGAAAAACATCCCGAATCAATTTTGGACATTGGGGCTGGAACCGGACTCATTGCTTTGCAACTCGCTCAACGTTCGTTGGCAGAAACTATAGATGCTATTGAGTTGGATGAGGCTGCCTATGAGCAATGTGTTGGTAATTTTGAAGCATCCCCATGGGGAGATAGATTGTTCTGCTACCATGCTGGATTCGATGAATTTGTAGACGAAATGGATGATACATATGATCTTATAATTTCCAATCCTCCATTTTATTCCGAACATGTTCTTAGTGGAGATGAAGCTCGAGACAAGGCAAGACAAAGCAGTTCGCTACCATTTGACGAATTGGTTAGTGGTGTCTCCAAGTTTTTGACTGAAAATGGTGTTTTTGCTGTAATCATTCCATTTAAAGAAGAAGCAGCTTTTATTGAGCTGGCCCAAAAAGTTCGATTATATCCAAATCGTATCACAAGGGTGAAGGGAAATCCAGATGCCAATTTCAAAAGAAGTCTGATGGAATTCAGCTTTCATGAGAACAAAACTCTTGTGGATTCGTTGGTGATTGAAGAAGGGCGACATCAATACACAGAAGAATACATGAAATTGACGCAAGCATTTTATTTAAAAATGTAACAATGCACAAATGAAATGTTATATTTACTCAAAATTTATTCTAAATGAAGCCCGATTTATTTGAAGCCCCAGATTATTACAATTTGGACGATTTACTTTCCGAGGAACATAAACTAGTTCGTGATGCTGCTCGCCAATGGGTAAAGCGAGATATATCTCCAATTATTGAGGAATATGCCCAAAAAGCAGAATTCCCCGAGCAGATTATTGGAGGATTGGCCGAAATTGGTGCTTTTGGTCCCTATATTCCCGAAGAATACGGTGGTGCAGGATTGGACCAAATCAGTTATGGTTTGATTATGCAGGAGATTGAGCGTGGCGATAGTGGCGTTCGCTCCACCGCTTCTGTACAATCTTCCCTAGTGATGTATCCCATATTTGCTTATGGAACCGAAGAACAGCGTAAAAAGTATTTGCCCAAGTTGGCATCTGGTGAATGGATGGGCTGTTTTGGGCTTACCGAACCTAACCATGGTTCAAATCCTGGAGGTATGGAAACTAAGTTCAAGGATGCTGGGGACCATTATATATTGAATGGTGCCAAATTATGGATATCCAACTCGCCATTTGCCGATATAGCCGTGGTTTGGGCCAAAAATGAGGAAGGCAGGATTCATGGATTGATAGTAGAACGTGGAATGGAAGGTTTTTCCACCCCAGAGACCCACAATAAATGGTCGTTAAGGGCATCCGCGACGGGAGAGCTTATCTTTGATAATGTAAAAGTGCCCAAGGATAACCTTTTACCGGGCAAGAACGGTTTGGGGGCACCTCTTGGTTGTTTGGATTCAGCTCGTTATGGTATTGCTTGGGGAGCTATCGGCGCGGCCATGGACTGCTATGATACCGCGCTCCGATATGCCAAGGAAAGGGTTCAATTCGGGAAACCGATAGCCGCATTTCAGCTTCAACAAAAGAAATTGGCCGAAATGATCACTGAAATCACCAAGGCCCAACTATTGGCTTTTCGTTTGGGACAACTAAAGAACGAGGGCAAGGCGACAACTGCTCAGATTTCCATGGCCAAACGGAACAATGTGGAAATGGCCATCAAAATTGCCCGCGAAGCAAGGCAGATGTTGGGCGGGATGGGAATCACTGGTGAGTACAGTATTATGCGCCATATGATGAACCTCGAAAGTGTGATTACCTACGAAGGCACACACGATATACACTTGTTAATAACCGGTGCTGATATTACAGGAATTTCTGCGTTCAAATAATTAAGATCGCGGAATTTTATCCACGGTAACCTTTATGGATTTGCTAATGGGAGTCTGGCTCTTATCCGCAAAATGATTGTGGGGCACCAGCATATTTGTCTCTGGAAAATAAGCGGCCATGTTTCCTTTTGGTATTTCGTAGGTGACCACCAAGAATTTTTCTGCTGTTCGCTGGATACCATCATAATTGCTGTGTAGATTAATAACATCCAATTGGGTCAATCCCTGTTCCAACATATCTTCTTTGTTCATAAAAACAACTCGGCGTTCGTTGTAGATTCCTCGGTAACGATCGTTCAAACCATAAATGGTAGTATTGAACTGATCATGTGAACGAATGGTCATCAGCAAGAATTCATCAGGGTTTAATTCATGGTCTGGCAAAGAAGTAATGGACAGTTGCGCCATACCATTAGGTAATTTTCTAAAATCGCGGTTACGAACGTTATTGGGCAAATAGTATCCAAACCCTTTGGATTGCTCACTGGTGTTTTCAAATCCTTTAACTGTTTTATCGATCAATTTTCGGATAAGATTGTAATCCTGGCCCAATTCGTACCAATTCATGGAGTGATTGCCCCTAAAATAAGTATGAGCCAAAAGAGCGATGATCTCAGGTTCACTTTTAATATGTTCTGAAGGAGGCTTTAATAGCCCCTTGCTCTGACGAACCTTGCCCGTACTGCTCTCCATAGTCAAAAATTGGAGTTCGCCATTCTTTTCATCTTTTTCGGAACGACCAAAGGTGGGTAACAACAATGCAGTTTTACCGGTAACTAAGTGACTGCGATTCAGTTTGGTGCTTATTTGTACCGTTAAGTCGCAATTCTGAATGGCCTTTGCAGTATATCGAGTGTCCGAAGCGGCCATTAAAAAATTACCTCCCAAACAAACAAATACCTTGGCTTTTTCGGTATACATTGCCTCGATGGCCTCGACTGTGTCATATCCTTTTTCCGTTGGGGGATCAAAATTGAGATGTTTCTGGATATTCGCATTAAGCGTTTTGTTCACGTAGTGCATAATGCCCACTGAGCGATCTCCCTGTACATTGCTATGGCCACGTACAGGGCAGGTTCCAGCAAAGGGTTTGCCTACGGCTCCTTTGAGCAATAAGATATTGACGTATTCTTTGATACAATCCACCGCATTTTTATGTTGGGTGATGCCCATGGCCCAACAGACGACGATTTTGGAGTTTTCGGCCAACAATTCCGCAACCTTGTCTATTTTTCGCATGTAAACACCACTTCGGCGTTGCAGGTTTTCCATGTCGTAGCGATCCAAATCTTTCAACAGTTCATCGTAACCATCCACGTACTCCACAATAAACTCATGGTCAATAACATTGGAATTTTTGGCATTCAAGGCCACTAGTTTTTTTGTGATCAGTTTGGCCAGTGCAATATCTTCATTGATTCTTACCGGAAGGTGTATATCGGCAATTGGTTGTCCATTCCCCAACATGTCGGAAACACTTTGCGGGTTTTTAAAGTTGACCAATCCTGTTTCGGCCAATGGATTTATACTGATGATCTTTCCACCGTTCTTTTTGCATTTTTCAAGGGCAGACAACATTCTGGGATGATTCGTGCCCGGGTTCTGCCCAACTACTAGAATGACTTCCGCCCCATAAAGGTCGTCAAGTTTTACTGAACCCTTACCTATCCCCAAGGTCTCGGAAAGGGCCACTCCAGATGATTCATGGCACATATTGGAACAGTCGGGCATATTGTTGGTGCCAAAGGCACGGGCAAACATACCATAGAGGTATGCGGCCTCATTGCTGGAACGGCCCGAAGTATAAAAAATAGCCTCGTTCGGGTCTTTTAACTTGTATAGTTCATCGGAAATCAATTCAAAAGCATCTTGCCATGAAATAGGTTCGTAATGTACACTGTTTGGTTTTAGGACCATGGGTTCAACCACACGTCCCAACTTGTTCAGCTCAAAATCGCTGAGCTGTGATAATTCTTCTACAGAATGTTTCTTGAAAAAATCAGCACCAATGTGTTCTCGAGTAGCTTCATCTGCCAATGCTTTTGCTCCATTCTCACAATACTCGGCAATTTTTGATGGATGTTCTGGAACGGGCCACGCACAGCTGGGGCAGCGAAAACCATCTTCTTGGTTCATTTCCAATAAGCTTCGCATGGAACGCACTATCCCCATTTCCTTGAAACTGTGCCGCAAGGCTTCTTTTACGCCCAAAAAACCGGCAGAGGTCTGCATAGGTTCCTTAAGTCGAAGTCCTGTAAATTTAATATCCCCGGTCAGGGAAACATTTCGGTTTGTTTTGTTCTCCATCTTGGTCAGTGTTGCAGTTTTGGATTTGGATAATTGTCTGATTGGTCCTCCATCCTGTTTTCAAGGCAAGTGAAGTCTTTTTCCAATAATAGATGTAGTTTTTTGCCTGCTGGAAGCTCCATTTCATGTGCAAAGCCAACGATGTCATTATGGAACCAATTTTTTCCATCATCTTCGGGAACCATCATTAAGATATTGCCATTGGAGTAGATTGCTTCAAGGTTTTGAATTGTAGGGGCTAATTTGACTTGGTATTGAAAAATGCTGTTTCCGAATTCGGTGTTTTCATTTATCGACCCCGTTTCGGATAGTTGCTGTACTTCACTTTGGGTCAATCTAAACCGTATGGAATTCCCTTTAATTCTAATTTTCATGTGATGGTCAATTCGTTAGTGAAAGTTACGGTATTCCGATCACTTGTTGTTGCCCAATAACTTTTTACTTGTCCTCATATCGGCGTAGCGGGGATCTTGGATGTAGTTTTCCTTCTTCATTTTGATGACCTCAATGCTCAAGAAGCCAAACTCTTCCACTACTTTTCCATAAAATCGATATATGCCCTTGCCACGAAAGTAATATTTAGCGGCAACAGGGGGGAAGAGCACCGTGTCAAACACTTGCCCCTGTTGGTCCACCAGAGTGGCAAAGTGCATGCGCTTGCCTTGGTGGGTCGAGGTATTTTTAACGGTGACCAAATACCCATATATATCAATATGTTTGTTGAGGTAACGCTCCAGATCTTTCTGTCCGTTCGTATTTTTGGGAGGTTCTTCCAATAATTCAAAAGGACTGCAAAGACAGAATCCCAAGAGTTCCCATTGTTCAAAGGCGGTTTCCAATGCCGTGGTATTGAGTTTGGGCATCTGAAATTTTTGATACCTTGGCGGAAAAAGCTTCGGGTGTTCCAATCGGTCGTTCTTGGAGAGCATCAAGTGGGCTTTCCAGAGCAGTTCGTGCTTGTTGACCCCCGTAAAGCGGAAAGCATCGATACGGATAAGAATGGAAAGCTGCTCCATCCGAATAAAAACACGGTCCAAAAAATCTTCGAGGGAAGAAAAACTTCCATGAAGCATGCGTTCTTTCAAGATGCGTTCCATGACCCTGCTCTCCAGATCACGGAGGTACATCATCCCCAGATAAATATGCGTACCATAAATACGGTTAACGGCCATGCTTTTGTTTACACAGGGAGGGTGTATAGTGGCGCCCATCATACGGGCATCGTGTACATAGAACTCCGAACGATAAAATCCGCCACCGTTGTTGAGTACGGCCACCATATATTCCAAAGGGAAATAGGCTCTCAAAAACAAACTTTGATAGCTTTCTACGGCATACGAAGCGGAGTGCCCCTTGGCAAAAGCGTAGCCCGCAAAACTGGCCACTTGGTTCCAGATTTCGGAAATCAAATTTTCCGCATAGCCCTTTTTTCTGCAGTTGGAAATGAACTTGTCCTGTACTTTTTGGAACTCGTCCCGCGAACGGAATTTGCCACTCATACCCCTGCGGAGCACATCGGCCTCGCCAAGGTCCAAACCTGCAAAATGGTGAGCCACTTTAATCACATCTTCTTGGTAGACCATAACCCCATAAGTGTCGGGCATGATCTCCAACATCACGGGATGCGCCTTTTCTTCAGTTCGTCCCTTGTTACGATGGCGTAAAATATATTCCCGCATCATACCGCTTTTGGCCACACCGGGACGGATGATGGAACTGGCGGCCACCAATCCCAAATAATTATCGACCTGTAATTTTTTCAGTAACATCCGCATGGCAGGCGATTCCACATAAAAACAACCCATGCATTGTGCGGTTTTGATGAGGTTATTGATTACAGGGTCTTTTTTAAATCCTTTGATATCATGAATATCGATATCGTTATATTTCTTGGGTTGGTTGTAAGCCACGATTTCCAAGGCTTCCTTGATTTTTCCCAAGCCCCGCTGCCCTAGGATATCAAACTTGTACAGTCCCACATCTTCAGCAATGACCATGTCGTACTGTGTGGTGGGGAAGCCTTTTGGCGGTAAATGGGTGGCCGAAAACCAATGCAAAGGTTTGTCACTGATCAAAATTCCGCCAGCGTGAATGCTTAAATAATTGGGTTTGCCCTTGAGCAAGCTACCGTATTTCAGTACTAGTTTGGATACATGGTCCAGTTGTTCCAAACGGTACCTTCCTGCCAGTAAAAAATCAATGTCCTGTGGAGGTAGGCCGAACACTTTTCCCAATTCCCGGATAACCCCTCGTTCCTTAAAAGTGACATAGGTACCGAGCAGGGCGACATGTTCAAAACGATCAAAAATATATTGGGTCATGGCAGGGCGATCCTTCCACGAAAAATCAATGTCAAAATCGGGCGGGTTGGCCCGGTAGAGGTTAATGAATCGCTCAAAATAGAGGTCGAGTTCCATGGGGTCCACATCTGTAATGCGAAGTAGATAGGCGACAATACTGTTGGCACCGCTACCTCGCCCCACATAAAAGAAGCCTCTTCGTCTTGCTTCGGAAACAATGTCCCAATTGATCAAGAAATAGGAGACAAACCCCATTTTTTTGATGAGGTCCAATTCCTTGTTCAAACGACTTTTGATGGAGTCGTTCACTTCTTCGTACCTGTAGGGGAGCCCCTCGACGCAGAGTTGGTCCAAAAGCTTCTCGTCTTTTTCCACGCTGCCCAAAAATGTTTTCAGGTTTTGGGGTTTTCTGTCCTTCGAAAAATCAAAATGGATAGTACACTTGTTGAGCATTTTTTCCGTGTTTTCCAAAATAAAAGGGAATTCTGAAAACGCAGCGGCCAGATTTTGGACGGGATACATTTTTTCTTCTTCGCTGGCCTCTTCTTCCTTTGGAAGTTTGCTCAATAGTAGATTATTGTCGATGGCCCTTAGCAATCTGTGAGCGTTGAAATCCTGTTTGTTCCGAAAGGTAACGGGCTGCTGTACTACCAATTTGGTTGTTAAGGATGCCAATTTGGAGAAAGGAAGCCTCCGCAGATCTTTGATGGAGATTCCAACAAACTCATGGTCTTGAAAATGGTCCATTTCATTGAGCAGCACTTGTTCAAAAGGATATACTACGAATGCATTTTTGAAATCGGGGGCACGGTCTGGAATTTCTGAACCATCATGAAGGTGGTGAGACAAAAAATCATTCAATTCCAGATACCCTTCGTTGTTCTGGGCAATGCCGATAAAGGAGGGTTGGGTTCCATTCCTAAAATCAATGCCTAAAATCGGCTTGATGCCGAATTCCGGTGCCTTTCGAACAAAGTTTAATCCTGCGGATGTATTATTGATATCGGTAAGTACCAGTTGGGTCACATGATTTTGTTGTGCCAATTCCAACAACTCCACCTCCGAGAAGGTCCCGAATCGTAAACTGTAATATGTGTGGCAGTTTAAATACAATTGTCAGTTATCAATTATGAGGTCGAACTGTCATATCGAGCGCAGTCGAGATGTGAGACCTATGTGTAAATTTTGAATTCAAATGACCTCTCGACTGCGCTCGAGGTGACAAGCAATTACTGTTTTCTGTGAGCTAAAACCACTGGGGGTTCCCCGTTAAAAGGGTTGTGCATGCTGCCAATGGTCTTTGCGCCCATGGCAGAGGCACGTAGCACACTTCGACTTCCAAACCGGTTACGGACACGGTCCATGGCTTGGTATAGGTTCAAGGCTTCTTCGGTATCTTCAAAAAGGTTGATTTGATAATTGCCCGAGACCAAATGGCTGAATCGAATTCCAATGAGGCGAACCAACATCCGTTTGTTGTACAGTGAGTCGAACAGCTCCAATATTTTTGGGATAAGGGTATGGTCGGCGCTCGTGTACGGAATACGGGATTGTTTGGAGTAGGTGTTGAAATCGGAATACCGGATTTTTACGGCAACGCAGGCCGTCAACTTATCGCCTCGACGTAGTTGATAGGCCAAGTTTTCGGTCATGGCAATCAAAATACCCCTGAGTTTGATGACATCGATGGTGTCTTTATCAAAAGTCCTTTCGTTGGAGATGGATTTTCTGTCGTGGAACGGAATTACGGGAGTGTTGTCTATCCCATTGGCCCGTTTCCAGATGACCTGGCCGTTCGCGCCCAACACCCGTTGCATAATATCCATGGGCATATCCTGAACGGTTTTTACCTGCCGTATGCCCAAATTTCGAAGGGTTTGATAGGTTTTGTCGCCCACCATCGGAATTTTTTTGATGGAAAGCGGGGCCAAA
The DNA here is from genome assembly GCF_947258355.1 of uncultured Allomuricauda sp. Taxonomy (GTDB): domain Bacteria; phylum Bacteroidota; class Bacteroidia; order Flavobacteriales; family Flavobacteriaceae; genus Flagellimonas. The sequence goes on from NZ_CAMYIC010000062.1 coordinate 27,953, forward strand.
AACGGCTTCTCCAGACCAAAATCTATTTTAAGCTGATTGTTGGGTTTGGCCTCGTTGGTAGCTACCTTGGAAACCACTTTGTTCACTGATAATCCAAACGAAATGGGCAGCCCTGTTTCCCGAATGATTTTCTGCCGCATTTCCGTAGCATATCTGTAACAGCCAAAAAAACGGTCCATACCCGATAGGTCAGCGTAAAACTCATCAATGCTCGATTTTTCGAAAAGGGGAACATGTTCCTTAATGATTTCCGTGACCACATCGGAATACTTGCTGTAGGTGCCCGCATTGCCACGGATGACCACAGCTTCTGGGCAAAGTTCCTTGGCCATTTTCATGGGCATGCCCGAATGGATTCCAAATCCACGGGTCTCATAGCTACAGGCGGCTACTACACCGCGGTCGCTGGTGCCGCCCACCAACAAGGGCTTGTTTTTAAGCTCTGTGTTGATGATGCGCTCCACGGATACATAAAATGTATCCAAGTCTAGATGCAAAATCGTCTTTTCCATTGTTCAGTTGAAGGAAAGCTAAATTATGGAAATATTCCTATAAAATGGAAATAATCCAAAAAATAAATATCAACAACCCTTGCTGCTATTTTTTCCGAAAAATCATCCTATCTTTGTCACGTTGTGTTGGATTCCAGTCGCGATGATTGGAATCAGGTTGAAGCATCAAACCGATGCTCGCCAATGAAAGGCTTTCCTTTTGGAAGGCTTTTTTTGTTTTTGGAGGAGACTGAAATCAACTTCCAGAAATACTATGCGCTACATGGTGCACTAGCGAAGCGGCCAATTTTGCCGTTTGCCCATCAATATCGTACTTGGGATTCATCTCGGCGATGTCCATACTGATGAGTTTTCCAGAGCCGATAATCGTTTTCAGGCATTCCAAAACCATATACGGGCTAAAGCCCATGGGCGAAGCCGCACTGACTCCGGGCGCGTAGGCCGAGGAGAATCCATCCAGATCGATGGTCACATAAATATGGTCCACATTTTTGGCAAAAGCATTGATCCAAGTAGTGATTTCATTCAGTAAAGGGATTTGGAAGGTATCGTTCATTACATAGATTACATCAAGCTCTCTGGCCGTTTGGAACAGGTTTCTGTCGTTGGCATCTTTTCGGATACCCAGACAGAGATAGTTAAAATCGATGCCCTCCTTTTCACAGTCTTTCGCTATCTGATAAAAGGGAGTGCCCGAATTGCTTTGCTCCGAGTTTTTCCGCAAATCAAAATGTGCATCAAAATTGATGATACCGATGGTCTGGCCTTCTTTTTTAGCATCCAAATATGTTTTGATGCCGCTGTAGTGCCCGTAGGCCATATCGTGCCCACCACCTAAAACTATGGGAAACTGTTTTTTTTCTAAAAGAGAATTTACTGCTTTGGCCAGTTGCTCTTGGGCAGATTCCATATCGCTATTGGCACAGCTAACGGAACCCACATCGTGCAAAAGTACATTGCTTCCCAAATGGTTGGGCATTTTGGCAAAACTACTTTTAATTGCATCTGGACCATCTTCGGCTCCAACCCGACCTTGGTTCCGGTGCACTCCAGCATCACAGGCATAACCCAAAAGGGCTATGGATTTTTTTTGGGCTTCTGGGAGTTCCTCCAAGGGTGTGCAATGCACTTTTTCGTGCAGATACAGCCATTTATTGGAAATTCTTCCTGTCCAAAGGTCTTTTTTCGGGGGGTCGTAGTGTTTCATCACATTAAAAAAGATGGTCCAAAATATCAGCTTCTACAAGATAAGGCAAAGTTACTTTTAAATTGGGGGAGCGTTCCATTTCCCGTTCAATGGCAAATCGGGCTTCCTTGTTCCTTGCCCAACTTCTGCGCGAAATCCCGTTGTTCACATCAAAAAATAACATCTTCTTCAATCGGGTGGAGGCTTCTTCGGAACCGTCGAGCACCATGCCAAATCCGCCGTTGATTACTTCTCCCCAGCCAACGCCACCACCATTGTGGATGGAAACCCAAGTGGCTCCCCTAAAACTATCGCCGATCACATTTTGGATGGCCATATCGGCGGTGAACTTGCTGCCATCATATATATTACTGGTCTCTCTGAAGGGAGAATCGGTTCCACTTACATCGTGATGATCGCGTCCCAATACCACAGGAACACTGATTTCTCCTTTGGCAATGGCCGTGTTGAAGGCATCCGCAATCTTGCTTCGTCCCTCGGCATCGGCATAGAGTATTCGAGCTTGGGAACCCACCACCAATTTGTTTTGTTCCGCTTCAGAAATCCATTTGATATTGTCCTGCATTTGCTGCTGGATTTCTTCCGGTGCTTTGGATTTTATTTTTTTCATCACTTCAAGGGCGATGGCATCCGTTTTTTGAAGGTCCTTAGGGTCACCAGAGGTGCAAACCCATCGGAATGGTCCAAATCCGTAATCAAAACACATGGGTCCCAAAATATCCTGTACATAGGAAGGGTACCTGAAATCGATATTGTTTTCAGCCATTACATCGCCGCCTGCTCGGGAAACTTCCAATAAAAAGGCATTGCCATAATCAAAAAAGTAGGTGCCTTTTGCGGAATGTTTGTTGATGGCATTGATTTGTCTTCGCAACGATTCCTGTACTTTTTCCTTAAAGGCTTCTGGATTTTCAACCATTAAGGTGTTGGATTCTTCAAAAGAGAGCCCAACGGGATAGTAACCACCTGCCCATGGATTGTGCAATGAGGTTTGGTCCGACCCCAATTGAACAAAAATGTCCTCCTCGTAAAAACGTTCCCAAACATCCACCACATTACCAATGTAAGCCAAGGAAACTACTTCCTTGTTTGCTACAGCTTCTTTGGTTCGAACCACTAATAGGTCCAAATCCACCAAAAGTTCATCTACCCAACCTTGGTCGTGACGTTTTTTGGCAGCTTCGGGATTGACTTCCGCACAAATGGTGATGCCCCCTGCAATATTCCCTGCTTTCGGTTGGGCGCCGCTCATGCCCCCAAGTCCAGCGGTCAAGAAAATCTTGCCCTCAGGGGATTCATTTTTCTTCAATACTTTTCGGAAAGCATTCATCACTGTAATAGCCGTTCCGTGCACAATGCCTTGCGGGCCTATGTACATATAGGAACCTGCGGTCATCTGTCCATATTGAGTAACGCCCAATGCGTTGAAACGTTCCCAATCGTCGGGTTTGGAATAGTTCGGAATCATCATTCCGTTGGTGACCACCACTCTTGGGGCTTCTTTGGATGAGGGGAAAAGTCCCATCGGGTGACCTGAATACATGTTCAAGGTCTGTTCCTTGGTCATTTCTGCCAAATATTTCATGGTCAGCAGATACTGTGCCCAGTTTTGAAATACGGCTCCATTTCCTCCATAAGTGATAAGTTCCTCGGGGTGTTGTGCTACGGCGGGGTCCAAATTGTTCTGGATCATCAGCATAATGGCAGCTGCTTGATGTGTTTTTGCCGGATATTCCGATATGGGCCTTGCATACATTTCATAATCGGGTTTAAACCGATGCATATAAATACGACCATAGGTTTTTAACTCTTCGGCAAATTCGGGGGCAAGCTCTTTGTGCCAAGCTTCGGGGAAATAACGTAGCGCATTTTGTACGGCCAGTTTTTTCTCTTCTTTGGAAAGAATGTCTTTCCGTTTTGGCGCTGGATTCCCATTTTTAGGATAAGCCTTTTTTGCGGGTAGCTGTGTGGGTATTCCTTGTAATATCTGTTGCTGAAATTCAGTCATAATTCAAATTTTTAGTGGATAGGAGCTCCTTTTTTCCAAACTTCACTTGGCTTTAATTGCCCTTGGTGATATGTGATTTCTTGATAGTTATCCGTAGGGAAAACCACAAAATCTGCCATTGCACCGGCTTCCAGCTTCCCTCTGTCTTCCAATCGTAAAGCTGCTGCTGCCCTGGAAGTGATTCCTGCCAAAACTTCGGTATTGGAGAGTTTTTCAAATGTTCCCAAAATACTGGCTTGGGTCAACAGGTCGCCCATTGGGGCAGACCCTGGATTGTGGTCACTGGCAATGGACAATGCACCGCCAGCATCCAAAATTTTACGTGCAGGGGTGTAGGTACATCCCAAACCAAGGGATGCCCCTGGCAATGCTGTTGCAATGGTATCGCTCTTGGCCAATAATTGAATCTCTTTTTTGGTACTGGCCTCCAAATGGTCGGCACTAACCGCATCAAAATCTACGGCTACTTGACTACCTCCCGTGGTAAATTGGTCAGCATGCACGGTAATGTCAAATCCCATTTCCTTTGCTTTCTGAAAATAGGGTTTGATTTCCTCTGGAGAAAAAGCGCTTTCTTCAACAAAGGCATCTACCCGGTTGGCCAAGTTTTCCGATTTTATAATGGGAAACAATTCATTGATGATTACGTCTAGATAATCCTTGTCTTGATTCCAATCTTTTGGTTTCATGTGGGCCGCTAAACAGGTCGGAACCAAAGTTGCATTTGAAGTTTCATTGGCCTGTTTAATGGCGCGTAGCATTTTAAGTTCTTCATCCACGGAAAGGCCATAACCACTTTTCACTTCGATAGTAGTGACGCCATTATTGAGATGTTTTCGGCTTCTGGAAATGATGCCTGCTACCAATTCTTCTTGTGAAGCTTTTCGTGTTTGGGTCACTGTGTCCCAGATTCCACCACCTGCCTTGGCAATCTCTAAATAGGTTTTTCCAGCATTACGGAAGGCGTAATCGCGTGCTCGGGTACCGCCAAAACAGATATGGGTGTGTGAGTCCACAAAGCCAGGAAGACAAACTTGTTGTCCCTCTATCTGGTGGATGTCTACGTCACTGGATTTCAATTCGTCAAAAATCCCAACTTTAAGAATTTTTCCTTCGGAAATTAAAATCCCTCCATTTTCAATAATGGTCAATTGTTCATCTTTGAGCGCTCCCTTTAAGGGGAGTCCTGTCATGGGAAGCAATTGGGTAAATGGTCCTATTAATAGCGGTCTGTTCATTTTAGTATGTTTCAAATTCTTCAAGATGTGGTGCATCCCAAGTCAGTTCTTTTTCTTTCATCACCGATTCTACCAAATCAATGATTTCTCGATTTTGAATGATTTCGATTCCTTTTTCAATATCATCTGCAAAAACACGGTCGTTTTCGGCAAAAGCAACTTTGGTTCTAAGGAATGTATGGATTTCATCTAATACGATACCTGATTTTAATGGCTTTCTGTACTCAAACGCCTGTGCTGAGGTCAACAATTCAATAGCAAGGATTTTCTCGACATTGCCAATAATGTTGAGCGCTTTTCTTCCGCTGATAGACCCCATGCTCACATGATCTTCTTGCCCTAAAGAGGTAGGGATGCTATCCGCACTAGCGGGGAAGCACAGACTTTTGTTCTCACTGGCCAACGCAGCAGAAGTGTACTGTAAAATCATATACCCTGAGTTGATACCCGTATCGTTCATCAATAACTTGGGAACTCCAGGACTGTTGCCCTCAAGGGCCAAATAGATGCGTCGGTCTGAGATATTTCCGATTTCCGAAGCGGCCAATGCAGCATAATCCAATGTCATGGCCAAAGGTTGTCCGTGGAAATTTCCACCGCTTATGGTGAGTTCATCATTTATGATGACAGGATTGTCGGTGACCGAATTCAATTCAATCTCCAATAATTCTTTCAGGTGTAGCCAAGCATTTCGAGAAGCACCATGTACCTGTGGCATGCAGCGTAGTGAGTAGGGGTCCTGAACCCGTTCGCAATCAATATGGTCCTCTAAAATCTCGGAACCTTGAAGCAATGTTCGGATTCTGCCTGCTACATGTTGGTTGCCTTTAAAAGGGCGAAGTTGGTGTAACTCTTCGAAAAATGGCTTCATGGAACCTTGCAACCCCTCAAGCATCATGGCACCGATGATGTCGGCATGGCGTAAGCAATCTTGTAGTTTATGAACCACCATCACTCCGTGTGCAGCGATAAATTGGGTTCCATTGATCAATGCAAGTCCTTCTTTAGGACCCAGATCGAGCGGTTCCAATCCTGTTTGTTGAAAAAGTTCTTGTGTTGGAATTGTCTTTCCTTGATACTCTACTTTGCCTAAACCTATCAATGGCAAAAATAAATGGGAAAGCGGTGCTAAATCCCCAGAAGCCCCAACCGAACCTTGTGAGGGAACCACGGGAATGGCATTGTTCTCCATGTGCCAAAGCATACGCTGTAAAGTAGTTTCGGCAATACCTGAAAAACCTTTGGCTAAGGCATGGATTTTTAGGATCAGCATAATTTTTGCCAATTGCGTGGATATTGGGTCGCCGACTCCCACGCTATGGCTCTGTAGTATATTGGATTGAAGGATTTTGGTATCCTCTTTAGAGATTTTGGTATTGCACAAAGGACCAAAGCCTGTGTTGATGCCATACACCGTATCGCCTTTTTCCACGATACGCTGTACCCGTTGGTAACTTGCATTCACATTTTTCAGGCATTTATCGGAAAAAATGCCCTTAATGGTTCCTTTGGCCAAACCCAACGCTATACTTGCGGTTAAGTGGTCTTCGCCAAATTGAAATGTTCGGTCTTTCGCCATGCTTTTAAATTAATTCACTAACTGATTTTCTGCAATCAATCACGTTAAATTGTCACTTCGAGCGCAGTCGAGAAGTTAATGGACTCAAAGTTTAAAAATGAGGTCTCGACTGCGCTCGACCTGACAGCTTTTTGTTTAGATGATTAATCACGATTATTCAAAAGTATCAATTAGGTTTAATAATTACCAATACTTATTTTTGTAATAATCAATAAGTATGAATTATCAAATAGAACTTAGACATTTCATCTATTTTTTGGCTGTGGCCGAAGAGCTTCACTATAGAAAGGCTGCCGAAAAGTTGTTTATTTCCCAACCCGGTTTGAGTACGCAAATCAAACAAATGGAGGAGATACTGGCAACGCAACTTTTTGTAAGGGACAAGAAAAAAGTGAGTCTGACCCCAGCAGGTGAGTTTTTAAAAAAAGAGGTGGAATTTATTTTGAATCATCTCGATCAGACCAAAAAGCAAGTGAAGCTTATCGGTGACGGACAATTGGGTGAGGTGAGGATAGGTTTTTTGGGTTCTGCTATGCAGAATGTGGTTCCCAATTTGTTGTTGGGGTTAAAAGAAAAATACCCTACTGTCCATACTACTTTGGAGGAACTGTCCAACCGGGCACAGATTAATGCAATTTTGGCTGATCGTTTGGATTTGGGCTTTGTACGATTGTCAAGGGTGCCCAAAGGTTTGGATGTGAAGCCTGTTTTTGAGGACACGTTTTCCTTGGTTTTGCCAGAGGACCATCCTTTGGATGAAGATGGTTTTAATAATATCAATCAGGTAGCTAATGAGGATTTTATCCTTTTCTCACAAGATTATAGTCCTATGTACTACGATACGGTTTTAAGTATTTGCGAGGACAGCGGTTTTGTTCCCCATGTTTCCCATAAATCTGTCCATGCACAGACCATTTTTAAATTAGTGGAAAACAGATTGGGTATTGCGATTGTGCCCACAACACTTCAGTATGGATTTCAGATGAAAGTCAAGTTCATCGAAATGAAAAAAATAAAACAGCGAGCAGTATTGAGCATGGTCTGGAAAACGGACAACAGAAATCCTGCGCTGCAAAAATGTATGGATTTACTTATGAAATTATGATGGTAACATTTTGGGGAGTAACTTTGGAATTCAACTTAATACAGTATTATGATTTTTGATTTGATCAAGGAAAGGAGAAGTATTTTTCCACCTCAATTTATCGATAAGCCTATTTCCAAAGAGACCATTGAAAAAATTTTAGAGGCCGCCAATTGGGCGCCGACCCACAAGAAAACAGAACCTTGGCGTTTCAAAGTGCTTTTGGGGGAAAAGAAAAAGGAATTGGGTGCTTTTTTGTCCAATAAATATCAAGAAGTGGATGCCAACCCAAAACAGATGACAATCAAAAAATTGCAATTTAACCCATCAAATTCTGGGGCTGTTATTGCAATTTGTATGCAACGCGACCCGAAGGAAAGCTTGCCAGAGTGGGAGGAAGTTGCAGCCGTGGCCATGGCGGTCCAAAATATGTGGTTGTGTTGTACTGAATTGGGTATTGGGACTTATTGGGCTTCTCCAGGTCTTATAAAATTCATGGATGAATTTTTTGACCTGAACGAAGGCGAAAGATGTCTGGGCTTTTTCTATATGGGTTATTTTGATGGTGAGGTAATACCATCGGCCAGAACTCCTATTTCTGAAAAAACAGAGTGGTTGGACTAACTAAAAGTAAAAAGGTCGCCAGCGTATTTTACTGCTATGTAGACATAGAAAACGGTATACATAACGGTAACAACAAGTTTCATAAACGTGCCGGTTAAAAAGCCTAAAAAAGAACCAAAAGCCGCCTTCATGGCGGTTTTTTTATTGGCTTTGTTCAATAACTCACCCACAAGAGCTCCAATAAAAGGCCAAATGATTATTCCCAATGGACCAAAGATGGGAACAAAAAGGGCCACAAGTAAACCTATAATGGTCCCCCACATGCCAAATTTACTGCCGCCAAACCGTTTGGTGCCCATGGCAGGTATCACATAATCCAAAATGGTAATGGTAATGGCTATTACAAAGGTCACTCCCAAAATCCACCAATTATCTGGGACAGCTTTGGTTAAATAAAGCAACAGTAATCCGACCCAACTTATGGGTGGACCGGGCAAAACAGGTAAAAAGCTACCGAGTATCCCGACCAGCATTAAAAGAAACCCTAAAATGAGCAATGCAATGTCCATGGTTGTGTTTTACTGTTAGACAAATGTAACGGACAATTGTTACAAACAAAATCAAAATAAAACCCTACCCTTAATTTTTTCGTAGGTAAATTTGAAACCGATTATCAAGCGTTCGTGAATCTGAATAAAGCACATACAAAATCAAAGTTTATCCGAATGGGATGCGCAGCAATGTGCATGTTTTATCTACTCGGACTTTTCAATGGATTGGTTTTGGAGACCCTTCACGAAGTTTCTCACATTCTGGCTCCCAAGACCCACCATCATAATTTTGCCTCGGATCATGAAGCTATCGATTATTCTTCGTTAGAGGCCATGGCGGGTCATTCGCATGAAGCTTTGGAAGCCTTAAAGGAACTGTTGGAGGCCAATCAGCCTGATCAGCAAGAATCCAAAGATGAAATCAGCCTTAAACTGGACAAACATTTTACTGAAGAAACCAGTGTTTCCCTGGAATTAATTACGTCGCCAATCGTTGACAGCAATTGGCCTTACCAATGCCTGACTTCTTTTTGGTGCCAAGGTGTAACCACGCCTCCTCCCCAACAGAGCTGAAAACTGGCTAGACCAATTTTTTGGAACTGGTCTAGTACTCCCATTATTCAGACTTATTTATCAAATCAAATTAAAAGACAACGACATGAAATATTTTATGGCAGCATTGTTCATGCTTTTCATGGGCACCATTGCTGCGCAAAACATAGAGGGAAAATTGGTGGATGAAGCAGGTTCCCCAATTGAGGATGCTGGAATTTTTAACAAGACCAGCGGACAACACAGTCACACCGACGGAACAGGACATTTTGTTCTGGATAGGACCTCGGTCAACGATACCATTTACTTTTCCAGATTGGGATATGCTACTTTAACCAAAGTGGTGACACCATCCGACTTACAGAATCCGATGACTATTGTTCTTGAGGAGAGTTCCATTTCTTTGGATCAAGTGGTTTTGGTATCCGAAGTAGATGCCTTGAGCCGTTTAGTGGATGTGGATGTGAAAACCAATCCGGTAAAATCCTCACAGGAAATCTTAAGAAAGGTCCCTGGGCTAATTATTGGCCAACACGCTGGTGGGGGAAAGGCCGAGCAGATATTCCTGCGGGGTTTTGATGTGGATCACGGTACCGATGTGGCCATTAATATGGATGGTATGCCCGTAAACATGGTGTCCCACGCCCACGGACAAGGCTATGCCGATCTCCATTTTGTGATTCCGGAGACCATAGAAAATGTAGATTTTGGCAAAGGACCTTATTATGCGGATCAAGGGAACTTTAATACGGCGGGATATGTCAATTTAAAACTGAGAAAAAGCTTGGACAAAAGCATGCTCTCCACCGAAGTGGGACAGTTTGGTGCCCGTAGGTTCATGGGAATGTTCAATGTAATGGATAACCAAAACAGTAATGCCTATTTGGCTTCCGAATTGTATGTAACGGATGGTCCGTTTGAGTCGCCGCAGAATTTTAATCGTATTAATATTTTAGGTAGATACCGCTATGCATTGCCTGGTGATCAAGAGCTCTTGTTGACAGCCTCGCACTTTTCCAGTAAGTGGGATGCATCGGGCCAAATACCACAACGTGCTGTGGACCAAGGGTTAATTGGTCGTTTTGGCGCCATCGATGATACCGAGGGTGGACAAACAAGCCGGACCAATTTCGTTTTGAACCATAACAAGAACATGGGGACGGGGAAATCAATCAATACTATGGCATTTGTTTCCCATTATGATTTTGAATTGTATTCCAACTTTACCTTTTTCTTGGAAGATCCTGTGAACGGTGACCAAATCAAACAGTTTGAAGACCGAATGATGGCTGGTGCCAAGACTGTCTATCAGAATAACTCGGCCAATTTGGGTGGTATGGGATTCAAATACAATGCGGGAATCGGTTTTAGATATGATAATGTGGACGACAACCAATTGTCCCGGACACTGAACCGTCAGGAATTGTTGGAACGTCTAGCTTATGGCGATGTGGATGAGGTAAATGGCTATGCCTTTGCTGGCGCCGAGTTCAAATCCGGCAAGTTTACATTCGAGCCTGCACTTCGATTGGATTATTTTAGGTTCGATTATGTTGATAAGATGAGCGAACTGTACGATAGCCGTAGTGAGGAAAAAGTAGCTTTTAGCCCAAAGTTCAATACCATTTATAGTATAAACGAGAATACCCAGTTGTTCTTGAAGACAGGAATTGGTTTTCACTCCAATGATACCAGGGTGGTTGTGGCAAACGGAGGCGAAGAGATTTTGCCGGCAGCTTACGGGGTGGATTTGGGAACCATAATAAGGCCAGCGGACAAGTTGGTCGTGAACGCTACTTTGTGGACTTTGTTCTTAGATCAAGAGTTTGTTTACGTGGGGGATGCAGCCATATTAGAGCCCAGCGGAAAAACCAGAAGAATGGGGGTTGAAGTAGGGGCAAGGTACCAGCCATTGGATTGGCTTTACCTGTATACGGATGCCAACTATACCCATGCTCGAAGCACTGAAGAAGCCGATGGGGAAGATTATATTCCATTGGCCCCCGATTTTACCATGGCTGGAGGAGTCACCTTAGGAGGCAATCAAGGCTTTTCGGGAGGATTGAACTACAGGTATATCGATGATAGACCAGCAAACGAGGACAATTCCATAGTGGCGGAGGGCTATTTTGTTACCGACGCCACTTTGAATTATAGTGTGAATAATTGGACCTTTGGACTGATTGTGGAAAACCTTTTCGATACCGAATGGAACGAAACTCAATTCGCTACGGAGAGCCGTTTGTTCAATGAACCTAACTCTTTTGAAGAGATTCATTTTACCCCGGGCTCACCTTTTTATTTACGAGGAAAAGTTACCGTAGCTTTTTAAATAAATTGAAAGTGTAGACAGTTGTCACCTCGAGCGCAGTCGAGAGGAGCAAGCTTTGTTTTGAAGGAGGTCTCGACTGCGCTCGACCTGACAGCTCGACCTAGATTCAGTTTAATATTTATCCGCCAGTATACTACGCTGGCGGATTTTTAATCCATTTTTCAACTAAAAAATTAGTTTAAACTAAATATTTAGTTATATTTGTTTCACACATGAACTAAAAAGTTAGTTGAAAAATGAAACAGCTCACCAAAGCAGAAGAAGAAGTAATGCAGCTCCTCTGGAAAATTGAGAAAGGGAATGTGGCCGCAATTTTGGACGAATTGCCAGAACCCAAACCGGCATACAATACAGTATCTACCATTGTTCGAATTTTGGAGGACAAGGGGTTTGTGTCTCATGATAAAGTGGGGAAGGGACATGTGTACTTTCCTTTGATGAAAAAGGAAGAGTACAGCAATCAACGGTTAAATACGTTGATGGATGGCTATTTCCAAGGTTCTTTTTCCAGTATGGTATCCTTTTTTATGAAAAAGAACGATATCAGTTTAAAGGAACTTGAAGAGATTATGAAGAACGTTAAAGACAAAGAGCAATGATTACTTACCTATTAGAATCTTTAGCGTTTCAACTGATCTTTTTGTTGGCCTACGATCTTTTTCTAAAGAAAGAGACCTTTTTTCAATGGAACCGGGTATATCTGTTAGGCACGTTTGCTCTTTCCCTCATATTGCCCTGGGTAAAGATTCAAGCCCTACAAACTTCGATGCCAGAACCATTGGAAACTACAACCATATTTCTTACTCAACTGAACGGGGTAGTACTTGGTCCAGGAGCGGAAGAAACCAGTTTCTTGGAACGCATCTCTTGGCCATATTTGGCATTGGGTGCGGGAAGCATTTTGGCAGCTATATGGTTCACCTACAAATTGATTCAAATAGGCAAGCTCAGAAACAGGAGTATTGTGGAGAATTATAAAGAATTCACCAAAGTCACGGTGCCCAAGAGTACTTCCGCTTTCTCTTTTTTCCGAAACATTTTTATGGGGGATGAGATTAAAAAAGACAAAGAGGCCAATATTCTGGCCCACGAATTGGTGCACGTAAAGCAATGGCATTCTTTGGACCTGCTCTTTTTTGAACTTGCAAGAATCGTCTTTTGGTTCAATCCATTGGTGTACATCTACCAGAACAGGGTTGCAGAACTTCACGAATTCATTGCCGATGAAAAAGCCGTGAAGCAAAATAAGGCCGCGCATTTTGAGATGCTATTGTCTGAAGCATTCCAAACACAGAACATCAGTTTTGTCAATCAATTTTTTAATAAATCACTAATCAAAAAACGAATAGTCATGTTACAAAAAAAGAAGTCCAAAGCCGTTTGGCAATTAAAATATGTACTCTTACTGCCTCTTGTTTTGGGTATGTTGGTATACACTTCTTGTGAAACCGAACCTACACAGGATGAAGAAATTTTGGAAGCATTATATGCCAATGTAGATAGAGAAGTGTTTTCCATAAGGCAAGTAGTTAAGTCGGACCAAAATTTGGGTTCTGGAGAAATCATCAATGTCAGTGATTTAAAAACTTTACAATCAAATGAAACCCAAAGATTGGACCAGGCATTAAAATCGATTGAAGGTACCACTAGAATGGTATTCATTTCAGATGATGCCAATTCATATATCATAAAAAGCAAAGTGATGAATAAAATCCCATTTGCAGTTATCGATGAGGTGCCTATTTTTCCGGGTTGTGAAGATGCTGAGGATAAAAAAGCTTGTTTCCAAGAAAAAATGCAAGCCCATATCCGCAAAAACTTTCATTATCCCGAAGCTGCCCAAGAGCAAGGTGTTCAGGGAAGGGTAAGTGCTATTTTTATAATTGATACAGAAGGAAATGTGGTCGATATAAAAATGAGAGGCCCAGATGTGCTACTGGAAGAAGAAACAAAAAGGATTTTGTCAAGGTTGCCACAGATGAAGCCTGGAAAACATGAGGGAGAAATTGTTCAAGTTCCTTTTTCTATACCAATAACCTTCAAACTACAGGGTAATAATCAGAAAACCAGTGCAAAAGAACAAAGTAGTGAATCAGTACCTTTTGCAAATATAGATGAGGTGCCTGTTTTTCCAGGATGTGAAAACGCCATTGATAAGAGCGCCTGTTTTACTGAGAAAGTAATGGAACATGTCCGGAAAAATTTCAGATATCCCGAAGAAGCTCAGGAACAAGGAATTGAAGGGACGGTCAGTGTAATTTTTGTGGTTGGAACCGATGGAAACATCTCAGAAATCAAAAAACTAGGTTCGCACGAAATTTTGGAAAACGAAGCTGTCAGGATCATAGAACGATTACCCAAAATGCAACCAGGCAGACATCAAGGGAAAACGGTTAAGGTCCCCTTTGCCCTACCTATTACATTTAGATTGAAAAGCCAGACAAACGATGCGAACAAACAAGAAGATTCCCAGAAAGAGGAAATGAAAGTAGGGGGTATTTTGGCCAATAGAAACAATACTTCTTTGTTCATCGGTAAAGTAACCGACCACGAATCCATGGGAATACCCGGAGTCACTATTTCTGTAGTAGGTAAAGACCAAGGTGTTGTTTCAAACTTTGATGGCTATTTCAAAATAGCAGTGAATGAGGGGGAAATGCTTAAGTTTCAATATATAGGACTTCCCAACAAATTGGTTCGCGTGGACAAAAAAGAATTTTTAATGGATTTGATGAAAACCACAGATGCGGAAAATAAGGGTTAGCTATATAGTATTGATTTTGTTCTCGTTCAAAGCCGGTGCACAAACATCGGCTTTGTCCGTTGCAGATAGTTTGTATGCTCTGGGTAACTACACCTCGGCCATCAACGAATATGCAAAGGTCGGGAATGAAAAATCCAGCCTTCAAATAGCACGGGCTTACAATACCATTGGGAATTACGATAAGGCCATTGCTCAATACAAGGCTATCTTGGACAACAACCCTAAATTTGAGCTTGCACGCTTTGAACTGGGAAAGCTGTTGCTAAAGACCAAAAACCATGGACCCGCTTTGGAGATGTTCCATGTTTTGGTCGCATCAGAACAAAAAAATCCCGAGTATTTCTATTACTTGGGAAGGACTTACGAGTCCCTTAAGCAAGCTGATAAAGCAAACAAGGCATTCAAGATCGCTGTGGAAAAAGATAGCACCCATTTACGGAGCCTATATTCTTTGGGCAAATATTATGTGGGTCAAGAAATCAAGGATTCCGCTCTGGTCTATATCGATAAAGGGCTTCGATTTTACGAGAACGATGTGGCTATGATCAATTTAAAGGCATTGGCCTTTTTTAATAATGGTCAGTTTAAGCAAGCCATTCCCCATTTTGAACGATTGTTGGGGTTAGGGGAGGAAAAGCCTTTTGTTTACGAGAAACTCGCCTTTTGTTACTTCCGGAACTGGGAACCGGAAAAGGCATTGGCAACGTATCACAAGTTAGAATCTTTCCCAAATAAATTGGCCGTCGCTTATTCAGGATTGGGTGAAGTGTTTTTTGAGGAAAAGGAGCTGGACAGTGCCCAATACTATATCGAAAAGTCCATAGAAGAGCGAATGGCTTTGTTGCCACAGGAATATGCAAGCCTTGGTCGCATAGCCCGATTAAAGGGGCAGACCAAAAAATCCATGGACCTTTACATAAAAGCTTGGGAAGAGAACAAAGACAATTATTACAATTACTATCAAGTCTGTGTCTTGGCCGACGAATACTATAAGGACCCCAAAATTCGCCTGAAACATTATGAAAAACTACTCGAAATGTATCCGGAGATAGTTCCTTGGCTCGAGGAACGGGCCAAAAACCGAATCAGTGAGATAAAGGAGGAAATCCATTTTGCCAGTAACTGATTTCTTCAAAATGTCGTAATTTCAGCCAAATTCTAGGGGCTGTCATGCAGAAGTTTGTTTTGTTAATCATTTTTATGGGGTTGCTCGTATCCTGCGAGCTATTCGAGTCTAAGGAGGACAAGACCCAAAAACTGGTCAATGAGGAACTTTTGGCGATTGATTGGAACGATGTAGACCAATACCCTCTTTTTGACGATTGCGACGAAACGGCGCCTAAAGATGCGCAGCAGGAGTGCTTCCAGAATGTGATTACTGAATATTTTTCCGAGGCTTTGGCAGGGCTCAAGTTTCAAGTTCGAAACGATATGAACGATACGGTCTATATCGATTTTTTGATTGATGAGCATGGTTTTATTTCGGTATTGAACGTGGAGGAAAAAACGTCCGTACTTAACGAAATATCTGATTTCAACAATAAGATTTCCGAACGTTTGAACGATTTGACCACTGTGGCGCCCGCATTGAAAAGAGGAAACCCGGTAAGCCTCCGTTTTAGGCTTCCGTTGGTACTAAACACCTATTGATTTGGCAACAGAAAAAATTATATTGGGAATAGACCCCGGGACCACGATCATGGGTTTCGGTATTATTAAGGTCGTCAACAAACAGATGCACTTTGTGCAAATGAACGAGTTGATGCTCCGCAAGTACGATGACCCCTATACCAAGCTCAAGCTTATTTTTGAGCGCACATTGGAACTCATTGATACCTATCACCCCGATGAAATTGCCATCGAAGCGCCGTTTTATGGCAAAAATGTGCAGTCTATGCTCAAATTGGGCCGTGCCCAAGGAGTGGCCATGGCTGCAGGGTTATCCAGAGAAGTTCCGATAACGGAGTACATGCCCAAGAAAATAAAAATGGCCATAACAGGGAACGGAAACGCCAGTAAGGAGCAAGTGGCCCGTATGCTTCAGAGTGTCCTAAAACTGAAATCCTTGCCCAAAAACCTCGATAGTACCGATGGTTTGGCAGCTGCCGTCTGCCATTTCTACAACGAGGGTAGGGTTGAGGTCGGAAAAAGTTATACCGGTTGGGAGGCTTTTATCAAACAGAATCCAGATAAAATAAGATAACAATCAACAATGGACATCAGACATCAGACATCTGATATCCGATTGATAAGTAAATGATCATTGTACATTGCTAATTGTTAATTGTCAATTGAATGAGCGGAATTTATATCCACATTCCTTTTTGCAAGCAAGCTTGCCATTATTGTGATTTTCATTTTTCCACGCAATTGGGAAAAAAGGAAACCATGGTCAATGCCATTGCCAAAGAACTGGTTTTGCGAAAATCGGAGATCGATGATGAGGTTGAGACCATTTATTTTGGAGGGGGTACACCTTCCGTGCTTTCCAATGAAGAAATTGAGTTCTTGATTCAAGCTGTATACAACAATTACAAAGTAATTGATAATCCAGAAATCACATTGGAAAGCAATCCCGATGATTTGACCAAAAATCGAATCATCCAACTGTCCAATAGTCCAATAAACCGCCTCAGCATTGGCATTCAATCGTTTTTTGAAGAAGATTTAAAGTTGATGAACCGTGCCCACGATGCCCACGAAGCGGAACAGTGTATCCAAGAAGCAACGCAGTATTTTGACAATATTACTATTGACTTAATTTACGGCATCCCCGACATGAGCAATGAAAGATGGAAAGCCAATATTCAAAAAGCCTTGGATTTTGGTCTGCCCCACATTTCGAGTTATGCCTTGACAGTGGAACCTCGAACTGCACTTAAGAAGTTTATAGAAAAAGGAGTGGTTCCCGATGTCGATGATGAGCAGGCGCAGGAGCAGTTCCATATTTTGGTGGATATTCTGGAAACCGAAGGATTTGTCAATTATGAAATTTCCAATTTCGGCAAACCCGATTACTTCTCCAAAAACAATACGGCCTATTGGTTGGGCAAAACGTATTTGGGCGTAGGTCCATCGGCGCATTCTTTTGATGGAGAACATCGAAGTTGGAACATTCGCAACAACCCAACCTACATCAAAAAAATAGAGGAGGGTATTCTTCCCATTGAAATCGAGACCCTCTCTAAAACAGACAGGTACAATGAGTTTGTGATGACGGGTCTACGGACCATTTGGGGTGTGGATTTGGATAGAATAGCATCGGAGTTTGGGGAGAATTATCTGATGTACATCAACCAACAATCATCAAAATTTATGGAGCAAGGTTTGTTGGTTGTGGATGATGGAAAATTGCACACTACCAAAAAAGGGAAGTTTTTGGCAGACGGAATTGCTTCCGATCTTTTTATGCTTAACTTAAAGTAGTAAATTGTCGTTTCTGCAAAGCAGACACTCATAAAGTAGAATTTATCCCTATTGATAGGGGACAAAAAAACAACCTAATTTGATTGCCTCAATAAAACACAACTCCCGAAACTATAAGATAGACCTGACTAAACCTCTTGATATTTCCATACCCCTAAAAGGTGGTGACAAAAACGTGAATGCCTGGTATTTGGACCCGCCTAAAATTGCACCGCACGAACAAGATGGGTTTGTAGGCAAGGTAAGCGAGGGCGCATCCACCAATTTCAACGATATCTGGTTTAATCCACATTCGCATGTAACACATACTGAATGCTTGGGACATATATCCGAGGAGTTCAATTCCGTCAATAAAAAATTAAAGAGGTTTTTCTTTTTAGCAGAGGTGATTACCGTGGCGCCAGAACAAAAGGGGGAGGACTTTGTTATTTCGGAAAAGCAGATAAAGTACGCTCTGGGAAACAAAAAAAGACAGGCCGTAGTTATTAGAACCATGCCCAATTTGGGATACAAGCGTTCTAAAAAATATTCGGATACCAATCCAACCTACCTTACCGAGGCGGCCGCCAAACACCTGGTAAAAAAGGGGGTGGAGCACCTTCTGGTAGACCTTCCTTCCGTGGATAAGGAAAAAGACGGGGGAGAACTCTTGGCGCATAAGGCCTTTTGGAACATGAACGGCAAACCGCGAAAAAAAGCAACCATCACAGAGTTTATTTATGTGCCCAATCCTGTTGAGGATGGTACTTATTTTTTAAATCTACAAGTGGCTCCATTCGAGAATGATGCAAGCCCTAGCAGACCCGTGCTATATAAAATTGAAAATCAATAAATGAAAACAACCCTTAAATTGGAAGAGGCCATGATGCTCGTTTTTGGCATTTACCTTTTCAGTCTGTTGGATTACGCCTGGTGGTGGTTTTTGGTGTTGATTTTAACCCCGGATATTGGAATGCTGGGTTACCTTTTTGGGAACAGGGCCGGAGCCTTTTCCTATAATTTGTTTCATCATAAAGGTGTTGCCATACTGGTTTATCTCGCAGGAATCTACTTTTCCATACCTTTATGCCAGTTGATTGGGATAATTTTGTTCTCGCACTCTGCCTTGGACAGAATGTTGGGGTACGGATTAAAATATAATAAAGGATTTAAGTTTACCCATTTGGGTGAAATAGGTAAATAAAATGGGTGAAGTTGTAAACATCGTTTTAGGGTTGATCTTGGGCGCCATATTGATGTATTGGGTCTACTCACTTTTCCGAAAAAAGAAGAACAAAGAAATTACCGAAGAGCAGTCCACCGTAATTCTGAACAAGATTCGAAGTGTTTGTAAACTTGTTTCCGTGGAAGGGGATTTTGCCGAAATTTACCATTACGAGAATACCAAGGACAGTTTTATGAGCTTGTTCCGTAGCAAGAAAAAGGCATTGATCGTAATCAAAGCGAAGGCACATATTGGGTACGACCTGAACAAACTGGATATGAAGGCGGACAATGATAAAAAGAAAATTATCCTGAGCCACTTTCCCGAACCCGAAGTATTGTCCATTGAGCCCGATTTGCAGTTTTATGATATTAAAAACGGGATATTCAATAGCTTTTCGCCGACGGACCTAACCAATCTAAATCAAGAGGCCAAGGAACATATCAAACAAAAAATACCAGAGAGCGGGTTGATGGAAACCGCAAGAAATGAAGCTTTGCAGGCTGTTTTGGTCGTGGAAAAAATTGTTGAAACCATTGGGTGGACGTTGGATTATTCCGCTTTGGAAATACCAAACAAGGAAAAACAATTAATAGAAGAATAGCATGAAAACAAAAATCATAACCTTGCTCTTGGTGGGTGTGTTTGCCAACAGTTGTGTACAAATTAAAAAGGAAGCGGATAATTTTGACCCCACCTTTGCCCACGTGGTATATTTTTGGTTCAAAGAACCAGATAGCTATGAAGCTAGGCAGACTTTTGAAAAATCGTTGACCAAATTCTTGGACAATTCACAGTATGCCAAGACTAAATTTATAGGCAAGCCTCCAAAAGCTGTTCGCGATGTCGTTGATGACTCATTTACCTATTCCCTGATTCTTTCTTTTGAATCGGCCGAAGATCAAGCTGCCTACCAAACAGAACCACCGCATCTCGTTTTTATCGAAGAGTGTGAAGACCTTTGGGAAAAGGTGATTGTTTATGATTCTGAAGGAATTGTCCAATGAATGTAGAGGTACTTCGTGAGATTTGTATATCCAAAAAGGGTGTGACCGAAGAGTTTCCGTTCGATGAAAGCACATTGGTCTTTAAGGTGATGGGCAAAATGTTCGCTTTGGTCCCTTTGGAAAGGCTCCCACCCCAATGTAATCTTAAATGCGACCCGGAACGTGCCATGGAACTTCGAGAAGAATTTGATGGAGTCATAACACCAGGCTATCACATGAGTAAAACCCACTGGAACACTCTTTTTATAGAACAACTGCCTTCACAACTGATTAAAGATCTTATAGATCACTCCTATGATTTGGTTGTGGCCAGTCTTACAAAAAAATTGCAACAGGAGCTTAATGCTTTAGATTGATTTTAGATGACCGATTTAAAAGGGTTTTATACCCATCAAAAGGATACATTTCAAAAGGAACTTCAGAGAGTAAAGAAAAAGCTATCAATTTTAGCAACGCTTCGACTATTGGTCTTTGTTGGTTTTTGGTTTTCGATTTATCTGTTTTGGGGCGCTATGGCTTTAGTTGTGGTACTGCCACTTTTAGTAGTGTTGTTTCTCTATTTGGTAACACGGTTCAGCAATGTGAAACGTCATAAAAAGTATTTGGAAAGACTTGTTGCCATCAATACTAGGGAATTAGAAATCTTGAATCGCCGTTATCAAGATTTACCCGATGGGAAACAATTCTTGAAACCGGACCATCCCTATGCACAGGATTTGGATATTTTTGGTAGAGGTTCTTTTTATCAGTATGCCAATCGCACCACTTTATTACAGGGCAAGGAGGTTTTTTCAGGTCTTTTATTGGACGGATATCCAAAGGATATAGCAAAAAAACAGGAAGCTATTAAAGAATTGGCCAAGCTTCCGGAATGGCGTCAGCATTTCTCCGCATTGGCAGGTGAGACCCAACCCAAAATATCCCCAGACCTGGTCTCAGATTGGATGAAAAACCACAAACCCTTTATGCCCAAATGGGCGGGAATTGTGCCTCCAATTTTTACTTTGTTGTCAATCTTTGCCGTTGCTTTGGCTTTCATGGGTCTGGTACCAGAAAGCTTGGTCCTGTTTTGGTATTTTTTGGGTATTGGGGTTGTAGGTCGCTATGCAAAGAGAATAATAGCATTTACCTCAAAAGTGTCCGAGGCCCAAGAAACCATCCAACAGCATCAACGTCTGATTTCCGAATTGGAAGAACATACATTTAGCTCTGAATTGTTACAAGAGCTGCAAAAAAAGTTGATGGTTGAGGGTGAAACCACATCTAAAATATTAAAACGTTTTTCCCAAAGTATGACGATGTTGGAACAGCAATTCAACCTGATTGTTTCCATATTTGCACAGGGGCTTGGTCTTTACAGTATTTACTACGCCTTTAGGGTTGAGTCTTGGATTGGGAAATACGGACAAGAAGTGGAGGGCTGGTTTGCCACCATTGCCCAATTCGATGCCTACATCACTTTGGGAACCTATGCCTTTAACCATCCGGATCACACATATCCAACTTTGACAGAAGGTAATATGGTGCTGATTGGTAAAGAAGTTGGACACCCCTTGGTGGACCCTAAAAAAAATATATTGAACGATTTTGAAATACAAAAGGGGCGATTTTGTGTAGTCACTGGGGCCAACATGGCTGGGAAAAGTACTTTTTTGCGCGCGATAGCCTTACAAATTGTGATGGCCAATATGGGCTTGCCAGTTAAGGGTAGGGAAGTGAAATACAATCCCGTTCGATTGCTTACAAGTATGCGTTCTTCGGATTCTTTGGCGGATGAGACTTCGTATTTTTATGCCGAACTGAAACGTTTAAAGTATATCGTGGAGGAGTTGGAAAAGGATGATTGTTTTGTGATTCTTGACGAGATTTTGAAAGGAACCAACAGCGTGGACAAGGCGGAAGGTTCCAAAAAATTTGTGGAAAGATTGGTGAAAAACGGATCAACTGGGATGGTGGCCACCCACGATTTGAGCCTGTGTACCCTTGCTGACGAACTCCCCGAAGTGGAAAACCGGTATTTTGATGCGCAAATCGTGAATGGAGAATTGTTCTTCGACTATAAGTTCAAAGAAGGAGTCTGTCAAAATATGAACGCTTCTTTCCTGCTCAAAAATATGGGTATTGTGGACTAAAGTCCCTTTACTTGCACATTGTGAAAAGAGTCGGCCTGTAAGCGGAGCAATTCCTCAGCCTTTTCCTTTTTGTAACGGTACAGTTCCTCTTCAGATTTGATGTCCGCATAGATTTGCTGGTTGAGTTCACCATCGGTAGACAATAGCAATTTACGCTGTTCCACTTTTTGTGTGACCCAGGTAGCGACCACACTTTCTTGCTCTTCAAATTTGTAATCGTACTCACCTTTGGGAGCCAATAATTTGGCAATTATTGGAGCGGTTTCAATAGCTAAGAATAGTAAAAAGATGAAAAAAGATGGAAACCATGGTAATTTGCCCAAGGCATTGATGCGCGCCATAAGGCCGTCAAACCCATCAATAATAGGTTGGGAATCCGCTACGGCAGTATTGTAATCTGTCTGTAAGGCAGCAATTTGTGCTTCAATGTTTTCAATTTTATTTCCGTTTGTTTCTTTTAAGGCATTGAGTTCTGCCAATGCTGCATCGTGCTTTTCCCGTTTTTCCTTGTATACAGGACCTTTGCCCAATAACCCCGTTCCTGCGGTACCTTCGGCTTCGGAAATATAGGTGTCGTAAAGTGCGTTGGTTTCTGCCTCCTTGGCTGTGGTTTCACTCTTGAGATTGGCAATATCCTGGTTAAGACTTTCAATTTTTGGGTTGTATTGAAGCGCCAATTGTTCCTTGTTGTTCAAGGTCATGGCATTTTTTTCCTCCAAGAGTACCTGATTGATTTCCTTTTCAAAAATCTTCATCTCCAAAGGTTTGGAAATCACCACGGCAATAATCAAAGCCAATACGATCCTTGGTGCTGCTTGAAGTAATTCACCTTTAAAATTGTCCCTCTTTTTTATGGTGGAAACAATGTATCGGTCCAAGTTGAAAATGAGGAGACCCCAAATAAAGCCAAAGAAAATGGATGTATAAATATTATCGAAAACGGTATAAAGGGCATAGCCCGAAGCGATAAATGCCATTACGGCCGTGAAAAATACAGTGGCGCCAATGCCTGCGTATTTATTGCGTTCCCCATTGGAACATGTTTCTAAAATTTGGGTGTCCGCGCCCGAGCAGAAAATAAAAAAGCGTTGTAACATAATGTGTTCTCTTTGATTGATAGGATATTAGAACGTGGTTTTAGGTGATTTGTTACATGAAAAGCCCCGATTTCGGGGCTTTTAACAATTTTTAAGTCACAGAAACTTAATTTTCGATGACAACAGGTTCAGTGGATAGTTTTACTATAGGATTGGTTCCATTGGCTTCCCTAGCATCAATATTTATGTGTTGATTTTTTTGAACCACCTCAATGGCTTTTTTGCCTGATATTTCTTTTCCGTTCAAGGTGAAACTTGCTCCTTTTGCCACCATTTTTTTAATGTGCTCAATGGGTTTTGGTGGTACCGGCTTCACTGGTGGTGCCGGTGGCACATTGGGTGCTTTGGCTTTTACTTCATTTACGCTTTTCAGGGCTGAAGAAGGCATTGGGGGCTTTGTTGCATCTGGCGCCGGTGGCGGTGTAGGAAAATTGGGAAACGGTTCAGCGTCTGCACGCTGTTTTTTGGACATTTTACCGTAAATCACCTTTAATCGCATCACCTCACTCTTTTTAATGGTCATGTGGTCACGATCCATGTTATTGTACTTTTTGGCCAGGGCATTGTATTCCTTCATTTCCTCTCTGGTGGCACTTTGTTGTGATTGTAATTTGTTGTCAACCACGGTCATTTTATTGGCATTTAATAAGGTCGTTGTTGAGGAGATCGGAACATTTTCTTTGAACTGAGCTTTATCCATAACTACCTCCTCTGCGAATACTTCAATTAAATCAATCCCCGTTGTTCTTATTACTTGGGATAAATCTGTTAGGGTGTTGTAATGTACAGGTTGAAGCGCATTGATTTCAACTTTGGTTTTTGTGGCATCATACCTTTGCAGGTAGTTTTGCTTTAGAATTTCCGGGATTTCATTAAAATGAAAATCTTTATTTCCCAATGCCACATTGCCGTTTTCAAGAAGGTCCATTTTAATGATTTGGTCAAAAGAACCTTCTCTTTCAATTTGACGATGTTCACTAAACCCAAATAGCAATAGGGCCGTAAGTGGTAGAAGCAAAAAGCTTCTAAATACAATTGATTTTTTTGATGTGTTTGTTTTCATGACTGTGAAACGTTTTTTGATTGATGAATAATTAATGGCATTTGCAATGCCGATCGACTGATGTTTATTAAAGCTATCGTGTGATAAGTACGATAATAATGCATTTTGATATTGTACACGATCTTGACTGCTATTTACGACTGCTTGGTCGGCCAAGAACTCGTGATTTAATTTGATACTGGATTTTAATAGATATATGAGAGGGTTGAACCAAAGGATGACCTGGGCCAGTTCAATCAATAAAATATCCAAGCTGTGTCTTTGTTTGGCATGGGTCTCCTCGTGGAGCAACACTTCTTCTGGAATATTGCGGTCCTCATATTGTCTTTTGTTCAAAAATATATAGCAGAAAAAGGTATGGGGAGGAATGGGCTGTCCCATCAAAACACGTGTGGTCGATTTCTCCTTTAATTTTGGATTTTTATGGATGCGATACCCAATCTGTCCCAGATTTTTGAAAAAGCGGAGCGCAAATACAACTACACCGAGCGCATATATCCCCCATAAAATTTCGCTCCATTCCCTTTCTGTTGCTTCAACCATAGGTTGAGAAGATTTACCAATGTCCGTAACCGTATTTATTAGGGCAGTGCTTTGAGCGACCTCTACATATTCTACAAAAACAATGTTCGGGATAATTAGAGCGGCCAGCAAGGCTCCTAGAAGATAAAAGCGTTTAAAATGATGCACGCTTTCATTTTCCAGTATCAGTTTGTAAAACGCTAGGAAAATGGCGAGACATGCGGTCGATTTTATAAGAAAGACTAACATAATTACTTCTTTTTGATTTCGTTGTCTATCAATTTTTTCAATTCCTCCAATTCTGACTTGCTCAAATTTGTCTCTTGGGTAAAGAAGGAGGCAAACTGACTGGCGCTATCATTAAAAAAGTTTTTTATGAGGCCGTTCACTTGCTTCGCAAAATAGTCCTTCTTTTTTACCAGCGGATAATATTCTCTGCTTCTGCCAATACTGTTGTAGGCAATAAATCCTTTGTCCGCTATGCGTTTTAGAAGAGTGGCTACCGTTGTGGTCGCTGGTTTGGGTTCGGGGTAGGCATCCAATATGTCCTTCATGTAGGCCTTTTTTAGTTTCCAAACAATGTTCATTAACTCCTCTTCCGATTTTGACAACTGCATTTTAGATGCTTTTTTAGAATTGCGTTCTACAAACATAGAATAAAAATTATAATTCTACAAATGTAGAATATGTTTTAATGTCCTAAAATGTTAAGTTTGCCGTCAAATCAAACATTATGGGATTACTGGAGGACTTACAAGAACGAAGTGGAAATACCTGCGAACTATGCGGAACAACTGATAATTTGCAGGTATATGAAGTTCCTCCAGTTTCTACCGGTGGGGTCGATGGTTCTATTATAGCTTGTTCCACTTGCATTGACCAAATAGAAAATCCAGATAATACGGATGCCAACCACTGGCGTTGTTTAAACGATAGTATGTGGAGCGAGCATGACACCGTAAAAGTGGTCGCATGGCGTATGCTGAACAGATTAAAATCCGAAGGATGGCCCCAGGACCTTTTGGATATGATGTATTTGGAAGATGAAGCGCTTGAGTGGGCCAAAGCTACTGGAGAAGGGGAAGAAGAAGGTGAAAAAATAATCCACCGCGATGTAAACGGCAATATTTTGGAGAATGGGGATAGCGTGGTGCTGGTAAAAGACTTAAAAGTAAAAGGTTCCAGCATGGTCGCAAAACAGGGAACCGCCGTTAGACGGATTTCCCTGGATCACGAAAATGCTGAATATATTGAAGGCAAGGTAGATGGTCAACAAATTGTTATAATCACCAAATACGTTAAAAAACTCTAGGCCTTCATCTCTGTATAATATTTGTAGAAATAAGGGATGGTCTCAATTCCCTTTAAAAAATTCCAAACACCGAAATGTTCATTCGGGGAGTGGATGGCATCGCTGTCCAATCCAAAGCCCAGTAAAATAGTTTTACTATCGAAAACATTTTCAAAAAGGGCAACAATCGGTATACTGCCTCCGGTTCGTTGTGGAACCGGTGTTTTTCCAAAGGTGGTTTCCATAGCCTTGGAAGCAGCTTGGTAACCATCACTTTCAATAGGGGTTACATAGGCCTGACCTCCATGGTGGGGAGTTACTTTTACTTTTACACTTTTTGGTGCAAGGGATTTAAAATGTTTGGTGAATAAACCGGTAATCTCGTGCCAATCTTGGTCTGGCACCAATCGCATGGAGATTTTGGCGTAGGCTTTACTGGCTATTACTGTTTTTGCACCTTCGCCCATGTAACCTCCCCAGATACCGTTAACATCCAATGTAGGTCTAATACCGAATCGTTCTGTTGTGGTATACCCCTTTTCACCATGTACATCATCAATATCCAATGATTTTTTGTAGGCCTCCAAATTAAAAGGTGCCTTGGCCATTTCGGCACGTTCATCATCTGGGATAACTTGGACCTTATCATAAAAACCAGGAATGGTTATATGGTTGTCCTCATCATGAAGCTCAGCGATCATTTTAGCCAAAACGTTGATGGGGTTAGGTGCAGCACCACCATAAATACCCGAGTGCAGGTCACGGTTGGCTCCAGTTACTTCTACTTCCACATAACTCAACCCACGTAATCCCGTAGTAATGGATGGCGTGTCATTGGCTATCATTCCAGTATCCGAAATTAAAATGATGTCATTTTTAAACTTTTCGCTGTTCTCCTTTAGGAAATCTTCCAAACTATCGCTACCCACTTCTTCTTCACCTTCAATCATAAATTTCACATTACAGGGCAAGGTGTTGTTCTTGATCATATATTCAACAGCTTTGACGTGCATAAAAAACTGGCCCTTGTCATCGCAGGCCCCTCGGGCAAAAATGGCTCCATCGGGGTGTAGTTCTGTTTTTTTGATTACGGGCTCAAAAGGAGGAGAGGTCCATAAATCCATAGGGTCTGGTGGTTGTACATCGTAATGTCCATAAACCAAAACTGTGGGTAAATTGGGGTCGATGATCTTGTCGCCATACACCACTGGATAGCCCTTGGTTCCACAAATCTCTGTGTTTTCGCAACCTGCATCGTCCAAAGATTTTTTAACGGCCTTTGCCGCAGCTAAAACATCTTTCGAATACGCTGGGTCTGCGCTAATGGAGGGGATTTTTAAGAGGTCGATCAACTCGTTGATAAATCTGTCTTTGTTGGTACTGATGTAATTATTTATGTCTTCCATATATGTATTAAAAAGGACACTAAAAGTACAAAAAACAAGTTTTTAAAGAGAGTACATTTGCAAATCGGAAAATTGATTTATATTTGCACTCCATTTCGCGGGTGTGGTGGAATTGGTAGACACGCTAGACTTAGGATCTAGTGCCGCAAGGCGTGGGGGTTCGACTCCCTTCACCCGCACAAAAAAGCTCCTCAAATTTTGAGGAGCTTTTTTATTTTGCGGATTTCTTTAGCATATCATTCTTGGCCCTTCTTTATAATTCTAAATTCAAAAGTAGTTACCGTTTCAATTTTTTTATAAAAACCCATCAAAAAAGCAAATAATGATTATTAATCAATTTAATTATTGATTTTTTGCTAAAATAAGAGAATAATTATAAATTTATAATAACAGGTGTAGGAAAAAGTTCCCAATTAGTAATACTGAAGAATTTTGTTGAAAGCAATATAATCGTTATTGCTTTAGGATTTTTTTGCAATAAAATGTTACAATTTCAGTTCTAATTACTGCAAAATATTGATATTTGTCAATTTTTGGACTAAGAAACCAAACTGAAACTAACTAAAACTTAAGGCCAACTGCTATGTACAAGGAAATATATTTGGTCGATGATGAAGACCTCGTAAACACGGTGAATGCGATTCACTTTAGAAGAATGGGAATGGAAGATAGGGTTAAAAGCTTTACCAACCCTGAATTGGCCCTGGACGACCTCAGGTATAGAGATGACCCAAAAACCAAGACACTTATCCTGTTGGATATCAATATGCCGGAAATGAGCGGCTTTGAATTTTTGGAGTTTATGATGCTGGAGGATTTCCCGGAATCCAACGAAGTTCTCTTGGTAACTTCTTCTGAGGCCGAAGCGGATAAGGATGAAGCTGAAAAGTATGGAAAGTACGTTAAAGAATTCATTACCAAACCGTTGAAAATTGAACATTTAGAAGATTACTTACAGAGTAATAGTAAATAGGATTGTAATCTTTTATTGAAATAAATCCATAGTTCTCCCATACCACAAGTCCTATAATTTATTTGGATAAATTTTTAGCCCGTGAAACATAATCAGGTAGTAATCCATAACAAAGTCGAAATCGTTGAGGATGGTGACGATATTGTTTGGGCTATGGATGAAAATTACAGGCTAACAGCTTTTAATTCTTCTTTTAAAAATCGCCTTAAACTTGAAAATTTAGGGGATGCTAAGAGAGGTATGGACCTAAAGAAAATCTACGATAGAGAAGGTTTTTTCAATCCTTGCAAGCAAGGTTGTGAAAGGGCGCTTAATAGATACGCCACGACCTCCAAACATACTTTTGAGGATAGAAGCGGAATTGTTGTGCACGAGTTTTCTTTTCAACCCTTCATGAACAGCTCAGGAGATGTTGTTGGGTGTTGTGTCTGGCAAAAGGACATTACACAGGAAGTGGACAATAACCATCGTTTAAGAGAAAGTGAGCGCAATTACCGGGAAGCTCAAGAAGTTGCCAATATTGGTCACTGGAACTGGGACATGGTTAAAAATGAAATCACCTGGTCCGATCAACTTTTTAGGATTTTTGGACAAGAACCCAATAGTTTTGAAGCTAATTACGAATCATTGGTGGATATAATCCATCCAGAGGACCGAGATGCTTTTAACGAGGATGTGACCAAATGTATAGAGGAGAGAGTCTTGCACGACATTATCCATAGGATCGTAGTTAATGATGGTGAGATAAGATATGTTCATCAAATGGGCAGGGCATTTTATCATGAGGATGGAACACCCTACAGAATGAGGGGCACAACACAGGATGTTACCAAGGATGTCTTGTCGAACCGACAGATTGTTGAGCAAAACAACGAGCTTCAAAATTTTGTTCGTATCATATCCCATAATCTTCGCAGTCCCATCTCCAACCTTTTAATGTTGTCCAAAATCTACGAATGGGGCAAGGATGAAACAAATGACGACATTGTAAAAAAGATTGAAAATACCACGGAAGCACTAGATCAGACCATAAAAGACCTCCATTTGTCGCTATCGTTGAAATCTGCTGATAGGGAAAAATTCAGGGAAATAACTTTTGCGGATATAATGAAAGACGTTGAAGGTCTATTGTCCGAAGAAATTATCAAAAACAAAGCAACGATTAAAACAGACTTTTCTCAAGTGGATACCGTTTTTGCTGCTAAAAGTTATATGGTCAATATTTTTTATAACCTTATCTCAAATGCCATAAACTACGCTAAAAACGGGGTTCCGCCTGTTGTTCAAATTACTTCGGAACAAAATGAAGATTCCGTGATGTTGAAATTTTCCGACAATGGAATCGGAATGGAACTGACCCCTGAGAAAGAACGTAAGATTTTTGATATGTACGGCAGACTTAGTGGTGCTACGGAAGGCAAGGGTTTTGGGCTCTATTTGGTGAAGACACAAGTAGAGGCCATGGACGGAAAAATTGAGGTGGATAGTAAAATCGATATAGGAACAACGTTCACCATAGGTTTTCCAAAAAGCAATTAGTGTCCTTTAAAAGGGCAAATAGCTTAGGTCCACATTGCCTCCGGAAATCACTATGCCAATTTCTTTGTCCTTGAACTTATTTTTTTTCTTGAGGACTGCTGCCAGAGCCACTGCACTGGAAGGTTCGCATACGATTTTAAGTCGTTCCCAAATCAGTCGCATGGCAGAAATAATTTCCTCTTCTGTAACACGAATAATTTCCTCGACATGTTTTTGAATGATGGGAAAATTTCTATCACCTAATTGGGTTTTTAGCCCATCTGCTATGGTATTGGTCGTATTATTGGTTTCTATCTTTCCACTTTTTAAGGAGCGATAGGCATCGTCCACTTCAAACGGTTCGCCTCCAATGGTTTTGCAATTGTTTCCAAAGTAATGGGCGGCCAAGGCGCAACCGGCGATCAATCCACCACCACCAACAGGAGTGAATACAAAATCTAGATCTGGTTGATTTTCCAAGAGTTCTTTGCAGGCAGTTCCTTGTCCTAAAATTACCTGGTCATCATTGGATGGATGAATAAAAGTAGCACCATATTTTTCCGCAATTTGTTTTGATGCCAACTCCCTGGCTTCGAGGTTGGGTTCACATTCTATTAAAATGCCCCCGTAGCCCTTGACCGCCTCTTTTTTTACTTGAGGCGCCGAACTTGGCATCACGATATAGGCCTTTACCCCTAAACTTTGCGCTGAAAGCGATAGGGCCTGAGCAAAATTGCCGGAGGAATGGGTGACCACTCCATTTTGTTTCTGCTCATCGGTGAGTTGCATTATAGCATTGGCGGCACCACGCATTTTAAAT
This sequence comes from uncultured Allomuricauda sp., assembly GCF_947258355.1. Lineage (GTDB taxonomy): Bacteria > Bacteroidota > Bacteroidia > Flavobacteriales > Flavobacteriaceae > Flagellimonas. Next base: position 58,803 of record NZ_CAMYIC010000062.1, read on the forward strand.
GCACCCATTCTTTGAAAGTTCTCGCACTTAAAGTACAGATTGGCACCAGCTATTTCGTTAATAAGTCTGGAAGTGAGCACAGGAGTATTATGGATAAAAGGTTTTATCCGTTCGTGGCAGTCAATTAATTGTTGTTTGTCCATAAATTGCCTTATGCCGTTTTTTGCGGTATAAAGATAACAACGGAACCTTAATTGTGCGATTCTACCTTCTCTTCTTCTTTTGCTTCTTTGTAAACACCTTCCATGCCTAATTCGGGGATTACCAACAATGGTATTTGGGTATGGAAAGCTGTTCTTTTGATTATGGGCTCACGGGTCATTTTTTCCATATAGCTATGCTGATAGTTCAACATGGCCAAAAGATGGATGTCCAATTCCTTGGAAAATGTTTCCAAGGTATGGGAAACCGAATTGAGTTCGGAAACCGTGTGAACATAATGTTCAACATCACCCAAATAGCGTCTCAGCATATTTAAGTTGAACTGCTGTAGTTCCGTTAAGGCTTTTATGCCGTATTGCACGTGTACAATTCGAATAGTGGCATTGAACATTTTTGCCATTTCCAATAAAGGTGACAGCTCCGAAGAGGTGTAGAACCGATTAAAATCGGTGGCAAAAGCAATTTCCGAAGGGGTAATATATTCAAAGTGGTGCGGTATGGCCAGAATAGGACACTTTTTGGTACACTTTATAATTCGTACCGTGTTACTTCCCATGAACACCTCGTCTACACCGGAAGCGCCCTTGGTACCCGTTATTACCAGGTGAATACCGAAGGTTTCCACAATATCTTTCACCTCTTCCACCAAAAGGTTAAAAGAAGAAATGGTCTCAAAACTGTGGTTGGGATTTCCATATTTGGTTTTTATCCGCTCCACGGTTTTTGTCAATCCTCGTTCAGAATTCTCTCTCACAGCATCGACTATGCGAACTCCGTCAATCATTTTTGCCATAAATCGGCTACTGGGGATAACAGGGGTATAGGTGTTGAGCAAGTAAAATGTACAACGCCTGTTGCGGAACAATTGCATGGCGTAATCGATTGCATTCCATGCATTTTCCGAAAAATCCGTAGGTATTAAAATCTTCTGCATCTGACTAAGATTATGATGCAATAAAATTAGACCTATGGACTAGGGGATACTATGACAATTGTCAGCTTTTGAAAAATGGGCTAAAAGCCTTCTACCAATTCCAAAAGTTTCCGTTCATCCTTGATTCCGATTTTTTTACCAGAAGTATGGATCAAGCCTTTCTTTTTAAACTCTGAAATAATTCTGATGGCAGATTCTGTAGCAGTGCCCACTACATTGGAGATATCTTCCCGGGATAAGGTTAGGGCCAAAAAGCCATCGTCATCCTCCCCGAAATTGTTCTTTAAATAAAGAAACGCTTCCGCCATTCGTTGTTTTACCGTTTTTTGGGAAATGTTGACGATTACGTCGTCGGCTTCTTTGAGATCGTGGGCCATATGGCGCAAAACTTCCAATGTAAAGTTTGGATTCTTTTGAAGTGTATTGTTGATACTTTCCTTAGGAATAAAGCAAACCTCCATATCATCAACCGCAATGGCAGAAAGGTTGGTGCTTTCTTGCGAAATAACAGAGCGTTGGCCCAGAACTTCGCCCTTGCTGGCCAACTTAACGATCTGATCTTTTCCGTTGGCACTTAACTTGGAAAGTTTTGAAACCCCATTCCGGACGCAGTAGACCCCGTTCAGTTTGTCACCTTCCTCAAACAGCGGCTCTCCTTTTTTTATGGTCTTGGTTGTTTTGGAGTCGGATACTTTTTTTAGTTCCTCCTTGCTCATGGCGCGGAGCGAGTTGAACTGTCGTACGATGCAATTTTCACACCTGCTTTCCATATTGATTAGTTTACCTGATTCAACAAAAATAGTTGATAAACAATCACAATTTACTGATAATTATCATATTTTTAATGTGAATAGTATTACAAATTTGCATCAGGTAAAGCAAATGTGAAATGGCAGACTCGACCTGTTATCATTGTGGAGACGAGTGCGGCAAGGGTAGTGTAAAGTTTGATGAAAAAGATTTTTGTTGTAATGGTTGCAAAACCGTTTACGAGATTTTTACATCAAATGGCCTGTCCACTTTTTATGAAATAGAGGGCAAAGCAGGAACCACTCCTAATGAAATCCGTCAGAAATATGATTTTTTGGACAACCAGGAAATTGTGCAACAACTGGTGGAGTTTAATGAAGAAGGTGTCCAAGTGGTAAGTTTGAGCATTCCCACTATTCATTGTAGTTCTTGTATTTGGGTGCTGGAGAACCTGAACAAACTACATTCTGCCATAACCTTTTCACAAGTAGATTTCCCCAAAAAAACAATTCGGGTAACTTATAAAACAGAGGATTTCTCGTTAAAAGCCTTGGTGCTTTTATTGGGAAGTATTGGGTACGAGCCCTATATCTCTTTGGAGGAATACAATAAAAAAGGGAAAAAGGTCGACCGCTCCTTAATATACAAATTGGGGGTTGCAGGTTTTGCCTTTGGGAATGTAATGTTGTTTTCCTTTCCCGAGTATTTTGAAGTCGAAGAGTTTTGGCTAGATCAGTATAAGCATGTTTTTCGCTGGTTGATGTTTGCCTTTTCCTTGCCAGTTGTATTTTATGCCGCTCAGGATTATTTTATTTCAGCCTATAAAGGAATCCGCACCAAATTATTGAACATTGATGTGCCCATTGCTTTGGGGGTTCTTGTGCTCTTTTTACGTAGTACGGTTGATATTGTATTTGATTTGGGCTCTGGCTTTTTTGATAGTCTCACAGGTTTGGTTTTTTTCCTGTTGTTGGGGAAATTTTTTCAACAGAAAACCTATGCTTACCTGTCATTTGAAAGGGATTACAAATCATACTTTCCCATAGCCGTTACCCGTCTGAAGAAAAACGGTGAAGAAGAAAACATCCAAATTTATAACATTGAAGTAGGGGACAGGGTCCTGATCCGTAGCCATGAGATTATTCCTGTGGATTGTATTCTGATCAAAGGCACCGCTGAAATTGATTATAGCTTTGTGACAGGTGAGTCCGAACCCGTATTCAAGGAATCTGGCGAAAAACTTTTTGCGGGTGGAAAACAGCTTTCAGGAGTTTTGGAAGTTGAGGTTCTCAAATCCGTATCACAAAGTTACCTGACGCAACTGTGGGGCAACTCCGTATTCTCAAAAGACAAGGCGAGCCAGTTCCAGACACTTACCGATAGTATTGGCAAACGATTTACCATTGCGGTGTTGAGCATCGCTACGGTGGCCACAATTTTTTGGCTGATTTTTGATCCAAGCCTGGTACTCAACGTTTTCACTTCGGTTTTGATCATTGCCTGCCCCTGTGCCATTGCCTTGGCAGCTCCCTTTACACTTGGCAATATGCTCCGTATTTTCGGAAAGTATAAATTCTATCTTAAAAACACCAATGTGATTGAGCACTTGTCCAAAATCGACACCGCTATTTTTGATAAAACGGGAACGCTCACCACCAGTCAAAAAGATACCATCCACTATGAAGGGATGGAACTCACAGAGGAAGAAACAGCACTCTTAAAAACAACTTTGAGAGCATCCAACCATCCATTGAGCCGATCGCTTTACGATATTTTAAAATCCAATAGCATAATGACCTTGGAAGAGTTCCAGGAGCATACGGGAAAAGGAATTGAGGGAAAATATAATCAACACTCCATAAAAGTGGGGTCTGCATCCTATGTGGGGGAAAGTAAATCCAATTCAATTGCAAATACCGCAGTTTATGTAAGTGCTGATGAAGATGTAAAAGGAAGGTTTGTGTTCAAGAATACCTACCGGGATGGGATGAGTCAAATATTCAATGAACTTTCAGATGATTTGGAGTTGGGGATTCTTTCCGGCGATAATGATGGTGAAAAGGAGCAGCTACAAAAAATGCTCCCTGAAAAAACAAGGATGCTATTTGACCAAAAGCCCGAGGATAAGTTGGAATACATAAAAAACCTTCAGAAAAAACATAAAGTTTTGATGGTGGGCGATGGATTGAATGATGCAGGTGCCTTGGCCCAAAGCGATGTTGGTTTGGCGGTTTCGGAGAACATCAATGTGTTTTCGCCTGCTTGCGATTGTATTTTGGATGCGAGTAAGTTAAGGATGTTGCCAAAGTTTATAAAACTATCCAAACAATCTGTTCGGATAATAAAAATGAGTTTCCTACTTTCATTGTGTTATAATATTGTGGGTCTATATTTTGCCGTTACAGGTCAGTTGCAGCCGGTGATTGCAGCTATTTTGATGCCATTGAGTTCCATCAGTATTGTTGTGTTCACTACAATGGCCACAAACTTCATCGGAAAAGAATTAAAAAATTAAATAAAGCTGATATATGTCATTTTTTGAAGAATACCATCACAGTAGTTTTACCCCCAAATTCAGGCAGGTATGAGTGTTATTTATGTGTTGTTGGCCATAAGCATAACGGTGGCCGTAGTCTTTTTTGTAGCCTTTGTTTTTTCGGTAAAGAGCGGACAATACGATGACACCTATACCCCATCGGTAAGAATGTTGTTTGAAGATGAGGTGGTCAAGGACAAGGATAAATCAAACCTAAATAAAAAGGAAATCAAACAAACTAAAAGTACAAACCAATAAATATGGAAATACAACAGTTCCGCTACGATAACAAAATCGTGCAAAAGTTCTTATACGCCACCATACTTTGGGGCGTGGTGGGTATGGCAGTAGGTCTCTTGTTGGCCTTTATGTTTTTGTTCCCCAATGTTACAGAAGGTATATCATGGTTGAGCTTTGGGCGTTTACGTCCGTTGCATACCAATGCCGTAATCTTCGCATTTGTGGGTAATGCCATCTTTGCAGGGGTATATTACTCACTGCAACGTTTGTTAAAGGCCAGAATGTTCAGTGATGCCCTGAGTAACATCAACTTCTGGGGTTGGCAATTGATCATTGTCGCAGCAGCAATAACGCTACCGCTGGGTTATACAACAACCAAAGAATACGCAGAATTGGAATGGCCAATTGATATTGCCATAGCAATTGTATGGGTGGTTTTTGGTTGGAATATGATCGGTACCATTTTAAAAAGAAGGCAAAGACACTTATATGTGGCCATTTGGTTCTACCTTGCCACATTTGTTACCGTTGCGGTATTACACATTTTCAACAGTTTGGAGCTCCCTGTTTCTTTGACAGGACTTAAAAGTTACTCAGTATACGCTGGTGTGCAAGATGCCCTGGTGCAATGGTGGTATGGTCACAATGCGGTGGCATTTTTCTTGACCACTCCTTTCTTGGGATTGATGTACTACTTTGTTCCGAAAGCGGCCAATCGTCCTATTTATTCCTATAGATTGTCCATTGTCCACTTCTGGTCGTTGATATTCATTTATATCTGGGCAGGTCCCCACCACTTGTTGTATTCTGCTTTGCCCGATTGGGCTCAGAACCTTGGTGTGGTATTCTCCGTAATGCTTATTGCACCATCTTGGGGTGGTATGATCAACGGTTTGTTGACCCTTCGTGGAGTATGGGACAAAGTTCGTACCGATGCAACATTAAAGTTTATGGTGGTTGCCATTACCGGTTATGGTATGGCCACGTTCGAAGGCCCAATGCTTTCCTTGAAAAACGTAAACGCCATTGCCCACTTTAGTGACTGGATCATTGCCCACGTGCATGTTGGAGCTTTGGCCTGGAACGGGTTCTTGACCTTTGGTATGATCTATTGGTTGGTGCCACGAATGTTCAAAACAGAACTGCACTCCAAAGGATTGGCCAACTTCCACTTCTGGATCGGAACCTTGGGTATTGTACTTTATGCCTTGCCGATGTACGTTGCCGGATTTACCCAGGCGTTGATGTGGAAAGAATTTAATCCAGATGGTACCTTGGTTTACGGTAACTTCTTGGAAACCGTTACCCAAATAATTCCAATGTACTGGATGAGGGCCATTGGAGGTTCGCTGTACATCCTGGGTATGTTTGTACTGCTGTATAACGTAGTAAGAACCATAAGGTCAGGTAGCAAGGTTGAAGATGAAGCGGCAGAAGCTCCAGCATTGGAACGCGTTGCCAAAAGAAGAGTGGCCGGCGAAACTTTCCACAACTGGTTGGAAAGAAAACCGGTGCAGTTGACCATCCTTGCAACCGTAGCTATTTTGATTGGAGGTATTGTACAGATCATTCCAACAATCTTGGTGAAATCCAACATTCCTACCATAACAAGTGTTAAACCTTATACACCTTTGGAATTGGAAGGTCGTGACCTCTACATTAGGGAAGGTTGTGTGAGCTGTCACTCGCAAATGATACGTCCGTTCCGAAGTGAAGTAGAGCGTTATGGTGAGTATGCCAAAGCAGGAGAGTTTGTTTACGATCACCCATTCCTTTGGGGTAGTAAACGTACAGGTCCCGACTTGTTGAGAGTAGGTGGTAAATACTCCGATAACTGGCACTTGAACCATATGTACGATCCACAAAGTACATCGGCAGGTTCCATTATGCCATCCTACGAATGGCTGGTCACCGATGAGCACGACCGTACCGGAGTACAGGCTAAAATGGAGACCATGGTAAAACTTGGGGTTCCATATACCGAAGAAGATATTGCCAATGCTCCGCAATCCATGGCCGAGCAAGCAGAGCAAATCGAAAAAAACCTTTATACAGATCCTGAGTTCGCAAAAACCTACGAGGCGGATAAAAAATATGCCGAGGAAAACGGATTGGAATTTGTGGAAATGCGAGATCGTGAAATCGTATCCTTGATTGCTTATCTGCAGCGATTGGGTACCGATATCAAAATTGAAGGAACAGAAGAAACTATATCTCAAAACAAATAACCATGTTGAAATTTGTAAAAGAACATATGGAAACCATCGACGGGATAGCCAACTATCCCATGGTTTCCTTGCTCATCTTCTTTGTGTTTTTCGTTTTGTTGTTCTGGTGGGTATTCACAGCAACAAAAGAGCACATAACGGAGATGTCCGAACTACCACTGGATAACGAAGATCAACCAAACAAACTATAAAACTATGAGCACAAGAACACCTTGGTGGATAAGAGTCCCTGTACTATTCTTTTTGATCTTCGGATTGATGGAGTACTTTATAGACTCAGGAGATAAACCGGCAATTATTGAATATCCCATCACACAGTTTTTTATGCTGTTGGTGCTGATGATTCTTATTGCCATAGAATTGATTTTAGCTTCTATAGAAAACATTATGTTCCAGACCCTGTCGGAAGAAGGCAAGGAGCGTTACTTGGAAGCCAAAAGCAAGAAGTTTGAATGGACATGGGCCAAAAACCTCATGAAAAAATTGACCAAGAGCCGCTCCATTGAGCGCGAAGGCGAAATTGTCCTGGACCATAATTATGATGGAATCCGCGAACTGGACAACGTATTGCCGCCTTGGTGGGTATACCTTTTCTATGCCACCATTGTTTTTGCGGTGGTGTACTTGGTGCGATTCCATATTATTGGCGATTACGACCAAGAGCTTGAATATGAACAGGAAGTTGCTGCGGCACAATTGGCAATTGAAGAGTATAAAAGAACAGCTAAGGACTTGGTGGATGCCAGTACGGTCGAATTCCTTTCGGATGAATCCGATTTGGCTGCTGGTGAAAAAATCTTCCAAACTAACTGCGTTGCTTGTCACATGGCAGATGGCGGTGGTGGAATTGGTCCGAACCTCACCGATCAACACTGGATTTTGGGCGGAGGTATCAAAAATATCTTTACCACAATTTCCGAAGGTGGCCGTGATGGCAAGGGGATGATTGCATGGAAACAAACCTTAAAGCCTGCCGAAATGGCTCAGGTAGCCAGTTATGTGATTACTTTGGGCGGTACCACACCCGCCAATCCAAAGGAGCCTGAAGGAGAAATCTGGGTAGACCCGGATGCTCCAGAAGACACTGATGGAACAGAATCTGAAACGGAAGAAACTGCCCCTGAAGAAATGGAGCAGGCCGTAGATTCAACAGAAGTTGCCATGAATTAGTCCCGTTGGGGCATTTGAGCAGCAAATTAGTTACCCTTAAACCACACATGCGATGGAAGAGAACTTTAGGGATTCCATAGGCACAATCACAGAAGAAGGGAAAAGGAATTTTATTTTTCCAAAGAAACCCAGTGGACGGTATTACGATTACCGGAAGTACGTAAGTTACTTTTTACTGGTTTTCTTGATAGCAGCCCCATTTGTTAAGATCAACGGGCACCAATTTTTAATGTTCAACGTGCTGGATAGGCGGTTCAATATTTTTGGACTTCCCTTTTGGCCACAGGACTTTCACTTGGTAGTGGTGTCCATGATCATCGGAGTGATTTTCATCGCACTGTTTACGGTTGCATACGGTCGTATTTTCTGTGGATGGATGTGTCCTCAGACCATTTTTTTGGAAATGGTATTCCGCCGTATCGAATATTGGATAGATGGGGACAGAGGTGCACAAATGCGATTGGCCAAGGCGCCTTGGACTGGTAAAAAAATCAGGAAAAGAGTATTGAAGTGGTTTGTTTTCTTCATTATCTCCTTTTTCATTGCCAATGTTTTCTTGGCCTACTTAATTGGTAGTGATCAATTGATTGCTTACATCACCGACGGCCCAATGGAACACCTGAGCACCATGATTCCGTTGTTGATTTTTACTGGGGTGTTCTATTTCATCTTTGCATGGTTCAGGGAACAGGTATGTATTATTGCTTGCCCTTATGGACGATTGCAAGGAGTACTTTTGGATGATAAATCCATTGTTGTGGCCTACGATCATAAGCGAGGTGAAGGTGAAAGCGGTCGTAAAAAATTTAGAAAGAATGAGGACAGGGAAGCACTGGGACACGGTGATTGTATCGATTGTTTTCAATGTGTGAATGTCTGCCCAACCGGAATAGATATCCGAAATGGAACACAGTTGGAATGTGTAAACTGTACCGCTTGTATTGATGAATGTGATCATATTATGGATAGTATCGATAAACCTAGAGGTTTAATTCGATATGCCAGTGAAGATGAGATCACCAACAACAACAAGTTCAAGTTTACAGCACGTATGAAAGGATATACGGCAGTGCTGGTGGTACTGATCGGTATTCTTGTTGGTATGTTGTTTATGCGTAACGAGGTGGAAGCAAACGTACTTCGTTTACCAGGACAGTTGTACGAGCGCAAAGAGAATAACATCATAAGCAACGTGTATACCTATAAATTGGTGAACAAGACCACAAAGGATATCGAGAATGTATCTTTCGAACTGATGTCCCACAATGGGGAAATCAAAATGGTGTCACAGGACAAGTTCACAGTTCCTGCCGAGGAATTGGCCGAAGGAACATTGTTCATCGAAATAAATGCTTCGGCATTGAACGGCGATAAGGATAAATTGAAGATAGGGGTTTACAGTGGCGATAAACTCATAGAAACCACGGTGACACAGTTTTTGGCACCGAGGAGTTATAATTAAAAAAGACTGAGATGAAAATTAATTGGGGAACGGGAATTGTGCTGGCATTTATTGGCTTCATAGCCTTTATCCTATATTTTGTGGTAAGGATGAGTACCGATGATAGCGCCAACCACGATTTGGTGACGGAAGAATATTATAAAAAAGAATTGTCTTACCAACAGGAGATAGATGCATCAAATACGGCTTCGGAAATGAATGCCAACCTGAAGGTTGAAAAAACTGACGAAGGTTTGATGATTTATTTTCCAGAGCGTTTCGACCCAAAAAAGATAAGTGGAACAGTGTCCCTATACAGACCGTCTAACAAGCACTTGGATACTAACTTTCCTATAAGTTTGTCCAAAACACATTTGCTCATACCTGACAATCGCTTGGTAGACGGTCGCTGGGACATTTCCGTAAACTGGGAATACGAAGGTAATTCCTTTTTGCATAAACAAAAACTGGTCTACTGAATCATGTTGACATCCGCGTTGGTATTAGGGCTTTTAGGAAGTTTGCACTGCTTGGGCATGTGTGGGCCAATAGCCTTTATGCTGCCGTTGGATCAGACCAACCAGGTTAAAAAGACCGCGCAGTTATCCATATACCACTTTGGAAGATTGCTGGCATACGGTGTCATAGGCGTTCTCTTTGGACTTTTGGGCAAGGGATTGTCTTTGTTCGGTATTCAGCAAAAGCTTTCGATAGGTATCGGTGTGCTCATGATTGTCTTGGTATTGGTTCCTGCAAAATATCTGAACGGGCATAAATTTTTATCACCTGTTTACTCCATTATCGGTAAGGTGAAATCCAAACTTGGGGCAGAACTCAAAAAAAAGACCCCGGATACCTTTTTAACCATAGGCTTCTTGAACGGCTTTTTACCCTGTGGCTTGGTTTATATGGCCCTTTTGGGAGCCATTGCCATGGGCAGTCCCATAGAGGGCGGACTTTACATGATGATTTTTGGTCTGGGAACTGTGCCGCTAATGTCTTTGGTGGTATATTCCAAAGGAATGTTCAGTACATCCATTAGATCTAGAATACAAAAATTGATACCGGTATTTGTGGTCATCATAGGTATTTTGTTTATTGTACGTGGACTTGGATTGGGAATACCCTATGTTTCTCCCAAACCTGCACCCACTGATTCAGTAACGGCGACCATAGAATGCCATCAACCCTAAAATTTAATCCACAATGAAAATAACATCAGCGAAAGAGGCGGTAGGAATTGTTAAATCAGGCGACCGGGTCTTTTTCCAAGGGGCGGCCATGACCCCAAACGAATTGATCGATGCCTTATGCGATAGGCATGAGGAACTTAATAATGTAGAGATTATTTCCATCCATACTGAAGGGGATGCGAAATACACAAGAAAGCCCTATTGCGATGCTTTTACGTTAAATGCCTGTTTTGTTGGAGGCAACGTTAGAAGTTATGTCAATACATATATGGGAGATTATATCCCAGTTTTTTTGAGTGAAATTCCCTGGTTGTTCGCAGATGAATACCTTCCGTTGGATGTGGCCTTTGTTCAAGTTTCTCCACCAGATAAACATGGATATTGTTCCCTTGGGGTTTCGGTGGATGTTGCCTTGCCGGCAGTGAGAACGGCCAAAAAAATTGTGGCACAAATAAATCCACATGTACCACGGACGCATGGTACCGGAATCGTTCACGTAGATGAGATAACCTATGCGATAGAGGTTGATAGACCCATCCATGAACATAATCCAACCGAAATATCGGAGGTGGAGCATGAAATTGGTAGGCACGTAGCTTCACTTATTGAGGATGGAGCTACACTACAAATGGGAATAGGGAACATACCCAATGCGGTATTATCCAACTTGGGGAACCATAAAAATCTTGGTATCCATACCGAAATGTTTTCTGATGGGGTATTGCCCTTGCTGGAAAGTGGTGTGATCAATGGAAAGGAAAAAGCTGTAAAACGGGGTAAAATTGTAGCTTGTTTTGCAGTAGGTTCCGGGAAGCTATATGATTTTATTGATGACAACCCTATTTGTGATTTTAGGGACTCCGGTTATACCAATGATACGGCCAGAATCCGAAGAAATCCTAAAGCAACGGCTATTAACAGCGCCATAGAAATAGATCTTACCGGTCAAGTTTGTGCGGATACCATTGGAGGCTACCAGTTTTCCGGTGTAGGTGGACAAATGGATTTTATGAGAGGGGCATCGCTTTCAAAAGGAGGTAAACCCATTATAGCTATGTCTTCCACCACAAAAAAAGGAGTTTCCAAAATAACACCTTTCTTAAAGCAAGGTGCAGGGGTGACAACCACACGTGCCCATATGCATTATGTGGCCACGGAATTCGGCGTTGTTAATTTATTTGGTAAAAACTTGCATCAACGGGCCGAAGCTCTGATTTCCATTGCACACCCCGATCATAGGGAGGCATTGGAGAAGGCAGCTTACGAAAGATTCCATGGATAAGCAAGCAGTAAAAAAAAGAGAATAAAAAAGGGGCAATTTTAAAATTGCCCCTTCTTTTTTTGAATTGCATGAAACCAATCAAAAATGCAACCCATCAAATTTTAAAGGTTATCACGGGTGCCTCGGAATGGTTGGCAATATCCTCGCCAATACTTCCCATAAAGAAATGGGCCAATCCTCTTCTTCCGTGTGTTGGAATACCAATAAGATCTGCAGAAATGGCATCACTATAATTAAGTACACCTTTTTCAACAGTATAATCGTTATAAATTTCCACTTTCATATCAAGGTTGGCAGTTTTCAAAAATTTGGAGATTTTCTCTTTTGCGTCCTTATCACTCAAAAACTCATCTCCAGGAGTGTTTATGTACACAGGCTGTAATATTGAGCCAAGTAAATCGGCCATTTCCTTGGCTTTCTTTAGTGCTGGAGTACTTTCTTCTTCAAAATCGGAGGCAAAGACAAAATTCTTAGGTTTGAATTCTGCAATATCCCCTTTGATTACCAAGACAGGAACATCTGCTGTTCGTACAACACGCTCGGTATTTGAACCTATAAAAATTTCTTGAAGGCCATCTGCTCCATGCGAGCCCATTACTATAAGGTCCGCATTGTGCTTTTCGGCCACTTCGTTTACTTCACTGAATACTTTGTAGTGTTTTATTACGGGCACTACTTTGATATCCTTTAGATACGGTTGGTCCAAAAAGTCCGTAAATCTTTTTTCACCAAGCTTTATTAGATGAACCACTTGTTCTTGGCTAATGTATCCTGATTCGCCCATGATAGCGGGAGAAAGCTCCAACATATGTAGTACTAAAAGTTCGGCTCCCTGTTGCTTAGCAAGGGAAGCACCAACCTTAAGGGCTTGTTCGGATTGTTTTGAAAAATCGACTGGTACGATTATACTTTTCATTTTATTGGATTTTTAGGTTAAACGGTCATGGAAAATATTCGGGTATTTGGTTTTTTTCGCTGCATTTTTAAATCAAATGCCATACTAATGTTTCTTACATAGGGTCTTCCTTTATCTGTTACCGTAATTTTGGGGCCATTTATTTCTACCAACCCGTCTGCTTCTAGTTCGGATAGGTTGGCCAAGATGTTTCCAAAATCAACTATTTGCTCTTCCGCTGCGTTCCATGAAGTCTCGAATTGACACATGATGTTGAGGATATGCCTTCTTAAGATTTCATCTTCTTCATTTAGAATGTGCCCTCTAAAAATAGGGATAACTCCATGTGAAACCAAATTTTCGTATTCCTCCACGTTTTTTACGTTCTGGGCAAAACCATACCAACTATCGCTAATGCTCGATACTCCCAAACCAATCATAAGTTTGGTTTTTGATGGAGTGTAGCCCATAAAGTTTCTATGTAGTGTTCCATTTTCCAAAGCTTTGTACAGGCTATCGGTGGGTAGGGCAAAATGGTCCATTCCAACATCTTTGTAACCAAACTCTGTAAGCATCCTTTTTCCCATTTCGTACTGGGCCTTTTTCTCTTCGGATGAGGGAAGGTCGGATTCTTTGTAACCTCTTTGTCCATTGCCTTTTAGCCATGGTACATGGGCATAGCTGTAAAAGGCAATTCTATCTGGTTTTATGGCATTGGTCTTCACAATCGTATTCTCCACATCGGAACTGTTCTGAAATGGTAGACCATAAATGATATCGTGTCCTACCGATGTATAGCCAATCTCCCTGGCCCAATCGGTAACATTTTTTACATTTTCAAAGGGTTGTACCCTGTTTATGGCACGTTGAACAGTTAGATTGTAGTCCTGTACTCCAAAGCAGACCCTGCGGAACCCTACATCATAAAGTGCCTGCAAATGTTCTTTGGTAGTATTGTTTGGATGTCCTTCAAAACTAAAATCGATTTCGTCGGTTTTTTTGCTGAGGCGCACAATTCGCTCAATCAAAATCTTTAAATTTTCCGGAGAGAAAAAGGTGGGTGTGCCACCACCAAGATGTAATTCCTTGATAACGGGTTTGGAACCCAGCAGGTCTACATACAGTTGCCATTCCTTTAAAACCGTGGTAATGTAAGGGCGTTCCACCTCGTGCCGTTTTGTGATGCGTTTATGGCATCCGCAAAAGGTGCACATGCTTTCGCAAAAGGGCAAGTGGATGTATACACTGATTCCCTCATCGGCACTTTCACCGAAGGCTTTAAGTACACTGGATTTCCATTTTCTTCCTGAAAAAGTCTCCAAATCCCAATACGGTACGGTCGGATAACTTGTATACCTTGGACCCGGAACATTATATTTTTGAACTAATTCGCACATAAGCTACATACCATTTCATTATAGTTCAAAATTACCTTGGACGGCTTGCAAAAAACATGATAATTGTCAGGCTTTTTGTTTGGATAGAACTAGAAAGGCCTTAACCGCCTGATTAGTATCATATTTTTAGATGATGCAAAATTCTACATTTATATGATGGTTTAAATTACAGTGGAATGGGAGAACATATCAAGAAAAGCTCATTTAGCGAAGAGGAACGAAAGGTTTTTGTCCAAAACCTTATTGATGATATACAGGCATTGGAGAACATGATAGACGAGGGATTGATTGAAGATGATATTGTTCGCATCGGTGCCGAACAAGAAATGTGTTTGGTAAAAGATGATTATAGACCATCCCCAAACTCCTTGGATATTCTAAAAGATGTCGATGATGGTCACTTCACCACAGAATTTGCCAAGTACAATATAGAGGCCAATCTGGATCCCTACACATTGAAAAAAGATTGCTTTACGGATATGGAGCAACAACTGCGAAAATTGTTGGATAAGGTGAAGAAGTCTGCCGACAAATACAACACCAAGATTGTTTTGACAGGAATTCTGCCTACCATTAGCAAAGGTGAACTAGGAATGGATTTTATGACGCCAATACCACGATATTATCGCATAAATGAAATTTTAAAGACATGGAGAGGTGATGACTTTACATTGAGGATAAAAGGAGCGGACGAATTGTGCCTACATCACGATTCGGTACTTTTTGAAGCCTGCAATACCAGCTTCCAACTACATCTTCAGATACCTCCGGATGATTTTGTGAAAAGTTACAATTGGGCCCAGGCCATTTCAGGACCTGTTTTGGGAATATGCTGTAATTCTCCTTTGCTTTTGGGCAAAGAGCTATGGAGAGAAACTAGAATTGCATTGTTCCAACAAAGTTTGGATACCCGTATCTGGACTAAGGCCGTAAAAGAGCAAGTAGCAAGAGTCGGTTTTGGAGAATCCTGGCAAAGGGATTCTGTGGCCGAGATTTTTAAAAAGGATATTTCCACTCACCGAATTTTACTCACCAAACCCATCAAAAATAACTCCTTGGACCTATTACGGAATGGGGAAATACCAAAACTTGAAGCATTGAGCCTGTTCAATAGTACGGTGTATAGATGGAACCGGCCATGTTATGGAGTGGGTAACGGCAAACCCCATTTAAGAATTGAAAACCGATATATTCCGTCCGGCCCTACCGTTATTGACGAGATGGCCAATTTTGCCTTTTGGGTGGGCCTTATGGCCGGGCGACCAGAGAAGTACGATGATATGCCCAGTATAATGGATTTTAAAATGGCCAAGCTTAATTTTATAAGAGCTGCCATGAGCGGAAGGCACACTGTATTTTCTTGGTTGGACAAGACGATGACGGTAAAAAAAATAATAAAAGAAGAACTTTTGCCCATAGCCTACAATGGACTACGGAAATGTAATGTAGATGAAGATGACATCAATAGATTGTTAGGGATAATAGAGGCCAGAACCAAAAATGGTACAGGGGCCGAGTGGCAGATCAAGAACTTTCGAGAACTTAAAAAGCAAATGAAACAAGACAGTGCCATTGTACAACTTACCAAGGCCATGTACAATAACCAAGAGAGCGAGGTTCCTGTACACCAATGGAAACCTATAGGCGGAATGGCAAAGACAAAGGAATCTTTTCAATGGGTAAGACAGATTATGTCAACAAAACTGATGAAGCTATATGAGGATGATTATGCTAACTTGGCGATAGCTATTATGCAATGGAACAACATCCATCACATTCCTGTGGAGAACGGAAAAGGGGAATTGGTTGGATTGCTTACATGGAGCCATATAGAGAGGTTTAAAAAATTGGATAAAAAACAAGCCAGGGTTTCGGATATTATGGTAAAAAATGTAATTACCGTAGAACCTAGGACCGAAATAGAAATCGCCAGAAAAATGATGAAGGAACACCAAATCGGATGTTTGCCCGTTTGTGTGGATACCCATATTGTGGGAATCATTAGTAAAGTGGATTTATAATCATGTCTTTGGTTCACAGCATAGCATTGGATGAAACCTTGGAGGTTGATCGGGTAATTGACCATATCCAAGGGAAGGAGGGAGGACCCACCGTGGTTTTCTTTGGAGGTGTCCATGGGAACGAAACAGCTGGTGTTTTTGCTTTAAAGGAAACCTTTAAAGAAATCAGGTCCAAAAATATACCCATCAATGGTGAAGTGTATGCCATTTCGGGCAATTTGGGAGCTTTGGAAAGCAGACAACGGTTTAAAAAAGAAGACCTTAACAGGATTTGGTTTCCCGAGCGTATTGAACATATTGTAGGGAATAAGGAAATTCATCATAATGAGGAAAATGAACTGAGTCATCTGTATAAGTTGATACAGGACATTCTAAAAAACAGCAATCCTCCCTTTTATTTTTTAGATCTACATACTACTTCAAGTGATACGGTTCCCTTCATGGTTCTAAACGATAGTTTGTTGAACCGGAAATATGCTTCAAACTACCCCTTGCCCATAATTTTGGGTATAGAGGAATATTTGAAAGGGGCCTTGTTGAGTTACATCAACGAACTTGGGTATGTTTCCCTTGGTTTTGAAAGTGGACAGCACGATGATGATAAGGCCGTGGAGAGCTGTATTGATTTTATACGTTACTCTTTGGTACTGACCCAATCCGTAAAAGTTTCTGAAGATGAGAAAGAGCACTTGAAAAAGGAGATTTCCGAATATGGCAGGGATACCCATACATTTTATGAAATTTACCATCAGCACGATATAGGTCCCGAAACTAGTTTTAAAATGTATCCTGGGTTCATCAACTTTCAAAAGATATCTAAAGGGGTGGGTTTGGCACTGGTGGATGGAGTGGAGTTGAAAACAACAAAAAAGCGGCAAATATTCATGCCTCTGTACCAAGAGCAAGGGAATGAGGGCTTTTACTTTATTAGGCCGATTCCAAAAGTCTTATTGTGGTTGTCCAAAAAGCTTAGAAGTTTTAAAGTCGATCACATTTTGGTCAAGTTGCCGGGTGTGCAATGGGAGTCGGAAAAGAAAGATACTTTGATGGTCGATCAACGGATAGCTCGCTTTTTTGCTAAATCGTTCCTTCACTTGTTGGGTTACAGAGCAAGAAAGTTCGATAGGTCACATTTAATCGCTAAAAACAGGGAAAGCGCATCAAGGTCTTCAGAATATGCTGATGCAGCTTGGTTTCAAGAATAAAAAAAGGCCCAAGATCAACTTGGGCCTCTCTTCGAATATATGGGTCATGTTTAGTTTTGCATTATAAAGTTTATAGGGATACTGTATTTAACGCTTACTGGTTTACCGCGTTGTTCCCCTGGTTTTACCTTTGGTAAAGAAGCTATAATGCGCTCAGCTTCTTTTTCCAATAGTTTGTCGGGCCCTCTTTTTTGTATATTGCTTACACGCCCTTTGGAATCTATCACGAATTGTAAATATACTCTACCCGTAATACCCATATCCAAAGCGGCTGGAGGATAGCTGAAATTCTTTTTAATATGCTCTTGCACCTTTTTGTTAAAGCACTCTTTGCGTTCAGCTTGGCTTTGTAAACCCTCGCATCCAGGGAAAACGGGTACATTTTCAATTACTGCAAAGGGAACAACTATGTCCTCTTCCACCTCTTCAACATCAACATCCTCAATGCTGACCACAGCATCTTCAATAAAGGTTTCTTGGCTACTTTCAGTACTTTCGATCACGGTTTCTTTAACGTCTTCCACATCCTCTACGATTTCTATTAGCTCAGGAGCTGCTGGTGGTGGAGGTGGTGGGGCGGTTCTTATCATTTCCGTAACGGGTACATCTTCCTTAAGTTCATCGGTTACTTGTACGACTTCTGAAACTTTGGATTCCTCTTCATAGAACTTTACTTCGAAGGATTGCCATGTCATGAACAATACCGAAGTAAGGCCTATCATGAAATAAAGACTGCTATTGCGTCCAATTTCGGCGTTTGGGTTCTTTTTTGGTTTCATGACTTTTACTATTTAACTTGGTTAAAGGTAACTTTGTTGAAAATCAAAAAATATGATAATAGTCAGGTTTGCTTTAAGACCGAAACTCCTTTGTTTTTAGCGACTTATGTTTTTAATCGGAGTTTTGAGCCAAATCATTATTTCGAAAATCGATATCAAATGAAAGGCTCAACCGGACCATGGCATCATTGGAATTTCTAAACTTTTGATTAAAGTATCCGATGTCCGCTTTTAAATTTGGTGTGATTTGGCGTCCCACACCTACAAAAAATCTATTTTGATTGAAGGTGTCGCCTTCCAGATTCAGAAATACCTCATTGAAAGCCTTAAAATAAATGTCCTTATATATTGGTCTTGTAAATTGAAGACGATACCTAATCCTATTGTTGACCTTCGGTTCTTCGGTGTTGACCAGTCTTCGGTTTTCGAACCGGATTCGGTGCGCGACAGAATTAGTGCTGAATTTGGATTTAAAGGTGTATTCCCCATACAACCAAAATTGATTGGTATTGACCACATCATTGGATTCCAAGTAGGAGTTTGAGTTGAGCAGGGCAAAACCACCGGTAAAGGTCGAAGCCTTGCCGATATGATAAGAAGCTCCTGTTCTAAAAAAGAAAAATCCATACCTGTCCAACATATGGTGGTGTCGAATGATTCCTACTGCAGGTATGCTCCAATCCTCATGAACTTTGGCAGTTCCGCAAAGCACTAGCCAAGAGCCATATTCGTTTTCATCTGAATTTTGTGCATAAAGAGGTTGGGCTAAAAGGACTGTGAATACTATGGAACAAAGTAATCCAGAAAAATACTTTGCATACCCCATAACCTATGGTTTTGGATTGTTGGAGTACAAAGTTTTTCAATAAAATCAGTAGTATAGTATGATACTTGTCATAGGTTGACCTTTTTGTTAAAAAAAAGATGATAGCCTATTTTTCCTTTTGGTTCTCCCAAATAAGTGCGGCAGCACCACAAATGGCAGCCGTTTTTCCATGCATACTGGAATGCAATAGCTTTACCTTTCCTTTGTAAACATCCAAAAGAAACCCATTAAAGTATTTTTCCAATGGGGTCATGATCCATTTGCCACTATTGGTAAGCCCGCCCATCAAAATAAATGCCTCGGGCTGGGTAAAGGCCGTAAAATTGGCCAAGGCCTGCGCCATGATTCGGGCCGTATAATCAAAAGCCTTGAGAGCAATTTCGTCCCCTTCTTCCGCAGCTTGTGTAATATCTTCACCATGGAGGTCGTTGTAGGCAATGTCCCTAAACCTGCTTTCTACCAAATACTTGCTTTGCATGTACAACACCGTGCGTTTTAAACCAGTTGCGGAAACATAAGCTTCAAGTCCACCCTTTACACCAAGCCCAGTTAATCTGCCATCGCCAATGGTCATATCCACATGGCCCAATTCACCGGCAAATCCATCAAAACCATCTATAAGTTTTCCGTTGGCAACTATACCTGCACCAAATCCTGTACCTAGGGTGATTACAATAAAATCAGTCATATTTTTTGCGCCTCCAAAAAGCATTTCGCCTAAAGCAGCGGCACTGGCATCGTTCATAATACGAATGGGCATGTCCATACGCTGCTTTAACAGCTTAACTATGGGTACGCTTCCTTTCCAAGCTAAATTGCTGGCACTTTCTATAGTGCCATTTTTGCTGGATGCATTTGGTGCACCAATACCACAGCCAATTATATTGGCACTCTCACCAAATTGCTCAATAAGCTCGTTACAGGTGGATTTTATTTTATCTAGGTAATCATCCAAGTTTGGATATTCCTTGGTTCTAAAAAATGTTTTTTCATAACATTCACCATGCTCATCCACCAAACCGATCTTGGTTTTGGTTCCTCCGATGTCTATCCCAATTACTAAATCCATATAAAAAGTTCAGTTATATTATGGTTTTTAAATATAACCAATATGGTGTCAAAAAAATAACTTACCGTACTTTTATAAAGGCGGAATTTTTCCTAATATCATGGAAAAGTTATAAATCCTGACTTCTGTCATGTTTTAGGTGAGGGTCCGATTCTACTTTTGACTAGTGTATTGAAAACAATAAAAATAATAGGTATGAGCAGTTTAAAAAAAATATTAATTCCTTTTGATTTTTCGGAGGCATCCATCAATGCTTTGGAATATGTGGTCAATTTTGTTGGAACAGAGCGTTCCATAGGCATTTTGGGCCTTTATGTAGGAAATATGCCCATTAGTGCAACGGATAATGAAAAATTGGAAAAGGATTTTGCCAAAGTCATGGATTCTTTTGATGTAAGATTGAAAGTTGCTCCTCAATTTACTACAGAAACTGGTGAAGTGATCAATACCATTCTTTCCGCCCAAGAAAAAAGTAATGCCGATTTGATCATGATGGGGACGATGGGCGATAAAATTACAGATGAAGCGATTACCAATACTTCACAATTGGTCTTGAAAGCCAACTGTCCTGTAATATCCATTCCTTATGGCACAAATATCAGGGAGCCTAAAAACATTGCTCTGGTAATGGGTGGCGAAAAAATAGATGACAAAGAAGTTTTGGTGACCCTGTTGGATATTGCCCGCACTTTTGATGCACGTGTCCATGCCTTGACCATCTACAAGGATTCCATTTACGATGAAAAGGCGATTAAGGAATCCAACGAGAATTTGCTGGAGTATTATTTGGAGCATTTTTATGCAGACCACTCCTTTAGCAAAAATGATGATGTTGAACAGGGGATACTGGATTATATAACAGAGAAGAACATTGATATGTTGACCATATTGCCACGTAACCATACGGAAAAGAGTGAGCCATCCGAAGGTCGATTGACCAAACTTTTGACCTTACATTCGGAGATTCCGGTGTTGGCCTTGGACTAAACCTAATACCTTACCATTTAGCATGCTGCCACTGCTGATAATTTTAGGGATTACCATTTTATTGTTTATATGGGGCAAGTTCCCTCCAGATGTAGTGGCCCTTATGGCAATGCTCTCACTTTTCCTTACAGGGATTTTGGATATTGGTGAGACCTTGGCTGGGTTTAGCAATCCAACGGTAATTATGATTGCGGCCCTGTTTATTATTGGAGAGGGGCTGTCGAGGACGGGATGGACGGCCATGGCAGGACAGTTTTTCGTGAAATGGGCCAGAAGGAACATTTCTCGCTTATTGGTGATTGTAACCTTAGGTTCCAGTTTGCTTTCTGGTTTTGTGAGCAATACAGGTACCGTAGCGGCATTGCTTCCAGTTACCGTTACCGCAGCCTGGAATGCCGGTACCTTGCCGTCAAAATTATTGATTCCCGTTGCCTTTGGTTCAAATACAGGCGGGCTGCTCACCCTAACAGGAACACCCCCTAACATTATTGTGAGCAATGCTCTGTCCGAAAATGGATTTGAGGGTTTTTCGTTCTTTGAATTTGGATTGATCGGGGTTCCGCTTCTTATTATTTCTGTTCTATATTTTAGGTATTTGGGCTACAAATTGCTTCCAAAGCACAGAACGAACAACAAGCCCATGGCCATTGATCAAGAAATGCATAAATGGATAGAGAATTATAGTATCGGTGACAACCTATACCGGCTACGTATTAGATCTATGTCACAATTGATCAATACCCAGATAGGGGACTGGAATTTTGAGGGAGAGCATAAGGTTTCGGTAATGCGTTTAAAGCGTAGGCATCCCAACAAACTGCACAGAATTCCGCAGTTTGTGGAAATGCCCGGATTGGATACCGAAATGCGTTATCACGACATTATTACCGTAAAAGGTGAGCCGGAAGATGTAGATAAGTTAGTTCTAAAATTTCATTTAGGGGTAATACCACTTAAGCCGGAAAAGGATATGCTCAAAAAAGAGCTGATCAACCAAGAGGTGGGGATGGCAGAGATGATTATTACTCCAAAATCTGTTTTTGTGGGCAAGACCATTAATTTGGGTCATTACCTTCGTCAGGCCGGTGTGCAACTTTTGGCTGTATCAAGGGACAATGCCCCGCTAACAGGTAAAATAAAGATCAAAGCTGGAGATGCTTTTGTGATCCGTGGTCAGTGGGAAAATATTTTTGCACTAAAATCCATGTACGAAAACCTGGTGATATCGGGAAGTCCGGAAGCATTGGCCAAAAATGTGGACCAATTAACCATTAGGAGCTATATTGCCATGGGAACCTTGGTTTTAATGATTTTACTTCTGGTACTCAACATATTGCCAGGAGCTATCGCAGCACTGGTTTGTGCGGGAATCATGATGTTGACGGGCTGTGTTCCCATTTCCAAGGCATACAAAGGGATCAGCTGGACCAGTGTGGTAATGATCGCTGCCATGATACCAATGGGACTGGCATTGCAAAAAACAGGTGTGGCACAATTGGCAGCCAACACTTTGGTGGATACATTGGGTAGTATACATCCCGTAGCCTTGTTGGCAGGTATTTTTTTGTTGACAGCAGCTTTCAGTCAAACAATAAACAACTCGGCAACGGCAGTATTAATGGCGCCGATTGCCATTATGGCGTCCATTACCTTAGGGGTGTCGCCAAAACCTTTTATGATTGCCGTGGCCGTAAGTGCCTCGACAGCATTTTTAACTCCGGTCGGAACCACCACAAACGCCATGGTGATGGCAGCAGGCGGATATAAATTTATTGATTACGTAAAAGTCGGGGGGCCTTTGCTCCTGCTTTTCTTTATAGCAACATTAGTATTGGTTCCATGGATATGGAGCTTCTAACCATTAAAAACCACAATTATGAGCACAAACAAAGATTTAAGTAAGTATGGGTTGAATGCCCGGGCGCAATGGAATCTTGACGCGGAGACCTTGCAGAAATTGACTGTAGAAAAAGGCATGGGAGTCGAAACGGAAAATGGAACCCTGTGTGTAAATACCGGCAAGTTCACTGGAAGGTCACCAAAAGATCGTTTTTTGGTGAAGGATGATTATACCAAAGACAAAGTTTGGTGGGGAAGGATCAATAAGCCCGTATCTCCTGAGAACTTTGATAAATTGTATGGTGAGATGACGAATTATCTTGATGGCAAAGAAGTCTTCGTTAGGGATGCAGCAGTTTGTGCCGACCCAAAATATACCATGAATGTTAGGACCATTACAGAGTATCCGTGGTCCAACTACTTTATTAAAAATATGTTTTTAAGGTTGGACGAGAGCGAGTTGGAAAACTTTGAAGAAGAGTGGCTCGTGCTTTGCGCTCCGGGTTATGAAGCCCCAAATCCCTCTGATTTTGGAATTTTAAGCGGAAACTTCTCCATTCTCAACTTCACCAAAAAAATTGCATTGGTTGCCGGTTCGGCCTATACAGGAGAAATGAAAAAAGGAATTTTCTCCGCACTAAATCTTATCCTCCCAACCGAAAAAGAAGTACTTCCGATGCACTGCTCCGCCAATGTTGGGGAAGATGGTGATACTGCCATTTTCTTCGGACTGTCAGGTACGGGAAAAACCACCTTATCCGCAGACCCGGATAGAAAACTAATCGGGGACGATGAGCATGGATGGACCAAGGAGGACACCATTTTTAATTTTGAAGGTGGTTGCTATGCCAAAGTAATAGATCTTACCGAAGAAAAGGAACCTGACATTTACAGGGCCATCAGACCGGGAGCATTGCTGGAAAATGTGGTATTCAAGGAGGGAACCAAGGAGGTGGATTATTTCGATAGCTCAATCACCCAGAATACCAGAGTAAGCTATCCCATTTACCATATCGATAACATTCAGGAACCTTCCTATGCATCAAACCCTAAAAATATCTTTTTCTTAACTTGTGATGCATTTGGGGTATTGCCTCCTGTATCCAAATTGACACCGGGTCAAGCAGCGTACCATTTTATTTCGGGCTACACGGCCAAGGTCGCGGGAACAGAAGCGGGTATCACAGAACCCGTTCCATCGTTCTCCGCATGTTTTGGGGAACCCTTTATGCCATTGCACCCAGCTGTTTATGCTGAAATGTTGAGTGAGAAAATGAAAGCTTCGGGAGTCAATGTCTGGTTGATCAATACTGGATGGAGCGGAGGTCCTTATGGAGTGGGATCCAGAATTAAGCTGAAATATACAAGAGCAATGATCTCGGCCATTCTCGAAGGTAAATTGGACGATGTGGATTTTGATACGCATCCTATCTTTGGCTTACACATGCCAAAATATTGTCCTGGTGTCCCTACTGAAATTTTGGACCCTATGAACACTTGGTTGCAAAAAGGAGCTTATGTGAGCAAAGCAATACAATTGGCCCACTCATTCCACATCAATTTCGACAAGTTTGCAAGTCAAGCCTCTGAAGAAATTATGAACGGTGGTCCACTGATTGATTCACATCACAGTTTGACAGAACATCTTTAAGATAAAAAATAGTGAGCGACAGCAATAGATTTAATATCGAAAGCTTAGGGGCGCCTAAATTCAAGTCGCCCCTAGAGCTTGGTACGTTAAAAGGAGATCATATATTCGATTTTATTGGCGAATCCGATAAGTTGGTTTACGACCTTTCGGTGGAGCATTACCAAAAATGTTTAAAAGAGGGAGAGGAGCCACTTTGTTTGGAGAAAGCCGGGCCAAGGCAAGATCTCTTTTTTGATTCGAAAAACACAACTGCAGCGATTGTTACCTGTGGAGGCCTATGCCCTGGGATCAATAATGTGATTAGGGGCTTGGTAATGGCCTTGCACTATTTCTACGGTGTAAAGAAAATTATAGGAGTGCCCTATGGTTATGAGGGACTCAATCCTGAAAAGGGCCATGAGTTGGTAGAACTTACACCGGAAAAAGTGAAGGATATCCATCAATTTGGAGGTACCTATTTAGGTTCGTCCCGGGGTGCGCAAGATGTTTCCGTAATGGTGGATACTTTGGAAGATAATGAGGTGGATATGCTATTTGCCATTGGAGGAGATGGAACATTGAAAGGAGTGAATGCGCTGGGAGAGGAGATTTCCAAGAGAAATGCTAAAATCAGTGTTGTGGGTATACCCAAGACCATAGATAACGATATTGACCTTATAGACGAATCCTTCGGTTTTGAAACCGCATTTGATGTGGCCAGTCCTATTTTGCGCGATGCCCATAACGAGGCAACCGGGGCCTACAATGGAATTTCCATTATTAAATTAATGGGAAGGGATAGTGGTTTCATTGCCGCTTCGGCTGCATTGGCCATGCCCGTGGTAAATTTTGTGCTGATTCCGGAAATGGATTTTGCCCTGGAAGGTGAAGAGGGCTTTTTAAAGGTGTTGGAGCAACGTT
Source organism: uncultured Allomuricauda sp. (assembly GCF_947258355.1). GTDB lineage: Bacteria > Bacteroidota > Bacteroidia > Flavobacteriales > Flavobacteriaceae > Flagellimonas. Next base: position 84,308 of record NZ_CAMYIC010000062.1, read on the forward strand.
TGCAGAAAAAAAAGCATGCTGTTATTGTGGTTGCGGAAGGCGCTGGACAACAGCTCTTCAAAAACAAAAAGATTGTCAAAGACGCATCTGGAAATATTCAGCATGAGGATATAGGTGTTTTCCTAAAACAAAAAATTGCGGAATACTTCGAGGGTAAAAGCCCAGTGACCATAAAATATATTGATCCCAGTTATATAGTAAGATGCGCCCCTGCAAACTCCAGCGACAGTGTGTTTTGTAGCAGATTGGCCTATCAAGCGGTACATGGTGCCATGGCAGGAAAGACCAAATTTGTGGCCAGCAGGGTCAACAATCGTTATGTATACGTTCCGATTACAGAAGTCACCAAAAAGAGAAAAAAAATAGACCTAGAGGGAGAGTTTTGGTTCTCGGTACTGCAAAGTACAGGTCAACCTTTTTCTTTGGGATAGATCAGCCTTAAACTGACAATTGTCATTAAATCTTATTTTTAGTAGTTATAGATTTGAATATAATCAAAACAATAATCATGGAAGTACATGTTCAATATCAAAAAATGATGACCAGTGAATCATTAACCCAATTATTAATGAAAAAACTGGAAGGATTGGAAAACAAATACAGCTGGTTGATTAAAGCCAACGTACTTTTTAAGGAAGAAAACGATAGCTCCGGCGAAGGCAAGATCTGTGAAATAGAGTTGAGTGCCCCAGGTCCTAGGATTTTTGCTAAGTCCAACACCAATGATTTTGAAAAGTCCATGGCCAATACCATTGAAGATTTAAAACGTCAACTGGAAAAAAGACAAGCAACGTTTGCCACTCATTAAATAAAAATTCGTACTGCGCATCAATTCAAAAAACTACTGTGATGAAATCAAAATTAATAGCCATAAGCTTTATACTCCTTATGGGGTGTTCCTCGACTAGATTGGTAAGTACCTGGAAGAATCCCGATGTAGTGCTCTTTGACGCATACCAAGTACTCGTTGTGGGTATGGTGCAAGACGACAATGCCCGAATGGAGTATGAGACAAAGTTTGTGGAAGCCTTGAAAGAACAAGGTGTCGATGCGGTGCGCAGTATGGATCTTTTTGATGTGGAATTTACTTCTTCGGAAAGATCGGAAGAAGAATTGGAAGAGGTGGAACAACAATTGTTGGATAAAGGCTTCGATGCTATTTTGTTTACCAAAGTGGTAGGTACTGAGAACCGAAGGACCTTTAGGGAACACATAAATGATGTGGATAAAATGTTCATGCGGTTTACCAACGATTATTTGGAACACCAAGAGATTTACTACGATCCCGAATACTATGATTCGTTCAATATATACCATTCAGAGACGTCGCTCTATTGCATATGTGTTGGAAAGGAAATAGAATTGATTTGGAGGGGAGAGGTAGATGTAACAGAGCCTGCCAATGTCAATAAAGCCATAGACTCTTACATTAAAACGGTAACGAAGTCAATGGGGGAACAAGATGTGATTTTTTAGGAGGACATCCCTAAGGCTTCCAATACGCCCAAAAAATCCAAAACAATCAAAACAGGAATTGCTATCAGTATTACAATCAATACAAAAACCATAATCCGCAAAAAACCGACCATAAGTTTGTTTCCAAAGCTAATTTCATCCGCCATAATAGTGTAATTTCCTTCAATTTACGGAATTATTTGCGCATTACCTTTACAGTGAAACCCAATATTCGATTAACGGATGAATTTATACTGTGTGCTGTAAACCAATTATTTGGAGTCTTCTTGTTTTCTGCTGAGCAGTTTCCCTAGCTCTTCCAATGAGATTCCTTTCGTCTCGGGCATCATAAATATCACCCATAGTAACTGTAGCACCATCATAACCGCAAAAAAGATAAAGATAGGCCAAGGGTTGTCTTTGAACACGCCTATTTCAGCATCTAAAAAGGTAGGTGTGAGCAAGGTGATCAAAGCGGCGAACACCCAATGGGTCCCAGTTCCCCATGATTGCCCATAAGAGCGAACTTTGTTAGGGAATATCTCGGAAATAAACACCCAAATGACTGCTCCTTGACCCACGGCATGGGATGCTATAAAAACCAAAATAAAGGTGAGAAGGAGAACTGAGCTGGCCCCTGAATAAAAACACCATCCTACCATGGCCAAGCTCAAAATATAACCAATAGAACCAATGTACATCAACTGTTTACGGCCCAGTTTGTCAATAAGGGAAATGCCAACAAAGGTGAAAATCAAATTGATGACACCGATGGATATGGAACTAAAGAGCGATTCGCCAGAGGCCAATCCTGCCCGTTCCAATATTTCTGGAGCGTAGTACAGTACAAAATTTATACCTGATAGTTGATTGAAAAATGCTAGTAAAAAGGCCAGCACCAAAGGTTTATTGTATTTACCGGAGAATAGGCTTTCTTTCTTCTTTTCCGAAGTGTCCAACAAAGCCACTTTTATCTGTTCCAGATGAACAGAAGCCTTATCTTTTGCAATACCGAGCAGTGTAATGGATTCGATTACTACAGCATCGGCATGGTTTTTCAATAATAACCATCGTGGGCTGTTAGGTATTTTGAATACCATAATGGTATAAATGAGCGCTGGCAATCCTTCGATACCCAACATCCATCGCCAAGCTATACTTTCATCAAATAGTATCCCGATGAGGTAGTTGGAGATAAAGGCAATCAAAATTCCAAAAACAATGTTGAACTGGTACATGGCCGTTAACCTTCCTCGAGTCTGCGCAGTTGAAATTTCCGAAATATATACTGGTGCTGCGACCGAAGATGCTCCTACACCGACCCCTCCTATAAACCTAAAGAGTGAAAAACTGTAAGGTTCGGCAGCCAATGCTGAACCTACCGCAGATGCAAAGTAGAGTACGCCTATCCAAAACAAGGTTTTTTTTCTTCCCAAGCGGTCGGTGGGAATACCACCAAAAAGTGAACCTAAAACAGTTCCCCAAAGGGCCATGGACATAATAAAAATACCATGGAAAGTAAAAATGGAGTCTCCCAAAAACCAATTGGTGTCCCATATTTCTTTAATGGGTTGGTTGGCACCGGAAATAACCACAGTGTCGAACCCAAACAAAAAGCCCGCTAGGGCTGCCGTCAATGAAATTCTGAAAATACGCTTGTCCATATGGGATGAATTTTGCTAAAGCTAACCAAATTTTACAAAATCTTGGAAATGTATTTCATGATCAGGTCCGCAGCTCCTCGGTTGGAGTTAATATAATTGGAGTTAATGTTCCCTATGTTTTTGATGGAAATAGGCTTGTTCAGTAGATCGCGCATTAAATTATCAAAGCTATCCTGACTGGAAATGGGAATGATGCCCCCTTTGTTGACCAAGTCTTCAGCTTCCTTAAAGCCTTCAAATTGTGGTCCAATGATGATGGGGATGCCAAAGACGGCTGGCTCCATAGTGTTGTGCAGTCCCGTAGCAAAACCACCGCCCACGTAAGCGATGTTCGCATAACTGTAGATTTTAGTGAGTAATCCAATGGTATCGATAATAAGGACATCGACTTCTTTTAGATTTTGGTTGCCCAATTCCGAATAGCGTAGCACGGTTTTTTTGAGAGCCGAGGCTATTTTATCGACATGGACAGGTTTTATCTCGTGGGGAGCTATCACAAACTTTACCTTTTCGTCGGTATTGTTTATGTAACTGATCAAGATTTTCTCGTCTTCGGGCCACGTACTCCCTGCTACCAAGCAGAGCTGATTATTTTTGAACCGGTCCATAAAATCCAGTTGGTTGTTCCTGTTCAAAATCTCGGAAACACGATCTAATCGGGTATCTCCCCCGATAGTACAATTGTTTATTCCGATGGATTCCAAAAGCACTTTGGACTTTTTGTCCTGAACAAAATAATGGTTGAACATCCCTAAACTCTTCCGCATAAATCCTCCAAAGGATTTAAAATAAATCTGTCTTTTCGAGAAAATGGCGGAGACCAAAATGGTGGGAATGTTTCTTATCTTGAGATGATGCAGATAATTGGGCCACACTTCGTACTTAACAAAAATGACCAGATCTGGATTCACTAGATTTAAAAAACGCTTCACTTTGGAATTGCTGTCCATGGGCAGATAAACCACTACATCGGCAACGGAGGAGTTCTTTTTGACCTCATAACCTGATGGCGAAAAAAAACTTAGTACCACCTTGTGTTCTGGGTATTTGGAGCGCAATCTCTCCAAAATAGGCAGACCTTGTTCAAACTCGCCCAGAGAAGCTACGTGCATCCAAATGGTGTTGTCCGTAGGGTGGATTTTTTCTTCCAACAATGGAAAAGTGCTCTTTCTGCCTTGCACGAACAATTTGATTTTAGCATTGAAAAGCGCGACCACTTTTAGCACAAGCCAAGAAAGATTGATCAGGATGTTATAAAGAAAACGCAAGGGCATCATTTTTCGCTAAAATACATTCTTTCGGTCAGAGACCATTATGGCATCTTAATTTCTTAATTTTGACTTATTAATTTATTCCAATGAAAAAAATACAAATGGTTGACCTAAAAGGTCAATACGAAGGCATAAAAACCGAGGTCAACGAAGCCATTTCGGAAATCTTGGATTCCTCTTCATTTATAAATGGCCCCCATGTTCATGCATTTCAGAATGAGCTGGAAGAGTATTTGGGTGTAAAACATGTGATACCGTGTGCCAATGGTACCGATGCACTTCAAATATGTATGATGGGCCTAGGATTGCAGCCGGGGGATGAAGTGATCACGGCGGACTTTACCTTTGCTGCTACCGTGGAAGTAATTGGCCTGTTGCAACTCACACCTGTTTTAGTGGATGTGGAACCCGATACCTTTAACATAGATGTGAAGGCCATTGAAAAGGCAATCACGCCAAAAACAAAGGCCATTGTTCCAGTACATCTTTTTGGACAATGTGCCGATATGGATGGGATTATGGAGTTGGCCAAAAAGCATGATTTGTATGTCATCGAAGATAATGCCCAGGCGATAGGAGGATCCTATTTCTCCAAAGATGGTTCCAAACAAAAAGCTGGGAGTATAGGACATGTTGGTGCAACATCGTTCTTTCCGTCCAAAAACTTGGGCTGTTATGGAGATGGAGGTGCCATTTTTACCAATGATGATGATTTGGCGCATACCATTCGAGGTATCGTAAATCATGGGATGTACAAAAGGTATTACCACGATGTGGTCGGTGTAAATTCACGACTGGACTCCATTCAAGCGGCTGTGTTACGGGCCAAATTACCCAAATTGGATTTCTACAACCAAAAGCGATGGGAAGCGGCTGCAAAATATTCCAAGGCGTTTAAAGGACAAGAGCATATTGTCGCGCCAAAAATATCTTGTGGCTGCGATACCGAGAAAAGCGTTTGCGATTGCCACGTATTTCACCAGTATACCTTGAGGATTACCAATGGGAAACGAGATGAGCTGGTAAAACATTTAAATGATAATAACGTTCCATGTGGTGTGTATTATCCGGTTCCGTTGCACAAACAAAAGGCTTATGCGGACGACCGTTACAACGAAGATGATTTCCCTGTGACCAATCAGTTGGTGAACGAAGTGATTTCCCTACCAATGCATACAGAATTGGATGATGAGCAAATTGAATACATAACCAATTTGGTAATCGACTTTGTAAACAAATAAAAATGAAAATACTCGTAACAGGTGGTTTGGGCTTCATTGGTTCCCATACCGTCGTTGAATTGGAAAATGAAGGTTTTGATGTGATAATTGTGGATAATCTTTCCAATTCATCTATCGATGTGTTGAACGGCATAGAAGCCATTACAGGTAGAAAACCCATTTTTGAAGAATTCGATCTGCGGGATAAATCAAAAGTCCAAAGCTTCTTTCAAAAGCATGATGATATTGCGGGTGTGATTCACTTTGCGGCATCCAAGGCGGTTGGGGAAAGCGTGGAAGAACCACTTTTGTATTATGAGAATAATCTTGGGGTACTCGTCTACATACTCCAAGAATTAAAGAAAAAGAGTGGGGCAAGCTTTATCTTCAGCAGTTCTTGTACCGTTTATGGCCAGGCAGACGAAATGCCAATTACCGAAGCCGCTCCTGTAAAACCTGCCGAATCCCCTTATGGCAATACCAAACAGGTGGGCGAGGAAATTATAAGGGACACCTGTAAGGTACATCCAGAGATCAAAGCCATTGCGCTACGCTATTTTAATCCGATCGGGGCACATCCATCGGGTAAAATCGGGGAACTTCCCATTGGAGTACCACAAAACTTGGTGCCTTTTATCACCCAAACAGGCATAGGTTTACGGGAACAACTTTCTGTTTTTGGCGATGATTATCCAACCGAAGATGGTACCTGTATCAGGGATTACATTCATGTAGTGGATTTGGCCAAGGCACACGTTGCCGCATTGCAGCGTTTGTTGAAAGGAAAGAACAAAGATAATTACGAAGTGTTTAATTTGGGTACGGGAACAGGAAGCTCTGTATTGGAGGTGATCCAAAGTTTTGAACGTGTTTCTGGGGAAAAATTGAACTATAAAATAGTGGACAGGCGACCTGGAGACATTACACAAGCTTACGCCGATACTAAAAAGGCAAATGAGGTTTTGGGTTGGAAGGCAAAATCTAGCCTTGATGACGCTATGAAATCTGCATGGGAGTGGGAGAAAATCATAAGAAGTTAGGGTAGAGTGATCCCAAACTCCAGTTTGGACGTAGATAGAGTATGCTGCCCAATTATAACAACAGTTTGGAATTGCTGGAAGGTGTCCAGAAAGAGCAACTCTATCAAAAACTATTGCATCAGCTCAAGAAGGATTTTGAGTTGGCCAATATTCCCATCAATATTCCTTTGGATATATCTCCTGATAAACTCAAAACAGTCATTCACGAAAAAATTTATTTTTTGATCGTGGAAAAGTTTCCAGAGTATCTAAACCTATTGTATGTGGTGGATATCTCCGAGAAAGCAGTGAAAAGTATAACACCATCAGACGTTGTCGATGTTTCGGCGGAGGTGTCTTTTTTACTTTTAAAAAGGGAATGGCAAAAAGTTTGGTACAAGGCCAAATATAGCCGTTGAGTTCCTCTTTAAACTTTTACGTAAATACCCTTTTTGTCCATAAAATAGCCCACGACCCAGCATGTGAGCATTACCCAAAGGGCAAACAGCAAAGAACCAATATGCCCACCAGACCATGATATAAATATATTGTCGGCAATCCATCTGTAAAGTGACTCTCCATTAATATCTATGGCAAACAGGGTGATTATGAACAACTCCGATAACAAATAAATGAACAAGGTGTTTTTTCCAAAAACCTCAAAAAAGTAGCTCCAACCTTTGGCCTTTTTCATATCCAGAATGTAAATAAGAATGGCAATGGCAAAAAGGTCTATGCCGCAAGTGAGCAATACAAAGGAACTTGTCCAAAGTTTTTTGTTGATGGGCAAAATAAGGTCCCATGCCAAACCTGCAAAAACCAGGGCAAACCCAACCATCATCAATTTGGCCACCGTTTCAAAGTTTTGACCATTGTTCTGGATAAATCGACCCGCTAAATAACCGATGATCACATTGACAATGGCAGGAAGTGTACTTAATAGGCCTTCAGGGTCAAAAGCTATACCTTCCCCATGGTACATATGGTTGGCGCCAATGAGCCATTCGTCAAGTTTCAAAACAGCATTGCCCGATAAGGTGAGGTCGCCAAAACCAATTAAAATTAGATGGTATCCGACCAAAAATACCACACTCAACCAAATGGCTGTTTTGGTCTTCACGAAGTGAAGAATAATGGAGGCGAACATATAACAGAGGGCAATACGTTGTAAAACCCCAAAAACCCGGGTCTCGGAAAAGGGCTTTAATTGCCCATCATCAAAAAATGGGTACCAATACATTAAAAATCCGAGCAAGAATATAATCGCTGTTCGCTTTAACACCTTTTTAAAAACGGCGGATTGCCCCATGCTTTCGTACTTCTTCATGCTAAAGCTCATGGAATTTCCCACTACAAACAAAAATGTAGGAAAAACAAGGTCGGTCAATGTAAAACCGTTCCATTCGGCATGCAATAAAGGAGAAAATGTCGTGGACCAGTTTCCAGGTGAATTTACAATGATCATTAAGGCAACATCTAGGCCCCTGAAAACATCGAGGGAGAGGTATCTGTTTTTAAGTTTGGACATGTTGAGTTGGTTTAGCTGGTTGTCCAAGTTATATTATTTTTAGTTTTCCCTGTTAATTTCAGTTAAAAATTTCATTTTTATTGCTTTCATGTTCATTCTATGATTTAGTTGTAAATTTGGATAAGAAATTAAAGGGAATGCAAGCATATAAATGCTAAAACCCGTATTTTTGACAAAATTTTCCATAAAGTTTTGGAGAAACAGAAAGAATGGACAAATATTCATTTTTAAATGCTGCGCACACTTCATTTTTTGCGGAGCAATACGATAAATATCTAACGAATCCCGATAACGTAGAGCCCAGTTGGAGGGCTTTTTTTCAAGGATTTGATTTTGGTCTGGAAGGTTCCCTCGAAGATTTGGGGATTGAATCTGATAAAGGCGGAATGGTTGTGCTTTCCAATGGAAGGAAGGTGGAGATGCCCGAAGCCCTTCAGAAGGAATTCCAGGTAATCCGCCTTATTGATGGTTACCGTTCTCGTGGACACCTCTTTACCGAAACCAATCCCGTAAGGGAACGAAGGAAGTATGTTCCTACTTTGGACATAGAAAACTTTGGCCTGAACCAAGAGGATTTGGATACGGTTTTTGATGCAGGAAAGATACTGGGTATCGGGCCGGCATCATTAAAAGAAATTATTCGTCACTTGGAAAGTATCTATTGTGATGCGATAGGGGTGGAGTACATGTATATACGAACCCCGGAACGTATCCAATGGATTCAGGATTGGCTCAATAAAAACGACAATCACCCAAATTACACGGCGGACGAAAAGAAGAACATCCTCAGAAAGTTAAATGAGGCGGTTTCTTTCGAAAGCTTTTTGCATACCAAATATGTAGGGCAAAAACGATTTTCTCTCGAAGGTGGTGAATCCTTGATTCCTGCATTGGATGTGATTGTTGAAAAAGCAGCTGACCAAGGCGTAAAACAATTTGTTGTGGGTATGGCCCACAGGGGACGATTGAACGTGCTCACCAATATTTTTGGTAAGTCACCAAAGGATATCTTTAGCGAGTTCGATGGGAAGGATTATGAAGAAACCATCTTTGATGGGGACGTAAAATATCACTTGGGATGGACCTCCACCCGTGAAACGGACTCCGGGAAAATTGTCAATATGAACATTGCCCCAAACCCATCCCACTTGGAGACTGTCAACTCGATTGTTGAAGGAATTTCCAGGGCCAAGCAGGATCGTGACCATCAAGAAGATATCACCGAAGTGCTTCCTATTCTAATTCACGGAGATGCTGCTTTTGCAGGACAGGGTGTGGTTTATGAAGTGATTCAGATGGCTCGCTTGGATGGATATACCACAGGAGGAACCATTCATATTGTGGTGAACAACCAGATTGGATTTACCACGAACTATTTGGATGCAAGGTCCTCGACCTATTGTACCGATGTGGGTAAAGTAACTCTTTCCCCTGTACTTCATGTAAATGCCGATGATGCCGAAGCGGTGGTACATGCCACGACCTTCGCATTGGAATATAGAATGCGTTACAAGCGCGATATTTTCTTGGATTTGTTGGGTTATAGAAAGTATGGCCACAACGAGGGCGATGAACCCAAGTTTACCCAGCCATTGTTGTATAAATCCATTTCAAAGCACAAGAACCCCAGGGATATTTATGCGGAGAAATTGATTGCTGAAGGGGTGATTGATGAGAACTACGTAAAGGAACTCGAAGAGAAATACAAGAACGATCTGGAGGAGGATCTTTTGGATTCCCGTAAAATAGAGAAGACCAGAATAACCCCTTTCATGCAAGATGAATGGGAAGGGTTTAAGCAGGTGACCGAAGAGGTGATGCTAAAGCCAATGGATACCACCTACGACCTAAAGAAGTTAGACCAAGTGGCCCAAAGTATCACCAAGCTTCCAGAGGACAAGAAGTTCTTAAGGAAATTGGTGAAATTGGTGGATGGTCGCCATAAAATGTATTTTGAGGACAACAAGCTCGATTGGGCCATGGGCGAACTTTTGGCCTATGGATCGTTGATCGAGGAAGGTTATGATGTTAGGATGACCGGACAAGATGTGGAAAGGGGAACTTTCTCGCACAGGCACGCGGTCATTAAAACGGAAATGCACGAGGAAGAGGTAGTACTGTTGAACGAAATGGGCGATAACCAAAACGGTAAGTTCCATATCTACAACTCACTGCTATCGGAATACGCTGTAATGGGATTTGATTATGGCTATGCAATGGCAAGTCCAAAGACCTTGACCATTTGGGAGGCCCAGTTCGGGGATTTCAGTAACGGAGCACAGATCATTATAGATCAATACCTATCCTCTGCGGAGGACAAATGGAAATTACAGAACGGATTGGTGCTTTTATTGCCCCATGGTTACGAAGGACAGGGAGCGGAACACTCATCAGCCCGTATGGAAAGATACTTGCAATTGTGTGCCAAGGACAATATGTTCGTGGCCGATGTGACTACCCCTGCAAATCTGTTCCATCTCTTCCGTAGGCAAATGAAGGCCAAGTTCCGTAAGCCTTTGGTAGTATTTACGCCTAAAAGTTTGTTGAGACATCCTAAAGTGCATTCGACCAAGGAGGAAATGGCCGAGGGAAGTTTCCAAATGGTGATAGATGATGCCGATGCAAAAGCCACCAAAGTCAAAACCTTGGTATTTTGTACAGGTAAGTTCTACTATGACCTTCAGGACAAAAGAGAAGAACTCGAAAGGGATGATGTGGCTTTGGTGCGCGTGGAGCAATTGTTTCCATTGCCTGCCAAGGAAATGCGAAGTATCATCAAAAAATACAAGAAAGCCGACGATATTGTTTGGGCCCAGGAAGAACCAAGAAACATGGGGGCTTGGAGCCACATGTTGATGCATTTGGACGAAGCCAAACAGTTCAGGGTGGCATCCCGTAGATTCTATGGTGCTCCTGCCGCAGGCAGTGCTGTGCGTTCAAAAAGACGTCATGCCCAAGTATTGGACTACGTTTTTGACAAGAGTAAGGATAACATGCAAATAAGATAATACAAGTATAAACTATAACAGAATGGTTTTAGAAATGAAAGTTCCCTCACCGGGGGAATCCATTACAGAGGTAGAAATCGCCGAGTGGTTGGTAGAGGATGGAGACTATGTGGAGAAGGACCAAGCCATAGCCGAGGTTGACTCGGACAAGGCAACATTGGAGCTTCCTGCGGAGGAGAGCGGAGTTATTACCCTTAAGGCCGAAGTGGGAGACGCCGTAGCCGTTGGTGAGGTGGTTTGCCTTATCGATACGAGTGCGGAAAAGCCTGAAGGTTCATCAGATTCATCCGAGAAAAAGGAGGAACCTAAGAAGGAAGAACCAAAAAAGGAAGCACCCAAGAAAGAGGAGCCTAAGAAGGAAACCTATGCTTCAGGTATGCCATCTCCTGCTGCGAAAAAGATATTGGATGAAAAAGGAGTTGATCCTTCATCCGTGTCTGGAAGTGGAAAAGATGGACGTATCACCAAAGACGATGCGGTAAAAGCTAAACCCTCCATGGGAACACCAACAGGTGGTAATCGTGGTGAGAGTCGTTCCAAATTGTCTATGCTTCGTAGAAAAGTAGCTGAGCGTTTGGTGTCTGCAAAGAACGAAACGGCAATGTTGACCACTTTCAACGAAGTGGATATGTCCGCCATTTTTGAATTGCGTAGCCAATACAAAGAAGAGTTCAAAGAGAAGCATGGCGTGAGTCTTGGATTCATGTCCTTCTTTACCAAAGCAGTGATCAGGGCATTGGAAATGTATCCATCGGTAAATTCAATGATCGATGGCAAGGAAATGATCACTTATGAATTCTGTGATATCAGTATTGCGGTTTCTGGACCCAAAGGTTTGATGGTCCCTGTGATCAGGAATGCCGAAAACTTGACTTTTAGGGGAATAGAATCCGAAGTAAAACGTTTGGCCATCCGTGCTAGGGAAGGTGAAATCACCGTGGATGAGATGACGGGTGGTACCTTTACCATTACCAACGGAGGTGTGTTCGGTTCCATGTTGTCTACCCCGATTATTAATCCACCACAAAGTGGAATCTTGGGTATGCACAACATTGTAGAGCGTGCCATTGTTAGGGATGGAGCCATTGCGATTGCGCCCGTAATGTATGTGGCATTGTCTTATGATCACAGAATTATTGATGGTAAGGAATCCGTTGGGTTCTTGGTCGCTGTGAAAGAAGCTTTGGAAAGTCCAGAAGAATTGTTGATGGACGGAAACGTGAAAAAAGCGTTGGAATTATAAAATAATGTGTGGTTGAGAGGTTCTCGACTGCGCTCGAACTGACAAAAATGCCTTTACTTTTTTAAGTAGAGGCATTTTTTATTGTAGTCGATTACGGCCTTCCCCTTTTTAAGCACATCGGCACCGATAATGCCATCTACGGGCAGGGCATTATGGGCGACCAAGGCATGGTTCACATGGGTAAGGTCAAAAAGAACGACTTTCTGCTTTTTCTTTTTCCAGTCCCCGATCTGGATTTTGTTTTTGTTGGAGATCAACGTTTCCATTTCCGTTGCACCTGCTCCAGCAGCTTTAATATCTGTTGCTTCAGAAGCCATTTCAAAAAAATCGATTTTGTCCATCCCCACACAGGTATTGGAAGCTCCCGTGTCCAAAATAAACTTTCCAGTAACGCCATTTATGCTGGCCACGAGTTCAAAGTGGTTGGTTTCGGTCAATACCAAAGGTATTTTAATGTAGTCCTTGTTCTTAAGGAATTTTTTGAGTGAAGCCATGGGAAAATATGCTGTTGCGGAATCTTTAATCAGAAACAAAGTTTTGGGACGTCTAAGATAAGCCTATTTTTGCGATATGATTATTACAGATACCCATACCCATTTATATAGTGAAGCCTTTGACGAGGATAGAAATGAAATGATGCAACGGGCCCTGAATGCTGGGGTAGAGCGCTTTTTTATTCCCGCAATCGATTCAACCTATACCCAATCCATGTTGGATTTGGAAACCGACTATCCAAATCATGTGTTTTTGATGATGGGCCTGCACCCAACACACGTTAAGGAAAATTATAAAGATGAGTTGGCTCATGTGGAAGAGTGGTTGTCCAAGAAAAAGTTCTATGCCGTTGGTGAAATAGGGGTAGACCTATATTGGGACAAGACCTTTTTAAAAGAACAACAAGAAGCCTTTGCCTATCAGATTCGATTGGCGAAAAAGCATCGATTGCCCATTGTGATTCATTGCCGTGATGCCTTTGATGAGGTTTTCGAAGTATTGGAACAGGAAAAAGGGGAGGGCCTCTTCGGGATTTTTCATTGTTTTACAGGAACTTTGGAACAGGCACATAAAGCCATGTCTTACAACATGAAGTTGGGCATTGGGGGAGTGGCGACCTTCAAAAATGGTAAAATTGATAAGTTCTTGAATCAAATTGACTTGAAACACATTGTGCTGGAAACCGATGCCCCGTATTTGGCGCCGACGCCCTATCGCGGAAAACGGAACGAGAGCTCGTATATAATGAAGGTTTTGGAGAAACTATCTTCTATATATGGTATGCCCGAGGAAGAAATCGCGGCAATAACCACGGAAAACTCCAAGGAAATATTCGGAATCTGACCTATGAAAAAAAAGACCAATATATTGCTGATCTATACCGGAGGGACCATCGGTATGGTGAAGGATTACAAGACAGGTGCGCTCAAGGCCTTTAATTTTGATGAACTGGTAAAGAATATCCCCGAGCTTAAACAATTGGACTGTAATCTTAGAGGGGTATCTTTCGATCACCCCATTGATTCCTCTAATATGAATCCGCAGTACTGGGCTGTTATTGCATCCATTATAGAGGAGCATTATGAGGATAATGATGGTTTTGTGGTGCTGCACGGTAGCGATACCATGAGCTATTCCGCTTCGGCATTGAGTTTTATGTTGGAAAATTTACAGAAGCCGGTCATCTTCACGGGCTCACAATTGCCCATTGGAGATCTCCGTACCGATGCCAAAGAGAATCTGATCACATCTATTGAGATTGCTGCACTTCAGAAAAAAGGGAAACCGGTTTTGCAGGAAGTAGGGCTGTATTTTGAATACAAACTTTATAGGGGAAACCGCACCACGAAGATAAATGCCGAACATTTTGAGGCTTTTGATTCGTTGAACTATCCACCTTTGGTGGAATCTGGGGTTCACTTAAAGGTGCATCAGAATTATTTGATCAAAAAAGTGACCAAGAACAAGTCATTACAGGTCCACAAAAAAATGGACAATCGGGTGGTAATCCTAAAGTTGTTTCCTGGAATCAATCAAAATGTACTACAATCCGTCCTTGCCATTCCCGATTTAAAGGCGTTGGTTTTGGAAACTTACGGTGCGGGGAACGCACCCATGGACCAATGGTTTTTGAATGCGATAAAAAATGCCGTGGAAAATGGATTGCACATAATCAATGTTACCCAATGCTCTGGCGGAAGTGTTTTTATGGGGCATTACGAGACCAGTGAAAAACTCAAGGAGATGCAACTGGTTAACGGAAAGGATATTACAACCGAGGCGGCCATAACAAAAGCGATGTACCTTTTGGGGACAGGGGTTCCCGACAAATTGTTCAAGACGATTTTCGAGACACCACTTCGTGGTGAGATGGTGTAAAATTAACGCCTCAAATTTCTATAACTAATAAATTTTTTGTTTATTGGTCGGCCTAAATGGAACAATAGAGAGGTGGCCGAGTGGTCGAAGGCGCACGCCTGGAAAGTGTGTATACACCAAAAGTGTATCGAGGGTTCGAATCCCTTCCTCTCTGCTAGGTATTTTAATTTTACAGTTGTAAAATTTTTATATCTTTATATTATTAACTAACTAAATTTAAGTTTAAGTAAAATGAAAAAAATATCCTTTACTCTGGCTGCTGCCGGAATGTTTGTGATGGGAACTACAACTGCGTCTGCAGCAATGTTGCAAGAAGAAGCTGAAGCCAGCAAAGGTTTCACCCAAGTATTGAAAGAACAATTTATCCAAGGGGGTCCTGCCTTTATGGGTATCGTATTGCTTTGTTTGATTTTGGGATTGGCTGTAGCCATCGAAAGAATTATTTATTTGAATTTGGCAACTACAAATTCCACTAAGTTGAAGCAACAAGTTGAGGACGCCTTGGCTTCAGGTGGTGTTGAAGCTGCTAAAGAAGTTTGTAGAAATACAAAAGGACCTGTAGCTTCTATCTATTACCAAGGTCTGGATAGAGTTGATGAGGGAATCGATTCTGCAGAAAAAGCAGTTGTTGCTTATGGAGGCGTACAGATGGGTCAATTGGAGAAAAACGTTTCTTGGTTGTCCTTGTTTATCGCTATTGCACCCATGCTTGGGTTTATGGGTACGGTAATCGGTATGATTGCTGCCTTCCAGAAAATTGCAGCAGTAGGTAACTTGAGTGCTTCCTTGATTGCAGGTGATATTCAGGTGGCGTTGTTGACAACCGTATTCGGTTTGATCACGGCGATTATCCTTCAGATTTTCTACAACTATATTATTGCTAAAATCGATAGTATCGTAAATGACATGGAAGACAGCTCAATTGCATTGATTGACATGTTGACTGCCCATAAGAAGTAATTACGAATTAAAAACTATCGAGAATCATGAATAAAATAGTTAAAATATTACTCATCGTCATCGGATTGGTTGCGGCCGTTCTTTGGTTCTCCCTTCCGTCTGCCGATGATCCAAATGCTATCAATAGTGGATCAATGAACTTCATGTTCATTATTATGTACATCTTGTTGGCTATTGCAGTGGTAACTACAGTAGTTTTTGGATTTGCTAAATTGTTTTCCACTAAAGGAAGCTTAAAGAAAGCCCTATTTGCCATCGGTGGATTGGCTATTGTTGTAGCTATATCCTACGGGATTTCTTCAGACAACATGGCTGTGGTAGAAACAATGTCCGAAAGGGGTATTGAGACCACGGAAGGAACTGTGAAAAACATTGGAATGGGATTGAATGTATTTTTTATCCTAACTGCGATTGCAGTAGCTCTAATGGTATTCCCAGGATTGAAAAGAATGTTTGTAAAGTAAAAAGTTAATTATGCCTAGAAGAAAAGGAGCGCCGGAAGTAAATGCCGGTTCCATGGCGGATATTGCTTTCCTCTTGCTTATCTTTTTCTTGGTGACAACCACCATTGAAACGGATGCAGGTTTGGATAGAATGTTGCCGCCAATCGAGCCGCCAGATGAAAATGTTGTTATTAAGCAGAAAAACATTTTTACTGTGAATATCAATAAGAATGGACAACTTTTGGTTGAGGACAATCTGATGGAAATCAAGGATTTGAGAAAAGCTGCCGCTGCTTTTTTGGAAAATGGGGCGGACGGTTCTTGTACCTACTGCAAGGGTAGAAAGGATCCTTCCTCATCAGATAATCCAACAAAAGCCATTATCTCATTGAAAAATGATAGGGAGACCAAGTATAGTACTTACATTACTGTTCAGAACGAATTGGTAGGTGCTTACAACGACTTGCGTAACCGGGAAGCACAACGTTTGTATGGTAGGGATTTTACAAAAATGGAAGCGGAATATCTTAATCCGGAGACCCCCTCAAGCGTAAGAGATGATTTGAAAGATAAGGTGAAACGTGTTCAGGACATGTTCCCGCAAAAACTTTCAGAAGCAGAAACAACATCCAATTAAAAACTATTTAATATGGCCAAGTTTACCAAAAAGAAGGACGGCGATTTGCCAGCGGTTTCAACGGCTTCATTGCCAGATATCGTTTTCATGTTATTGTTCTTCTTTATGACAGTAACCACAATGAAGGATAGTTCTTTAATGGTTGCAAATACCCTTCCCAACGCTTCTGAAATAAAGAAGTTGGAGAAGAAGGATCGCGTTATTTATATTTATGTAGGAACTCCTACTCAAGAATATCAGAAGGTCTTTGGTACTGAACCAAAGATTCAATTGAATGATAAATTTGCCAATGTGGACGAAGTGGGTTCATTTATTTTGGCAGAACGTGCAAAGAAACCCCAAGAACTTCAAAATGTATTGACTACCGCTTTGAAGGTTGATAAAGATGCGAATATGGGTCTTATCACTGATATTAAGCAACAATTGAGAGAAGTAAATGCCCTTAAAGTGAATTATACCACTTACGAAGGTGATGCTTTTAACAATTTGCAGTAGGCAATAGCTTAGATTTAGTGGGAAACGCCTCAAATTTTTAATTTGGGGCGTTTTTTGTTTAAAATAAAAACCATGTTTCGTATCATATTTCAATTTGGACTAGGAATAGCTTTGTTGTTGCTATCAACCCCCATTTATGGTCAAGACACATTGGATAATAGATATCTCGAAGATCAATTCTATATTGGGGTCGGTTACAATGTGCTATTGGATAAGCCGGATGAACTGGCACAACGGAACCTTTCTTATAATTTACAAGTCGGTTTTATAAAGGATGTTCCATTCAACCGAAAGAGAAATTTTGGTATAGGTTTGGGACTTGGGTATGCCATTAACTCATACTATTCCAGTTTGGTCGCTTCACAAATCGACAATACGGTTAATTACGAAATCATGGAACAGGCCGATTATAATCGCAGCAAATTGGGAACCCACACCATTGAACTTCCTTTTGAATTAAGATGGCGTACTTCGAATGCGGAGGACTATAAGTTTTGGAGGATTTATGCCGGAGCTAAATTGGGTTACGTGTTTTCCGGTCGGTCCAAGTTGGTAACGGAGAGTGGTAACGATTCTTTTTCCAACAATGATATTCAGCAGTTTCAATATGGCCTTATACTTAACTTCGGGTATAATACTTGGAACATTCATGCCTATTATGGGCTGAATCCACTGCTTAAGGAGGAGGCCTTGCTTAATGGTAACCCCATTGATATGAGAGTGCTTCGTATCGGATTGATTTTTTATATCCTATAGCCAGTATTTCAGAATAATCAATTGGGAGCACGATCCTAATAAAAACCCAATCAACAGTTCATTTTTTGTGTGGGCCTTAAGATATAATCTTGATGTGGCCACCATACCCGTAAACAGTGTAAATAAACTTATTGCAAGGGTTATATTGATTTCAAAGTGAATGCTCAAAGCAATCATAAAGGTTAAAATACTTCCCATGCCCAAAAGATGCATACTCGTTTTAAACTTAAAGAACAATAGGATCAGTGTGGCCCCAGTGGCAGTCAAAAGCCCGGTAAAATAGTAAAAGAGCTCGTTTACGTAATTATTGGGTATCACCTTATATAATATCATCAAAAATATAATACAGCTAATGTAAAGTGGATACTTTCGTTCTTGGATGGTCGGCAGGAATATGGAACTGATGACACCCAGGTTCTTCAATATTAAAAAAAAGATGATGGGTATGATTACTGTTAGAATAAAAATGGGAAGTATGTTCCCGCTTTGGGTTTCCAAGGTGCTGTAAGGGGCCACCATAAAATAGACTATTGTACCTCCAATTGGAATAAAGAGCGGATGAAATAGGTACGAGATAATGTTGAATATATGCCGCATTAGATTTCCTTTCTTAACCTCGCTACGGGTATGCCGAGTTGTTCCCGGTATTTCGCAACGGTTCGTCGGGCTATGGGGTAGCCTCTATCTTTAAGGATCTTCGCTAATTTTGCATCGGTGAGTGGCTTTTTCTTTTCCTCGTCACGAATAACAGTCTCCAATATTTTTTTGATTTCTTTTGTGGATACATCTTCACCTTGTTCGTTCTTCATGGATTCGGAGAAGAAATCTTTGATCAGTTTGGTGCCATAGGGGGTGTCCACATACTTGCTGTTCGCGACCCGTGAGACTGTGGATACATCCATGTCAATTTTATCCGCAATATCCTTTAAGATCATGGGGCGTAATTTGCGCTCATCCCCAGTCATAAAGTATTCCTTTTGATACTCCATAATGGTGTTCATGGTAACAAACAGAGTTTGTTGTCGTTGACGTATGGCATCTATGAACCATTTTGCGGCATCCAATTTCTGTTTAATGAACATCACAGTGTCTTTCTGTGATTTCGATTTTTCCTTTGCATTTTTATATCCTTCCAACATATTACTGTAATCTTTGGATACATGCAATTCGGGTGCATTTCTACCATTTAGGGTAAGTTCCAGTTCTCCGTCAACAATTTTTATGGAAAAATCCGGAACAATATGTTCGATCATGCGAGTGTTCCCGGAATAGGAGCCGCCAGGTTTTGGATTGAGCTTTTCTATTTCTGAAATTGCGTCTTTAAGCTCCTGTTCAGAAATATGGTGCTTTTGTATTAATTTGGAATAATGCTTTTTGGTAAAGTGATCAAATGACCTTTCCAAGATATTGATGGCAAGCTCTACGGAGGGTTTTTGTTCTTTGCGCTTTAGTTGAATTATCAAACATTCGTCCAAAGAGCGCGCGGCCACTCCAGGGGGGTCAAGGTCCTGTACTATTTTTAAAACTTCCTCGATTTTATCCTCCTCCACATATATATTCTGAGTAAAGGCGAGATCATCCATAATGTCCGTAAGAGGTCTTCTTATGTAGCCACTTTCGTCCACACTACCCACCAAAAATTCGGCAATGGCCCATTCTTGATCGTCCAGATATACTGTGTTCAGTTGGTTGAGCAAATATTGGTTGAACGAGGTGCCAGCTGCGTATGGGACCCTCTTATCGTCGTCATCTGCACTATAATTGTTGGCTTGGGTTCGGTAGTCGGGTATTTCATCATCACTCAGGTAATCATCAATATTGATTTCCTCGGTATCTATATTTTCATTGTCCGCGGAATCATCATAGGTATCCTCATAAATGTCATCCAAAGTATCCGTTTCCTCTTTACCACTCTCCAATGCGGGGTTTTCTTCCAGCTCTTGTTTTAACCTTTGTTCAAAAGCCTGTGTGGGCAACTGAATAAGTTTCATGAGCTGAATCTGCTGCGGAGACAGTTTCTGGGAAAGCTTAAACTGTAGATGTTGTTTCAGCATACGGATTGATTTACAACCTTACCTTCTTTTAAAATAATAAATTCAAATTAAAACTCGGCATTCTGCGGCGTTCTAGGGTAAGGGATTACATCTCTTATGTTCCCCATTCCAGTGGCAAATTGTACCATACGTTCAAAACCTAACCCGAATCCACTGTGTACCGCGGTACCAAATTTTCTTAAATCCAGGTACCACCAAAGTTCTTTGGCATCGATATCCAATTCCTTGATTTTCTGTTCCAGCACGTCCAATCGTTCCTCCCTTTGTGACCCCCCTACAATTTCACCTATACCAGGGAACAGGACGTCCATGGCACGAACGGTTTTGCCATCCTCGTTCAATCGCATATAAAATGCCTTGATGTTCGCTGGGTAATCAAAAAGAATCACTGGGCACTTAAAATGCTTTTCTACCAAGAAGCGTTCATGTTCACTTTGTAGATCTGCACCCCATTCATCAATAGGAAATTGGAACTTCTTCTTTTTGTTGGGTTTGCTGTTCTTCAATATATCGATGGCTTCCGTGTAGGACACCCTTTTGAAATTGTTCTCTACTATGAATTTCAGTTTTTCAATCAGCGCCATTTCTGAACGTTCGTTCTGAGGCTTGGTCTTTTCCTCATCCAATAAACGTTTTTCCAAGAACTGTAAATCGTCTTGGCAATGGTCTAGTACGTATTGGATTATGTATTTGATGAAATCTTCTGCAAGGTCCATATTGGCATCCAGATCATAGAAGGCCATCTCGGGCTCTATCATCCAGAATTCAGCCAAGTGGCGCGATGTGTTGGAGTTTTCGGCTCGGAAAGTAGGCCCAAAAGTGTACACTTTGCCCAATCCCATTGCATAAGTCTCGGCTTCCAACTGTCCTGATACAGTTAAATTGGTCTCTTTTCCAAAAAAGTCTTCGGAATAGTCCACTTCACCAGCATCGTTCACGGGTGGGTTTTTGGCATCCAAAGTGGATACGCGGAACATTTCTCCTGCGCCCTCGGCATCGGAACCTGTGATGATAGGGGCATGCATATAATAAAATCCATTTTGCTGAAAATAGCTGTGAACTGCATAGGAAAGAACCGACCTAACCCGCATTACAGCAGAAAAAGTATTGGTTCTGACCCTTAGGTGAGCTTTTTCCCTTAAGAACTCCAAGGAGTGCTTTTTGGGTTGGATAGGATAAGTCTCTGGGTCGGCCGTACCGTGCACGAATATATCGGTAGCTTGTATTTCCACGCTTTGACCACGGCCTTGGCTTTCTTCCAAAGTCCCTGTCACTTTTAGGGCCGCTCCGCTCGAAATTTGTTTGAGCAATGCTTCGTCCAAATTTTCAAAATCCACAACACACTGTAGATTATGTATGGTGGAACCATCGTTCAAGGCAATAAATCGGTTGCTTCTAAATGTTTTTACCCATCCATTAACTTCAACGGAATCTCCTACGGGTTGCTTTTCTAGCAATTCTTTTATGGAATAAGACATCATTCTAAAACTATCGTAATTTAATTGGTAAAGATAGGTTTTTGATAAAAAACGATGGCAATGGAATGGCCTAATTTATGGTTACAATCAAGACTATTTGTCCTTGAAGTTATCCTCGTCTTGGGGTAAAATGTCGATTTGTGGTTTTTTGAGAACTTGTTTGTTGGCAATGCTCCTTTCCAATGAGAGCAATAACGATGGCAGCAAGATCAAATTGGACAGCATGGCGAACAACAAGGTTGCCGATACCAATCCGCCCAATGCCTTGGTTCCCCCAAAGCTAGAGATGATAAATACAGAAAATCCAAAGAACAATACAATTGAAGTATAGAACATACTTACCCCTGTTTCGCGCAAAGCAGCATATACAGAGCGCTTAATGTGCCAACGGTGAGTGGTGAGCTCTTGCCGGTATTTGGCCAAAAAGTGAATGGTGTCGTCCACCGAAATACCAAATGCGATACTGAACACCAAAATAGTAGATGGTTTTATGGGGACACCCAAATAACCCATAACCCCAGCAGTTATCACAAGTGGCAACAAGTTTGGTACCAAGGATATGATGACCATTTTGAAGGATCGGAACAAATAAGCCATAAATAGGGAAATCAATCCAATGGCCAGAGCAAGTGATAATAACAGGTTTTTCACCAAATATTTGGTTCCTTTTAGGAACAGCAATGCTTTCCCTGTCATGAAAACATCGTATCTATCAGAGGGGAATTGTTTGGTGATAGCCTCCTGTACATCTTTTTCTATCTCTTCCATACGATCGATTTTTACGTCGCGCATGTAAGTGGTTAAACGTGCAGTTTGGCCAGTGCTGTCCACAAAACTTTGTAAAAGTTCAGTTCCCCCGGTTGACGATTTTTGAACGGCATTCATTATAAATGTGTTCTCTTGTGAGGTGGGCAGTTGATAGTATTTGGGTATTCCATTGTAAAAAGCCTGTTTGGAATATTTTACCAAGTCTACAATGGAAATAGGCCTGGATAGTTCCGGGATTTCATCGATTACAGTGCCAAGTCGGTCCATTCGTTTCAGGGTTGCCGGTTTAACAACTCCATTTTTACGCTTGGTGTCCACTACAATTTCCATGGGCATTATACCATCAAACTCAGCTTCAAAAAATTGGATATCCTTGTAAAAGTGGCTTTTTTTGGGAAGGTCTTCAATTCTACTTCCTGTTATCCGCATTTGGTAGATTCCAATGATGCTCAATACCAAAACTGCCACTGTGGTAATGTAAACGGCAATCCTATGGTTCCTTACCATGTTCTCCATCCAGTTCACGAAAAAGTCCATCCATTTCTTGTTCAGGTGCTTTAAGTGCTTTGTTTTTGGAAGAGGCATAAAGCTGTAAACGATGGGGATGATCAATAGGGACAGTATAAATATTCCAATAATGTTAATGGAGGCTACAATACCAAATTCCTTGAGCAGGTCACTATCCAGAATGATGAAGGTGGCAAAACCTGAAGCCGTTGTAATATTGGTCATTAAAGTGGCATTCCCAATCTTGGAAATCACCCTTTGAAGCGACAAAGCTTGGTTTCCGTGTTTTTTTACTTCTTGTTGGTATTTGTTGATAAGGAAAATACAGTTGGGAATTCCGATTACAATGATAAGTGGAGGAATCAATGCCGTAAGAATGGTAATTTCATACTGCAAAAGCCCTAGTATCCCAAAGGCCCACATTACCCCGATAATAACAACGCACATGGATATGAACGTGGCCCTAAAACTTCTGAAGAAAAAGAAAAAGATGATGGAGGTGACCAATAGGGCGCCTACAATAAACAAACCGATTTCATCCACGATGGATTTTGTATTCCATGTGCGAATGTATGGCATACCGGAAATACGGACATCCATCTGGGTTTCTTGCTCAAAATCCTCAACGAGATCACCAAGATCGTTAAGGATAAACTCGTTTCTTACAGCGGTGTTCATGATATCCTTATCCAGGTAGACCACGGTTTGAATGGTTCCACTTTTAGGATTGTACACCAAATTGTCGTAAAAAGGAAGTTCTTTAAAAAGGTGGTTTGTCAGCGAATCAATTTCTTGTTTGGTCTTTGGGGGACTGGAAATTAAAGGCTCCATAACGAACGTTTGAGTGTCGTTATCCTTGATCAGCTCCTTTAGGTTTTCCAAAGATATTACGTAATCTACCTCAGGAAACGCTTCTAGCTGTTTGCTGAGAACATTCCAACGATTAAAATTTTTAGGGGTAAACAAGGCGGAATCCTTGATGCCAAGTACTATGGCGTTACCTTCTTCCCCAAAAATTTTGGTAAAGCTATTGTACTGGATGCTTGCTGGGTGGTCGTCCGGTAAAATATTGGCCTCAGTATTGGAGAACCTCATATTCTTCCACTGTAAAGCCAAGAAAACAGTGAAGCCTACAACTCCTATAAGAATGAGAATTCTATTACGAAGAATGATTCTTGCGACCTTAGGCCAAAATCCTTTAGTGAGCTTTGCTACCATGTGGGTTTTGTTGGGCGCAAAGGTAGAAAATGATATGTTGTGTTCCTAGGAAAGACTCCTGTCAAAATACAAGTTTTAAACCTTCATGATCTCTGCCTCTTTTGAAGCCAAGATGGCATCTACTTTATCGCCATAGGAATCGGTCAATTCTTGAACATCGACTTCGGCATTGCTCAAAAGATCTTCAGATATATCCAATGCTTTAAGCTCTTTATTCGCATCTTGTCTTGCGCTTCGGATACTGACCTTGGCATCTTCCGCTTCGGATTTGGCCTGTTTGCTCAATTGAATCCTTCTTTCCTCCGTTAGTGGTGGTACATTTATGATTACCATTTCCCCATTGTTCATGGGATTGAACCCTAAGTTGGCGTTCATGATTGCCGTTTCTATTTCGGCAAGAAGGTTTTTTTCCCAGGGTTGAACGGATATGGTTCTGGCATCCGGAGTGTTAATGTTGGATACTTGGGAGAGTGGGGTCTGCGACCCATAATATTCCACCATTACCGTGGAAAGCATCATTGGGCTTGCCTTACCGGCCCTAATTTTGGTCAACGCTTTTTGCAAATGGGAAATAGCCCCATCCATACTTTCTTTAGCGCTATCAAGAATAAACTTTACTTCTTCGTTCATAACCTTCAAATTTATTAAACTGAAACCAAAGTGTGTGCCAAATTATACATTGACCACTGTTCCTATATTTTCTCCAGAAACTATTTTCATTAAGTTGCCACGGGTGTTCATATCGAATACCACAATAGGCAATTCATTTTCCTGACTCAGGGTAAACGCCGTTGTATCCATTACCTTTAATCCTTTGGAAAGTACTTCGTTAAAGGAAATGGAATCAAATTTAGTTGCGTTTTTATCCTTTTCAGGGTCAGATGTGTAGATTCCGTCCACACGTGTTCCCTTTAAGATTACGTCTGCTTTTATTTCAATTGCCCTTAAAACCGCAGCGGAATCGGTAGTGAAATAAGGATTTCCCGTTCCACCACCAAAGATTACCACTCTTCCTTTTTCTAAGTGGCGAATAGCTCTTCTTCTTATAAAGGGTTCGGCTACCTCATTGATTTTTATGGCAGATTGTAATCTAGTTTGTACTCCATTTAGTTCAAGTGCACTTTGTAGGGCAAGACCATTGATTACAGTGGCCAACATGCCCATGTGGTCACCTTGTACCCTGTCCATGCCTTGGCTGGCACCTGCAAGACCTCTAAAAATATTTCCACCTCCAATTACAATGGCAACTTCAACACCTTTATCCACTACAGCTTTTATCTCCTCGGCATATTCGTCCAATCGTTTGGCATCAATACCGTACTGTTGTTCGCCCATTAAGGCTTCTCCGCTTAATTTTAATAAAATTCTTTTGTAATGCATTAAAAGTTTATTGAAGTCCGGACAAAAATAATCAAAAATATTTACGGGAAATGAAGAATTCCAGGTTTGATATGTGCACAAAAAAACCGCTTCTGTTCGGAAGCGGTTTTAAGAATGTATTGTTGTTGTGAATTAACCAAGAGCCACTCGTACAAATCCAGTAACTTCCAACCCGGAATCTACAGATTTAACGTATTGTGAAACACTTTGTTTGCTGTCTTTAATAAAAGCTTGGTTCACCAATGTGTTGTCTTTAAAGAAACGCTTCAATTTACCTTGAGCGATTTTATCCAACATTTCTTCTGGTTTACCTTCTTGACGCAATTGATCCTTGGCAATTTCAATTTCTTTGTCGATAATGGATTGGTCGACACCTTCTTCATTCAAGGCTACCGGATTCATAGCAGCAGCTTGCATGGCTACATCTTTTGCAGCTTCAGGAGCACCATCAACATTGGCGGACAAACCAACCAAGGTTGCTATTTTGTTGCCGGCGTGAATATAAGATCCCACAAAAGGAGCATTCAATCTTTCAAAGCTTCCTATTTCAATTTTCTCACCGATAACACCTGTTTGCTCTGTCAATTTATCGGCAACCGTCATTCCATCAATGGTGGCAGCAAGAAAATCATCTTTGCTGTCGTGACCTAGTGCCAAATCAGCCAAATCGTTTGCAAGTTTTACAAAGCTATCGTTCTTGGCAACAAAGTCAGTTTCACAGTTCAATGAGATAACAACACCTTGAGTACTATCACCATTTACTTTAGCGATGGCTGCACCTTCCGATGATTCCCTGTCAGCTCTTTTTGCTGCAACTTTTTGCCCTTTTTTTCTTAGGATCTCTATTGCTTGATCAAAATCACCTTCTGCTTCTACCAAAGCTTTTTTACAATCCATCATTCCAGCTCCGGTGGTCTTTCTTAATTTATTTACCTCTGCGGCGGTAATCTTTGCCATTTTCTTTTCTTTTTAAATTTTATGTAAAGTAAAACACTACGAAAGTGTTTTTGTTTAGGACAATGTTAAATCAGTGGGTTTATTCAACTCCACCTTTTACACTATCTTGCCATTCTTTAAGTTCGTCCCATTTGCCGTCGGCAGCCATTTTGGCTTGTTTTGGCCAAGATGTTGGGTCCAAGTGAGCTAAAGTTGAGCTGGCCTCTGTCAAGATTTCCTTAACTTTTTCTGCATCGGCATCAGCTAGATCGGCGTATGTACCTACTCCGTTGGCAGTTAGCGCTTCTGCAGCTTTTGGCCCTATACCTTCAATTTTTGTAAGGTCATCCGGCTTGGCTTTAGCTTCTTTTTTTGCTGGTTTTTCTTCAGCGGCTTTGTCTTCCTTTTTTGGGGCGGCAGCTTCAGCTTTCTTTGCTGGTTTTTCTTCGGCGGCTTTAGCTTCTTTTTTTGGAGCTTCTTCCGTTTTGGCAGCTTTGGCTTCCTCTTTGTCCTTGCCGTTGTTTTTCTCGCTCTTGCGCTCCTCTAGACCCTCTGCAACTGCTTGGGTAACAGATTCCATTATGATTTCGATGGATTTACCGGCATCGTCGTTGGAAGGAACTGCATAATCAACATCACGCGGATCGGAATTGGTATCCACCATAGCGAAAATCGGGATGTTCAATTTTTGAGCTTCTTTTACTGCGATGTGCTCGCGCATGGTATCAACAATAAAAAGTGCTCCAGGTAAACGGGTCATGTCTGCAATGGACCCCAAGTTTTTGTCCAACTTGGCACGCAAACGATCAACTTGCAATCTTTCTTTTTTAGAAAGTGTGTTGAACGTACCGTCTTTTTTCATGCGGTCGATAGCTGCCATTTTCTTTACAGCTTTACGAATGGTTACAAAGTTGGTCAACATACCACCGGGCCATCTTTCTGTGATGTACGGCATGTTTACTTTGGATACTTTGTCCGCTACAATGTCTTTTGCTTGTTTTTTTGTGGCTACAAAAAGGATTTTTCTTCCTGAGGCAGCAATCTTTTTAAGAGCTTCATTAGCTTCTTCTAGTTTTGCAACCGTTTTGTAGAGATTGATTACGTGGATTCCATTTCGCTCCATGTAGATGTAGGGAGCCATGTTTGGATTCCACTTTCGTGTTAGGTGTCCAAAATGCACACCTGCTTCCAGTAAGTCTTTTACTTCAATTTTACTTGCCATTTTTTGTACTTAGTTTACGTTCCGTTGTAAGTAGCAATGCACTGGTGGTCACAAAATTTTGTTCGCCCGGCACATTTAGATGCTAAACTAGTTTCCAAAAAGTTGATTTGTTTATCCCTTTTGGAACAACGACAACTTGGTTAAAAATATAACCCTGAAATATGAACATTTTCAGGGTTTTCAATGAACTTATTAAGATTGGGTGCCGAAGCACCCAAAATATATTAACGTTTGGAGAATTGGAATTTCTTACGGGCTTTCTTCTGACCGAATTTCTTCCTTTCCACCATTCTTGGATCCCTTGTAAGCAACCCTTCTGGCTTAAGAACAGCTCTGTTCTCAGCATCTATTTCGCACATTGCTCTGGACAAAGCCAAACGTACAGCTTCTGCCTGACCAGTAATGCCACCACCGTAAACATTTACTTTTACGTCGTAGTTGCCATCAGTTTCAGTTAAAGTGAAAGGTTGTCTCACTTTGTACTGCAATGTACCAGTGGTAAAGTAATCGTTAAGATCTCTTTTGTTTACTGTGATGTTTCCAGATCCTTCGGAAACATATACTCTAGCCACAGCAGTTTTTCTTCTACCTATCTTATGAACCACTTCCATTATTTGTAGTCGTTTAAGTTAATAGCTTTTGGTTTTTGCGCTTCTTGTCCGTGCTCAGTACCGGCATATACCTTTAGGTTTCTGAACAAGTCAGCTCCAAGTTTATTCTTTGGTAGCATCCCTTTTACGGAGTTTTCAATGATTCGCTCAGGATGTTTTTCCAATACTTCTTTCGCGGTAGCGGAACGTTGACCACCCGGATATCCGGTATATCTTTGATATTCCTTCTCATCCCATTTATTACCGGACATGTCGATTTTTTCAGCATTGATGACAATTACGTTGTCTCCACAATCAACATGAGGGGTAAAGTTGGTCTTATATTTCCCTCTAAGTATTTTGGCTACTTTAGACGCCAATCTTCCTAAGGTCTGTCCTTCAGCATCAACCAATAACCATTGCTTATCAACAGTAGATTTATTGGCGGAAATAGTTTTATAACTTAATGTGTCCACTTCTCGAATATTATTGATTTAAATAACCTATCCCGATTAACGGGCTGCAAATGTACAATTATTAGATTGAATTACAAACGGTTGGTTGGGAATATTTTCGCACTTTTTTCAAATTCAATCTTCGGGTACGAAAATCAACCGCAAGATAGCTTGTCGAGTGTTAAAAAAAGACTAAAAAAACAGTAGACTGTAACTTCTTACATTTTCACGTGTCTTTACCATATCAATCTAATCAAAAAACGATCAAGTGAGAAACGCAGCGCTGGTTTTTCTGACCCTATTCTTTGTTTATTTCGCCCAAGCACAAGATTCTACCGAAGTTATCATCAAAAAAAAGTATACTACCCAAGCCTTGGGCGAGTATGCTGCACCCACTATTAATGGAATATTGGAAGATGAGGCTTGGAACCTAGTTGAATGGGGAGGTGATTATATAGAATGGCAGCCGGACGAGAACACGCCGCCAACCCATCAAACCAAGTTTAAAATACTATATGATAGCAAGAACCTATATATAGGTGTACGCTGTTACGATTCCGAACCCGATAAAATTGTAAAAAGATTATCACGAAGAGACGGTTTTGATGGTGACTGGGTCGAATTCAATATCGATAGTTATTTTGATAAACGTACCGCATTCTCTTTTACCATAACCGCTGCTGGGGTAAAAGGGGATGAGTTTATTTCCAATAATGGTAACAATTGGGATTCCAGTTGGAACCCCATTTG
Organism: uncultured Allomuricauda sp.; assembly: GCF_947258355.1. Classification (GTDB taxonomy): domain Bacteria; phylum Bacteroidota; class Bacteroidia; order Flavobacteriales; family Flavobacteriaceae; genus Flagellimonas. The sequence goes on from NZ_CAMYIC010000062.1 coordinate 113,738, forward strand.
GTACGCCAAGGCACATGTGGATGATCAAGGTTGGACTGCCGAATTGCGAATTCCATTAAGTCAATTAAAATTTAGTAGCGCTGAAGAACAAGTATGGGGATTTCAATCTACCCGACGCTTTTTTAGGAATGAGGAACGTTCGCTTTGGCAGCGTAAACCAGTTGATCAGCCTGGTTGGGTAAGTGAGTTTGGGGAATTACATGGATTAAAGAACATTGAGCCTCAAAGGCAATTGGAAATTCAACCTTATACCGTAGCCAAGACCGAAACCTACGAAGCGGAGGAGGGGAATCCTTTTAGGGACGGGAGCGAAAACGATATTACAGCTGGACTGGATGCCAAAATAGGGATTACCAACGATCTCACCTTGGATTTAACCGTAAACCCGGACTTTGGTCAAGTGGATGCAGACCCATCTGCCATTGCACTGGATGGGTTTCAGATTTTTTTCCAGGAACGGCGACCATTCTTTGTGGAGAATAAGAACATTTTCGATTTCAGGGTTTCCCAATCACAGGCGGGAAATACCTTTGGTTCCGATAACATATTTTATTCAAGAAGAATTGGTAGGAGTCCTCAAGGATATCCGAACACCAACGATGGAGAGTTTGTGGACCAACCTGATAATACACCTATTATAGGTGCCGCAAAATTCAGTGGAAAAACCAAAGATGGATGGGCCATAGGTGTACTCGAAAGTGTGACCGCCCAGCGAACCGCTACCATTTTAAATAGCGATGGGGATACCCGCAAGGAAATGGTAGAGCCTCTTACCAATTATTTTGTGGGAAGATTACAAAAGGATTTCAATCAAAGAAATTCCTATATAGGTGGGATTTTTACGGCCACCAACCGGGAACAAATACCAGAACAGCTCAATTTTTTGCATGATGCCGCCTACACGGGAGGTTTCGATTTTAAGCATCAATGGGCAAACCGAGATTGGTATGTTGGGGGCAATATAACCATGAGTCATGTTAGAGGTGGTGAAGAGGCTATCGCCAATACCCAACAATCCATAACGCATTTGTTCAATAGGGTAGGTGCAGATCATGTTGAAGTGGATACCACCAGAACTTCCCTAACAGGTACAGGGGGGAATGTTCAAATCGGGAAAATCGGAAACGGACATTGGCGTTTCGAATCTGGAGCCACATGGCGTTCACCGGAATTGGAACTCAATGATATCGGTTTTCAGAGACAAGCGGACGATGTTCGCCATTATACCTGGATTGGGTATCAAACCCTTAAACCAGACAGCACTTTTAGACGGGTAGGTATCAATTATAACCATTGGACCGCGTGGGATTTTCAGGGGAATCATAATTATCTGCAATTCAATACCAATAGTTGGCAAAACTGGAAAAATAATTACCGGACCAATATCGGGTTCAATTTTGCCCCAATCGAATATTCCAATTTTGCTCTACGCGGAGGGCCAAGGTTGAGACAGTCTCCTTGGTTTAGCTTTTGGAACAGCATCAATACCGATTACAGAAAAAAACTAAGGTTTTCTTTTTTCCACAATGGAAGAAAAGCTTTGGACAATTCCATCAAAACATATTATATGGAAGGAGGGTTTGTATACCAACCCATTAATGCCCTACGGATTTCTGCATTTCCATCGCTGCAGATCAATCATGATAAGTTGCAGTTCATTGATAATTTTGATGATGTGGGGGGGTCGCCCCGTTACCTGAACGGTGAAATCAATCAGAGAACCTTGAGTATGTCCATTCGATTGAACTATACCATTAACCCCAACCTGACCATTCAATATTGGGGGCAACCATTTATTTCAAGGGGGCGTTATTCGAACTTTAAACATATTACAGATCCTGTGGCCAAAACATTTGAAGATAGGTTTGTGCAATACACGGCCAATCAAACTACTTTATCCGATGGTACTTATGCTATAGATGAAGACTTGGATGGTATCACGGATTTTAGTTTTGACGACCCCGATTTTTCCTTTGTGCAGTTCCGTTCCAACTTGGTTATCCGATGGGAATATATCCCGGGCTCAGAAATATTCTTGGTCTGGTCACAGGATGTTTCCAGAAGTGGTGATCCCACCAATGGTTTGCTCTCCAGTTTGGGGGACAACATTTTCGGACAAAAGCCACAAAACATCTTTTTATTGAAGGCTACCTATCGATTTGTTTTGTAATTGTCACATCGAGCGCAGTCGAGATGTCTTTGAAGGTCGAACTGTCATTTCGTACTTGATACGGAATCCATTGTATAGAATCATGTGGATTCCTACTTTTACAGGAATGACATTTAATTTTGTGTGATTTTCTGAAGCGCTTTTATCAAAGCCTCATTCGCCTCAGCGTCACCTATGGTGATTCGAACCTTACCGGGAGCGCCAAATTGCGAAACGGGACGAACCATAATGCCTGATTCCATCATTTTATCCGTGAATTCCATTTCGGGCATCGGTGGGTCAATGATGAAAAAGTTGGCTTGACTCGGCCAGTATTTAATACCTAATTCATCGAATGCTTTGGAAATAAAAGCCCTGCCTTCCAAAACGGTTTTCACTGTTGCTGTAATGAACTCGTTGTCGTTCAAAGCTCCTATAGCAGCCTCAATGGAAGTCAACGGTAGCAAAAAGGGTTTATGGATCAAGCGCACATAATTGGCAATGGTAGGTGTGGTATAACCGTACCCGATACGTTGCCCAGCAAGTCCATAGGTTTTGGAAAAACTGTTGAGTCCGATGACATTGTGCCCCTCCAAAACATAGGGCAATGCCGTAACATAATCGTCAGCATCTGCAAAATGACGATAGACTTCATCGAATACCACAAGAATATTTTTTGGTACGCGTGCTATAAAATTGTCCATCACGGATTTTGGAATGTATGTTCCCGTTGGATTGTTGGGACTGGTCAAGAAAATGACCTTGGTCTTCTCGTTGATCGCATTTAAAATACCTTCCACATCCAAATCGTAGTTTGGGGCCAAAAGTGGAATATCTACCTGATGGGCGCCATACCATCTCGAAAAAACGGAGTAGGGCAGGAAACAGGGATTGGAAAAAATCACTTCATCGCCTTCGTTGATAAAAGCCCTGAGCAGCATATCGATTACCTCCGAACCACTATTTCCACATAGAAACTGGTCAGCTGTCAGTTGATTACCAAAATCTTTGATCAAAGCTTCCCGTAAACGAATATCCGTCTGGTCGGGGTAGATATCAATGTTGTCCAAGGCCGCTTTCATCGCTGCAACGGCCTTTGGCGATGCACCCAAGGGATTTTCGTTGGAGGACAGTTTGTATATTTTCTTATTGGTCGGGGGAATATTTTTTCCGCCTTTGTATACTTCCTTGGGCACCAAATGGGCCTTGAAAATGGATGTGATGTCTTTCTTCATAATATTATAAACTCTCCGCAAACAATAAATACGCCATCGCCTTTTCTGTATCACCACCTTCCAAAACTTGTTTGGCCAAGGTGTGTAATTCGTTTTTGGAGACATTTTCTACTCCTTCGTTAGCTATGATGGTTTTAATATCTGCTGTGGAGGGAACGCTTTCCAAATTTCCCAATCGGCCTAAATTGTTTCCCGTAAGCACATTGCTCTCACGGATGCCCTTAGGCAATGCATCCACGCCAATTCCATGTGTTCGGATGGGTTTTGGAATTTCGAATAAGGATTCTTTTATGGCCCGGATGTACCAATTGCCACCCATGCGGCCTACCAAATCCAATTTTTCGGTGTCCAGCACACCATCTGTTAAGTATTCATCGTTGATATGAATCATGTCCACTTGGGCGATGATCAAGTTTCCGGCCCCAGGAATTTGACCCAATTCAACTACTTCCAAAACCCTGCATTCGAAAGAAACAGGAGCTTCGCCCACGCGAGGTGGTTTTACTTTTACGCTAGGTACTTGTGTAAACCCAGCTTTTACAAATTCGTTCACGCCTTTGTTGTATGCCGTACTGGAGAGCGACATCTGCTCCGCCATTTTGTGGTTCACCACGTTGATGACCACTTCGGGTACTTCCACCACATTTTGGTGGGTATGTTTTAGTGAATTGTCCCTGCCACTTCGTGTTGGGGAAAACACCATCACTGGCGGATTGGAACTAAAAACATTGAAAAAACTGTACGGGCTCAAGTTTATGTTACCTTCCCCATCTACCGTGCTGGCAAAGCAAATAGGCCTTGGTGCCACAGCAGTAGATAGAATACTGTACAATTCTGGTTGAGGTATGGTGGTTGGGTCTAAGGTCTTGATCATTAGGTTTATTTTTATTTTATCATATCGAGCGCAGTCGAGATAGGGTTTGATTTCAGATGACATTTCGACTGCGCTCAATGTGACACCTGAAAAAATATTCATTCTTTGCAGGGCAACACTTTGGTGGTCACTTCGCCAAATCCGACCCTAATTTCGCCATCTTGGGCAAAACCACTTAGGGTTACAGTGTCGCCATCTTCAATAAATTTTCGTTCGCTTCCATCTTTTAGTTTGATGGGTTTTGTACCTCCCCAAGACAATTCCAACATAGAACCAAAACTGTTTTCTTCCTTACCGGAAATGGTTCCGGAGGCCATTATATCACCAATGTTGATGTTACAACCATTAACGGTATGATGTGCCAATTGCTGGGCCATATTCCAATACATATACTTGAAATTGCTAAAGCAAACTTTTGATTCATCACTGTTCTCAGGTCGGATACCAACCTCTAGGTTGATATCATAGTTCTTTTCGCCTTCATACTTTAGATAGGGCAATACTTCTGGCTCTTGTGTGGGGCCACTTATCCTGAAGGGCTCCAAAGCTTCCAAAGTCACCACCCATGGAGAAATGGATGATGCAAAATTTTTGGCCAAGAATGGTCCGAGTGGCACATACTCCCACTTTTGAATATCACGGGCCGACCAATCATTGAACAGTACCAGACCGAAAATGTAATCTTCAGCATCTTTTGTTGAAACGGATTCGCCCAATTGGGTGTCCTTTCCGCAGATAAATCCTATCTCGAGTTCAAAATCCAAACGTTTTGTTGGGCCAAAAACAGGTGACTCAGCACCATTGGGCATGGTTTGACCTTTGGGTCGATGAATGGGTTGTCCGCTCACGATAATGGAACTTGCCCTACCGTGATACCCCACAGGAATGTGTTTCCAATTGGGCAAAAGGGCGTTTTCTGGGTCGCGGAACATTTTGCCAACATTGGTGGCATGCTCCAAACTAGAATAAAAATCGGTATAGTCCCCGACTGCTACGGGCATATGCATTTGCGCCTCGGACTGCTTTACGAAGAGTTCCGGCTTTCCGGCCAAAATAGAATTATCGTCTTTCAGCCAATATTGAATCTTTTTACGGACACGTGTGGTGATTTCTTTCCCGAGAGAGATAAAATCATTCAAGGTGTCTTTTTCCAGCAAAGCTGTATTGAAGTCGAACACATCCAATTCGGCCACAGCGGCCAAATCCAAAATGTGGTCACCAATGGCAACGCCTACCCGTGGGCTCCTGTCCTGTGTGGAAAAAATCCCGAAAGGGATATTGTGAATCGAAAAATCTGAGTTTTCAGGTATTTCTATAATCATTGAATGTTGTATATGTCAGCTCGAGCGCACTCGAGAGCTTGATAGATAAGCCTTCTTTTCTCGACTGCGCTCGAAATGACAGAAGGCAATAATCAATTCATTTTACTCTAACCAAGATTTATAATACTTGCCATCATCAATTTTGAGAGCATTCTCTGTTACTTGAAGTGGTTTAAAGGTATCGATCATCACTGCGAGTTCTTCCGTTCCCTTTTTACCGATACTTGCTTCATATGTGCCAGGGTGCGGTCCATGGGGAATACCTGCTGGGTGTAAGGAAATATATCCTGGTCCAATTCCTGTTCGGCTCATAAAATCACCGTCCACGTAGTAAAGTACCTCATCCGAATCTATATTGGAATGATTGTATGGTGCGGGAATCGCTTTGGGGTGATAATCGTACAATCTTGGACAGAACGAACAAACTACAAAAGCACCTGTTTCAAAAGTTTGATGCACTGGTGGCGGTTGGTGTACGCGACCTGTTATCGGTTCAAAATTATGGATGGAAAATCCGTATGGATAGTTGTACCCGTCCCATCCCACTACATCAAAAGGATGTGTGGCGTAAACAAGTTGGTGCAACATGCCCTGCTTTTTGATTTTCATCAAAAACTCGCCCTTTTCATCAAAAGTTTCGAGGTCCTGTGGCAATTTATAGTCCCGCTCGCAGAAAGGGGAGTGTTCCAAAAGTTGCCCAAACCAGTTGCGATATCGTTTTGGGGTATAAATGGGGTGGAAGGATTCGGCATACAATATGCGATTGTCCTCCGTATCAAATTCTATTTGATAGATCATCCCACGGGGAATGATGAGGTAATCCCCATACTCAAAAGGAATGTTTCCCAAAAAGGTCTTCAACGTTCCCGAACCTTTGTGGATAAATAGCATTTCGTCCGCATCGGCATTTTTGTAAAAATAATCCGTAAGGGATTTTTTGGGTGCTGCCAGTCCCACATGAACATCATTGTTGACCAATAGTGGTTCTCGAGCCTCCAAGAAGTCATCTTTTGGGGCTACATCAAAACCGATGAATTTTCTACTGGCAATGTTTTTTTCAACTGCAATTTTTGGACTCACGTCCAAGGCTTTTCCAATTTCCTTGACTTGTGTGGGTCTATGTACATGATAGGAAAGTGAAGACATTCCATCAAAACCGATAGTACCAAAAAGCTGCTCGTAATAGAGACCGCCATTGGATTTCTCGAATTGGGTATGCCGTTTTTGTGGAATTTTCCCGAGTTTATGATAGATAGGCATTGCTTAAGTTTTAAGTCAAAAATTATAAGTATTGGGTACGGATTCGTACCCAATACTTAACACTCTGAAGTTACAATTTTTAGTGCAATGTGCCACGAAGCTCTTGCTCACGCTCTATGGCCTCGAACAACGCTTTAAAGTTTCCTTTTCCAAACGATTGTGCACCTTTTCTTTGGATGATTTCGAAGAACATCGTTGGTCTGGGTTCCACAGGCTTCGTAAAGATTTGCAACAAATAGCCTTCATCGTCACGGTCCACCAAAATGCCCAATTCTTTCAATGGAGCAATGTCCTCGTCAATTTCACCAACACGATCGGTAACCGCATCATAATACGTGGCGGGTACTCTCAAGAATTCTACTCCACGACTTCTAAGATCACGAACGGTTTGGATAATATCGTCTGTGGCCACAGCGATGTGTTGTACACCTTCATCTTCATAAAAATCCAAGTATTCCTCCACTTGTGATTTTTTCTGACCTTCGGCCGGTTCGTTTATCGGAAATTTTATTCTTCCATTTCCGTTGCTCATTACCTTGCTCATCAAGGCAGTGTACTCGGTGGAAATATCCTTGTCGTCAAAAGAAAGAATGTTTTTAAAGCCCAATACATCTTCGTAAAATTTCACCCAGTGGTTCATCTTGTTCCATCCTACGTTGCCTACCATATGGTCCACGAATTTTAGTCCTGTGGGTTCAGGGTTGTAATCGGGTGTTTCCCATTTTTTGAAACCTGGTAAGAAAGTTCCATTGTAATCTTTGCGTTCCACAAAGATATGTACGGTCTCACCGTAGGTATAAATTCCGGCACGGACCACCTTGCCATCTTTATCTTCCTCAACTCGAGGTTCCATATAAGATGTGGCACCACGTTCCATGGCGTTGTTGTAAGCTATGGTTGCATCGTCGACCCATAGGGCAACAACTTTGACACCATCACCATGCTTATCGATGTGTTTGCCGATTTCGGTACCACTTTTAAGTGGGGAAGTAAGGACTAATCGGATTTTATCCTGAACCACAACATAGCTTTCACGGTCCTTAAGTCCGGTTTCCAGACCTGCTTGAGCATAGGATTGAAATCCAAAAGCTGATTTATAGTAATGTGCCGCTTGTTTGGAATTGCCCACATATAATTCTACATAGTCGGTCCCATTTATGGGCATAAAATCTTCGGAAGTATTTGCGTTTTTTGGAAGTGTTGATGTCTCCATGATTTATTCTGTTTTTTATTGTTCAGTTCTATTTTGTTGCATCAACAACAAAAATAATAATTTTGAGATACGAAAACGATTTTGCCAACTCAAATTTGAGTTAAAATTTAAGTAGTGGTGTATTCATTTCTACCTTACAAAATCGGAATCCCTATTTTTGTGGCTATTCTTAAAGCAAATGCTCAACCGTATCGACGAAATACAGGGTATGGGGTTCCACTTGGATTTGGTGCTCCGAAAGATTCAAAAAGCCTATTTGCGCAAGTTTGATGAGCTTGGTGTGGATACGACCATTGAGCAATGGGTGATTCTTTACCAAATCCATCAATTGGGGGAGAATGCCAGTCAGCGGGATATTGTGAATGAGAACTTTCGTAACCGGGCCACTACCTCAAGGGTTATTGGAGGGTTGGAGCGCAAAGGCTGGATATCCAAGACCCGTTTTGATGGCGACCAAAAGCGTTTTAAATTGGAATTGACCCCGAAGGGTCAGGAGATATTGGATATTACCCTTCCCAGTGCCCTGGCTTTGAGAAAACTAGCAATTAAAGACGTTGACGACTCCGAATTCGAAACCTTTTTAAAAGTTTTGGATAAAATTGGGAAGAACTACGAGGAGAACTAGCCCAAATGGTCAAATCCCAACTTGGTAATGGTGGCCAATCCTATCAACAAAATTAATATCAAACTAATTTTCCTGAATTTGTCCTGCGGGATGTAATGTAGTATTCTTTTCCCTAAATAAGTACCCACTAAACCAATCGCAAATAAGAAAGGTAGATAGGTCAGCTCTTGTTTTCCGATATATCCATTTTCGTAGTATACAAAGGTTCGCGAAAAATCAATTAGAAAATCAATAAAGGCAGAGGTGGCAATGAACGCACTTTTTTCCAAGTTAAATGCAGCCATGGTTAACCCCCGGATAGCACCACCTGTTCCTAAAAGCCCAGCAGAGAAACCCGATAGTGCCCCTCCGATAATGGAGTTTCTTTTATTGGGAAGTACAATGATTTCAGTTTTAATCAAAAAAAGTAGACTAAAGACAACCAGGAATATACCCAATACAATTTCCAATGCACCGCTATCCACAATTTTGGATAGAAAACCACCGACAATAACAAAAATTACGGAAGGAACACCGATGTAAAGCAGTAGTTTCTTATCCAATCCTTTTTTGAAGAGAAAAATTTTGCTGACGTTGCTGGATAGATGAAAGATGGCCGTCATGCCGAGAACCGAGTAAAAATCAAAATAAAAATTTCCAAGCGGCACAAAAAATACGGAGGAACCAAAACCTCCAATGGTGCCAACGATTTCAGCTACCAAAGCCAATATGAGAAAAATGTAGCTTATTTTCATGACTTAACGATTCCTAGAAAAAGAAAGGTACTCTTTTAATGTTATTTATTTCCTGATTTATTCCCAAGTATCATAAAATGCTTTAAGTACCCAAAAGGCTTTTTTCTTTTTACCATCTTCCGATATCAACCCTTTTCGGTTGTAATCGTCCTGTATATGGGGCAATGGTCTTCGAGGTGATCTAAAATCCACCAAAATCCATGGGGACATACCTTTTAACTGGTCAATTTTCTGCAACATTGCCAACGTTTCTTGATACAGATATTCCTGATATTCCTCGGTCCATCGCGTGTTTTTATCTCCATGTAGTCCCTGCTTGGCACCTGCCCCGAACTCAGAAACTATAATAGGCTTGTTTTGGGAAATCTCCCATTGTGTAATTCTTGCCTGATCTGGGGTGCCGCCATACCAACCTATATATTGGTTAAAACTGAGTACATCCACCAATTTGGCCATTGGGTCATCAATATGTTTGATGTTTGGGTTGTTTGGTTCACTGCTTTGTTCCAATGCTGCACTGATCAACCGTGTGGGGTCGATTTTTTTTGCTTTTTTGATAAGTTTGGTCAAGAAGGTATTTCTTGCGTCGCTTACAGGGGTTTCGTTGGCCATGGACCAGATAATCACAGCAGCACGATTTTTATCCCTTTGAATTATTTCCGATAATTGGTTTCTGGCATTGTTGTAGGTATCCGGGTTGTTCCATTGAATGGTCCAATAGACTGGATTTTCCTCCCAGACCAATATTCCCATTTCGTCTGCCAGCCTTATAATATGCTCATTGTGGGGATAGTGGGAGAGCCGAACGTAGTTCCCGCCCATTTCCTTTATCCAGCCTAAAACTTTCTCGGCATCCTCCCTAGAGTTCGCTCTTGCTTTGGTAATCGGGCTTTCTTCGTGCAGACTAATGCCTTTTAGTATTATGGGTTCCCCATTCAAAAGGATGTCATCCTCTTGCGTAGTGATGGTTCGGAATCCAATTTGATCGGTCAGTTGTTCTTCACTTGTTGAAAAAGACACTTCATAGCGTTTAGGATTTTCGGGTGACCAGTAGTCGATTTTTCTGGATTTGATTTCAAAAGTGCCCTTTCCTAGAGCATTTGTTGTCAACTTCTTTGTGATGCCCAATCCAGGGATTTCTACAGTAATTTCACGAGCAGCATTGGCTCCGCCTTTTAGATTGATCTCTCCTTTGATAATATGGTTGTCCTTGGTATCCAAATACATAAAATAATCTTGGATGTAGGTTGATGGGGTTTCAATGAGTTTTACATCCCGTGTAATGCCGCCATAGTTCCACCAATCCGTGTTAAGGGTGGGGACACCCTCTTTGGATCGCTTATTGTCTACCTTAAAAATGATAAAGTTGTCCTTTTCCTTTAATAGATGGGTCACTTCAAAATTAAAAGGGGTGAATCCCCCTAGGTGGGTACCCAATTTTTTACCATTTAAATACGCTTCGGTCTTGTAATTGGCAGCTCCTACATATAAAAATACCTTGTTGCTATCTTCAGTTTTGGAATAATCAAAAGATTTCTTGTACCAAATCGTGCCTTCGTAATAATAGAGTTTCTCTTTTTGTGTGTTCCAATCCCCTGGAACTTGCAAGGTACCGGATTCATCAAAATTATATTCAATCAAATCAGAAGGACGCTGTGCCTTTGTATTGGTAAAATACGCATTGGGCGAAGGCTGTTCTTGTTGGTCAAACGGTTGGTAACGATAATTGTAATATCCATTTTCGTATGGGTCTACAATATAATGCCATACTCCATTGAGAGAAGTGGTTTTTCGGTTAAAGGTATTGATCAGTAAGGCATCGGGTTCTTGCGACCAGATATGCATATTGCAGCCCAGCATAAATACCAGTCCTAAAACAAAGTTTTTCATGTGCCAGTGTTGGAGTTCTAAAGATAGGAAACTTGTTATTTATGTCATTTTACCCTAATAAAATCTTAAAATGCGGATTTTGTGTTAATTGAGCATATAAACTGGACAATCTATTGGAAGTCGGGGCAATAAAACCACCTCAACTTTGTACCCGTATAATTTAATATACAATAGCTATGAAAACAACGAATTTTTATCCAACAATGTGGTCAACAGTTCCATATATACCAAGTGTAATGACAGCGAAGTATGCTGCTGAAACCCATGGAACCGAGTTGATTTTGAAAAATGAGGCCGCAACGGCACTCCATGTTTCAGAAATGTCCCTTAACATTACCAAGTTCTCGGCAATCGATGAGCATGGCAATGAGCACTTTATTATAGATTTTCCCGGTCAGAATCCGGTTACCCTAAAAGGAATTGCCTCAGGTAACTTTATACGTTCCAAAAGTGTACTTTCCTTGCCCGAAGGCAACTACAAAGCTTTACGCTTTTACACAGCGGGTTGGGGCAACCAATTTATTTACCGGGATGGGGTGGCCGAATCGGCCAATTCGTTCAACCGTTTGGATTTTCAGATTGAAAATGGCTTTATGGTGGAAAAAGGCAACGCCCCTGAAGTTAAATTGTGGTTTGACTTTTCTCCCTACCAGTGGAAGCGACACTTTAAACCGCTTACGGATTTGTTTATGGGGAGCAAAAGTCAAAAACCACGATTGGCCAATAGTCTTGGCAATTGATTTTAAGCTATGAAAAGGAATGAAAAAGGCACCGATTGGGTGCCTTTTTTAATTTTAAAAAGTTTGTTATTCCCCACTAAGCCGCTTCAATTTATCCAATACCTCATATACCGAAAAGCTTCGGGCAAAGCGATACATTTCCTTGTTGTCTGCTTTAATAATGACAACCGGCAAAGTAAATACCATGGATTGTCCCGTAAACTCCACTTCTTCTTCCACATCAACTACCCGAATATTTACTTTTGGATAGTTTTCCTGCACTGCCTCGAGCAATTTTGGCTTCAATACTTTGCAGACCCCACAGTTTTTACCGGTAAAATAAATGAGTTGAATCATTTAAATAGTTTAATAATCCGAATACTCGGTTGGGTATAAAAACCACATGTCGATATGGGACATATTGTTTTCGTATTTGGGCATGGCAATGAGTTCTTTCCATTCAGGCGAATTTACGAAAGCATCCCAGTGCTCATTTCTGGTATCCATATCGGCATGGGTGGTCATGTACATTAGGTTGGGCATGTTAGCGCCAGAAATTACCTCGCCATAAAATACAGCTTGGAAGTCCAAACGGTCAAATAGCGGGATTTCGCCACCGGCATTGAACATATCCACTTTATTGCGATAATATTTTTCCGTTGAAGACTCGTAGCTACGCAGTTCGTACACCCGTTCCGATTTTGGGCTGTCCAAATCGGGGGTTTCCATTTGTGGCATATCGGGGAAGGCCTGCAATAAAATGGATTGGATGCGATCGTATGGAGGGTTGTCATAATTCGCATCGATATAAGCGGAACCGGCCGCAGTGTATGTTGAATCTTTTAAAAGCTTGGTGTCCAGTTCTTGGAATTGCTCTAAACTATCAAAAGGTAGTAGAACAAAGGTTTTTTGGACCGTATCGGTTTCCGAGGGTCTTGATTTGAACACCCCGACTTTGTCGATACCCTGTTTTTTTACAGCGGGCATAAAGGCATTCTTGAGATATGCATCCACTGTGGCTACCTGCTCTTCGGAGCTCATGGAGTAGATTTTAAGTTGGTAAAATTCCCTCTGATCATTTGCGGACTCAATTGTTTCAGTTGTTTCGGTGGTTGCCTTTGTTTCCGGGTTTGGATTGCCGCAGCTTGCTATGGCCAGTGCGACCAAAAGCATTGTTAGTTTGATAATTTTCATTTTGTGCAGTTGAATTTGATGTGGGTTATCGAGGTTGATTAAAAAAAAGACGTTACAAGATACGGATTTAAATAGTCCCCCTTGGTATCCCTTATCAATTGGTTCTCTTTTGTTTTGAAGCTAAAGCCATCAGTCCCAAAATAGGCCCCAAGGCTAAAATCATATACACGGTGTTGGAGTTGGTCCAGGTGCGCATTTCATTAAGCAATTGTATACTGATTATAGTGATGGCAAATCCGATACAATTCACAATGGTCAGTGCTGTTCCCTTTATTTCGGCTGAGGCATTCTGTGCCACCAAGGTGGAAAACAGTGGCGAATCCGCAATAACCACCATTCCCCAAAAAATTAGGAAAGCAACAAAGCCTACCTCGGATTCCTGAGCAAATAGAAAAGGGGAAATCAAACAGCAAGCGCAGGATAATAGGAGTGACAAAAAAGCCACTTTTTTTGTCCCAGCTGATTGGGCTAAATAACCTCCCAAAACACAGGCCAAACCACCCAGCGCAATGATCAAAAAGGACAATAGCGGAATGTTGAATGTTGTTGCCGGGTGGATTAACTCATAGGTCTGCAATATGATGGGGACAAAGGCCCAAAATGTGTAGAGTTCCCACATGTGCCCAAAATACCCGAAGGCCGCCGAACGAAAGTTGTTGTTCTGGAACACTTTTAAAAAGCCCGATAGTTGTAATTGTTGACTTTGTTTACGGAATGGGCCATCGGGGACCAGACCTACCATAAGCAGACCGCCCATAACGGCCAAGCAGGAGGTGGCCATCAAAACGGCTTTCCAAGAAAACGTGTGGGTCATTTCTTTTAATAAATGGGGAAATGCGGTGCCGACCACCAATGCTCCCACCAAATATCCCAGAGACTTGCCAAGACCTTTTTCAAAATAATCTGCGGCAATCTTCATGCCTACGGGATAGATGCCTGCGAGAAAAAAACCTGTAAAAAACCGAAAGGAAAGAAGGCTGACTAGGCTGTTGCCTTCCCAAACCACTCCTAAATTGAACAATGCACCCAAAACGGCACACCAAAAAAATACTTTGGAAGGTGAAAACCGATCGGCAATGGATAAAATGGCAAAGACCAAAGTGCCGATGATAAAACCAAACTGCACTGCCGAGGTCAAATGCCCCACGGCACTCTCACTCAACCCAAAAGTGGAAACCAAGTTGGGCATCACCCCATTGCCGGCAAACCAAAGTGAGGTGCAGCAAAACTGCGACAACACGATGATGGGGAGGATGAGTTTGGAGGGTTTCATTAAGGATTCTCTAATGCGCCTCCAACCAATTCTCACCAATACCCACTTCCACATCCAAGGGTACGGATAGCTCGTAGGCATGTTCCATTTCAGATTTAATGAGTTCTTTCATCTCATCAAGTTCGGTCTTGTAGCAATCGAACACCAATTCATCGTGTACTTGCAATAACATCTTGGTTTTATACTTTCCTTCCGAAAGCTTTTTATGGATGTTGATCATCGCAATTTTAATGATATCCGCTGCACTCCCTTGAATGGGGGCATTTACTGCGTTTCGCTCTGCGGCTCCGCGTACCACCTGGTTACCGGTATTGATATCTTTTAGATATCTGCGACGACCCAATACCGTTTGCACATACCCATGCTCCCGGGCGAAATCCACTTGCTCACTCATATAATTGCGCAACTTTGGATAGGTTTTGTAATAGGTGTCGATAAGTTCTTTGGCTTCGGAACGGCTCAAATCCGTTTGGTTGCTCAACCCAAAGGCCGACACCCCGTAAATTATCCCAAAGTTGACCGTTTTGGCATTGCTACGTTGTTCGCGCGTTACTTCATCAATCGGTACATTAAATACCTTCGATGCTGTGGAAGCGTGAATATCCTCACCGTTTTTAAAGGCAGATATCATGGTGTCCTCTTCGCTCAAGGCAGCGATGATACGCAACTCTATCTGCGAGTAATCCGCTGCCAATAGTACATAATTTTCATCCCGTGGGATAAACGCCTTTCGAACCTGTCGCCCTCGCTCGGTACGGATAGGGATATTTTGCAGGTTCGGGTTATTACTGCTCAAACGACCCGTAGCGGCGACCGTTTGCATGTAATCGGTGTGTACGCGACCCGTTTTTGCCTGAACTTCGTTGGGCAAAGCATCTACATAGGTGCTTTTTAGTTTGGCCAAACCGCGGTAGTCCAAAACGTTTTGGATTATTTCGTGGTCCTTCGCCAAATAAGAGAGCACGTCTTCCGAAGTGGAAAATTGTCCTGTTTTGGTCTTCTTTGGTTTGTCCACCAGCTTCAGTTTGCCAAAAAGAATTTCGCCCAACTGTTTGGGGGAAGCAATGTTGAATTCTTCGCCCGCCTCTTCATAAATTTTTTGTTCCAATTCTTTGATGTCCTTGTCCAATTGTTCCGAAAGGCCATTCAAATAATCTTTGTCCAGATTAATACCTTCCAGTTCCATATCGGCCAATACACGGACCAGTGGAATCTCAATTTCATCAAATAATTTATCGGTATGGGCTTCTTTGAGCTCTGGAGTAAATTTTAACCCCAATTGAAAGGTGATATCGGCATCTTCTACGGCATATTCCGTTTGCTTTTCCAAAGGAACCTCTCGCATACTGAGCTGGTTCTTTCCTTTTTTGCCAATAAGCTCGGTAATGGAAATAGGCGTGTAGTTGAGATAGGTCTCGGACAGCACATCCATGTTGTGGCGCATATCGGGGTTGATGAGGTAGTGGGCCAACATGGTGTCGAACAACTTGCCCTTGACCTCCACACCGTAGTTTTGCATCACTTTGATATCGTATTTCAGGTTTTGCCCTACTTTTTCAATGTCTTCGGATTCAAAAAATGGACGCAATTTTTCGATTAAAGGTTTGGCGTCGTTTTCATTATCTGGGAAGGGCACGTAAAATCCTTTGCCTGGTGACCAACTAAAAGCAATGCCCACTAATTCCGCTTCCAAAGGATTAAGGGAAGTGGTCTCGGTATCAAAACAGACCGAAGGTTGTTTCATCAATAGTTCCAAAAAGAGTTCCATGCCCATGCCATCTTTTACATTCTGATAAAAGTGGGGCACATTACCAATGGTCATTCGGCTGTTCACATCCTTAATGGTCGCAGCAGCTTCCGAAGGATCTCCACCAAACAAGGTAAACTGGCCGCTACCTGCTACCTTGGCCTCTTCTTTGGCAGTTTTGGTATTCGTTACTTGGGTGCTTGCTTCTGCCTCGCCCGTAAATATTTTGATGAATTGATCTTTTAATCTACGGAACTCGAGTTCCTCAAAGATTTCTTGGACTTTTTCCGCATCTGGAGGGCACATTTCGTAATCTTCGGCATGGAATTGTACATCGCAATCGGTCTTGATCTCTGCCAATTTTCGAGATAACCTTCCCAACTCCGCATTTTCCTCCACTTTCTCCTTCATTTTACCTTTGAGCTGGTCCGTATTTGCCAAAAGACCTTCCATGGAATCGAACTGATCAATGAATTTTTTGGCCGTTTTGTCACCCACGCCGGGAAGTCCTGGAATATTGTCGCTGGCATCCCCCATCATTCCCAAATAGTCTATGACTTGTTCGGGACGTTGTACACCAAAGCGTTTTTGTACTTCAGGGATACCCCAAATTTCTATACCATTGCCCATTCGGGCAGGACGGTACATAAAAATATTTTCGCTCACCAACTGGCCAAAATCCTTGTCGGGCGTCACCATAAACACCTTGTAATTTTCCTTTTCTGCCTGTTTGGCCAAAGTTCCGATGAGGTCATCGGCCTCGTAGCCCTCCAATTCCACGACAGGAATTTTCATAGCTTCCAAAATTTGTTGGATATAAGGCACGGCGATTCGGATGGCATCGGGTGTTTCATCACGATTGGCCTTGTAGTCCTCGAACATCTCAGTGCGCTCCACACTGCCTCCCTTGTCAAAAGCTACGGCCAAATGGTCGGGCTGTTCACGTTTGATCACATCAAAAAGGGAATTCACAAACCCCATAATGGCAGAGGTGTCCATTCCCTTGGAGTTGATTCTGGGATTTTTGATGAGGGCGTAGTAGCCACGAAAAATAAGCGCGTAGGCGTCTAGTAAAAAAAGTCGTTTTTGTTCGGACATTTTATTCAGTTAACAATGTTCAATAAACAATTAGCAGTACCCCAAAAGGGTGGGGGATTAAAAGTACGAATTGCTGTTTAAAAGAAGTCGGATATCAGATATAAGATTTCAGGAGTTTGGATTCTTGATGCAATCAGCTTAGTGGTATTGAGTTCAACTTTTATTCATAAAAACTGACTACTTCTCGATTCTCGTGCCCATTATCGGAATACTCCCGATAGGTAAATCCGGGGTGCACACAGTAGCCGCCTGTTTCCCCATTTTTGTTGATGGCCAAGAACCCGATTTGGAAATCTTTTCGCCCTTCATTTTTCTTCATGATGCGCTTTACACCTTCTTCACAGGCTTCTTGTGGGCTTTTACCTTGACGCATTAGCTCCACGATCAAAAAACTGCCCACGGTGCGGATGACTTCTTCTCCAACCCCTGTTGCCGTTGCACCGCCCACTTCGTTATCAATAAACAGTCCGGCGCCGATAATTGGGGAGTCACCAACGCGTCCAGCTACCTTGTATGCCATCCCACTTGTGGTGCAAGCACCGGCAATATCCCCGTTATCATCAATGGCAAGCATGCCAATGGTGTCGTGGTTTTCTATGTTGATAGTGGTCTCGTACTTCGAAGTTTTCAACCATTCTTGGTATTGCTTTCTGGTGCTTTCTGTGAATAGGTCCTCTTTTTTAAAGCCTTGTTCGTACGCAAACTTTTCGGCACCCTTGCCCGCCAAAATGATATGTGGCGTTTCTTCCATCACCTTTCGGGCCACGGAAATCGGATGCACAATATTTTGCATGCAAACCACAGAACCACAATTACCATCTTTGTCCATAATACAGGCATCCAAGGTCACGTTCCCATCACGATCAGGTCTACCACCCTTACCTACAGTTTCGTTGGTTTCGTCCGCTTCTTCGACCATAACGCCTTGCTCCACGGCATCCAGGGCATTGCCTCCCGATTTTAAGACCTCCCACGCCTTTTCGGAAGCATTGAAAAAGTTCCAGGTACATACAACAATTGGTTTTACAGGATTTGGTGCAACCGATGCGGCTATAGTTGTTTCGGGCTTTGTTTCCGATTTACAGCCGACCAGCGTGGATGCAGAAACCAGTCCAGCTGCAGAGAGGCTGGAATTTTTAAGAAATTTACGTCGTTCCATGCGATGGGATGTTTACTTTTAAGGGTTATAAAGATACAATATGCTGGTAGAAGTTTGTGCCAATTCCTTGGAATCGGCAAGGAATGCCCAAAAGGCAGGAGCGGATAGGATTGAACTTTGTTCGGAGCTTGGCGTCGGGGGAATTACACCATCCGCAGGATTGATTGAATTGGTAAAAAAAGAGCTGTCCATTCCCGTTCATGTATTGATCCGCCCGAGAGGTGGGCATTTTACGTATTCCGATGCGGAGTTTGAGGTGATGAAGGCAGATGTTTTGCGATGTAAAGAGTTAGGAGTTGACGGTATCGTTTCTGGAATTTTAATGAAGGATTTTTCCATTGATATAGAACGAACAAAGGAGTTATTGGATTTGGCCAGCCCAATGCATTTTACATTCCATCGTGCTTTTGATTGGGTTTCGGAACCTTTGGAAGCCATCAAACAGCTGGAAGGTTTGGGGGTACAGACTATTTTAACCTCTGGGGGAGAACCATCGGCCGAAAATGGTATCAAAAAATTAGGTGCTTGGCAACAGGAAACGTCCCTGACCATAATGGCCGGGGGAGGGGTGTCGCCCAAAAACGCATCAAAATTCAAGGAGATAGGTTTGCAGGCCATTCATTGTTCAGGTACTTTATTCAAGAATGAACTGAATTTAGAAGATAAAATCAGTATGAATTCTGCAAAGCATTTGGTGGAAAATAAGGTGGCGGTTTCCAGTTTGGATATGCTCAATTCTATATTGCAAGCCGTTAAATAAAATTAAAAAGCACTGTTTAATAGCAGATTAGCACTAATTTTGTAAAAAAATTGTATGTCCCGATTTATCATTTTGGCAATCCTTTATGTGGTACTGGCCGTTTATGGCTTTCAGGCATTCCGCACACTATTTAAGAGCCCGTTAATGCAATGGGCCTACATTGTGCTGTTTTTGGGTGCCTTGATTTTTTTGACCATAAAAGTAATTACCTACGACCCTGGCGATGGCTTTAAGGGCACCGCAGCGATTGCAGGAACCATTTTTGCCGCCTTCTTTTTGTTGGCAATGGTCTTGGGCTTCTTTCTTTTATTGGAAGATGTAATCCGTGTTGTAGGGTATGGATACAACAAGGTTGTTGGTGTTTCCGATGCGGATGCAGGTTATTTTCCTTCGCGTAGAAAATTCATCAGCGGTATTGCTCTAGGCTTGGCAGCCTTGCCTTTTGGAGCTTTGTTGTACGGAATGTACCGGGGAAAATACAACTATCAGGTATTAAAGTACGAACTTGAATTTGATGATCTTCCCGATGCTTTCCACAACTATCAAATCACACAAATATCCGATGTGCACAGTGGTAGTTTTGATGATTACAAAAAAGTGGAGTATGGGATAAACTTGGTAAACGAACAGCAGAGTGATGTAATTTTCTTTACTGGAGATATTGTGAACAATCGTTCCAAAGAATTAGAACCTTGGAAAGAGGTTTTTTCTCGTTTGGATGCGAAAGATGGGGTGTTCTCCATTTTGGGCAACCACGATTATGGGGATTATGCCGTTTGGGATACTGAAGAAGAAAAGGCACAGAACTTGGAAGATTTAAAGACCATGCAAAAGGAAATGGGCTTTGATCTATTGTTGAACTCCAACCGATATTTGGAAAAAGAGGGTGAAAAGATTGCTTTGGTCGGGGTCGAAAACTGGGGCCGTGGAGGATTTAAAAAAGCGGGTGATCTTCAAAAAGCCAAAGCAGGTGTTTCCAAAGAAGATTTTAAAATATTGTTGAGTCATGACCCTTCGCATTGGGAAGATGTGGTGATCCATGACGATTACCATTTCCATCTGACTCTGAGCGGACACACCCACGGCATGCAATTCGGGGTTGAAATCCCAGGTTGGGTCAAGTGGAGCCCCGTAAAATGGCGCTACAAATATTGGGCTGGCATTTATAAGGAAATGGAACAGTTCATCAATGTAAATAGAGGATTTGGGTTTATTGGCTACCCGGGACGTTTTGGTATTTGGCCAGAGATTTCGGTGATAACCTTAAAGAAAAAGGGATTGGCCTAGACCAAATTTCAATAAAACAAAAAGGCACTGATTAATTTCAGTGCCTTTTTTAGTTTAAGTTGGTTATGTTGCGAATTATTTTTTAAAGTTTTAATGATGCCCCGATGCCTATCATGGAGGTAGTCATATCATAGGATACTTCACTGCCTGGAATAGCACCATAAGGTGGGAAATTTTGAATGAACTGTGGGTTCAACAAAGGACCAGAGGTAGCATCCCCACTTGTTCCGTAGTGATAAAGTACATCCAATTGGAATCTGTTGCTCACCTCATAGCTCAAACCAACTTGGAAGGCATTTTTAATAATTGCCGTTGCGGGAATATTAAAGAATGCAACATCACTATTGATTGGATTGGAGCTATAGGTGTACCCAAAACGCAAAGGAAGTTTATTGATTCCTTTGTACTGGATTCCAGCAGATATGATATTGATGTTTTCCCATCCAAAACCGGCCACAGAAGCCGTTTCGGTCCAACCAACAGAGGAGAAACCATCTGTATTTTCATAATCCACCATTCTATAATCCAAGGCAAGATCTATGGTTCCTAAGGAGTAGCCCAAACCAAAGGATAGGATGGCCGGGTAGTCCATATTAAAGTTGTTGGTACTTGTAGAACCGTCCAAGTAAGTGTTGTCCAATTCAAAATCACCGAAATTCTGGGTTGTTTTATAGGAAACCCCTGCTTTAAAACCAGAGTTTGAATTGTAAAACATCCCAATCTGTCCCCCAAAACCAAAAGCTGAAGCTTTATCAGTTGATGGATAACCTGCTTGGTTTGGGTTTGCGGTAGGGTTTGGCATTAATTCCAGAGCAGCGTAATTGAATGTGGGTTGTAGACCAATTGAAAGTTCATCGGTTATTTCATAAGCCCATGCCAATCCTATTTGGAAAAGCATATAATCGGATTCAACTCTGCCAAAACCACCATTGGCCTGAGGCATGTTAATTGGATTGGACATGCTTTCGGGAAACGTAACCCCGAACCCGCTAATACCAAAGGCGGATGCGCCAAAAGTATGTTTGCTGTCTGGTTTGCTCCAGACAGCTGCAAGTGCTGGTAAAGGTGAAATTCCACGGTCATCCTCGGTAGTTCCACTGAAAAAGTTGCCAGTAGGCTGTCCTTCACTGTCAAATTCAGGAACAGTGGAGCTTAATTCGGGAGAAGAAAAGAACAATCCGACATCCAATTTAATCATGTCCTCATCAAAAGCGGAAATGGTTGCAGGGTTCCAATGCAATGCCCCGGAGATATCCAGTGGCTGTGCGGTGGCAGCACCTCCCATTGACATGTTTACCGAGCCCACACCTTGCATAATGTGTCCGGCTTGCGAAAATGTGACTGTGGTCATGAAGAGAGCACAAAGAGTAACAAGGAAATTTTTCATTTGCTGAGGTTTTACACAGTAAGTGGCTGATTAGTAAGTTAATGGTCAGTCAATCGCTGTTGTGTTATTTCAGGTGTAAACCTATAAACTAAGTAGACTAAAATTAATGATAAATATCATAAATCCGATTAACGGTGTAATACTCTGGTTATGAACGATCAACCAAGATTTAATTTCTTTTTGGTCAAGTCGTCTTGCACAATCAGGTCCAGGATTTGTTGTAAACAAGTGAAAGCATAGACCGGATGTAAAACATTCACATTTTTTCTTACTTTTGACTGTAAACCTTAGAATACATGTCCAAATTTGGTGAACTCATAGATTTACAAGTTCCAGTATTGTTAGATTTTTATGCAGAATGGAACGAACAGTCCACTTCCATGCATCCGGTATTGAGTGATGTGGCGGCTGCCCTTGGTGATAAGGGAAAGGTCATAAAAATTGATGTGGACAAGAATAAAGAACTTTCGCAGGCACTCCGAATCAAGGGGTTGCCCACCTTAATGATTTACAAAAAGGGAGAGATGGTATGGCGCCAAAGCGGTGAGCAGGACGCCAATACACTCATAGGAATCCTAAACGAATATATTCAATAAAAAAAGCGAGGTTTTGCCTCGCTTTTTTTATTCTATTCTTCGTCCGGAACTATAGATTCCGGAATGCTATCAGTTACTTCCAGTTGTATGGTTGAATCTCCCATGTCCGGATCCATTGGTATTGGTTCGTCCAACACATCATCTTCTTCATCAACAAACTGCGAGAACATATCGATATATTCATTAAAAATAATGGTTTCGGACTCGGCCAGTTGCCTGTCCTCATTTTCGATAAGGATATCTATATTTCTTCGATATGCCTGCATATCGGACAGTATGTCGTCGATTTTATCGTATTGCTCATCCAAAGGAATATTGGCGTAATATTTCAGATGCTCTTGATAAACTTTTTTAAGTTTTCCGAACAGCTCTCGGGCCTTTTCGGTTTCACCTACTTTGTAATACCCATCTACAAAAGGTTCAACAAAAGCATAGTAGCCATAATGGTCTATTGGCATATTGTCCATGGCAATATTGATGACATCCTTGGCCTTGTCAATTTGGTTTTCAGCGATAAGGGTTTCCATCAGACGGGCCAAATTACTTCGGAATGACAACCCTTGTGAACGTGTTTGGGGGTCATGATAAATTTCGTCACTTCCAGAGTTGCCCCAGTCCCAATCCTTTACAATATCGTACATCAAATCGGAATCGATACGACCCATTTCAAATGAGTTTCTGTTAGGGGTCTTTATGGGCACTAATTTGTACACCAGACCATCCAGCTGAAGGTAATCCTTCATCCAAATGTACTCGGCGCTATCAAAACTTCCTCCCGAGAAATAGATGGGACGTTTCCAATCGTTGTTGGCAATAAGGTCCAGCATTAATATCCTGTTTTTGGGAAGTGCGCTTTGTGGTAGATCAATATCGATATAATCCACAATTAGGGCAGAATCTTTTTCTTTTACCAACCCACTTTCCAGTACATTCTTTTTGTTGACAGGAATCCTGATTTTATTGGTCGGGTAGTACACAATATCCAAGGTGCTTTCTGAATATTGACTCAGGTCAGCTCCTTGGCTACTTAAAATGTGTCTGAATTTGGTTTGGGGTTTATCGCTCCCTATCCAGTTCATAAAATCTTTGATGTTCCAACGATTGTCGGTAATTCCCCTGTAGTACACAGCATCCCTTGTTCCATAACTATACTTGTCGTGTGTAAGTTGGGAGGGGATAGGGTCGCTCTCGTAGGCTTTGCGCTTCATTTGATCGATATACCAATCGGTGGCAAACAGACTGGTATTGACCACGCGAACATCGGTTCTATATTTTTCGATTTCTTGGGCATACCAGATTGGGAATGTATCGTTATCCCCAATGGTAAAGAGTATGGCCCCTGCATCTTCTTGGCATGAGTCGAGATAAGCTTTTGCGGTGGATGGCGCTGTATACCTGTCGGAACGGTCGTGATCGTCCCAGTTCTGATATCCCATCAAAAGGGGGACGGCCAATAAACATAAGGTTGTTATGGCAGGTGCAGCAATCTTGGCAGAAACCAATTTTTTAAATTCTTCAAACAATCCATAAACACCGATTCCTATCCAAATGCAAAAAACGTAGAAAGATCCCACCAGGGAATAATCCCTTTCCCGGGGTTGGAAGATATAGGGGTTCGTATAAAACTGAATGGCAAGTCCCGTAAACATAAAAAATACGAACAGCACCCAAAACTGTTTTGGGTTTTTGGATATTTGAAAGACAATCCCTAGAATTCCCAAAAGTAATGGTAAGAAGAAATAGGTGTTGCGG
The DNA here is from genome assembly GCF_947258355.1 of uncultured Allomuricauda sp. GTDB lineage: Bacteria > Bacteroidota > Bacteroidia > Flavobacteriales > Flavobacteriaceae > Flagellimonas. The sequence continues at coordinate 138,012 of NZ_CAMYIC010000062.1, forward strand.
CCTTTGTTGTTTTTCCAATCACTGGGGAGGTTTTCCTGACTGCCCAGTCGAATACTATCAATAAAATTGATACCACTTAGCCAATTACCATTTTCATCGTAACGACCTTGGACATCATTCTGTTTTCCAACAAAATTCCACATAAAGTACCGCATGTACATGTAACTGAACTGGAAATCGAACAAATATTCCAGGTTTTGCCCTAATGTTGGCGGCTCCACTTCAATGTATTCCCCAAACTCCCGTAAAAAACGAATGTACTGCTCGCTGTCCAACTCACCTTGGGAGTAAGCTGTTTTAAATTGATTTACAGCTTCGCGAAGGTCATTGTTGGAGATATATTCTGATTTAATCCGGAAATCCAACGCTCCGAAATAGCGCATATAGTTTTCGGCATGCTGATCGCTCCACATTCTGGGTAAAATGCCCACGTGTTTTTCGTTAGGCCCTGGAATAGCTCCTTTGTAATGGTTCACGATGACATATTTCCCCAATTCCAAATCTTTCTCATATTTGGGGCTGTCGTCCCTGTCTTCTCCGGCAGGAGCAAAGGTGTCTGAATAATACGCTCCGTATACTGGACTGTCCACACCTGGATATTGTTCCCTGTTGTAGTATGCCAGTAAGGCCCTTGCATCGGCAGGGTTGTTTTCGTTAACCACGGTTTTTGCATTTGCTCTTATGGGTAGCATCAACCAAGAGGAGAAGCCAAGAATAAGGAACATGAGGCAGAGCACGATAATGTTCGCATTGTAGTATTTGTTTTTTCGGGTATATCTCAGTCCAAAATAAAAAGCGGCTACAAAAATAAGCCCCATAATAATGGAACCCGAGTTGAAAGGAAGTCCAATTTCGTTGATAAAGAATACCTCGCTCCAACCGAACAACTCCAACACATAGGTCAAAGAAAATTTATAAACCAATATAAGAACTGCCACTACCGCTATATTGGCGAGTAGAAAATTCTTTACCGTAGTGGTTTTATATTTTTTGAAGTAATAGAGCAACCCGATGGACGGAATGGCCAAGAATCCCATAAACTGTATTCCGAAGGTCAGCCCGATTACAAAACAGATAAGCATAAGCCAACGGTGCCCTCTGGGGTCGCCCAAATTGTCTGTCCATTTTAAACCCAACCATAGCAATAAGGCCATAATTAAACTGGCCATGGCATATACTTCGGTTTCCACGGCATTGAACCAAAAACTATCGGAAAAAGTAAAGGCCAATGCGCCAACAAGTCCACTTCCCAATATGGCAATAGCTTTGCTATTTGATAGATTACCTTTTTTGGAGACCATTTTTCCTACTAAATTGGTTATGGTCCAAAAGGTGAACAAAACGGCAAATGCACTTGAAACAATGGATACCGCATTGACCATGAGCGCTATTTTGGTTTCATCACCAAAGGCAAACATGGCAAAAAAGGCACCTATCATTTGTAGCAATGGAGCTCCCGGAGGATGCCCTACTTGCAATTTTGCAGATGTGGAAATATACTCCCCTGCATCCCAAAAACTTCCTGTGGGTTCAACGGTCAGGGCATAAACTATAAACGCGATTGCGAAGGAAACCCACCCGAGGATGGTGTCCCATTTTTTGAAGTCTTTTGCAAACATAGAGTTGGTTGTTAACCGAATTGTGGCGAATTTAGTAAATATAGCACAGAAGCCTAACCCTTTTTGGAAAACCTTTAACACGGGTGTTAAAGAAAAATAGCGTGTATTCTTGCCAAAAATATTTGTTGAAACCAAAGTTTGTTTTAAATTTGCACGCTCAAATACGGTACTGACCCATGGTGTAATTGGCAACACAGCTGGTTTTGGTCCAGTCGTTCTAGGTTCGAGTCCTAGTGGGTCAACGGAAAGCCCTGCAAATGCAAATTTGCAGGGCTTGTTTTTTTTTAATAAGGTCGAGTCCAATTGCATTAACTCAACATCCTGCACTCATTCGGTGTATGACTCACCTGTTTCTTAAATAAGCGACTGAAATGTTGTGGGTACTTAAACCCCAGTTCGTAGACAATCTCACCTATCGATTTGTTAGGGTCGAATACTTTTTCCTTGGCAAAGTCGATAAGTTTATTTTAAATGTATTCTTGTGCGGAGTAACCAGTTTCTTTTTTAACCAAATCACCAAAATAATTTGGGGATAAGTTCAACTCCTCTCTTTTGAAGCAAACCTGTAATAATGGTAGGAACATCCGTAACTTGGGTACTGCACTATATCCAATGAGCTATTATATTTGTTGGGAAAGACCATAGGGTAAAGACAAATTAGTATTGCAATGCAAAAACCGATTAACTTCTTAGTTGCTATTTTGATGGTTGTTTTTTGGAGTAAAGCCATGGCACAAGTACCCCAAAAGACGGTTATGGCCAAGTATATCACCAATACAATTGAATTGGATGGTGTTTTGGACGAGCCGATTTGGCAAACAGCGGAAGTGGCCGGTGATTTTCAACAGTTTTTTCCATCAGATCAAGTGGCGGCCGAATACCCTACAGAAATCAGGTTGCTCTATTCCGATACCCATTTGTATGTTGGAATCTACGCAGAAAAACCGCCGGGAGATTATGTGGTTTCTACCCTACGAAGGGATTTTGGGGCACTTTCCAATGACAACATATCACTGTTGTTCGATACCTTTAGTGATGGTACAACCGCCTATTTTTTTGGGGTTACTCCTTATGGTGTGCTTCGTGAAGGATTGGTTTCTGATGGGGGCAATGATTTTAACAATACATGGGACATCAAATGGCAAGCGGAAGCTACTCGATTTGATGACCACTTCGTCATCGAGATTGCCATACCTTTTACCTCCCTTAAATTCGTAGAGGGGGCTACGAGTTGGCGATTTAGGCCTTACCGCTGGAACAATCAGGCCAACCAGCAGGATACTTGGGTAAAGGTTCCCCAAAATCAAACCCTATCAAGTTTGGCCGATATGGGAATCCTTCGTTTTGAAAAACCATTGGGGAGATCAAGAACTCCTTTTGCCGTGATTCCCTATATAAATGTCTTGGCCGATAAGGATTTTGAAACAGATGTTGCCCAAACCTCGTTTAAAACAGGAGGGGATGCCAAGGTAGCCATAGGTAATGGAATGAATCTGGATTTGACTTTAAATCCGGATTTCTCCAATGTGGAAGTGGATGATATTTTCACCAATCTTACCCGTTTTGAGGTGCGTTTGCCAGAAAAACGTCAATTTTTTATCGATAACAGCGATCTTTTCGAGAATTTCGGCAATACTTTTAATGAAGCAAGACCATTCTTTTCAAGAAGGATTGGATTGGCCCGAGATACATTGGGGAACCTTATCCAAAATGATATTATAGCAGGCGCCCGCTTAAGTGGGAAATTGGACAACAATTGGCGTTTGGGTTTTTTGAATATCCAAACTGCAAAGGATAAGGCCAACGAAATACCATCGAACAATAATATGATGATCACCTTACAACGAAAAATTGGTAAGCGTTCCAATATCGGGGCTTTTTGGGTGAACCGTCAAGCAATCGGGAATGATGATTTTTTGGAGCCAGATGAAGAATTCAACAGGGTTTTTGGTGTGGATTATAATTTGGCCTCCGCCGACAATATTTGGAATGGAAGGTTCTATCTCCATAAATCATTTCAGCCGAACGACCGGGTGGGTAATTTTTCAGCCCAGGGCACAGTAACGTATAATCCCCGTCATTGGGATATCACTCAAGATCTTGTGTACATCGATGAAGATTTTAGGGCCGACCTTGGTTTTGTTCCACGTACCGACCGCTTAAAATGGGGAAGTGGCATCAATTATATCATTTATGACAATTCAGAAGTATTCAATACCCATTCCCCAGGCTTCCTATCCATTATTTATTGGAGGCCAAGTCTAGATTATAAAAAGACGGACCACATGTATCGCTTTGGTTGGGAGACCGCATTCAGGAACCAAGCTAGATTTGAAGCCAGATTTTCCAACAACTTCATTTATTTAGCCGAGCCCTTTGATCCTACGCGTTCACCAGGAGCCGAACCATTGCCGGGCGACACTGGATACCATTTCAATCAGTTTACGCTTACCTACGAGTCCAACCAAACCAATGTGTTCACCTATAATATGGAAACCACCTTGGGACGTTTTTTCAATGGCGACATAACAGCGGTAAGAGGGCAAATAGGTTTGCGTATCCAGCCAAAGGCACAATTTAGTTTGGGATTTGATTATAACAGAATAGCATTGCCGGAACCCTATGCCCAAGCGGACATATTTTTTACCACATTCCGTGCCGACATTACATTTAGTAAAAAACTTTTTTGGTCCACCTTGGCACAATACAGTGATCGCCAAGAAAATTTAGGGATCAATTCAAGGTTGCAATGGCGATTTGCACAACTTTCCGATTTATTCTTGGTATATAACGATAATTACTTTACGGGAGAATTTGGTCCTCGTTTCAGGTCAATAAACTTAAAGCTAACATACTGGTTGAATTTGTAGCAACCAAATATTTTAAATGTTTAATATTTAACATATTGGATGAAATTCTATTCATTATAAACTTGAATTTAATAGGGTTTTATTTGTAATTTAAAGCAAACACTTAAAAATGGCAAAATACACACTCAATATCAACGGCAAAATTCATGAGGTGGAAGCAGATCCATCAACTCCCATGCTTTGGGTACTTCGTGATCATTTAAATCTTGTAGGTACAAAATATGGATGTGGAATCGCACAATGTGGTTCATGTACAATTCATTTGGAAGGTACTGCTACACGAGCCTGTATGCTTACCGTGGCTTCGGTAGGAAATCAAAGCATTACGACCATTGAAGGCTTGTCCGAAGAAGGTGACCACCCTGTTCAAAAAGCATGGTTGGAAGTGGATGTGCCCCAATGCGGATATTGCCAAGCTGGTCAAATAATGACGGCTTCTGCCCTTTTGGAGAAAAACCCCAGCCCGAGCGATGAAGAAATTGAAATGGCCATGAACGGAAATATATGCCGTTGCGGAACTTATACACGAATCAAAAAGGCCGTGAAATTGGCAGCCGGCTCCAAATAAGAGCTTACCTAATCATCTAAAACTACCACGACATGTCACAACAAAACGAAAATAACACCATTGGAAGAAGAGCCTTTTTGCGAAATTCCAGTTTAGCAGGGGGCGGACTCATTTTGGGTTTTAGCTGGCTGAATTCTTGCAAGCCTAAAGTTGCAGAAGCTGTAGGTATGGAAATTGAAATGCCCGAAGAGTGGTACGAAATCAATTCGTATCTGAAAATCGGAGAAAACGGAGTAGCCACCATTTATTGTCCAAATCCTGAATTTGGGCAAGGGGTTATGACTTCCATGCCCATGTTGGTAGCAGAGGAACTGGACATTGCTTGGGAAAAGGTAATGGTAGAGATTGCACCTTATGATGCAGAAGTCTACGGAAGACAATTTACAGGTGGCAGTCAAGGTATACGCACAAGGTGGGAAGGCCTCAGAACAGTAGGGGCCTCGGCCAAGCAAATGCTTAAGGAAGCAGCGGCGAAACAATGGGAGGTACCCGTATCAGAAATATCGACTGCTGATGGCGTATTGACCCATGATCCAACTGGAAATACATTGGGCTATGGTGATGTGGCCTCTGCAGCTATGGAAATTACCGTACCTGAGGAGGTTACCTTAAAGTCCCCCAAAGAGTTTAAGATCATTAGCAATTCCAAAAAGAATGTAGAAGGGAAACAAATAGTGACGGGAAAACCCATGTTTGGGGTGGATTATCAGTATGAAGGAGCTTTGGTGGCCATGGCAGCCCATCCGCCTGCTTTTGGATTAAAATTGAAATCCTTTGATGCCACACAGGCCAAATCCATGCCCGGAATCGTGGATGTTTTCCAAATCAAGACCTATGCCGATGATTACCAGAGAAACTTTTTTGATACAAATGCCTTTACGGATTTGGTTGTAGTGGTCGGTAAATCCACATGGGAAGTAATGAACGCCAAAAAGAAGTTGGATGTAGAGTGGGAGCCATTTGCTGATTATGAATACTCAGCAGATAGATTTGGGAATAAATCCCAAGTAAAAGTTCCCAGTGGTCTCGAAAGTACGGATGCGCATTACGCCAAAATGGAAGAACTGGCGGCAAAACCAGGACAGGTGGTCAGAAAAGATGGAGACCCTGATGAAGCATTTAAAAAAGCCGCAAAAGTTATTGAAAGAAGTTATACCTGCCCATTTTTGGCACATAATTGCATGGAACCTATGAATTTCTTTGCCCATGTTACCGATGATGGCGCAAAATTAGCAGGACCCTTGCAGGCACCCATGTTGATAGAGGGAGCCATTGCAGCCAGCCTAGGTCTTCCCCCGGAAAAGGTGGATATTGAAATGACCCGAATGGGAGGAGGTTTTGGAAGAAGAGCCTATGCCCACTATGCTGTTGAGGCGGGATTGATTTCCAAAAAAGTAAAAGCTCCGGTAAAATTGGTCTATTCTAGGGAAGATGATATGACCTTCGGTATTTACAGACCATCTTACCAAGCAACTTATCGAGCAGCTTTGGATGAAAATAATAATTTGGTCGCGTTCCATGTAAAAGCGGGAGGAATTCCCGAAACCCCTATTTTTGCGGATAGATTTCCAGCAGGTGCTGTAGACAATTATATGGCCGAACAATGGGAGCATAATTCAAATATCACTATTGGTGCCTTCCGAGCACCAAGATCAAACTTTATGGCCGGTGTTGAGCAAGCTTTTTTGGATGAGGTTGCTGAGTTGGCAGGCAAAGACCCTATAGCATTTAGATTGGAACTTTTGGATAGGGCTATGACAAATCCTGTGGGCGAGAATAATGATTATGAGGCAGATAGATTAGCCGGTGTTTTAAAATTGGTGAGGGACAAATCCGATTGGGGAACCGAAAAGCAGGGAGTTTTCCGTGGTGTGGCGGCATATTTCTGCCATAATACCTATGCGGCCCATGTAATTGATGTGGTGAAGGCCAATGATGGTACACCTCGTGTGGAAAATGCGGTTTGTGCCATGGATTGTGGTATCGTAGTCAATCCCGATGCTGCTGCGAACATGTGTGAAGGAGGTATTGTGGATGGTGTGGGAAATGCCATGTATGGAGGACTTACCTTTAGGGACGGAGCTACCCAACAGGATAATTTTGACAAATATCGTATCATAAGGCATAGCGAAGCACCCAAGAATATCGAGGTACATTTTGTACAGAACGAAATTGACCCAACGGGATTGGGAGAACCACCATTTCCACCTGTAATGGGGGCTTTGGCCAATGCCCTTTACAAAGCTGAAGGAAGAAGATTTTACAATCAACCCTTTATCTCCGACAAACCTGAATTGATCGGGTAGGGTCAAAATGGTTTTCTAGCGTGCAAAATGAATTAACAGAGACTCTCTTTCGGTAAGAATGGTAATTTTGGGTTGATTATCTTTAAGAGGTATTTTGAATCATTATGACTCGGGACTTTATAGATATCAACGATTTTACCATTTTGGTGGAGGAAGCCACAAGTGAGAATAGTATCGTGGATGCCTGCCAATTTGATGAACCTGTGGTTGCGGTAGCATTTTATGGCTCTGGAAATGTGGACCTAACCGTAAAATATGGTAAAAAATCCAAGGAGTTCAATTATACCAAAGGGTTGGCTCTATCATTTTATGCAGACTCGAATGTTGGGTTTGAGCATACTGTTTCCCCAGAAAAGCCATTGCGATGTGTGCTCATAGCAACTGCCCTGAGAAATTTGGAGAATCTGCCCAATGAAGAAGGGGAGATTTTCTCCTCGTTATTGAATGAATTGGTGAATCCATCCGATCATTATGTAGAAGGCCCTAAATTTTTTATGACTCCCGATATGGACCGTATTGTGGATTCGGTTTTCAATATGAAATACCATGGTAAAACCAAAATGATGTTTTTCCGAAGCCAAATGACTACTTTGTTATCTCATTTTTTTGGGCAATTGGCCACACTCCAAACAGAAAAAATCAATACTACAGAACGGGACAAGTTATACAAGGCCAAGGAAATCTTGATCAACAACTTGGACAACCCACCTTCGCTATCCGAGCTATCTCTCCAAATAGGCCTCAACAGTTATAACCTTAAGAAGAATTTTAAGGAGCTTTTCGGGGTACCCGTATTTAAATATCTGCAAAACGAACGGTTGAAAACGGCGCATGAACTGATCAGTAGTCAAGAAGCCACCGTTCAAGAGGCGGCCTGGCACGTGGGCTACGATAGTTTAAGCTCCTTCTCCAATGCCTTCGAGAAAAAATTCGGTTACCGCCCAAGCCAAATCAAGTAAACTCCGTTTGCAACAAATCATACTCCTTTTGGAATAAACAAAGGCTTGACTGTCAATGTAGTTTTGTTCTGTAATCAAAAAAACAGGAAAAATGAAAACAGTAAGAGCATTGGCAATGGGATTCTTTGTTTGGGTTCTTGGCGTGTCTGCCTTTACGGCTATCTATGAGCTTCCGTTTATGGAAAATCGATATTTGCAAGCCAATATTGGCTTGGCTTTGGTGGTTCCTCCCTTGGTATGGTTTGGCGCCAAGCTCTATTATAAAAAAGTGAAGTCCACACATGGATTAAAACTTGGTTTGTTGATGCTATTGGCCAGTACCGCGTTGGATGCTTTGGTCACAGTACCCTTGTTGATTATTCCTTTTGGGGGAAGTTATGCCAGTTTTTTCGGATCTCTGGATTTCTGGTTGATTGCTGTTGAGTTTGTGGTGGTTGCGGTACTCTACTGGTATGTAAATGTTCGCCCTAAGCAAATCGAATCTTTGAACCAATTATAATATTGTTATGGAATGCTCTATCAACACAATCACAACAATCAGTACCATCTTGCTTACGGGTTTAACCGCTGGCCTCTGCTTTACTTGGACCAATGCGGTAACACCAGGAATAGGTCGCTTGGATGACCTTGGTTACTTACAATCTTTTCAAGAAATGAACAGGGCCATCATCAACCCTCTTTTTATGATAGTGTTTTTTGGTCCCCTATTTGGCCATGTTGCTAACGTATATCTCAATAGAAATCAGCCCAGCACTATTTTCTGGATGCTTTTTGCGGCAGGAATGTTATATGTCGCAGGAGTTGTAGTTATTACCATATTTGGCAATGTGCCTCTAAATGAGATGCTGGAAAGCACCGATTTGGAAAACTCATCCCCTGAAAAACTTAGGGCTTTACGAAGCAGTTTTGAGGACAAATGGAACAGATTGCACCTGATAAGGACCATTACGTCCGTACTATCATTTTTGCTTCTGACTCTTACCCTTTTGCAAAATCAAATCAATACAAATACATAATTATAATTATGAAAAAAGACAATTTTTTAATCATCGGAGGAACTGGTAAAACAGGGAGAAAGGTCGTTGAAAGCCTTGAATTGCTCAACCAAAATGTTCGTGTCGGCTCAAGATCATCTCAACCGGCATTCGATTGGAACAATGAAGATACCTGGGAAGACGCTCTGGAAGGCGTAGATAAAATGTACATCACCTATCAGCCAGACTTGGCGGTGCCTGGGGCAAAACAGTCCATTGAAAACCTAATCGTTCTTGCACAGCAAAAGAACTTGAAAAAAGTGGTGCTGCTTTCCGGTAAAGGAGAACGGGAGGCTGAACTGTGTGAGCAAGTGGTCATGAGTTCAGGATTGGACTACACCATTGTGCGGGCAAGTTGGTTCAACCAAAACTTTAGTGAAAGTTTCTTTTTGGAACCCATTCAGCAGGGGTTTGTTGCCTTGCCTCAGGCAGATGTGCAGGTGCCCTATGTGGACACGGGAGATATTGCCGATGTAGTGGTCGAAGCCTTGCTTCATCAAGAGCATAATGGACAAATATATCAACTTACCGGTCCGACCACCTTATCATTTAAAGAAGCTGTAGCGGAAATTGCCAAAGCAACCCATAGGGATATTGCTTTTACTCCAATTACAATTGAAGCATATGTTACAGATATGAAGGAACACGGCGTGCCGGCAGACTTCGTCTGGCTAGTCGAATATTTGTTTACCGAAGTATTGGGAAATCCTATGGTTTCCGAAATCAGCAATGACATTGAAAAAGTACTCAAACGGAAACCAAAGAGTTTTGTTGAGTATGTTCAGGAGACGAAGAAAACGGGTGTTTGGGAAAATACAGTTCCAACTAGCTAGTGAATCCTTGACCAACTTGACTTTGTCCATCGAGAAAGTGAACAATAGAATAGCCGTAGAAGTAATTTTTTACTTTTTTATAGACAAATAGTAAAAAACTGGGGTAGGGCAAGCTACCGCTCAAAATTTATGTAAAGAATTGAGGTATGACAACGACGGAACGAAAAGAAATGATAAAAACCAGTTGGGAATTACACAACCAGGTTGAAACTGGTTACTTGAATCACCCAGCAACTAAAAACGATGACGAATGGTTGGAAAAACAGCGTTTGCTTCTTGCTGACATGGCGCTTCACCTTTTACAAACATCCATAAATCCGGAGGAAATAAACCTGGATAGGCTGCGGGACAACTTGCATTCCATTCTTACGATTTCGGATCAGTTTATACCAGATGCAGATTTAAAAAGAGCAACAGAAAATCTTTACTAAAGATTTTAAAGTAATGAGAAAAGCAATTATCACATTCAGCATCATTCTCTATGCTGTTGTAGTTCCATTTTTAGAAATTAATACAACTCATGTGTTTAACCCGGATTGGACACCCCATGTTCGTATTCACGAAGTTTGGCAATTGATTACCAACTCCGGAATCGGACTGCTGTGTCTATGGTTGGTTTGGATAAAAAAGGAAACAAAAATCAGTGCTCTATTGAGTTTGTTGGTAACCGGGGGCTTTTTATTGGCATTTAGTTTAAAAGAACTTTATGGAGGATCTATGAAATATTTGGACGGCCGTGAAAAAACACTTTTTGGGATAAACATTGGTATATTGGGGTTTGGAATTGCTTTCATACTGCTGTTGGCAACTATTCCATTAAACAAGAAATTAAAGCACTAACTTTTAAAACAACTAGTAATCAATCAAAAAACGAACATGAAACAACTACAATCTGCTGTCATTTTATCTTTATTGATTTTCTCGATTTCATCCTGTCGGGACGGTAAAAAATCCAATCTGACTTTACTCAGTGATGAAATCCCAACAGATACACCCTTGGTTTTTGGTCAAGGTGTTGTTTCTATAAAAGATGCTAAGGATTTTGCAATTACCTTCTCCCCAGAAATGGACGAAATCTATTTTACGCGTAGAAAACCAGAAGAGGACAATGAAATTTATGCCATGGAATTAATTGATGGTAAGTGGTCTAACCCAGAACCGGCATTTTTTGCTGCAACCGAAGGATGGGATTTTGAGCCCCATATCAACCCTAAAGGCGATAAACTATATTTTGGAAGTTTAAGGCCCCTTAA
>NZ_CAMYIC010000063.1 GCF_947258355.1 uncultured Allomuricauda sp.
AAGGATTCGAACCTTCGACCGTCTGCTTAGAAGGCAGATGCTCTATCCAGCTGAGCTACGCGACCAAACTTTGCGGGTGCAAAGATACTAATGTAACCGATTGTAAAAAATATTTTTTTGATTTCTTGTCATTTTTATGACAAGCAGCGGATAACGGTTACACTAGTTTTTATTCAAATCCTATCTCTTTCAGACCTTTATGGCTGATTTTGATAACTTCCAAAGGCTTCTTGTCCCAGGTCATATCCTGCTCTACAAAATACTTTACCATTCCAGAAGTGTCTTTTTTATCCAATATCTTTTTAAAATCTATGGTTCCCTCACCTACTGGAGCAAACTTGCCCTCTTCGTCCATATCCTTTACATGCCACAACTTGAATCTTCCGGGATATTCTTCAAAATAAGCTACCGGGTCTGCCCCTGCTCTGGTCACCCAATACAGATCCATTTGAAAATTCACATATTTTGGGTCGGTGTTCTCCAATAGATATTCGATGGGTTTAATACCATCTTCATTGTCCTTATACTCAAAATCGTGGTTGTGGTACAATAATTTCAATCCTGCCGCTTCACACTTCTTTCCCAATGTGGTCAAGATATTGGCAAAATTCTCCATGGAACCTTTCATTCCCATAGTTCTTTCCTCTCGGTTAAAAGTGAACATGCCCATCGGAGGTACGGGAATCGTGAAATATTCAAATCCTGCCGCTTTCGTATCGGCAATCAATTGATCCGCATTGTCCAAAGTGACCATGCCCATGTGGGTGCTTACCGGCATTAAACCAATACTCTCCAAATAAGACTTGAACTCCTGTGGTTCCATCCCATAAAATTTACCTTCGTTGTAACCTGCAGCTTCAATGTAGGCATAACCTGCATCGGCTACTTTTTGTAAAGTAGCCTTAGCATCTTCTCCCATGTTGTCCCTCACGGTATAAAGTGCCAGTCCTCCAAAGTTATCCTGTCCATAAAATGTAATTGTAAATAGTGCAAAGGCCAAGGTTAACATTCCTTTTGCAGATAGCATCCTGTTCATCATTATAGTTTGTTGTTAATTTCGGTTTAAAGTTCTACAATATAGGATTTTCCCCTTTAATATTTCTAAGGGATATTGTTATAATACCCAAGAAAACCTCAACAAAAAAACCCGTCGGAGCTAAAAAGCAACACAACGGGTTTAAAAATAAATGAGTACTTAAACTCTTAAATTTCATTTAGGCGTAAAGCTACTTGAACCTTGATTTCATCGTGTACTTTAATCATACCCAGAACTTTTCGTGGTGGTTCCAATCCAAAGTCGGTCAATTTTAAGGGTATGGTACCATCCACACAAATATTGCCTTGTTGTTCACAGTATAATTTGGTTCGATAGATACGGCTCACGCCTGCTATCTTAATTTCCATGCCCACACCGATTTTTTGATTATCGGGCTGCGGAGGGTCAACATAAAGCAATTTGAGTTCGACCTGCGGGTAATCCTCTGTTCGTAATAGTTCCCTAAAATCTTTATTGATTGCTTTGCCACCACAATCGAAACAGTCGTTGGCAAGCTTTAACTGCGCATTTTTAAACTGTATCTGCTCAGCTTTGTCGTCATAGGCCAACCGAATGGGCAGCTCCAATTCTTCTAGATTGTATGTACAGGTAAATTCGTTGACATTGGTTGTTCCGGAAATCAACACTTCACTTTCCGGAGCTACACGGACCTTGGTTTCCCTTTCTGGGTCGGTAAAACCAAACCCTATTAAAAGGCCTGAAATACCCAAAACAATTTTAGTGATATGTGATTTTGTGGTCAACATGAGTACCTAATATAATATTTTTAAGGTTAAAGACCTAGGGCATTGCTGCCCTAGGTCCTAATCAATCATCAATCATATTTTAGAAACTGATTACAGCCTCTAATAAAATCCCTTTAAATTCACCATCATGGAAGATACTGGTAGTATCATATCCATCATATTGTTGATTTACGTATTCTATTTTGGCCAAAATGTTTTTGGTCAAGAACACTCCACCTCCAAGTTGGAACCTGTCAATGGTTACATCCGATCCAGAAGGATCGTCGGAATTTACCGTATTGTAACGAGTTCCCAAGTAGAAGTTTTCATTATTTCCAAATCTGTAGATCAATTCACCGGCCAACTGTGTAGCGGTTCTATTATCCGTCTCGGCATTGGTTTTTCCAGATGATGTCTCAAAGGTTCCAAAGAATTCCAATCCTTTGTATTTCACAAATGGATTGATCATAAAGGCGGTGATCTCATTGTTGAATCCAGGATTATACCTACCTGATCTAAAATTACTGGTTGCCGAAGCTTCGGTATCTTCCATTACCAAATAATATCTAGATCCCGCACGGTCTGCACTGTACAAGTATACCCTACCTGATTTGTTTGTGCTGTACATGGAACCTGTAATTCTAAGTCTCAAGTCTTCATTCACCTGTCCATCGTAACCTAATTTGGCCAAAATGGAAGCTCCTGTGGCATCTGGATTGCTAACTGCTTGGTTCAATTTACCATTGGAAAGACCGAACATACCGATGAATCCATTCTTTCTAAAGTAAACTTCTCCACCAACCTCTGTGGTAAATGCATCCATGATCAAGTTACCAACAAATGGGTTGTGCATGGCTTGGGAGTTATCACTTCTTCTAAAGTGGGCATCACCATAGTTGTTTTCCATGTGCCCAACTTTAATGGTAAGATACTGCATAGCATCTTCCAAGAAGCCAGGGCTTATGAAATCCAAATTATCCACTTGGAAATAACCTCCTTTTACATAAGGCTCTGGATGGTGACGAGAAGATAAATAAGTTCTCAGGTGCATACGAACACCTTTGGCCAAGGCCACATCCAAATCCAAGTTAGCAGTCGCTAGGTTAAAGTTATCGCCGATTGGAATAAGTTCCACGGCTCCAGAGTTCTCATGATCTAATGCTTGAAACTGAAGGGTTGATGATCCACCTACCCTTACTTTTATCCCGTCAAATGTGGAGACGGTATCTTTTGGTGCTTCAAATACATTGATTCCATTTTTGTCCGGTGAACGGAAATTATCAAGTTGACGATTTTGTGTAAATCCCGATAGGCTAACTAGGAAAGCAGCTACAAGTAATCCGTGTTTTACATATTTTCTCATGATTGTAGATTTATTAGTTGAGTATTAAGATTTAATTATTTCCAAATTGTATTAAAGTGAACCTCAATATCATCACCGGTAGTGATGGTACCTAAAAGAGCTTTGGGAGGTTCTACACCGTAATCGGTCATTTTCAAAGCTTTTTTTCCTTCAAGCATTACCTTGGTGCCATTAATGGTCATGTTAAAGGGTAAATCAATTGTTTTTGTGCTTCCGGCTATGGTCAGGTCTCCCGTCGCCACAACTTTATATCGATTGGAAACAGAAACGACCGGCGAAATACTTTTTACACTTTTCATGTCGAATACAATTTCCTTATACTTTTTTGTATTCAACGCCTTGTAGGTGTTCTTGTCCATCGCCCCTTTTCCACTTTTCAAACTTTCAGCTTCAACCTTAAAGTTTAAGGTGTTGATTTTTGGAAGTTCACCAGTATTGTCCAAGCTAATTGAACCTGATTTTTGTTCGGCAACTTCTTCCCAGTCATGCAAGGTAGAAGTCCCTGTTACCATAACCTCACCTTCACTTGTGCTAATCTGATAGCTCTGTGCGGCAAGTGCGATCGGAATCAATCCGAATGTCATCAACAAAATGACTGACTTGATCGAGAACGTTCTTTTTTTAAACTGTGATTGCATAGTATTTTGGTTTTGTTGGGGACAAAGTTCTAATATGGAATAATTGTAAAAGATGATAAATGTCAGTATTTTACTAAACACCTGATTTTCAGTAACAAATGTTACAAAAATGTTGTATTCAATTGAATTTTAACCCATTAAACAAGGTATTTTTAATTTGAATCACCCATTTATAAGACTATAACAACCTCTGGATTTTACAACACCACTAAAAACCACCTTTAAAACTCAGAAAACACCTGAAACACTGACTTTTATCATGTTATGGGCCAGCTACACCATCTAATTTTACATACAGATTTTAGCATTTATCAATCTCTTAATAGATATAAAGATGGAAACACTTACAGAAAACCAACTCAGCGTTTATTCTTTCGGCAACAAAAAGGCCGATGGAGGCCGGGAAATGAAGAATCTGCTTGGTGGTAAAGGAGCTAACTTGGCCGAAATGAGCCGAATTGGTATTCCTGTACCCCCTGGCTTTACGATAACAACGGAAGTTTGCACTCAATACAATGCAGAAGGCAAAGATGCTGTAATAGAGCGTATTGAACCAGAAGTACGCAAGGCTATCAACAACATTGAAGAAACCATGGGATCCATTTTTGGTGATGATGAAAACCCCTTATTAATATCGGTACGTTCAGGAGCAAGGGTTTCTATGCCCGGTATGATGGATACCGTTCTCAACCTCGGTTTGAACGATGAATCCATAAAAGGAGTCATTAAAATGACCGGTAATGATCGATTCGCCTGGGACTCTTACCGTCGATTCATTCAAATGTACAGTACTGTTGTGATGGGACTCAAACCAGAGTCCAAAGACGACCTAGACCCTTTTGAAGAAATCATCGACCATTTAAAGGATAAAAGAAGAATTGAACAGGACACCGAATTCACTGTTCAAGATCTTCAGGATTTGGTATACGATTTTAAGGACATCGTCAAAAAAAGAACAGGAAAACCCTTCCCAACCAATCCATGGGATCAACTATGGGGTGCCATCACCGCTGTTTTTGACAGTTGGAACGGTGACCGCGCCATTTATTATAGAAAAATGCACGGATACCCAGAAGATTGGGGTACCGCGGTAAACGTACAGGCCATGGTGTTTGGTAACATGGGAGAAGATTCCGGAACCGGGGTTTGCTTTACCAGAGATGCCGGAACCGGGGAAAATATGTTCAACGGCGAATATCTTATCAATGCACAGGGAGAAGATGTCGTTGCCGGAGTCCGTACACCACAACAAATTACCTTATTGGGTTCACAACGATGGGCCAAACTTGCACAGGTTGACGAAGAAGAACGAAAAGAAAACTACCCTTCCTTGGAGGAGTTAATGCCCAAAATATATAAGGAATTATTCGAGTACCAAAACAAACTGGAAACGCATTACCAAGACATGCAGGATATGGAATTTACCATTCAACAAGGTAAACTCTGGATTTTGCAGACCCGTAATGGTAAACGTACCGGTGCCGCCATGGTAAAAATTGCCATGGACTTGTTAAAAGAAGGGTTAATAGATGAGAAAAAGGCCCTAATGCGCATAGAGCCCAACAAACTAAACGAACTATTGCACCCCATCTTTGACCCCAAAGCTTTGCAAGAAGCCGAAGTGATTGCCCAAGGTTTACCAGCTTCACCTGGAGCCGCCACCGGCCAGATTGTTTTCTTTGCTGATGAAGCCGATAAGTTTAAGAACAGTATCCTAGTCCGTGTAGAAACTTCACCCGAAGATGTAGAGGGTATGAACGTGGCCAAAGGGATTGTTACCGCACGTGGAGGTATGACTTCCCACGCAGCAGTGGTAGCCAGAGGTATTGGTAAATGCTGTGTTTCCGGTGCCGGAGCATTAAAGATCAATTATAAAACCCGGACCCTTAAAGTTGATGGGCATGAGTACCATGAAGGTGACTGGATTTCCATCAATGGTTCCACCGGTAATATTTTGGAGGGGAAAGTTGGTACCAAAGAACCCGAATTGAGCGGAGAGTTTGCCGAATTAATGGATTTGGCAGATTCCTACGCAAAAATGGAAGTCCGTACCAATGCAGATACTCCAAAAGATGCCGAAGTTGCACGAAGTTTTGGAGCAAAGGGTATTGGACTTACCCGTACAGAGCATATGTTCTTTGAAGTGGACCGTATTAAGGCCATGCGTGAAATGATCTTGGCAGATACCATTAAGGGTCGTAAACAAGCGCTCAAAGAACTTCTTCCAATGCAGCGGGGCGACTTTGAAGGTATATTCCGTGCCATGAAGGGCTATCCAGTAACCGTTAGGCTGTTGGATCCACCATTGCACGAATTTGTTCCCCACCAATTGGCCACTCAAAAAGAACTTGCGGATGATCTTCATATTTCTTTGTCGTCTGTAAAAAGTAAAGTGGCAGAATTGGAAGAATTCAACCCCATGTTGGGTCACCGTGGATGTAGGCTGGGGAATACGTATCCCGAGATAACCGAGATGCAGACCCAGGCTATTTTGGAAGCTGCACTCAACCTTAAGAAGGAAGGTATAGAAACCAAACCTGAAATAATGGTTCCATTGGTGGGTACAGTTGAAGAGTTTAGACAACAAAAAGAAGTTATTGATAATACTGCGCAAGCATTGTTTAAAAAACGAAAAGATACTGTGGAATATTCTGTAGGTACCATGATCGAAACTCCGAGAGCTACGCTAGTTGCAGGTGAAATCGCAGAAATCGCTGATTTCTTCTCTTTCGGAACCAATGACCTTACGCAGATGACCTTTGGGTATTCAAGGGACGATTCGGGAAAATTTCTACCAATATACCTCGAAAAAGGTATTTTAAAAGCTGACCCTTTTGAAGTATTGGATCAAAAAGGTGTTGGACAATTGGTTGAACTTGGAACCAAAAGTGGCCGTGAAACCCACCCAGGCCTCAAAGTAGGTATCTGTGGAGAACATGGAGGTGAACCAAGCTCTGTTGGTTTCTGTCATAAAGTTGGGATGAACTATGTCAGCTGTTCACCATTTAGAGTTCCGATTGCTCGTGTTGCAGCGGCTCAGGCAGTAATTTCATAAATGTAATAGACCTAACCATTCTGTTTTTTAATCCTCTGTTTTTTAAATATTTAAAAGCAGGGGATTTTTCGTATGTGATAGGAAAGGATTATATTAATCATCTAAACCCAACCATCATGTCCAAACTCTCCATTCTATTTTACGGTTGTCTCTTATTGTTCATTTCTTGTAATACGGATGAAAAATCAAAATATGACATAGCCATAAGTTTTGATGAAACCGTTGGTACCAAAAGTAAAGATGGACGATTGCTTCTTATGCTTTCAACCGATGATAATAAAGAACCTCGCTTTCAAATCAACGATGGCCTAAACACCCAACTTATTTTTGGGATGAATGTGGATGGGATGTCCGCAGGGGAACCCGTTCAATTCGATGAATCCATTTTTGGTTACCCCTATCCTAGTTTATCCGATGTTCCTCCCGGAGAATACAATGTACAGGCACTTCTGCATGTATATGAAACTTTTGATTTGTCCACAGGACATACGGTAAAGCTACCTATGGACAATGGTGAAGGACAGCATTGGAACACCTCACCTGGCAATCTTTACAGCAAACCTTTTAAAATAACCGTTGAAGAAAACGGTATTGATAGTGTTTCCGTGGTCATGGATCAGGAAATACCACCTATTCCGGAACCAGAGGATACCGAATGGATCAAACACATTAAAATTAAATCGGAAAAATTATCCGAATTTTATGGAAGGGATATGTATTTGGGTGCCCATGTTCTATTGCCTAAAGGTTTTAAAGATCATCCCGAGGCCAAATATCCATTAATGGTTTTCCATGGACATTTTCCCAGCGATTTTGGTGGGTTCCGCACTACACCTCCCGACCCTAATTTGGAGCCGGAATATTCGGCACGATTCGATTTGGAAGGCTACAACCTAATCCAACAACAAGAAGCGTATGATTTTTATAAACGATGGAACGAGCCCGATTTTCCACGCTTTTTGATCATTGAAATTCAACACCCAACCCCTTATTATGATGATTCCTATGCTGTGAATTCTGCCAGTCAAGGACCATACGGAGACGCCATTACCTACGAGCTTATACCCTATATAGAAAAAGAGTTCCGTGGTATGGGCGAAGGTTGGTCCCGCTTTTTGTATGGTGGTTCCACTGGAGGTTGGGAAGCCTTGGCCGTGCAGGTAAAGTACCCGGAAGAATATAACGGCTGTTTTGCCGCTTGCCCGGATCCTATTGACTTTAGGGCCTATTGCCTTACCAATATTTATGAAGATGACAATGCCTATTATTATGATTCCGAGCACAAGAAATTGGAGGTTCCCTCCCATCGAGATTATCTAGGGGACATCCAATCCACCTTGCGACAAGGAAACCATCTGGAACTGGTCTTGGGCGACAAATCCAGATCAGGGCAGCAATGGGATATTTGGGAAGCCACCTATTCGCCTCAGGGAGATGATGGATACCCAGTACGGATTTGGGATAAAATGACCGGTGATATTGACCATGAAGTAGCCGAATATTGGAAAGAGAATTACGATTTGAGATATATTTTGGAACGTGATTGGGAGAAATTAGGCCCACAACTAAAGGGCAAAATTCACATCTATTGCGGTGACATGGATAACTACTATTTAAATAATGCCGTCTATTTGATGGAAGATTTTCTGGAAAGCACCAGTGAACCCTATTACGATGGGGAAGTATTATATGGTGACCGTGCAGAGCACTGCTGGAACGGCGACCCTGAACAGCCCAATGCCATCAGTCGTTTACGGTACAATTCCATGTATGTTCCAAAAATCATGAAACGAATTGCAGAAAGTGCACCACAAGGTGCAGATTTGACCAGTTGGAGATATCAGTGATCAGTAGGTTGGATAAAGGCCATAATACTCTTTTACAAAACTAATCTATATCATAGGATTATATTTTGAAGCAACCTATCTTCTTTGGGTAAAATTCAAAAAATTATCCCAATGGATTCCGATGTCAAAATCCCAAAAGAAGGTCCAAAGGACGGTAAAAAGGTATTTAAGAAGTTAAGAACGTGCTCCAGAACCTTTTTCTACATTTTGAACCGTGAATTTGGTAATTTAAAAGAGCTAGAGGAGCGTGCATCGGATTCTTTGGCCGGAGGAATCCTTCAAGAGGGACATCAATGTGGTATGCTTTGGGGGGCATCCTTGGCAATCGGTGCCGAAGCTTATCGGAAATGTAAGGATAAAAACCAGGCTATTGCGGTGGCTGTTCATGCTACACAAAAGGTCATGGAATCATTTGCAAAACGTGAGCATACCATTAATTGCCGGGAGATTACCCATTGCGATTTTTCCAGTAAAATAAGTATGGCCAAATATTTTTTAACCGGTAGGTTTTTACACTGTTACAATTTAGCGGAACAATGGGCACCAGAAGCTGTGAAATCAGCCATTGAAGGTATATCGGAGAGTAAAAGCAAACCCCTTGGGGAATGCCATAGTTGTGCTTCCGAGGTTGCTAAAAAAATGGGGGCAACCGACGAAGAGTCCATTATGGTAGCCGGATTTGCAGGAGGTCTTGGTTTAAGTGGGGCCGCATGCGGAGCATTGTCCGCAGCTATTTGGATGAAATCCCTACAATGGTGCCAAGAAATAGCTGAAAAATCGTCCATGGACAATCCCTATGCAAAAGAAACCTTGGATGCATTTTATAAATATACCAACACGGAGATTTTATGTTCTCAAATTACAGGTCTGCAATTTGAAAATATCGAAGAGCATACAAGGTTTATAAAATATGGAGGATGTAATGATCTAATAAATGAACTGTCCAGCACATAATTGATGATCGAAAATGGATATTGGATTTATCAATTTTTTGGATTCCAAGAAAAACACATCGAATATCTAAAACTTTATCAAAATGGAAAAAAGAGAAGAGTATCGGAAATACATTTTTACGGGAATAGTGGTCACTGTATTGGGAATTGTTTTCTCGACCACCTTGAAGGGTAATGTGGAATCACTAGGAAATGTTCTTGTAGCAGTTGGTGGATTGTTGTTCATTGTTGGCATGAGCAAAAAGAAAAGAGAAGAAAAAGACAATAAATAAAAACTAATCAACCAATTTTGGCTCCAACCACAACCAACCCAAACACAAAAGAAGCGGTATATAAAACCATAATGGAGATATAGGCTTTAATTCCTTTTTTGATACCGAAATGGAGGAACCAAAACCGTTTGTTTTACCAAACGTGCGATAATTGGCTTTCAAAGTTTCAGCCTTTGTGATAGATTGCAAATCATCTTGGCCATAGACGAAATATGAAAATGAGACAATAGAATCATTGGACAGCTTTAACTGGTTCCATCCCGTATTTCTAGGGTATTGCGTCCCCATCCATTTATTGGGCATCAAATCATCTTGAAGCAAAGGAATATGGGCTCCCTCACTGGTTGTTATGGCCAAATCATTTAACGAAGTGCGCAACTCAAATTCAAAAGGTTGGTCTGGCCTTGGGTTTTGGGTAACACTCTCCCACTCCACTATACTTTCCTTTTCTTTAGTGATACCATTTAGAATTTGAGTCCAAATATGCCCATATAGAGCCTCATTTCCGTCCAAAATCAATTGATAGGTGTTTTGGAGCAATGAGGTACCTACTTTGCCCATTTCAGTCGGGACATAGGCAGCCACAGCAAGGGAATCCACCAAAATTTGCTGTGTTCGAACCGCATCTTGAAATGTAAATGGATATTTCTGTAAGTTTTGTTCCGATTCCCGAAGTTCAATCGTCGTTATAAAATCCCGATTGAATTTAAACGGGGAAACACTTTCTCCAAGTCTGAACAAACTTTCGTTGGGTTGGATAAAAACACCTAGTCCTTTTGACTCGACAACCTCTTCCATGGCTGATTTTGATACCCTTCCAAGACCAGTGTAAGAATCTGAATCGATAATCAAAAGATCATAATCCTTTAAATTTTCAACGGTAAAACCGTAAACAGGGTTAGATGCTCCATTGAAATATTCGAACTTGTATTTACCTTTGGTAAGTTGCGTACGTGCCAAGACTTCATGGCCTCGCTCGGTCAAAAAATTCTTAAGGTATTTGGTCTCAAAAGTGGGGAAAGTATTGACCATTAATACTTTTAAAGGGGTACCTTCCACTACTTTAAGGGGAAGAGGCTCATCCGAGAGCACATCTATTTCATTCTTAACCAAAAGATGGTATACAAAATGTCCACTAGCTTTGGGCGTGGTGCTGAATGTTATCATCTGTTCCTCGGTTTCCTCAAAAGGGATGGAGTCCAAGGAATTACCACCATTATCGGTCAAAACGACCCAATGCCCCACTTCTGGATTGGAGTATTTGGCGCTTATTTCCAGTGATTCCCCCAAAATTGCTTCGTGCTTATTCGATATCCCTGTCCATCCTACTACATTTTCACCACCCAAAAAGGCAACGGATTTATCCTCTACTTGCCACAAATCAAAAGGAGCCAGCCCATGACCGAGAAGAAACAATGAGTCCGCTTCTTCCAGAATGGACAAGGTTCTGCCCTTGACGTACTCTTCTGTTGGAATCCGTTTGTAAATAGCTGTTAAACTGTCCAGTTGGGCTGACCGATAACCCTCTGTTAATATGATTCCTTTACCGCTTGTGGATTCTTGCCAGGTGCTTGGCTCTAATACGATCATAATCAGTGAGGCAATCGCCAAAAATGCGGCAACCAACTTTACCCTAAACCTTTGTTCCGCTCTTTGCGACCATTCTTTCCAAATAAAAACAACAAAAAGTAGCAGTCCGATCAAAACCGCGGGCCAAAAAAGATTCTGGTTTACTAACACCGCACCATCACTCATATACACCTAATTCTTTTAAGTACAACAGATTGATTTCGTCTTGGTATTCTGTCTTTTTCACAGGATTGTCCTCCACCTCGGGAAGCACCTCCAAAAGATTTTTCTGAACCATCCGGTAATTTTCTTCGGTTCTGTTGGCGGCTTTTTCCAAGTCACGTAACCCTTGTAAAACTTTTAAATATTTCAAAGGTTCCGAGATGGCCTTTTGTGCCAATTCGTTTCCTGCATCGACAAAAAGAGCACTGTCGGTATCTGAAAATGTAATTTCACCTTGAATTAAAAGCTCCAAACGTGAAATGGCCGCCCTAGTGGAAGCAAAAGACATTTGGTACTTATGCTCTTCCCGTTTGTCATAATTGGTGATATCCTCAATATCCCCGCTCAACCTATTCTCTTCTTTGATCGGTGGTGGGTCAAAACCAATACGGTGCACATAAATTCGTGCACTGTTTTTAATCTCCTGAATTATTTTCAGTGCTTTGTACTGATATGGCAAGGATTTTTCAGGTTCGTACAACCTTAGGTACAATTCGGCGTCCCACATAATATTCAAGGCATCCCTAAGCTTTGCTTTCAACGATTTTTCGAACAAGGTAGAGGCTTCTGGATCGGAATGGTTGTGTAAATAATCATGAAGAGGGTCCTCTTCTTCTTGTGCCTCATTTTCGTGATTATGCTCCTCCTCTACCAAATTATGCTCATTCTCGTTATCGTGCTTATGGCTGTATTCGTCCAACAGGTCTTCCTCCCCTTCCTCGTGCGAATGGTCATCGGTTTCCTCCCCTTCGTTGGGTGAAACCTGTCCGGGAGCCCTTTGCATTTCACTTTCATCACCCATAAACTGTCCGTATTTTAATCGCAACTGTTTTTGGTCAAACCCCAATTCGTTGCTTCTGGACTTAAAATCCTCTGTGGAAATATTGGGCCGGTCGGCAATAAGCTTTTCCGTGTCAATGATCAATTGGCGCTGACTCCTAAAATAATCGGGCATTAGGTCCACACCCAAATTTCCCTCGACTGCAAACATATCGGAAACCGTGTCGCGGATCACCGCAAAATAGGTCTCACTGCGGGCAATGTTCGGTGATGGTTCTTTTTCATCGAGCGCCTCCACATAAAAATAGAGTTCGTCCCCAGGGTCCATTTTAAGGGCATCAAGATCCAATTGCTTTTTAAGCTGAAGTGACTTTTTACCTTTTGGAACATCGTTGTCAAATGTTACTGTTTCCTCCCTAAACTTTACGGATTCCCCAGAACCTCTACTTACTGTGGCAATTATATAGGCATTGGCAATCCCGAAATCATCGGAAATATTGGTGTTCAACATCAAACGTTTATCGTCGTCGAATTCGAAATAGCTATAATTATCCAATCCTTCAATTTGAACCATGGGAGGTTCATCCGTTATCATTTCCAAGGAATACAGGTCACTTACATAGTCGTTGCCATCAGAATCTTTAAAAGTAAAACTATAAAAGCCCGAAGCTTCCAAAGTTTTGCTCAATCGATATCCAGCCTGACTATTTGTAAAACTGATGCGTTCGCCCATGAGATCCATTTCCACTTCCTGTACATTTCCATCAAATTCAAGCATCCAACTAATTCTGGAACCTTGCACTGCTTTGATATTGGGGTCCAAAGTGTTCAACGAACCTTTTTGTGTATAATTTGGATATTGAATGGTAATGCTCGTACCCGTTAATTCTGGGATTTCAGTAGTGCTGGACAGGCTATCTTTTGGAGCGAAGGTGATTTGTTCCTTATTCGACGGGGTTGGATTAAATGGATTTTCCACCTTCGCCATTATGACTCTTCCTGCAAGTCCCAGCAAAATTAATCCGAACATAACAAGGGTCGCCCGCAACAAATTATGGGGAGGCCTTAACTTGGACAAAACAGGTTGTAATTGCTCTGCAACGCGATACTGTTGTAACTTGGACAGGTTGGAGAGTTCATTGGCGGAAGACAACAAAAGTCCGCTGCTATATCCGGCCTGGGGCAAGTGGGCATCAATATAACCTACAGCATGCTCCGAACGTATGCTCCAAGGCTTTAAAATAAAAATAGCAATGACTACTGAAACCACCATTCCAATAATTCCATATATCAGATTATGGGTCAACAAGTATATAAAACCACCGAACCCAATAGCATAGAAAACTGCTTCCACATACATGGATTGCTGCCATCGGCGCTGAAATTGTTTTATTTCCCCTGCTCCCATCATTGCTTTTTATAGTTTGCCATCAAACGTTCAATGATCATTAACCCTGCAAGTAAGCTGAATACCCAAAAAGAAATATCGATCATTGTAGCCCGTTCCCGTTTTCTTTTAGGTTCCACATAATTGGGTTTGATTTCAGTCTCGTCCAATTGTCTCACATCAGCTTCACGCACCAATGATTTTACTTCCTTATCCAAATCCAAGATGCCCAACAACTGTTCCGGCAAATGTTGTTCTACCGTGTTTTTCGGGTTCAACCTTTCCGTGAGGTAAAAGATGTTTTTTTCTGCTCCCGATTCAATCAGCTGCTTGGCCAAAAGGTTTTCTTGATAGACGAGCCATTTACCTTCTGATGAACCGTCTTTTGCCTCGTTACTCAACCAAATATTCAATGTGGTTTCATCGTTCGGCAACATATCTTCTTCTTGATGAATGATGATTTCCTGGTTTAAAAATACGGACAGGGCCCTAAAAGATGCTTCCATGTAATTTCCTTCTCTCTCAAATTCCTTCTCAACATACATGTTTGCATGAAGCGTATCCAAGCTTGCCAAAGGGACTGTTTTTGGATTATTGGAAAGTAAACGAAGACTATCCCCATTACCAACAACCTCAAAGCCATCGGTCAACAATTCCCGATTGATTTTGGTGGTAACACTATTGCCCGAAGAAGATACCAGTTCCACTTCAGATTCTCTGTTGAAAGCTACCAGCGGTTGGTTTTGGGTTTCTTCCTGTTCCATGACCACCCAGTGAATCTTCTTTTGGGTATTGGGCCTCATGGACCGAATACCTTTTGCCAATGCCTTGGTAAAGACAACAATACTATCCGAATGTAACGAATCCATTTTTTGAACCAATTGCCAATAGTTCGGTTGCTCTTGGTCCGATTGATACTCACCTTCAGCTTCCCATTCAGGAAAACCATTTTTCAACAAAAAAACAGGGGAATCCTCTTTTAAACTATCCAAAATGGCACCAATGGATGGCTGATTGGCAATAGATGCCTCGACCAAATATGTGATTTGTTTTTGATTGCCCTTGGTGCGCCATTGAGGACCTGCCATCAGTAATGCAACAAGTACAATGATCAGCATTCGGAGAAACAACAACAACCATTCATTCAACTGAATGCTGCTGGATTGTCGTGAGTTGGTTTCATCCAACAATTGAATACTTCCAATTTTTATGGTCCTAGCCTCTTTCTTGCTCCACAAATGGATGGCCAAGGGAACCAGAAGTCCCAAAAGTGCCCAGAGATATGACGGATTCGCAAAAACCATTTACACCAATCGTATTCGTTCCTTTAAAAAGAGTTGTAAAGCATTGCCCAAGTCACTGTCCATTCTAAACAAATGGAAATGCACTCCTTGTGAAAGCAATCGCTCTTTGGTCTGTTTTATTTTTTCTTCCAGGGTCTTCAAGTAAGTGGTTTTGGCCTTGTTGACGTCCACTTTTACCTTGGCCCCTGTTTCCAAATCTTCAAAAGTGACAGATTTTTTATAGTTAAAATCCATTTCAGTACCTGTCATAATTTGAAGTACCACCACTTCATTATTCACGGTTTTTAAGTTCTTTACAAAGTCGGATAGTTCTGAAACATCCTCATACATATCCGTCAGGAAAAAAACGAGTTCCTTTTCTCCCCTATTATGTATCCGACGGGAGGCAATGGCAAGTTCGGGCCATTTTCCTTTGGTGGATATCTTTAATAATTCCAGCAACAAACGGTTAAAGTGTTTTTTGTCCGCTTTTGGGTAAATACTCACAAAATCGTCCTCGTTAAGTGCAAAAAGCCCTACGGAGTCACCCTGTTTTTGTGCCATATGGGATAAGCAGGCCACCATAACACGGGCAAATTCCAATTTGGAAATCCCATACTCTTCATGTTCCATGGAAGCACTGGCATCTACTATAAACTTAACGGTGACGTGGCTTTCCACTTCGGATTGTTTAATGTAGTACCGACCTGATCTAGCCAACATCTTCCAATCCAGCAGTCGAAGGTCATCCCCCGGCTCATAACCTCGGTATTGACTGAATTCCATTCCGGGGCCCACGCTCTTGCTCCGGTTTAGACCGGAAGTGTATCCTTCCACCACAATACGCGAAATCAAGCTAAGACCAGATACGGTATTAATGACTTCAGGTTTTAAAAGATCATGGTAGTCCCGTTTCGCCATTATTTATCCTTTAATTGAACTACTTTCAGTATTTCTTTTGTAACCGTATCCGAGGTGATTCCTTCGGCATCCGCTCTAAAGTTTACGAGCACCCTGTGCCGCAATACCGGCAAAGCCACGGTTTGTAAATCTTCTGGAGTAACGGCCAATCTTCCCTCCAAAAGCGCATTTGCCTTAGCGGTCAAGATCATGGCTTGACCAGCTCGCGGACCTGCACCCCAATCCACCCATTGCTTTACATAGTCGACTTTAGTGGTATCTGGACGAGTGGCCCTTATGACGTCGCTAACATATTGAATCAGTCCATCGCTGATAGAAACTTCACGGACCAACTGTTGTAACCTTATAATATCATCTCCTGATAACACTTTGTTCAGTTGGGCTTTTTTGGTTCCCGTCGTGGCCTTTAATATTTGCGTTTCTTCCTCATCCGTAGGATACCCTATTTTGATGTACAACAAGAATCTATCCTGCTGTGCTTCTGGCAATACAAAAGTTCCCGATTGTTCAATGGGGTTTTGGGTGGCCAAAATAAAGAAAGGTTTATCCAAAGGATAGGTTTTGTCCCCATAAGTCACCTCGAACTCCTGCATGGCCTCTAAAAGAGCTGCCTGTGTCTTTGGGGGTGTTCGGTTGATCTCATCTGCCAAAATAATATTGGAAAAAATAGGTCCCTTATTGAACTTGAAGAACTTTTTGCCGGTGGTATGGTCCTCTTCCAATATTTCAGTTCCAATAATATCGGAAGGCATTAGATCGGGTGTAAACTGTATCCGTTTGAATTTTAAATCGATGGCATTCGAGAGTGTTCGGATCATCAAGGTTTTTGCCAACCCTGGAACACCTTCGAGCAAGGCATGTCCACCTGCAAGAAACGTGATAAGCAATTGGGAAACGGTCTCCTCCTGACCTATGATCACCTTGCCAATTTCCTTTTTCAAGGCTTTCAGTTTTTCCGAGAGCCCTTCTACTTCACTTGCAATTTGTTGTAGTTCTTTATCCAAATTAGTTTTATTAAGAAGTTAAAGCATATAATACAATATTCACCCCGAATCGTGTATTGTCTATTTTGTACCAGCGTTTATTTCTAAAATCGTAGTCCCATTCGCAGCCATAATCCTTGTTACTGTATAGCACACCTATTCGTCCATCTATTACAATGGCCTTGAGATAGTCATGCACCAAGTCGTCACCCCAGCCATTCAGTTCTTGCGATGTAGTGGGCGGACCATCATCAAACTCGAAGAAAATGGTGTAGATTTCGTGGTCGTTTGGTATTTTTTTCAATTCTCCATGCCCGAATATTTCATCCATTTGACGTTCGAAGGATTTAGCGAACAGACCATCAATATCGTGATTACAGTCATCGGCAAAGACAAAACCGCCATTACGAACATATTTTTCAAAGTTTTCCTTTTCCTTTTTGGTGAACTGAACCAATTTATGGCCAGAGATATAGCAAAATGGGCTTTTAAAAATATCTTCGCTGGCCAAGGAAATGATCTTTTCTTGGGTATCTACCTTTAGGGTAGTGTACTCGACCAAGGAATTCAAAAGATTGGAGGGCATTCGCTGATCTACATCCCAATCTCCTGATTCGTACTGCAATCGTGTAAAAAAGAATTCGTTATCCAATGCCATTTGGGTAGCAGGCTAAAATAATTGCCAAAATAAAAACTGGCGGTCAAGGATAACCTGACCACCAGTTTGTTTCATCTCTTGTTTTTATACCGCGTCGGAGAGACTCGTGAAGGTAAAGTCACGAATCTTCATATAAGGTATCAAATTCCCGTTAACACGAACTTGTTGTCCGAGCGATTCCAAATTATTTAGCATAATAATCGGACTCTCATTGAACCTAAAGTTTTTAACCGGGTACTTGATTTGTCCGTTTTCAATATAAAAAGTTCCGTCCCTTGTTAAACCTGTGTACAATAATGTTTGAGGGTCTACACTTCGGATGTACCAAAAGCGTGTTACCAAAATACCTTTTTTGGTGCCTTTGATCATATCCTCAAGGCTTTCGTCCCCACCGGCCATAATTCCATTACTTGGAAAAGGTACAGGGTCCACACCTTTTTGTTCTGCCCAATAGCGACTGTACGCCAAGTTTTTAACGACTCCATTTTCTATCCACGTGGTTTTCTTTAGTGGTTGCCCTGCTCCATTCCATGTGGATGTTGGAACATCTGGATGCAATGGATCGGACCAAATATTGACCCGTTCATCCACAATCTTCTGACCCAATTTATTCCCACCATCTGCAGCGGACATAAAGCTTCGGCCTTCATCGGCGGATCTTGCATTGAAGGAGCTGAACATATTTCGCAATAGGCCCACAGATGCAGCAGGTTCCAAGATCACGGTATATTTACCAGGCTCTATGGCACGGGCTTCTTTGGACATTACTGCTTTATCTATGGCAGTTTTTGATGCTTCGGCCGCATCGAACTTGGAAATATCGTTATAATCCCTAGTTACCCAACCTGATCCTGTACCATCGTTGGTACGCATGGTTACGGTAAAATCCACATCGGTGGATTGATTGTAGGCAAACAGACCATTGGAATTGATCATGGCCGAGAATGATTCCGAATCATCCAAAAAACCAGCTGCGGTCACATCCTGCTCCGCTGCAGGTGAAATACTGCTGTTGGCAACCTCTGCTCTATATTCAGGGGTAACATTTGCTGTGGCCTCTTTATATGTGATTGCCTCATCGTATTCCTGAGGGCCCAATGGAGGCATAAATTCTGGGTTCTCCGGTGATAATCGTGCCAATTCTTCAGCTCTTCTCACTACTTTTTCCAATGATGCATCATCGAATTCATCAATAGTTGCCGTACCGACCTTTTTACCAAAGCTGGATTGTACCACCAAACTCTGACTTGATCTATAACCTGCCGTAGATACCGTATTTCTAGCATATCGGATGTTTCCGCTATTACTTCCTCCTAGGTTTATTTCGCAGGCATCGGCCTTGGAAAAACTCAATGCTTTTTCCAAAATCTTTTTTGCTTCTTCTCTTGTATATATAGCCATTGTCTTATTATTTGATTAAATAAACCTTAAATGGTTCTACCTGTATTAATTACATTGATTCCATTAAATCTGGATGTGGAGCTACCGTGCGAAACTGCACTGATTTGTGAAGGCTGCCCCTTTCCATCAAAGAAGGAACCAAACAATCTATAGTCATCCTTATCACAAAT
Source organism: uncultured Allomuricauda sp. (assembly GCF_947258355.1). Taxonomy (GTDB): domain Bacteria; phylum Bacteroidota; class Bacteroidia; order Flavobacteriales; family Flavobacteriaceae; genus Flagellimonas. Next base: position 19,285 of record NZ_CAMYIC010000063.1, read on the forward strand.
TTTTACACAGGAATTCCAGAATTCCTGGGTATTGGATTGATAAGCTACATCATCGAGCATACCCACAATCTCTCCATCCTTTATTTCGTAGAACAAGGTTCCACCAAATTGGAAATTGTAACGCTGTTGATCAATGGAGTAAGAGCCTCGTCCAAGAATATAAATTCCTTTATCCACATCCTTGATCATATCCTGCAAGGAATATTTTTCCGTTCCCGGTTCCAAAGAAACATTGGGCATACGTTGGAACTGTACATCTTCCCAGCTTTGGGCATAGCAGCATCCGTGCGATTCGTTTTGATCGATCATATGGACTTGATCGCGGATGGCCTGATAGTTGACCAAGGTCCCGTTTCTGACCAAATCCCATTTCTTGGTTTTTACACCTTCATCATCATACCCTACGGCACCTAAAGAGCCCACTTGGGTCTTATCGGCTACCAAGTTTACGATATCGCTACCATAATTAAAGTCTTTGGATTTCCATTTGTCCAAGGTGGCAAAACTGGTTCCTGCGTAGTTGGCTTCATAACCTAGTACACGGTCTAATTCCAGTGGGTGACCCACTGATTCGTGAATGGTAAGACCAAGGTGATTTGGCTCCAAAACCAAATCATATTTACCGGCCTCAACTGATTTTGCGGTTAACTTTTGCTTGGCTTGCTTTGCGGCCATGCTGGCGTCTTCCACAATATCATAACTTCGGTTGTATAGTTTTATACCTTCAGGACCTGAAAGTTTTTCGGATTCCAAGCCATCCATGTACTCATAACCCATACCCATTGGAGCACTCAATGCCTGACGACTCTTGAATTTTCCAGCCTGACGATCAATGGCAGTTACGTTGAAAGTTGGCCAAATCCGGTGTACATCTTGATCTATGTAAGAACCGTCTGTAGAGGCAAAGTACTTTTGCTCGTTCACCATAAAAAGTGCAGAGTTCACAAAATTGGCACCATTTTCCATAGCAGCCGCATTGGCACTCAAAAGCAAATCAACTTTTTCTGAGATAGGCACTTCCTTAAAGTCCTTTTCAATCGGTGTTTTCCAAGAAACTTCACCATGTGACTCTACTGGGGCCAGCACTACGGGTTCTTTTTGTATTTTGGAATTTGCCTTGGCAATGGCCACAGCATGTTGGGTCGCTGTTTTAATTCCATCCTCGGTTACATCGTTGGTAGAGGAAAAACCCCAAGTACCATTGGCAATAACCCTGATTCCAATTCCAAACGATTCGGTATTCACCACATTTTGGACCTTATCTTCTCTGGTAAAAACATATTGATTTAAATATCTACCTATTCGAGCGTCCGCATAAGTGGCTCCCATGGACTTTGCCGTATTAAGGGCAACATCGGCCATTTTCTTTTTGAGCACGGTATCCATACCTGGTTCGAGCAAGGCTTCCGCGGGAATATTGTTTCCCATAAGAAGCGAGGGCATCATCATGGCCCCTGCACCCATACCAGCGTACTGTACAAAATCTCTTCTTTTCATATGTTAGTTATTTGATTTAATATTTTGAGTTAACAATGGGTAGGTATTCACTAAAATTGATTGGTTCAAATCCACGGGTCTTAAAATTAAGTAGTGCATGTTTAGCTTTATGTTAATTTTAACCTAAAATCCAAGAATAGTGGTTATAATCTGTTACTTCTTAAAGAAATAAACAATGATTTGTTTTCAGATTCCATTACGGACCTGAAATCCGACACTTATTTTCACAAAAAGCAAGACTTCATATCTTTATGTATCACTTTTCTGTAAATTGTTACACTTTCACTGATAATTTTTGAAGAAAATGACAGAAATGATGAAAACTTTGGGGATGATCGGAGGAACTTCTTGGCATTCCACCATAGCCTACTACAGGCTCATTAATCAAATGGCATCAAAAATAATTGGTGATTGGGCCAACCCTCCTTTGATCATACACAGCATCAATATTAAATTGATGCGGGAACAGAACAAAGAGAAAATCAATGCCAAATATTTAGAGACTGCAAGGAAACTCGAAACTGCGGGTGCCGAGGCCGTAGTTATCTGTGCCAATACGCCACATATGGTCTATGATTTTGTACAACCCCAAATAAGCATTCCCATTCTGCACATTGCAGATGCAACTGGGAAAGAAGCCCAAAATACAGGGTTGAAAAAACTTGGTTTGTTGGGCAACAAACCCACGATGACCGGAAGCTTTATCCCTAAAGTATTAAAGGAGAATTATGGTATAGAGACCATAATCCCAGATAGCGAGTATATTCCACAGTCACATGAATATGTTTCCAAAGAGCTGACTCAGGGTGTATTCTCCGAAAGAGCCAAAAATTTTTATTTAAAACAAATTGAACTGCTCAAAGAAAGAGGTGCAGAGGGAATAATTCTGGGGTGCACGGAACTACCATTATTGATAAAGCAAAGTGATGTTGATATTCCCACCTTGGCAACAACTGATCTACATGCCCAAATGGCGGTTGATTTCATCTTTGACAAATAGTATATTTTAATAAAAAATTCCTTTTTAGTTAAACTCCTGTTAAGTATCCACTATGTAACTTACGTTACTGCGCCATCCATTATTATAAGTTAATTTTATCACTAATTAAATATCAATAAATATAACTTATAGTTCTATGGAAAACACTTATTCAGAAAAAGTAAATCAAATGCCACGAATCGGAGATGTCGCTCCAGATTTTGAAGCTGTAACTACCAAAGGGAAAATAAAATTTTCAGAATTTGCAAAGGATAAATGGACAGTTATGTTCTCTCACCCTGCAGATTTCACCCCTGTCTGCACCACGGAAATGAGTGGGTTCGCCCAAAGAAAGGGTGAATTCGATGCATTGAATACCGAGCTTATTGGTTTAAGTATCGATAGTATCCATGCTCACTTGGGCTGGGTTCAAAATGTAAGGGAAAACACTGGAGTGTATTTTGATTTTCCGATTATAGCCGATTTGGACATGAAAGTATCCAAGTTATACGGTATGCTTCAGCCCAATGAAAGTGAAACTGCAGCAGTTCGGGCGGTTTTCTTTATAGACCCATCCAAAAAAATCCGATTGATCATGTACTACCCTCTAAATGTTGGTAGAAACATGGATGAAATTTTAAGGGCCTTGGAAGCGCTCCAAACTTCGGACAAACACAAAGTTGCCATGCCATTGGATTGGAAAAAAGGAGATAAAGTCATAGTTTCTCCTCCAAAGACTTTGGATCAATTGAATGAAAGGATTGCAGATGATTCTTTGGAAAAAGTAGATTGGTACCTTGCCAAAAAAGAAATCTAAAAATTAATGTTGAATACCGGGCACCCATAAAGGGTGCCCTTTAAACCCGAATATATGGAAATAAAACAGTTTGAATATAAACCCTTGGCCCACTATTCCTATGCCATTGTGGACAATGGTGAAATGGCCGTTATAGATCCAGAAAGGGATCCCATGCAATACTATGCTTTTGCTCAAGAGCATGAAGCAAAAATAACAGCGGTTATTGAAACCCATCCACATGCTGACTTCATAAGCTCTCACTTACAGATACATAAAGAAACCGGAGCTCCTATTTATCACAGTAAGGATTTGGGGGCCGATTATGAATACGAACCTTTTGATGAAGGCCAACACATTATGGTGGGTGATATCAAAGTATCCGCGCTGAACACTCCAGGACACTCCCCCGATAGCATTACCGTTGTAGCCGAAAAAGACGGGAAAACTGCACTTTTTACGGGTGACACACTTTTTATTGGTGATGTGGGCCGACCTGACTTACGCGAAAAAGCGGGCAATATGACGGCAAAACGCCAAGAACTGGCGGAAATGATGTACCATACTATCCAAAATAAATTCAAGGACCTGCCCGATGGAGCCTTGGTATATCCTGCACACGGAGCCGGCTCCCTTTGCGGAAAAAATTTGAGTTCGGACAACAGCAGTACACTGGGCAACGAAAGAATGGGTAACTGGGCCTTTAAACCACAATCGAAAGAAGAATTTGTTAATACCCTTTTGGACAGTCAACCTTTTATCCCATCCTATTTTGGTTTTGATGTAGATACCAATAGAAAAGGTCCTGAAAATCTAAGAACCTCCATAGCAAAAGTGCCCTTAAAACTGAACACCAGCATTAATGGATTAATTGTGGATGTAAGGGATGAATCCGAATTTAAGAAAGGGCATCTGCCGGGAAGCATCAATATTATGGCAGTCTCCGAAAACTCCAAATTTGAAACTTGGCTGGGAGCCATCATAAATCCAGAAGAGCCATTTAGCTTGGTTATCGAAAAACCTTCCGATGTGGAAAGTATATTGGAAAGGGTGGCCAAAATTGGATATGAGAAACAAGTAAAATTAGTGTTGACCCTGGATAAAACTGGACTTGTACAGAGTGATAAACTCGATTTGACCCATTTTAAAAATAACCCTGATAAATACACTATCGTGGATATCCGAAACCAAAGTGAAACCGAAGAAGGTAAATATTTTGAAAGTGCGCTCACTATACCTCTAAATGATTTACGGGCATCCTCCAAAGAAATACCAAAGAACAAACCCATCATAGTTCACTGTGCTGGTGGATATCGTAGCTCGGCAGGAAGTAGCATTGTTGATGGTTTTAGTGAAAATGTCCAAGTTTACGACCTTGGTGACAACATCAATGATTTTATTTAAAAACTACGCCCTTCTCAATAGAAGGGCTTTATTTTTCAATCCAAAAAGCATCAAAAATAGATTTACTACCTTGTAATTAGATTTCAATAAGTATCAAAAAAATAGATGCTGGTTCCCATTCTCATTGCGCTTTATGTGATTATCGCCCTTACTATGGTCATAAGTTTGCTATTGAACGGGGTTAGACCGAGTAAAACATTGGCTTGGTTGTTGGCCATCTTTACAATACCTGTTGGGGGTGCCCTCCTCTACCTCCTGTTTGGGCGAAACAGAAGAAAAAGCAAAATGTTCTCCTTGAAGAACGAGTTTGGACCTATGAATAAACTTGGGAAGGCAACTTGCCGACCAGAAATTTCAGAGAACAAACAAAAAATAACATCCCTGATACATAATACATCGGACTGTCCGGTTACTTGCCAAAACAACCTTGAACTGTTAAAAGATGGCAGAAACACCTTTGAAAGCATCTTTTCCGCCCTTGAAGAAGCCCAAGAACACATTCATTTACAATATTACATTTTTGAGGATGGGATTTTGGCGGATAAGCTATTGGAGGTTTTTGAAAGGAAAATTGGAGAAAATGTGACCATTCGACTTCTTTACGATGGTATTGGAAGCTACTCCTTGAGTAAAAAGTACCTCAAAAAACTAAAAAAGATCGGTGTGGAAACTGCCCAATTTTTGCCCTTTAAGTTTGGGAGGTTTCTTTCCGCCTTGAATTACAGGAACCACAGGAAAATAATTGTAATAGATAATAAAATTGGGTTCACCGGGGGAATCAATATTTCGGACAAATACCTCAAAGGAGATCCTGCCTTGGGCAAATGGCACGATACCCATTTAAAAATTGAAGGAGAAGCCGTTGATTTCTTAAACAGGACTTTTGTTACCGATTGGTACCTTGCCAGTGGGAATAAAGTTGATTTTTCGTCTTTTGAAATCCATAGGACACCCAAAATAGGGACCTCTCTGCAAATAGTTCCCAGTGGACCGGATGATGATTTTGACGTGATGGAGCAGGTTTATTTTTCAATAATAAACAGTGCGGAAAAATATCTCTACATAGTTAACCCGTACATAATTCCCAACCATGCCATTCTACAAGCCTTGATGACCGCTGCATTGAGCGGTGTTGATGTTAGGATTTTGATGTCTTCCAGCACGGATATTAAACTAGTGGATTGGTGTGTTAGGGCCTATTTCGAGTCCTACCTTAAGGCCGGCATTAAAATTTACCTATATGCAGAGGGATTTTTGCATAGCAAAGTAATGCTTTGTGATGATGAGGTTTCCAGCATAGGCACTGCAAATCTCGATAACAGGAGTCTCCAACAAAACTACGAGGCCCAAGTATTTGTTTATGATACTGCCCTTTGCAAGCGCATGAAATCCGATTTCATGAAAGATTGTGAAAAATCAACTCTCCTAAGTGATTACAAAAAATATAAGGAAAGGCCCTGGGGCAAAAAACTGATTGAAGGCTTTGCAAAATTGTTGAGTCCCCTATTATAACATAATGGTTTCAAAACCCAGTTCGTTTTTGCAGGTTTTACCATCTTCCCAACAATCAAGATTGTAAATCGTAGTCTCCGCAATCCTAACAAGCGCTTCTTTGGTTGCAAAAGCTTGATGAGGTGTCAACAAAACATTGGGTAAGGAAATCAATTCTTTGAGCTGTTCATCTTGAATTCCATCCTTGCTGTTGTCCTTAAAGAATATACCTCTCTCGTGTTCGTAAACATCGGTAACATATCCGCCTATATTGCCTTGCTTCAATGCTTCAACAATATCATCCGTTTTAACGATTCCCCCTCTGGCCGTATTGATCAGAATAGCATTCTTGTTCATTGCTTTAAACAGCGGTTCGGAAAAGATATGGTGGGTTTCATAATTGAGGGGTGTATTGATACTTATGATATCCGATCTTCTACAAAGCTCTTCCAAAGGAAGGTATTCCAAATCGTAATGGTTTTCCAAATATTGGCTTCTCCTTAAGTCGGTTGCCACAACCTTACATCCAAAAGCATGAAATATTTTTACCAAAATGGAACCAATTCTTCCGGTTCCGAAAATGCCGACCGTTTTACCATTTAGATCAAAACCCACCAAATCATCCAACAAAAAGTTGAATCGATGGACCTGTTCATTGGATTGGATCAACTTTCGGTTCAGGGCCAGCAAAAGTCCAACGGCATGCTCTGCGATGGCGTGCGGAGAATATTCAGGAGCATGGGCCACCTTTAACCCAATTCGTTTAGCGGACTTCACACTTACATTGTTATAGCCTGTAGACCTTAGGGTAATATATTTTACACCCATCTCCTGAAGAATCTCCAATACTACCAAAGATGCATCATCATTAGAAAAAATGGAAATGGCATCGTACCCTGCCGCCATTACTGCCGTAGTAGGGTTCAGGGCGTCTGTCACAAATTTGATTTTGTGCTTGTTGCCGTTTGATTTTTCCAAGTTTTTTATCTCAAAATCCTTGGCACTATACACCAATACTTTCATGTTTTTTATATCTTTTTCTAAACAATATTTAATTCAATAATCTTTTCTGCTTTTTACGCTTTATCACGTTGGATACGATATCGAATATCTTGGTTTTGGAGTCTCGGTATTTTTCAAAATAATCGGCTACCTCCATAGCAAGATCATTATGGGTGTCCAAGTATGCGGCTTCCATTTTTTCTTGGTTCACCTCATCCACCATAATCTGGAGTTGGTTCTCGTGCAATTGCACTTTTTTAAATATATCCACCAACTCTTTTTCGCATTTGTTAAGAGATTCAACAACAGGCTGAACGGTCTTGAACATATCAGAATCAATAATATCCAAGGTATAGTCCTTTACCATATTGTTCAGAAACTTTTGTTCGTCTTTTGCAAATCTTAATTCAGAGAACCATTTTTTGGATTCTTCATGAAGTTCATCTGCACTGAACCACTCTCTAAATTTTCTTTTGTTTGATTTTGTTTCCATCACTGTAATACATTATGCGGCAGATGTATACATCTGCCGCAAATTCCAATTATACTACCTCGATAACTTTTTTGTTGTCTTCCTTAGCTTCTTCCATTTTTAGGACTTTTAGCTTAAGAATACCATTTTCATAAACTGCCTTCACATCTTTTGAGCGATCAACAGAAGTGGGCAATTGCAAGGTTCGTGTAAATGCATTGTAATTGAATTCCCTTCGTGTGAAGTTTTCATCCTCTTCGGTCTCTTCTTTACTTTTTTGAGCAGAAACCTCCAATACATCATCTTTCATAGTGATCTCGAAATCCTTTTTTTCAAATCCGGGTGCGGCAAACTCAATTTCAAAATCATCTTTATGCTCCTTAACATTCATTGATGGATGGGTTTTTTCCAAATTGAAAAAGTCATCATCAATAAATGTATCTCGATTGAAAAAATCAATCAGACTCTCGTTCCATGGAAATCGTTTTCCATCTAATTTTACAAGTGACATAACTATATAATTTACTGATTAATGAATATGTAACAATCCGACAAAGACCGTGCTCTACATTGCAAAACCCAGTCTCGTCAGTACAATGGCTTCTTTTTTTTGAGTACTGAACCCGCATAATCATATACCTCTTTTTTAAGGTTAATGTAGGTTTTGATGTACTCCGTCATCTTATCCTTTAAGTCTTGGTGCTTTTTGTAATAATGGTCATCGCATTCATGTTCCACGCATTCGAAAATGCCACCGAGGCCTTTCTCATGTTCTTTTATGGATACAGACAGCGACTTTCTGCTTTTTTTGGAAGTGTCGAAGTGTTGTTTAAACGTATCCAACCGCTCAAACAAATTAGGCGTGCTAGGTTCAAAAACATAGGAACCCAACAACCTTTGTATAAAGGCCATTTCGTCCTCGATGAAAAGCAAATAGGATTTCCAGTTTTGCAGTTCATCGTGCATTATTTCCATTTTTCGTTCCCTTACCATCATTACGGTAGTTTTTATTGTTAATGAATGTAAGGTTTGGTCGGTTACCATGAAATGATCTAAATCACTTTGATGATTTAAATTAGGTGGCCTCCGGGTATCGGTCATCCATTCCAAACGATCGTTTCACCAATGCTTTGAACTGGTTTTCCGACATACTATCGGCTGTTTCGGTTGTTTTTACCTTGGCGGCCAATCCAGGGTGTCGTTCTTTAAGTGAGCCCACAAATTTTTCAGGGGCTTCGGCGGGTCCAAAAACAGCAATTTGGTCAGCATCCGAAATCTTTTCGGCAATCTTTTCAAAATAATTTTTCAATTGGTGTTTTTCCCTTTCGAGATACTTGCTGTCCTGTACCACATCTTGTGGCCCCCATTTAGTTTTAGATCGTGCTCCGCCCTTGGGGTTGAAAAAATCCAGTTCCGAAGGAATGTTAAAAAGACTTTCCTTTCCATTTTGTAATACTACACCGTTGGCCTCTTGTTTATCCAGCCATATTCCTACTTGCTTCATAATCCATCTTTTTTAGTTATCATTCAGTTCTAAAATAGGTACTTTGGGTTCGTACCCGATTTTTTTCACCAAAGGGTTTGATAGTATACTTCCAAAAAACAAATGTTTCTTGTTCAAGAAAGCCACCATATCGCACCTATGGTCTTCAATAAATTTGTTGATTCCCCGGCTAATTTTGTCCGAGGGTAAAAAATGCATTTCGTAATCTGTGCCCTGCAAAATTTCTTGTAACAACTCTTTGTTCGCCTTTTCTTTTCTGCTGAGCTTACCATCTTTATCCTTATCAATGTGGACCACATTGATTTTTGCATCGTACAATCTTGATATTTCTATCAAATCCCCTATTTCCTTTTTCTTGAAAGCGGTTCTATAATCTGTGGGAAAAGCGATCTCCCTTGGTGTTTCGAACATATAATTGTTGGGCACGGCAATAACCGGACATGCTTTGATTTGCTCCATTACATTTACGGTATTGGTGCCGAATATCCTTGCTTTGGATTCGGTGATTCCCTTGGTACCCATTACAATGATATCGATATCCTTTTTATCTATTACATTTCTAATGGCCTCTGTTAAGCTATTGAAAGTTGTTATGGTATGGAATTGATGTTTGTCGTTTTGGGGGTGCAGTTTTACCATCTGCATCAATTTTTCCATGCCCTCTTCCGATTCTTGTTTTGCGGCTTCATAGTATGGCTCACCCGATTCGGGCACTCGCATACTATCCAAAGTATATCCTGAAATGTGAAATGCATTTAGAATATAAAAATCGCACCTTACATTTTTGTAAAGCTCCAATGCATATCGAATGGCGTTCAATGCATTTTTAGAATAATCCGTTGGTAACAAAACTCTCTTGTCCATGATGGTTTTTGTTTTTACGAAAGTTATATTTCCTCTAAATAATTTACTATGATTTTGGTCAACTTGGAGTGTTGGGCAAAATCAAAAAGGGCACGGTCAGCTTAGTATTGAGCTCCTTTATGATTCCCCTACCAATAAACTCCAAGAAAAAATGATGTGGGTAATACACCATACAGAGCATATCTATGCTCCAGAGATCCACAAACTCCAAAATGGTGTTTACCTTACCATCAAAAATCGGGAGTTCAACCTCTTTGGAGCTGTTTTCAGCTATTGCTTCAAGAAAATCGGCTTTGTTTTTTTCCGTATGTTTTTGGTCCTTTTCCTCCTCAATACTCATGGGTACGATCACACTATCCGATAAATCGGAGAAAAACTGTAATGTTTTAATATTTTCTTCCGCTATTGGATTTATATAATTGGATGTGAACGCAATTTTTCTCGTTTTTTTATAGTCAATTTCCAAAGGAACAATCAATACCGGGCAACTGGTTATCTCCCGCACCAGTTGCATAGCATTGTTACCAAACAATATGTGCTTTATCTCTTCCTTTTCCTTATTTCCAATAACCGTAAGGTCCACATGGTGCTCTTTGGCATATTTGGCCACCCCTTCCGTCATATCGGAACACAAAGAAACTTTTGTGAAGTCATGTTTACCATTGTCGCCAACATCCCTTACCAAACGGTGCACTAAGGCGTCCAACTCCTGTGCCGACTCTATTTTGGCCTTTTCCATATCTTGGCTTTTCTCTTCACTGCAAACATTTACAATGTGAAATGTACATTCCTTGTTCTGGAATAACCTCGCTGCATAGTACAATGCATTGTACGAGTTGTTTGAAAAATCGGTGGGCACTAAAATCTTTGACATAGCTTTTACTTATTGATTATAGGGAAGCACTAAAAATGGAACTTTGGTATGGAGACCAATATTCTTTATTATGGGCTCCACAAAAAGACGCTCAATAAACGAATGTTTGTTCTTGACCATGGCCAACATTTCTACAGGGGTTTCCTTTTGAAAACCATTAATGGCCTCTATTAATTCCTGATCTGGCAAATCGTAAAATGCATGGTTCTGCTCCAACAACATCCCTTCCAAATATATTTTGTGGTTGGCCTGATCTAGATCAAGTCCATCAGGGGTTGTTACATGCATAATGTGCAGTTTGGAATGCCATAATTTGGAAAACTTGAGTAAAAAGTCAAGATTGGCCTTCTTGTAATCCACTTCATAATCGGTGGGAAACAAAATATTGTTGGGTGGTTTATATTCAAAGCCAGATGGAACGGCAAGAACCGGAATCCCCGTTTTTTGAATCACATGTACCGTATTAGACCCAAAAAGGATTTCCTTGGCACCAGTTGCTCCCTGTGTTCCCATAACCACAAAGTCTATGTTTTCCTTTTTGGAAATGGACTCGATTTCATCCCCCAAAGAATTAAAAGCAGCATGTGTGACAAAAGTGTGCTTTGATACATTGATCAGAGACTTTATTCTTTTTCTTGTTTTTTCAAGAGCTTCTTCAGCCTTATAGCGTTCATCATCTGGCAAACCCAACTGGCCTGGACTTCCCAGTGTATAGTCGACTCTGTAAATGGCTGGAGTATATGCATGTACCAAGTAAAATATGCAGGTGGAATTCTCCAATAATTTTACAGCATAAGAAATGGCATGAAATGCATTTTCGGAAAAATCGGTGGGCAATACTACTTTGATCATAGCTCAAATATTTTAAAAACCTACTAATAACAAAGCTATCCACAGAACAGGTCTTATACTATGATTTACATCACATATCGAAAAAATTAAAGGAGTAAAAAATCTACGGTAACCCGAACTTATTCATGGATTACAAAGAATGGGATTTTTGTGTGAAAACTTATTTGTTCCACAATGGAATCGAATAGGATTTGTTGTATAAAGTTTAGGTTTTTTGCTACCATCACCATCATATCAACATCCCTGCTCTCTACAAAACATTGTATGGCAGACTTTACTTTTTTATTTGAAATGGTATGAAAGCTATGCTTATCAGGGAAAGTCTCTTCCATAAAATCCAAAAGATATTCCTTATTCTTTTCCTGTTCTTCGTTCAAGGCATCACCATCTTTCAGGGCATTCATGATCCGAAAGTGTGCTTTGCCCAAACGCATCATTTCCTGCATTGGTCGTAAAATCTGCATGGAATAGAAAATATTGAAATCTGTGGGGAAAGCTATTTCTTTTGGCCTTGAAAGGTCTGCATCAACTGGAACTACAAGGGTATTGCACTGAACTTTGGTAATAACATCCCCGGCATTGCTCCCCAGTACTTTTTCCTTTACACCCGAAGCACCCTTGGTTCCCATAACTATAAGCTCTATGTTATGTTCCTCTATATGTTTTTTTATGGTAGGAATAAAAAAGCCATACTCGTGCAGAGCAAAGAAAAAGTGGCTAGCCTCTGTGTTATGTTTCCGGGTATCCCTTACTAAATCGGTGAGTTTCTTTTTTGTGTTTTCACCAGACGCATTGTCTATTTCCTGGAAAGTTTCGGCATCATTTTTTGTGTCTAATAATGTACCTACATATATTAAATAAAAATTGCATTCCAAACCACTGAACAGTTCTTGGGCATACTTTAATGCCCGAATGGAATTCTCGGAAAAATCTGTTGGGACCAGAATATTCTTCATTTGTCATAAATTGATAGCACAAGTTTGTCATTCGTTAAAAAAAAAGGAATGATAAATATCACCTGACCCGTTTATGACGCATATTTTTTCAGTGCACCTGTTCCAATGCTTGCCTATCCAGCACCAAGATGTTTCTGTTTTCAATTGCAATAAGTCCTTCATGTTTAAAATCGGAGAGGGTCCTGATAAGGCTTTCTGTTGCAATTCCCGCCACCCCGGCCAAGTCGCTTCGTGCAATTTTCAAGGGGGCTTGTTTATCCCTGTTCATAGCCTTGCAATACATTAAAAGCGTTTGTGCCGTTTTTTTTCTGACCGAACTATATGCCATTTGAAGTAACTGTTTTTTAATATTTTCCAGATTTCCTGCTATGACATCCATCAGTTCCAGTGAAACGGTTTTATTGTCCTCCAAAATCCCCTTTACCTTTTCTTTCGATATTCCGGCCAACTCCACATCTTCCATTGCCACAGCATATTCTTTATATGGCAAATGGTCTGTTAACGAGGTAAAGCCCAAAAAGTCGTCCTCTGCATAAATGGATGTGATCAATTCCTTTCCTTCCTCATCCAAACCGCAACTTTTTACAACTCCTTTGAGAATAAGATATACCATGTTGGAGTGATCTCCCTTGCAATAGATGGTTTCGCCTTTCTTAAATGAGAATACCTGACCATGGTCATCAAAAAAGTTTTTCAGCTCATTTAAATTCCTTATTTCGTTTTCCTGATGTACTCTCTTGGGATGTTCCGCCAATATGGCTTCCATTTCCTCTGCTTTTTTTAAACGACATTCGATGGCCGATAAAAGTTCTTCCTCTTCAAAGGGTTTGGTCAAATAATCGTCCGCCCCAAGGTTCATTCCCTTTCTAACATCTTGTTTTTCCGTTTTGGCGGAAACAAAAATAAAAGGGATATAACGTGTTGATTCGAAGGTCGAGAGTTCTTCCAATACTTCATAACCATCCATTTCTGGCATCATAATATCGCAAAGCACCAAATCCGGATGTTCTTTTTTGGCCATTTCCACAGCCATTTTGCCGTTCGATGCCGAACATACTTTAAAACTGGACAGTTCCAACAGTTCGGCTACATTTTCGCGTAACGAGGTGTCATCTTCCACCAGTAATATTTTCTTCATTTTCTTCCTTGTTATTTATTGGTATGTACATGGTAAATGTGGAACCCTCTCCCAATTTACTTTTAAAAGTTATATTGGCGTTGAGGTTGTGCATGTGCTGCCTTACGATATTTAATCCAATGCCCGTTCCCTGAACGGTAAGTACATTGGATGCCCTAAAATATCTATCAAAAATAAAGGGCTGATCCTCAGGAGGTATTCCAAAACCTTGATCTACAACATCTATTCTAAGTTGTTCATTTTCTCGGGATACTTTAAGTTCTATTTCCGTATTGTCCGGAGAATATTTTATGGCATTGTGCATGAGGTTAGAAAGTGCCAATCCCATTATTTTTTCATCAAATTCAACTATTATCCCATCTATGTCCTCTGGGTAGCGTATGCGCTGTCCTTCCTTAAGAAGCGTATTGGAATCGTAGACTACCTCATTGATCAATTTGCTCAATGGAAAGGAGGACTTTTTATAGTTTACCTTTCCAAGTTCCAGTCGTTCTATCGACAAGAAATCTGTAAGAATGTTATCCAGGTGCCTTACTTTGGATTTAATCGTGTCAATGTGCTTGTCCCTTTTATCTTGCTGCTCCGTTTCCGTATATTTTCTCAACAGCGAAGTAGAGGTCAAAATACTGGTCAGAGGTGTTTTAAACTCATGGGATACCAGTGACAGAAATTTGGTTTTCAGCTCATTTAGCTTTTTCTCTGCCTTGAGCGCCTGTTGCAACTGTTGGGTACGTTCCTCCACTGTGTTTTCCAACTGTTCGGTATAGTTTTTTCTTTCCGTAATATCCAGTACAATGGCCACACACACCTTTTGCTTGTCAATAAACGATAATTGCAGGTGAACCTCTACAGGATATTTGCTTCCATCCTTTCGTTGGTGTATCGTTTCAAAAATCACCTTTTCCCTCCTTTCCGATAACAATGGGGAAATCAATCGCTTCATTACTTCCGAAGTAACCTCGGGTTTGATATCCATTACCGACATTTCACCTAATTCCTGCATATTATAACCCAAATTAAGCTGGGCTCCTCGGTTCACATTGATGAAGATGTACGATTCGGCATCGAAAACATAGATTTCATTAAGGGATTCATCAAAAATTTGAAACCAATAATCTATGGTTTGTTCGGCTTTCTTTCTTTCGGTAATATCCTTGATCAAGGCAAGGACATACTTTTTTTGAAGCAGTTTAAAAGGATTGAGACTTATTTCCAAAGGAAACTCTTCACCTCCTTTACGTATTCCAACCAAGTCGACTTCAGGGCCCATCTGTCTGGCCTTGCCCTTCCTCAAAAAAGTTGAGAACAGATTGCCGTGCCTATTTCTGAAACGCTCTGGCAGTAAAACCTCCAATGATTGACCATTGAGTTCACCATCAGCATAATCGAACATTTTGTTGGCTGCAGTATTGCTTGTGGTAATCAGCTGTTCTTCATTGACAATAAGAATGCCCTCGGAGATGGCCTCCGATAAAATGCCAAGCACGTTACTATCTTCGAATCGTTCCAAAACAATAACTAAATTTACTGATTTAGATCATGGGGCGAAATTATTTACATGAGTATATTTAATCCTCTAGTCTTAAAATGTAAGAAAATGTTGGAATCCAAAGAAAACCTGGGCAATAAACTTTATCAAAATTTAGGAAAATTATTTTATGCCATGGCCATGGCCGATCACAGTATCCACATGAAGGAAATGGAAAAACTGAATGAAGTGGTGAAAGATCATTGGTTGGAAGTAGATGATATTGAGGATGAATATGGTACCGATGCAGCCTTCCAGATAGTATCTGTTTTTGACTGGTTATTGGAGTATGAAAAGGATAATGACGAAATCTACGAGGAGTTCGAAGCCTTTTATATGGACCACAAAATTCTTTTCACTCCGAAAATCAAGAATTTGGCCATGTCCACCTCAAGAGCGATCACTGCCTCTTTTTCCGGGAGCAATAAATCGGAATTGATTTTGTTGGGACGACTACAGTTACTTTTCGAAAAATAATCAAAGCTTAATGGTCATTACCGGTATTTTGGCATGGTTGGATACATTCTCTGCCAAACTTCCTACAACAAAGTGAGCCAACCCCTTTCTTCCGTGTGTTGGAATCACCAATAAATCGGCATCTTTTTCAAAACAGTAATTGAGGATTCCACGCTCTACGCTGTGATGATTATAGAAGTTAACGTTAATTTCTTGGCCCAGTTCCTTTTTAAAGGATTCTATTCTTTTCTCCACATCATCAAATCCCATGAAATTTGCGCCGGAAGAGTTAATGTAAACAACTTCCAAGGATGCGGAAAACAATTCTGCAAACGCTTTGGCCTTTTTATAAACAGGTATACTTTCTTTGCTCAAGTCGGTGGCCAACACCATTTTATTGATTGAAAATTCATCGTGTGGTTTTTTAATCACTATTACGGGCAGGTCGGAAGTTCGCACCACTTTTTCAGTGTTGGAGCCCACAAAAAGTTCGCTCAGGCCACCTGTCCCGTGTGAACCCATTACCACCAAATCACAATTTTGTTCCTGGGCCACATTATTTACCTCCGTAAAGTCCTTGTAATTTTGAATAATAGCTTCCACGGAAATATCTTTAAGATATTCCTTTGCCGTAAATTCCTTGATTTTTTCCTTTGCCAATTTTAAAAAGTATTTGGCCTCCGCTTCTTCAGCTATTTCGGAATTAGCCAAGACCGAATCGGATAAACCTATCATGTGCAGCAAAATAATGCCAGCCTCATGTTGCCTAGCAATTTTGGAGGCAACTTCAAGTGCATATTCAGAGTGTTTCGAAAAATCTACGGGTACCAATATTTTTTTCATGACATCCAATGTTAAAACATAATGGCTTTGTTCCTGAATTAGAAAGGATGCTTGCAAAACTCCTATTCCTTGAGCCATTTCCATTTGTTACGTTTTGTTCTAAAGGTAACATGGATGCCTTCTTTATCCTATGACCTTGGTCATATCTGCCAATCATTCCAATCTGCCCAATTTCTTTTTTAGGGAAGCTACTTCTTGCTGTAGGCTCTCTACTTGTCCTAAAAGATGATGAATGGCCTGAATTCCTTCAGGATTAATGTCCAACTCATTATGTAAGCGTACCATTTTTTCTAAAATGGGGAGGTCCTCAACATGAAGCATATCCTCAGCTTCATCCGGCTCCACTTGCAAAATCTCATACTCGTACATGGAGTACACAAAAGACTCTCCAACCCCATGGCGTTCACAAAAAGTTTTTATGGATATGTAGTTTTCTTTTTTCATGTTTTCTTATTCTAGATTGGTCTTCTCCAAAGATTCGAACAGCTGTTTTTGCTCTGGGGTAAGGTTCTTTGGTATTCTTACGGAATAGGTTAGATAAAGGTCTCCAAACTGGCCCTCTTTTTTATATTTTGGAAATCCTTTTCCTTTAAGTTTTACTTTGGTTCCATTATCAGTTCCCGGAGCTACTTTTAATTTTACTTTTCCTGTTAGGGTATCCACCTGAATATCTCCTCCAAGCACTGCTTTTACCAAAGGAATCTGTACAGTTTTATACAAATTCGCACCGTCTCGCTTAAAAGGTGTGTTATTGGCAATGGAAAAGGTAATGTAAAGATCCCCAGCGGGACCGCCTTCTATTCCTGGCCCGCCATGCCCTTTTATTTTAATGGTCTGTCCATCCTCGATACCCGCGGGAATGGTCAATCTTATATTCTTTCCGTTAACGGTAAGGGTTTGTTTTTGGGTGGTATACACATCCATCAAAGATAGTTGTAGCTGGGCATTGTAATCTTGCCCGCGAAAACGTACCCTTTGGCCTCGTGTACCAAATCCCGAAGCACCCCCACCGAACATAGATTCAAAAAAGTCTGAAAAATCCTGGTCGGACCCCCCAGAACTATAGGTATAGTCCGAATAATCGCGTCCACGACCCTGTTGCGCTCTTGAACGTTTCGCTTTCTCAAATTCTTCCGCATGCTGCCAATCCTTTCCGTACTCATCGTATTTTTTCCTCTTTTCAGGGTCCGAAAGTACCTCATTGGCCTCATTGACCCGTTTAAAGTTCTGTTCCGCCTCCTTATCGTTCGGATTAAGATCAGGATGGTACTTTCTTGCAAGCTTACGGTAAGCCTTTTTTATTTGGTCGGTGGACGCTTTTTTGTCCACACCCAACACTTTGTAATAATCGATAAAATCCATAGGTCAATCAGCAATCTGAATTCATTTTACCTTAAAACAACTCTTTCAAATTTCGTCAAAAATCTTCTTTTATTCCAATGACCTTTGTCAGTGTTCGAACCGACAATTTATGGCACGCCTTTCATTTTTATATCTTACAAACAACAATTACCTTTAAGAAGAATCAATTTCAAGAAAATGATTATCCATCAATTTGATCAGACCAATTCCATTCTGAACACTTTTATTTCAGAAATCAGAGATGTGGAAATACAAAAAGATTCCATGCGCTTTCGAAGGAATATTGAACGTATCGGAGAAGTTCTTGCTTACGAATTGAGTAAATCCTTGGACTATGAGGAAACCGAGATCAAAACACCCTTGGGCACCAAAAAATCCTTCTTGTGTTCCGATAAGTTGGTTCTTTGTTCAGTGCTTAGGGCAGGGTTACCGCTTCATCAAGGTATTTTAAGCTATTTTGATAGAGCGGAAAATGCATTTATTTCGGCGTACAGGCATCACCCCAACAATGAGGATGCTTTTGAGGTCATTGTGAAATATTTTGCTGCGCCCGCTTTAGATGATAAAATATTGGTGTTAACGGACCCCATGTTGGCTACTGGAAAAACCTTGGAAAATGTACTCAACGCACTCAAGAGCCATGGTACCCCAAAGGAAATACACATTATTTCGGTAATTGGTTCAAAATCTGGAGTAGCAAAAGTCGAAAAAGTTTTTCCAAAGGATACCCAACTGTGGATTGCAGCCGTGGATGAGCATCTTACCAGTAAAGGTTATATCATTCCAGGACTTGGAGATGCGGGAGATTTAAGTTATGGTGTCAAATTATAATGGATTGTATTCTACAGTAATATTTCAACAACTTCGTGCATCATGGGAATGTGACAATTCCAGTTAAGTCGTTTCTCAATTTGACCTTTATAAGCCTTCATCGCTTCTATTTCTCCATGAACCAAAAACACTTTTTCAGGAATATTTTTTATGGAGCCCATCCATGTCAACAATTCATCCTGATCCGCATGGGCGGATAAACTCTCCAAATGATTGATCTTTGCCTTAATAGACACATATTTCCCATAGATCTTCAGCTCCGAAGCCCCTTCTAGCAATTTTCGCCCGCGGGTCTCCTCTGCTTGGTAACCCACCAGTAAAATAGAAGTAGTTTCCAAGTCCCCCAATTGTTTTATATAAGTGAGTACTCGTCCTCCTGTCACCATTCCGCTACCTGCAATCACAATTTTAGGTCTTGGGTCATCTATGGTTTCCCAAGTTTCAGCATAAGAACTCACCAAAGTGATATGGTTGCACATATTACGGTATTCCTCAATGGTTAGTTTATGCCAGTTTGGAAAGTTTTTAAATACTTCCAATACATTGTTTCCCATGGGGCTATCCACAAAAATAGGTATGTTGGGAATCCTGTTTTTTTTATAGAGTTTCCAGAGTTGGTACATGAGGGACTGCAGGCGTTCCACAGCAAAGGAAGGAATAATCAAAGTACCTTTCTTGTAAAGTGTTTCTTTGATCAGATTGGTTAAAATCTCCCCAACATCCTCATCCGGATGCTGCCTGTCTCCATAGGTACTTTCAACGAACAAATAATCCGCCCATTCAGGTTGCTTTGGGGGAGACAGTAATTCATCTACCTGCCTGCCAACGTCACCTGAAAAAACCAGCCTTTTTCCATATAGATCAATTTCGATATAGGTTGAACCTATAATATGTCCATTGTACAGAAAACGCGCATTACAGTGATTCGAAAGCGAAACCTTCTCTCCTTCCTCGACATGCTCAAAAAAATTCAGCGTGAATGCGGCATCCTCCTCTGTGTACAAAGGCAAGGCCGGATTATGTTTACTATACGACTCTTTATTGGCCTTATCAGCTTCTTCTTCTTGTATTTTGGCACTATCTTCAAGTATAATTCTCGCGATTTCAAGGGTAGGTGGCGTTCCCAAAATTTTTCCCCGAAACCCATGTCGAACCAACAAAGGCAAATATCCACAATGATCTAAATGTCCGTGGGTAAGCAGTACGTAATCTATTTCTGAAACGTCGATAGGCAAACGTTCCCAATTTTGTTGACGCAATTCCTTTACGCCCTGAAACAAACCACAATCCACCAAAATCTTTATTTCTTCTGTATGGAGGTAGAACTTAGAACCGGTTACCGTTCCGGAACCTCCCAAAAAATGTACTTCAAGTTTTTTCATAAAGTTTTATGAATTGCACAATGATTTCATTTCCTTTAAAATTCTTTGTTTACGGCCATTGGAAACCCCTAGGTGATCGAGTAGAAAACTATTCTTTTCCAATTGTCTACAAAGAACTACATCCCGCTCCAATAAAAAAGCCTTTTCCCTTCCAGACAAAAGGGTGGACACCGTTATGGGGTAAAGTCTCAATCTATCAATTCTATCCTTGAGGCCATCGCCAAAAGGATGGTCCCAACTCAAAAGATATAGTCCGACACATTTCCCATATGCGAGGGCATCTTGGGTAAACCGGGTGTTGGTTGCCACCCAACCCAATGTTTCTTTAAAATCCCCTTTCTTTTGTGCTTCCAAAGGTTCCTTTACATCCTGGTACCTGGAATGGATATATAGCGGTATCTTTATATTGCACTTTAGCCCATCCTCGCCATGGAACTTACATTCAATAACGTTCAAAGTCCCATTTTTGATGGCCACCACATCAATTTCATGTGAGACACAAGTTCCTTCCAGTATCTCACCTACTTTAGTAGCGTAACCAGAAAAATGCAGAATACCACTTATAAATCTTTCAAAGGGAAAACCAGTGGGTCCAAGTTCGTAAATCGCCTTTTTTAGTTTGTATTTTGATGCGTAAATCGATTTTCTCTTTTTGAGGAGTGCAAAGGCCCGGTTATGTATCTCACGTGTGGAAATGCCCGAATACAGTTCATCCATTACACGTTCTACGATTTCCTGGACCATCTCTTCACTTGCACCACTGTGCTGAAGGGATTTTTTTAATTTATCAATGGAAAAAATGACCTTTTCTCCAGACGATTTGGTAATATGGAACTCCTTAACTGCCATACTACTAAAATACGTATCCTTTTAATTAACCCTTGTAATTTTCATGAAAATCGAAAAGGATAGAAGTATCAAATGATTTATTTGAATCAAGAAATCACTCTCTCAGAGACATCCACCTTCTTTACCGTTCTACCTTTTTGAATGGACAACCGAATATCTTCCAAAATCAAATATAAACATGGAACAATTACCAAGATGATGGCTGTAGCAAACACAATACCGAACCCTAATGAAATAGCCATAGGAATCAAATAAAAAGCCTGACTGGAAGTCTCTAAAATAATTGGTGCCAAACCACCAAAGGTGGTCATCGTGGTCAAAATGATGGGGCGAAACCTTCGTAATCCAGCTTCATGTATGGATTTGTAAATGGGGTCACCCTCTTTTCGCCGTTTATTGGCATAATCAATCATGATCAGAGAGTCGTTGACCACCACACCAGAAAGTGCAATAACTCCCATTAAACTTACCAGAGATAGATCATAGCCCAATAAAATATGTCCAATGACCGCTCCCACGATTCCAAATGGAATGGCCGTCATCACGATCAATGGTTGCACATAACTACCAAATGCAATGGCCAATAACGCATAGATCAAAAGCATGGCTATGGTAAAGCCCGCCCTAAGTGTACTGGTACTTTCGCGCATGTCGGCCTGGCTCCCCTCAAAGGTCCAGGTTATTCCCGGATAATCCGCTCTAAGCTGGGGCAACGTTTCTTCCTGTACCTTCGCAATTACTCTGTTCACTGCATTTGCAGGTTCTACATCCATCCCAACATTGACCACTCTACGCCCATCCCTACGGTTGATGCTGGTAAATGCTTCACGCTGTTCTACTTCAACAACATCCATTAAAGGAACCTCAACCCCATCTTGTGTTCGAATTAGAAAGTTTTCCAGGTTTTTAATGTCTTTACGTTCCTCCATCGGCAGTTTTACACGGACCTCGATTTCATCCATTCCACGGAGTTGTCTCATGGCCAATGCCCCAAAAAAACCGTTTCTTACTTGCCTTCCCACCTCATTGGAGGTAAGACCCAGGTTTCTGCCCTGTGGTAGCAACTTAAAATCATATTGGAGTTTTCCTTTGTTATAGTTATCCGTAACATCGCGAGTATTTGAGAAAGCCTGCATTCGCTCTACAAAAGCCGTGCTCGCTTTTTCCAAAACATCAATATCGGTATGGCTTAAATCAATACTGATGGCCTGCCGTGCACCACCAGGGCCACGTTCGGCCTCAAAAGTTATTTGATCGACCCCTTCGATATCCCCAATGTTGTCTCGCCATAAGGCAATAACTTCTCCTGCGGTGATATCCCTTTGGTCCGGCGGCAACATCACAATTTCCACATCTATAAAATTCTGACCCCGAACATTTGTTTTGATGCCTTCTGCAACCTCGTATAAATTATGTTCTTCAAACATTCTTTGGGTGGCATCCGAAATATCATGGGCAACTTTTGCAGCTTGGTCGGGCGTGGTGCCCACGGGCAAACGCACTCCTGCCTCAATCTCATCAGCAGCCACTTCGGGCATCATGATCATTCCCATGTGTCCACTATAGCCATATCCACCAACAATCAACAACAATGCAATTGCACTGGACAGGGTAATATATCTGTGCTTTAGACATTTATCCAAAAGGGGACGGTACCGTCTGTCTACAAATTCATTGAATTTGTTGGCGAAGGAACTCTGCCAACCTTCCAATTTATGAACCCATTTGTTCTTGCTGGGATCCTTTTTTAAGTGGGCCAAGTGAGATGGTAAGATAAATAACGCTTCCAATAATGACACGGCCAATATAACGATGACCACCGCTGGCAATGGTTGCCAAAACTTACCTGTTTCCCCAGGCATAAAGAGTAAGGGCACAAATGCAATAATGGTTGTGGTGATACTGAACACCACGGGCAAAGAAACATCCTTGGTACCTGCAATGGCAGCCTTTATGGGACTTAATCCCTTTTTACGATACTCGTATACGTTCTCACCGACCACAATGGCATCATCCACTACAATACCGAGGACGACCAAGAATCCGAACATGGAAATCATATTGACACTTATTCCAATAAGTGGTAGGAAAATCATTCCACCGATAAAGGAAACCGTCATTCCCATCATTACCCAAAAGGCCAAACGGTATTCTAAAAAGAGTGTGAGAATCAGCAAGACGATGATGATAGCCAGAACTCCATTTTCGGTGAGCAAGGACAATCGTTCGCGATAGTCGGATGCCCTATTGCTGTCGGTTCTGTACTTTACTCCTGGCGGTAGTTGAAAGTCTTCCAATATACCCATGGCCACATCCTCTATTTCCATAGGGGATTGATCTCCAATCCTAAAGATCTGAAGCTCCACATAGTTCTCTTGGTTGAATTGACCATGGAAACCAGTTTCCTCAAAGTCATCGGTAATGGTCGCAATATCGCTAAGGCTGACCTTAGCTCCCGATGGGGATGAAACGATAGTAATGTTACCGTATTCGTCTGCCCATTGTTTTCGCTCTTTCATCCTAAGCAAGATTTCCCCACTTTGCGTTTGTACAGCTCCTGCGGGAACATCATTACTGCTTTGGCGTATAATGTCCGCCACCTGACCAAGGGTCAAGTTATATTTTTGGAGGTTGTTCCGGGTAATCTCTATTCGGGTCTCATAATCGGGAACATTATTCAGTTCCACTTGGGTTATCGCAGGATTGCTCAATAAAATTGTCCGTAACCGTTCGGCAAGTATACGTAAGGTCCAAATGTCCGCTTTTCCGTAAAGTCCAATCTGAAGCACATCCCGTTGTCGTGATCGTAGGCTTACTTCAGGGCGTTCGATATCATCGGGAAAGGTTCGGATACGGTTAATAGCTTGATCAATGTCCTGAAAAGCCTTCATTCGTTCGGAACCTGCAACCAGTTCAATACTTACTTCAGCCGAACCCTCATTGGCTTGGGAAACAATCTCTTTGATACCCTGAACGCTCCGTACCGCTTCCTCCACAGGTTGAAGTACTCCTTGCTCAACTTCTGCCGGTGATGCTCCCGGGTAGGCCACGGATACATCCACAAAATCGAGCTGAAATTCGGGAAACACCTCTTTTTGGATGGTAAACATGGTGAAAATACCTCCGCCCAATAGTATCAGCATCAATAAATTGGTAGCAATGGAATTTCTGGCCATATATCCAATGGCTCCATCTTTTCTTACTTTCTTATCCGAATCCTTTTCCTCCATCATAGCATTTTTTAGTCATTTTCCTCTTCTGAAGCTCCGACCGAACGCGTCCGTAGTTCGATACCGTTGGTAACCGTACTCAAATTCGTTGTCACAACCTTGTCTCCATCTTCCAGACCTGATTGTATATAGGCGTATTGATTGTCAGTGAGTATAATATCCAAATCCCTAATTTCCAATAGATTGTCCTTCATGACCCAGGCAGTTTGATCAGTCCTTACCAAATCGCGGTCGAGGCGCACCACATCGGGAATGGAATCAGCTTGGATGTTAACCTCAACAAAAGTCCCTATCATCAATTTCGGAGCTCCCTCTAGCTCCTCTGTGGTTGCCAAAGGGTCTTCCACTCTGACCAACACTCTTGCCAACCGTGTTTGATTGTCCAAGGCACCGATCTGTCTGTCCAAATACCCTTCACGCTGCTCACCTGTAGGCCAAGCAGATGAATTTTCAATATGTACAATTGATCCTTTTTCATCATTTGATTCTGGGAATTTCAACCATTGCAAACGGGATATCGGCACCGTTGCCGTTACCCAATAACTATCGGTCCCTACAATCCTGCCCAAATTATCTCCTTGGGTTACCTGGCTCCCCACAGTTACATTTTGACTGAGGATATGGGCATCAAAAGGTGCTCTGATCGTGGTACGTTCCAGATTCAACTGCGCTTGATTCATAGAGGCCCTTGCCGCTTCAATAGTTGCCTTTACCGCATTTAACTGTGGTTGACGAAGCACCAATTGTGTTTCGTTATCGGACAGTGGGTTATCCCCAAAAAGTGAATCGTTATTGATAAGCTGAAGATCTTGTTCGGCTATCTGCTGTCTTCCCATTTCTGTGGCCAGAGCTGTTTCTGATTGCAATAGTTCACTTTTCCGCAGCTCTAAGGTATTTCTGTAATCCGAAGGGTCTATCTGTAACAAGACTTCCCCTTTTTTCACAAAACCACCAGGAGTGAACGCTGCATCCCTACGTATGATTTGACCCGAAACCAATGGACTAAGAATAACATCTTCCACAGGCTGTACAGTCCCCGTGGCAACTATGGTCGGCGCGAAGGTTCCCTTTTCCGCATCGATCACATCCACCAAAATGGCGGTTTCAATGGTGGCACCTTCACTCTGTGCCTCAGGTTCGGTAGAGAAAATGAGTGTTGTCACCAATACTCCACCTACCAAAATGGCCAAACAGATATAAAGTATTTTTTTATTGCTCATAGAGTTCGTCCAGTTTACTTTTTTGTTCTTCTATTGTTCTTCCCGTATCAAATCCTCCGGCCAATGCCCTGTACAATGCAATTCGTATTTGTACATGCTGCAATTGAGCGGCCACATAATCTCTTCGTAATCGTTGTTCTTGGTCCAGCCCTAAGAGTACGTCCAAGTAGGGACTGAATCCATTAAGGAACTCCACCCTAAGTTGTTTGTTGCTTTTTTCGGCAAGCTCCAGTTGTCTTCCAATATT
The DNA here is from genome assembly GCF_947258355.1 of uncultured Allomuricauda sp. GTDB lineage: Bacteria > Bacteroidota > Bacteroidia > Flavobacteriales > Flavobacteriaceae > Flagellimonas. Next base: position 45,062 of record NZ_CAMYIC010000063.1, read on the forward strand.
TTCGAGTCGTTCGGTTTGTTTGACATCCTGTACCAACGCATCTTCAACTTCCCTAAAGGCGACCAAAGTAGCTTGCCCATATTGGTACAACCGCTGTTGCTTTATGGCTGTGGTTCTATCTACTTCGGCATTAAGGCGTCCTCCATAGAAAAGGGGCGCCAAGATATTTCCAGCCAAAGAATAGGCCCAATTGTCAAAAAGGTTGTCGAAGTTGTTGGAACGTAATTGTCCACGACCGCTCAGCGTAATTCGTGGATATTTACTTTGAACTGCCGAGGCCATATCCCGATCTGCAGCCAACAAAAGTGCAAAAGACTGTTTTAGATCAGGTCTTCTCCGTACCAATTCCAAGGGCAGACCGGCATCTGGTAATTCTGGTACAGTTGGCATTGAAGCATCTTCCAAAACAATTCCGTTTTGTGGTTGTTTGCCCAATAAGACGGCTAATTGATTTTCCAGCAATTGAACATTTGTTTCAAAAATGATTTTCTGTTCCTTGGTGCTTTCGAGCAATTGGGCCTGTCGCAGGATATCCACAGCCCGTATCTGTCCACCTACAAAACGAGAGCGTATTAGTTTGATTATTGCTTCGTTTGTTTTGATTTGATCTTCGGTAATTTGTAATTGTTTTTTGGCGGCTTGCAATTGGTACCAAGTTGTAGCTATCTCAGCGGAAAGTGATAAGGAGAGCGTTTGGTAATCAAAATAACTGGCCTCGGACCTGAATTTTTCGGCATTTACAGCAGTTCCGATACGCCCCCACAAATCCAGTTCATAACTTGATAAAAAACCCAATTGTGTATTTTCACCACCCACGAAGTCAGGTTCCGGAAGGGTTCTTGCCGTTTGGGCAGAAGCTTCAATCGAGGGCCATTTATTCGACGCTTGTGATCTTACAGATGCCCTTGAAGCCAAGAATTGTTGCCAAGTGGCAGCCAAGCTCATATTAGACTTCATCGCACTGTCGATTAATCTGTTCAAGCTTTCATCTTGAAATGCTTCCCACCATCTACTTGGCATCATGGAGTCACCTTCCATAGTGAATTCCTGTAATTCATCCGTAGGGAGTGATACTTTTGAAAACTTAGGTGAACAGTTGAAATATAGCAATCCAACTAAAGATAAAAGGAACAGCATCGAAAGGCTGCGCCACGGGCCAATCTTAAGATTACCTCTTACTATTCTTTTCTTTCTCATACCTTGATTTGATTGTTGTAGTTCTAAAAAACTCAACCTACTTAATAAAGTGATTTTCAAGGTATTTTGAAAAAAAAACCATTTCAACAGCAATACATGCACCCCAAACGGCAATTTTTACCCTAGAAATGCAATTTTGAACCAGGAAAATACTGGCCGCCGGTAGGAATTCGACCCTATTTTTACTCCTTTTCCTTCTTTAAAACGGTAAGGGGTGAGTTCCTTACTATTCCAATACTATTTCCAACACCAAGTGCAAAAACCAATAGGGTAATTGCTGGAAGAATAATGAAGAATGGAATCCAGGAAGGGGTAAATGCTGTTTCAAACAACATATAAGCTAATAGACTACTTCCCAAAACGGCAAGTAAGACCCCCATAAAAGCTCCCAAAAATCCAAGGATGGCATACTCAATGGCAATCATTTTTAATATTTGAGCGCCTTGGGCACCCAAGGTCCTCAGCAATGCACCTTGCTTTACACGTTGGTGCTTGCTACTGTAAATGGCACCCATAAGTACTGCCACCCCAACAAAAATGCTAAAGAAGGCCATAAAGTTGATGACCCATCCTATTTTCCCCAAAATATCCTCCAAAAGACTTAGAATCCTCTTTAAATCCAAAATGGATACATTGGGAAATTGACGCACCAACTGCTGTTGAAGCTTCGCCGACCCCATATCATCGGACGTTCTAGTGGTCATTACTCCAAATTGTGGGGCATTTTCGAGCACACCTGATGGAAAAACAATGGAGAAATTGGGTTGCAACCGGCTCCAATCCACCTCACGGATACTTTGTACAACCGTATTCATGATCCTACCCTGTACATTGAAGGAAACAGGATCACCTATGGTGACCTTGGCCATATTGGCAAAATCGCTACTCACCGAAATGGGCACATCGGAATCGGAATCTACCGTACTAACCCAATCCCCTTCCAAAATACGTTCGGAATTGATCAAGCTGTCACGGTAGGTCACTCTAAACTCATGGTTCAATATCCACCGCCCCACCTGTGATGTAGTATCTTTTCTGATATCTTCCACATGATTTCCATTGAGACGCTCTACACGCATAGTGACGATAGGAATTTTATCAATAACAGGATAACCTGCAGATTGTATGGTTTTGGATACACCATCCATCTGTTGGTTCTGAATATCCATCAAAATCATATTGGCGCTGTTGGCACTATCCTCAATAGCCGCTTTTTCCAAGAGCATATCCTTGGTAAAGTATAAGGTGCTGATCAGAAACGTTCCGATGCCTATGGCCAGCACCAATACCAAGGTCTGATTTTGGGGGCGGAACAAATTCTTAAGGCTTTGACGGGCTATAAAACTCCACGAGTACGGGAAAAACTTTTTCAACATGGCCATAAAGAACTTGGCCACGGCGGTCAGAATCAAAAAGACGACCAACAACCCTATTACGAAAAATAGGGAACGCATAAAATCTCCCAAAAGCCAAAATGAAAAACTAAATACAAACAAAACAATTCCCAAACCAACCGCTGTAGTTGCCCATTTAGAACGGGATTGTTTTTCCTGCACCACACGTAAAGCCTGCAATGGGGAAACGTACAAGGTTTTCATCAAGGGGTAAAGTGCAAATAGGACGGACATGGCCAATCCCAATGATAGTCCCAATATTATGCTTTGCATGGACAAAGTTATGTCGACATCCACGGGCAACAAATCACCCAACAATACCGGGAACAATTGTTGGAGACCATAACCGATTAACGTTCCCAACAAACCTCCCACAATGCCCATGCAGGCTATTTGAATAAAGAAAATAAGGTAACTCTGCCGTTTTGAAGCTCCCAAACACTTAAGCACGGCGATGGATTTTATTTTCATTTGGACATAAATGCCCATACCGCTGGCAATACCTACACAGCCTAAAAGCAAAGCAATAAACCCGACAAGGTTAAGGAACTTTCCAAAGTTCTCGTAGCGTCGTCCCAATCGCCGGGCTTCGGACAAATGCGTGTCCAAATCGGCCTCTTCAGCGTCGAGTACGGGGTCAACCTTTTCATCCAAGAGCGCCATATCCTCATTTTCATCTGCCTGGAAGTAATATTTGTACTCGATTCTACTTCCAGTTTGCACCAGATCTGTCGATTCAATAAACTCAAAAGGAATTAAAATTGGAGGTGCAATGGCACCAAAAACCGAAGTGCTTCCCGGGACTGTTTCCAATTCACCAGCTATGGGCAAGGTTACTGCTCCCAGTTTTATGCTATCTCCAACTTTTAGATTGAGTTGAAGCATGGTAGTGGCATCCACCAAGGCCCCACCACTTCTATAGTCGTTTGCTGCTGAAGCAGGACTGGTCTCTAAATCACCATAGAAAGGGAAACCACCTTCCACTCCCCTGACCTCCATGAGCTTGGTGCCATCGTTTCCTGGAAAAGCGGCCATGGACAGGAAATTGATCTCCTTACCATCTGCCCCTCCTAAGGAATCTATAATTTGTTTTACCCTATCATTGACAGGTTTATCACTTTCAATAACATAATCGGCTCCTAAAAGTGCTTTGGATTGTGAAGCAATATTTTTCTTTAGTATCCCACTAAAGGAATGTACACTTACCACCGCAGCTACACCTAAAGTAATGGAGAATACAAATAACAGAAGTTTACCGTAACTCGCCTTGCCGTCGCGCCAGGCCATTTTTAGCAACCAAGAAAATCCAGCGTAATTCTTTCCCATATTACCCAACAGTTTCCTCGATTTTACCCGACCTTAAGCGAATGCTCTTATCCGTTTTTTGGGCCAGTTCCAAATCGTGGGTCACGATCACCAATGCGGTGCCTTGTTCTTTATTGAGTTCAAAAAGCAAATCTTCTATTTTGGTTCCTGTTTCATCGTCAAGATTTCCCGTTGGCTCATCAGCAAAAAGTATGGAAGGTTTGTTGGCAAAGGCACGTGCCAAAGCTACTCGTTGTTGTTCACCTCCCGATAATTGCGAAGGGTAATGTCCTTCCCTGTTTTCTAGGCCCACTTTGGCCAAAAGTTCCTTGCCGTGTGCCGTTGCTTTTTTTACCCCGCGAAGTTCCAAGGGAACGATCACATTTTCCAAAGCTGTCAAAGTGGGCAACAATTGAAAGTCCTGAAACACAAAACCCACATTCTGGTTCCTTAAACGTGCTCTTCCATCCTCATCCAAACCGAATAAATTCTGGTCGCAAAGCCATATTTCGCCTTCATCTGTAGTATCCAATCCTGCACAAAGCCCCAATAAAGTGGTTTTACCACTACCTGAAGGACCCACAATGGCAAAACTCTCACCACTTTCCACTTCAAAGGAAACATCGTTGAGCACAGTAAGGTCATGTTCACCGCTCCGATAGGTTTTAGAGAGGTGCTGAACTTTTAATATCTTTGACATATCACGCTTTTGGTTAAAGCTCTCAAAATACTAAAATTGATCATGACCAAGAAAACCCCAAGCTTCCGTTTCCCGTTAATGTTTTGTTATTTTTTGACTTTATTGCTGTTTGGTTGCGGTGAAAAGACCTCAAAAAAAGAAACTGAGGAAGTAACTACTACCGAAGAAACCGAAGCAACGGAGACCACCGATTCCAGCAAAAAAATTCTTTTTTTCGGAGATAGCTTAACCGCTGGGTACGGACTTGAAGTAAGTCAAGCATTCCCCGCATTGATTCAACAAAAAATAGATTCAATGGGGTTGGATTATACCGTAATCAATGCCGGATTGAGCGGAGAAACCACCGCAAGTGGAAAAAACAGGCTAGAGTGGGTTTTGGAAGATGATATCGATATCATCATCATTGAACTGGGTGCCAATGATGGGCTACGAGGCGTTCCTTTGTCCGAAACAGAGCAAAACCTACAAAATATGGTGGACACGGTTCAGAGCAAATTACCCGAGGCAAAAATCATTTTGGCCGGTATGAAAATTCCGCCGAACATGGGGCCTGAGTATACTTCCAAATTCGAGAGTATCTTCCCTGAATTGGCCTCTTCCGAGAATATTGAATTGATTCCCTTTTTATTGGATAATGTAGCTGGAATACCAGAACTGAATCAAGGTGATGGCATTCACCCCACCGTAGAAGGGCAAAAATTGGTTGCCAGCAATGTTTGGGAAGTATTAAAACCAATGCTATAAAGGAACCGAATTGAATACCTAACAACCTCTGAACATGGGATAAAATCGGTTTTCCCATAAAAGAAAGCTTATTTTAAAAACAATATTGTGGGAATTATCCTGTTTTGATATTTTTAAGAGATTTTCAAAACATTCCCCAAGATGACCTTAAGCCAATCCATCTTTCATAATACCTCTATCCCTTTTGCCATTCTGGATGCGGAAAGTTCCTTTGTTGATTTTTCTAAACAATGGTTAACACAATTTCATCTTAATCCCGAAATTGAAGGGAAACATTTTTTTGAGGTAATGCCCACATTGCCAGAAGAATTAAAATCGGACATCAAGTTTTGTTTGGAAGGCATTGAACATCGGTCCGATTCCAAAAGGCTCATTTTGGCCAACGGAGATTCGGTTTGGTACGATTGGAAGATAAGTAGCATGCACGAAGACAGTTTATCTTCACCAAGCGTAATGGTGATTTTGGAAAACGTAACCCACAAAAGAAGGGAAGAAGAGCTTCTTATCAAATCGCAGGAGGTTGCCAGAATTGGGGGCTGGGAGTTGGATTTGATCAATGACCATATTTATTGGTCCAAAATCACTAAAGAAATACATGAGGTCCCAGAAGATTATATTCCCGATCTAGAAAAGGGAATTGCCTTTTATAAGGAAGGTCGGAGCAGGGAAACTATCACCCGTTTAGTTCAGCAAGCCATTGAATCAGGAAAACCATGGGACACTGAACTGGAAATTATTACCGAAAAAGGAAATGAACTTTGGGTGCGTGCCATTGGAGAGCCTGAAATGGTCAACGGAAAGTGTGTTAGAATTGTAGGGACTTTTCAGGATATCAATAAAAGAAAACTAGTTGAAATCGGTTTCAACAAAATTAGTGAAAGGTTGTCCGTGGCCACCAAAACTGCGGGTATTGGGATATGGGAATATAATATCCCAAAAGACGAGCTTTTTTGGGACACTAATATGTATCTTTTATACGGGGTCAAAGAAACAGATTTCAAGGGGGTATACGAGGCTTGGGAAACCTGTGTACACCCAGATGATATAGAACAAATCAACGGGGAAGTACAGGATGCCATTTCTGGTACCAAAGATTTTGATACCATTTTTAGGGTAAACTGGCCCAACGGTGAATTCCACTGGATAAAAGCAGAAGCCACCATTGTTCGTGACAAACAAGGAAAGCCGATTAAAATGATCGGTATCAATGAGGATATCACGCATTTAAAAACCACGGAGTTACAACTGCTAAAAAGTGAGGAATCGCTTCAAGGTACTCTGGAAAACTCTTCCATTGGTATGGCCCTAGTTGGCAAGGATGGTCGCTTTATGAATGTAAATCCAAGTCTCTGTAAAAGTTTGGGATATTCTAAAAAAGAGCTTTTAAGCCTTACTTTTCAAGAAATCACCCATCCGGAAGACCTTGAAATAGACCTCACTTATTTACGAGAACTCATACAAGGTAAAAGAAGCACCTATCAGATTGAAAAAAGGTACTTCAATAAAAATGGAGAGGTTGTCTATATCATTTTGACGGTTACGGCCGCTAGAAATATAGACGGTGATATTTCACATTTTATTTCTCAAATTGTAGATATTTCTGCAAGAATAAAGGCCGAAAAAAAATTAAAGGGACTCTTGGAACTATCAACCAGCCAAAATAACAGCTTGTTGAACTTTGCACATATTGTATCACATAATCTTAGATCGCACGCTGCCAACCTTACCATGATCAGTAGCTTTTTAAACGATGAAACACTTGGCGAGGCCGAAAAAAAGGATAGTTTGGGTATGCTGGTTAGGGCATCTGACGGACTAAATGAGACCATTACCCATTTAAATGAGGTGGTACAAGTAAAGTTGGAAACAGATAAAAAACTAAAATCCATACAACTCCCCTACATTGTACAAAAGGTTCTAATGGACATTCAGGCTTTAATTGACAAAAACGATGTTGAAGTTAGCGTTGATATTCCCAAACAACTAGAAGTAAAAGGGGTATTGGCCTATTTGGAAAGTGTAGTACTCAATTTGGTATCCAATGCCATCAAATACAGAGATCTGGAAAAACCAAAGTCTACCATTTTGATCAAAGCTTGGAAGAAGGAACAAAATGTTTATTTACAGGTAAAGGACAACGGATTGGGCATTGATCTTGAAAAATATGGTAAAAAACTCTTTGGGATGTACAAAACCTTCCATAGAAACAAAGATGCCCGCGGCATTGGCCTATTTATCACCAAAAACCAAATTGAAACCATGGGAGGACAAATATCCGTGGAAAGCGAGCCGATGAAGGGGACATCTTTTAAAGTAACCTTACTAAAAGGCTAGAAGACCCATCTAAATCTTACCTTTTGAATCGGTAGAGATAAGGCGCCCTATTCTGAGCTCCAGTGAACTTCTTACCAAGCCTTTCCAATACATTGAGGCCAAGTATTTTCTTTTGGAAATTGTTCATGGGGAACTCCCTGTCGTAAACAGCTTCGTAAAGTTCCTTTACCTCGCGCATGGTAAATTCTTCGGGAAGGAGATTAAACCCAATTAGTTTTTCATCAAGATTTTGACGGAGTGCTTTGTGCGCCGCTGCAACGATTTCATTATGATCATGTGTCATTTTGGGAAGCTCACCAACACTTACCCATTTCAAGAATTCTTCAAATTCCCCTATCCTTGGTTCCACTTTGTTCAGATCCACCAGAGCGTAGTACCCAATGCAAACAAATCGGCTGGTTACCCAATCTATGACCTCATCATCAAATCTATTGGGATCAAAATTGTGCAGACCTTCCCTAACCAATTCCCGGAACTCACTGCCAATAATACGGTCTTTGCCACCAAATGCCTTGAACTGTTCAAGGTAAATATTGTCCAGTCCAGTCCTATCTTTAAGTATGCGAGAAGCTGCTTCGTCAATACTCTCGGTTTGTAAAATATACCCCCCTGGAAGACTCCACAGCTCCTTCCCATAGCGAAGTTTGGATATTAAAACCTTCAATTCGTTATTCTTATATCCAAAAATCACGCAGTCAATCGAAAGTTGTGGTATGTAATTTTCTTTTTGAAACCCACTCATATTCCACCAGTTCAGACAAACAAAAATGCAAAAAATTAGACTAGTTGCACAGCATTTTATTTATTCAAAAATAACAATTTAATCCTATTATCTTTTATTTAGAAAATAAAATGTATATTTATCATGTTCACCAAAACTAAACAACCTTATTATGAAGATTATTTCTTATCTTCAGGGACACCTTCTTTGTACTGTAAAGCACCTAATCCAAAGTTATTTCCTGATTATCCTTACAACAATCCTTAGTTTTTCCATGTATTCCCAACAAAAAGATTCACTTGCCATCATCAAATTATTGGAAAAAGAAGGACTTACTTGGCGTATGGGCGACAAGGAAGCCCATGCCGATTGTTGGCAAGAGCGACCTTACGGCCGTATTCTAATTTCCACCGCTGATGGCAGTACCATGGATATCCCCGTCAAAACTATTATTGATCCACCCTCGGATATGATAGGTAAAGGAGGTTTTGCTTTCCATTCCAACCATAAAATGAGAATAGGTGAAAACACTGCATGGGTGGCTCATGATGAAGTTTCCGTTGACACCGATGGAAAAGAAACACTTTCACACGAAGTTCGTTTACTGGAAAAAGTTGACGATAATTGGAAGTTGGTAGGACAATCCCTCCATTTTTACGACCATCCACCAGAAAATAAAATTGATACGACAAGTTATATACAGACCGTGGATATAGAATCGGGGAGAATTGAGACCGTACTCAGCATTAATGAACATTTTGAAGCCCCCAACTGGCATCCTGACAATTATCTGATTGTAAATAGCGGAGGTAAATTATACACTTTAGATCTTCAAACAAAAAAATTGGAACTGTTAAATACCGATTTTGCGGACCAATGCAACAACGATCATGGTATTTCTCCCGACAATAAGTGGTTGGCCATTAGCCATAACGATGTGACCGATCCTTCGCCCAAAGCTTATAAATCCGCCATTTATGTGTTACCTATTGAAGGTGGAAAACCCAGAAGAGTGACTTCGGAGGTAATATCCTTTTGGCATGGTTGGTCCCCAGATGGAAAACGGTTGGCCTATTGTGCCGAGCGGAATGGCAATTATGATATTTACACCATTAGTGTTAATGGGGGAAAAGAGAAGCGATTGACTTCAGCGGAAGGTCTGGACGATGGTCCCGAATATTCTCCCGACGGAAAATACATTTATTACAACTCCTATAAATCCGGGCATATGCAAATATGGCGTATGCGCACAAATGGAAAAAAACAGGAACAATTGACCTTTGATGAAAATTCAAATTGGTTCCCCCACCCTTCCCCAGATGGGAAATGGATTGTGTATATTGCCTATACTTCGGACCAAAAACAAAACCACTTGTTCGGTAAACAGGTTAAATTGAGGCTCATGAATTTGGAAACCAAGGAAATCAAAGATATAACCCCTGTTTTCTTTGGAGGGCAAGGTACGATCAATGTGCCATCTTGGAGCCCTGATAGTAAAAAATTGGCCTTTGTGAGTTATTCCGTCAACTAAACCATCAAAAAATCAAGTACATGAAAAGTAACAATTCAAACAAAAGAAGAAAGTTTTTAAGGCAGATCGGAGCCACGACTTTGGCTTCTGCCGCCACCCCATTTGCATCCTTTGCAGCCCAAGAAAAAGCCGAGGAGCGAATATTGAGATACGATAGGGAATTTTCCAACAACGATAAAGTAAGGATAGGTGTAATCGGGTATGGGGTTCAAGGCCATTTTGATTTGAACACTGCGCTTCGGGTTCCGGGTGTTGAACTTGCTGGCATATGTGATCTTTACAAAGGTAGGTTAACCAGGGCCCAAGAAGAATATGGGAAGGGTCTATTTGTTACCAGAAGCTACAAAGATCTGTTGGACAGGGATGACATTGATGCGGTACTGATCTGCACTACAGATGTATGGCATTCCCAAATAACCTTGGATGCCCTCGCCAAAGGCAAACATGTGTATTTGGAAAAACCGATGATGCATAAAATAGATGAGGGTTACCCCATGATGAAAGCCGCTGAAAAATCGGGCAAAGTATTTCAAGTTGGAAGTCAAAGGGTAAGTAGTGTTGGATATGCAAAAGCAAAAGAGCTTTTGGCTGCTGGGGAGATAGGTAAACTAAATATGGTGCAGGCCGCCTGGGATCGTCAGAGCTCTATTGGAGCATGGGAATATACCATTCCAGATGATGCAAGCCCCGAGACCACCGACTGGGACACTTTTATTGAAGCAACGGACAAAATGGAATTTGATGCCAAAAAATTCTTTTGGTGGAGAGCTTTCAAAGAACTTGGAACAGGGGTAGCGGGAGACCTTTATATCCATTTATTGAGCGGAACCCATTTCATTACCAATTCAAAAGGACCGGAAAGCATTTATAGTACAGGACAATTTAGTTATTGGAACGATGGTAGAAACATGCCCGATGTAATGTCCGGTGTGATGCAATATCCCGAAAGCGAAGAGCATCCGGCCTTTCAATTAAACTTGCGTGTTAATTTTATTAGCGGTACGGGAGGTCAGGAAATCATACAATTGATTGGTTCCGAAGGGACAATAACCATAAACAGAAACGATATCACAGTTGGGTACAGTAAAATGCCGGAAGCTCCCGGTTTTGGAGGGTATGATTCCGTTTTTACTTTTCCAAAGGAAATGCAAGATCGTATGACGGCAAATTATAACGCCAAATGGACCGAGGCACAGCAAAAGAGACATCCAAAAGGTGATGTAATTTATAAAGCACCAGAAGGTTACAGTGATCATTTAGACCACTTTACCAACTTCTTTGACGCCATCCGGTCTGGAAAAGAAGTTGTGGAAGATGCTGAATTTGGTTTTAGGGCGGCAGCTCCAGCACTTGCTTGCAATACCAGTTATTTTGACAAGAAAATAATGCATTGGGATCCCAAGAAGATGAAACTCGTATAACAAATTTCTCATTGTTTCTTTTGGAAAGCAAAAGGAGGCATTAGGGTTTTTCCAATAAGGTATCTCGGATTGTTTTACTACAAATGGAATCAGCCTATTGTCTCCCCAAAAGATTCAACTTTGCCCCACATATCTTAATAAATCTCCACATTGGAAATCACGGGACTTTCTAGAGCCTTGGTTATCTCGATCTTTATTTTTGATGTGTTAATTCCGTTAAGAGGTAAAATTCGTTTGTAGCCAATGGTTGTTTCACTATCTACCTTCGCCCACGCTTCATTTATCCAGGCGTATATATCGAAGGCTTCCACTCGTTGACCCAGAGCAATGTGCTCTTGAACAACCAAGTAATTCACTTCCTGGGCTGCATCCATATCAATTTGAAATGATGCTGTAGTTATTCCATCATCTGTGGCCCAGTAAGTGCTCTCATTGCCATCTGTTAAGTTCAATGGAGCGAACCTTTGGTCGTTACCCCTAAATGTGCTGGCCACAACTTTTGTGGATTTGGCTAGATTATTTTTAAAAACACTGTCCAAAATCTTTCTAAAACCCTGTAATGCCGCTACATCATTCTCATGGAACAACCCTCTTGTGTCCGGAGGAATATTCAACAACAAGGTAGAGCCCCTGCCCACTGAGGTAAGGTAGCGCTCAAACAAATTTTCAGGGCTCCTTACCAAACTATCCTCTGCTTTGTGGTAAAACCACCCTGGTCTTATCGAAACATTCACTTCTGCAGGAATCCATTCACTGCCTCCCTTTGTACCGTGCTGGAGCAATTTTTCAATACCAAACTTACCTGCAAATAGGGTGTCCGGTGTAATGGTATTCCAATTGGTTTTTCCACCAATCCCCCTTTCATTGCCCACCCATCGTAAACTTGGGCCAGCATCGCTAAAAAACAATACTTGTGGTTGTATGGAATCTACCATTTTCAATGTTGTGGGCCAATCATAGTAATTCTTTCTATCGATTGTCCTTGTTTCCCGAGCACCACCGTAATAACCATCTCCTCCATTGGCCCCATCGAACCACATTTCGAATACCGGTCCATAATTTGTGAAAAGTTCTTTGAGCTGGTTTCGATAATATTCCACATAGGAGGCTTCTCCATAATCGGAACGGTTCCTGTCCCACGGCGACAGATAAACCCCAAATTTGAGTCCATGTGCTGCGGCTGATTCGGACACTGATTTTACGATATCCCCCTTGCCCGATTTAAATGGGCTATTTTTAACGGAATGCTCGGTATAGGCCGATGGCCATAAAGCAAACCCATCATGATGCTTTGCTGTTAAGATCACACCTTTGAATCCGGCATTTTTTAACGTCTTCATCCATTGATCTGCATTGAACGATGTTGGATTGAAGAGTTCTGGAGATTCATCCCCATACCCCCATTCCTTATCGGTAAAAGTGTTTATGGTGAAATGGATAAATGCATTCATTTCCATTTTGTGCCAAGCCAATTGCTCTTCAGAAGGAATCGGTCCAATAGCTTCCGGAGGTTTGACCCTATTCTCTTTTTGGCATGATACATAGGCCAAAGAAGTGATTATAATGATGGTTTTGATCAGGTTTCTCGTGATACGTGGGTTATCTTATTTGAATCTATTTGCCAAAAGATGGCTTCAAGATACTCAAATCGCTTTATTCCGCCTTGTGATTTTAAGGACAGGATTACCCAACAACCTTTGCCTCCCTAAAATCAAACTTTATCATCAAAATTGGCAATAAAAGAAATGAGAACTTTATATCCAATAAAGGCACCTGAATTTAAAAATGAAATTGTACAACTGTTGGAAAGAGCTTCGGACTTAAATAAAGATACCATCAAAAACAGTATCGGAACATATCCTAAACGGCAGCCTTGTTCAAGACATCAACAAGGTCATCATTCGCTCAAATTTATCTTGATATTCAACCGCAAGCGTTTTTGTGTCATTGGCATACAAATCCTGCATTACAATAGGTACGCTATAGGGTAAGGTCCACGCTCGCAATGTATTGGCAACTACTCGCATGTTATCCACTCCTGTAGAAGCATTACCTCCATATGCCCAACAAATCAAGGCCACTTTAATGTGACTTAAATAAGGTTCATTCTCCCGAGCACTTACAATTAACCAATCCAAGCAGTTTTTCATAGCACCCGTCATTCCTCCATGATACAGTGGGCTGAACCAAATATGCCTTTCACAGCTGCGGAAGAGATCCACCATCTTTTCTACAGATTGAGGAACTCCCTCGGTATCCTCAGAAAAAAAAGGAATGCTGTTTTCGGCCAAATTAAAGACCACTACTTCAACACCCATGCCCCTAAGCGTTGTTTTAAAATAATCAACGATATGATTGGCCGCATTCGATTTGGTAGAATTTGTTCCGTTGAAAACAAGTACTCTCATATTTCCTTTGCTTGAAGGTTTTTTATACTAGGTGAAAATACCATTGCTGATTTGAAATTGTCAGCCTGTAAATTATGGAATAATAATTAAAAGTTAATCCAGGACAGCAATGACCATCCTGGATTAGCTTAAGTATACAATTAATTAAGATATAGCGTCCAAATAACGTTTTTCCACCTCTTTCCAATCAACGAGGTTCCAGAATGCATCGATGTATTCCGGTCTTTTGTTTTGATAATTCAAATAATAGGCATGTTCCCATACATCCAATCCCAAAATTGGCGTTCCTTGGTCTTCTGCGGTATCCATTAAAGGATTATCTTGATTGGGCGTGGAAGTAACTTTTAAGTTCCCATCTGCATCCACGATCAACCAAGCCCAACCAGAACCGAATCGGGTTGCTGCAGCCTTTGAAAAATTGGTTTTAAGCTCATCCAAAGACCCGAATGTTTTATCGATGGCCTCGGACAATGTAGCTGGCATTTCAGTACCATTGGGTGTTAAAATTGTCCAGAAAAGACTGTGATTGTAATGTCCTCCTCCATTGTTTCGGATAGCTACGGACAATGTTGATATTTTACCCAAAAGGGTATTAAGGTCAGTACCCTCAATTTCCGCTTCTTCCAAAGCAGCATTCAATTTATTTACGTAGCCTTGGTGATGCTTGGTATGGTGAATTTCCATGGTTCTGGCATCAATATAGGGTGCAAGTGCATCGTAGCTATAAGGTAACTCTGGTAATTTGTAACTCATAATATGTAGTTTTGAATTAAATAACTTTTTAAAACAGTACAAAGATATTACATTTGTATAATAAACCAAATATTTACTTTGTTTATTATGAATAATAATGTTCCAGAAAATGAACGAGCTATTTGGATTCTCAAAAACGAGGGTGAGAAAACCTTAAAGGAATTGGCCCAAACACTTGGCGTAACAACAGAAGGAGCAAGGTTTCAACTTTTAAAGCTATCCAAGGATGGGTATGTGAAGTCCGAAAGTCGTGCGATGGGAAGAGGTCGCCCGCAACAATTCTGGTCGTTGACAAAAAAAGGTCATTCCAAATTTCCGGACTCGCATTCGGAACTGACCTTGAGACTCATCAATAAGATAAAAGAGAATCTTGGAGAGGACACCTTGACCGAGCTTATTAGTTCCACAGGGGAGGATACACTTCAGAACTATCGCAATTCTATTCCGGATACAGCAACTTTGGAAGAAAAGATTAAAAAGTTGGCCGAGCTTCGTAAGCAAGAAGGCTATATGGCCACTTATGAGCAAGATGAAAACGGAAACTTCCTTTTAATAGAAAATCATTGTCCTATTTGTGCCGCAGCGACTTTATGTCAAGGATTTTGCAGCACAGAGCTCAATACATTTAAATCGGTATTGGGGCCCAACACCAAAGTGGAAAGGGTTGACCATATTCTTGCCGGGGCAAGGCGTTGTGCCTACTTGATCAGCAAAAAATAATAACCAACCCTTTTTGTTCTATTAATTTCCTTAAAGCGAAGTAGCCTTCACCTCATTATTTTCCAATTGGAATTCGAAGGTGCCCGAACTCAATTCATACGTACCAACCGTGATTCCATTGCGCACCTCTGTTCCATTATACGTTACTCCCTTTATGGCCTCAAAGTCATCGTTATCCACTCCCATGGGTAAATAAAGCGTGGCGGTAGTATTGGCAGGAACAGTGGTTTTATAGGAAGTCATATTTCCTGCACCATCAGAAGTCCAACCACTGTAAATGACACCATAATTGGATTCGTAACTACCCGATAAAGATTCAAACTCTCCCGCAACCTGTGGCTGCAATACAAAGTGCTTGTATCCAGCTTCTCCCAATCCATGGTCCGTTGTAATACCCAACTGGAACTCATACATCCACTGTCCAACAGCACCAAGTGCAAAGTGGTTAAAGGAGTTCATTCGGTTTTCATTATTCTCCTTAAATGCAGCCTTAAATCCGTTCCAGCGCTCCCAAATGGAGGTCGCACCCTTGGTAACCGGATATAACCATGAGGTATAATCCGTACTTGAAAATAATTTATAGGCCTCATCTACCTTTCCTCCCCTACTTAGCGAAGGCAAGATATTCGGTGTTCCCGAAAAACCTGTGGTAATGGTATAAGGCAAGAAATCCTCAGTAACCTGTTCGCTATTCATTCCAAAACCACCCAAGGGTCCCTCTCTCATGGGATATTCCACACGGGAACCATCCGCATTTGTATTACTGGATGATGGCAAGGACACCAATTCCGCCAAATAGGCTTCTGCTTTGGGTCTGTTCTCTTCATTAAACACATTAAAGTTCAAGGGGGTTGCATAAGATGTTTGTGAATGTACGATTAGCCCATTAAGGTTTCTGGTTCTTCCTGACTCAGGGTCGACAAAAAATTGGTTCCACTCATCCTTCGCCTTACTGTGTCTATCTCTTAGCTCATTGGCATATGTTGTTTCCCCAATAGCTTCGGCCATGATCGCTGTAACCTCCATCATATAAATATAAATGGCATTATTCACCAGTTCAGGTGGTGTATTGTTGTCCATGGCCAACCAATCGGCAAGCCCATCGGTTTTGGAGGACAAATAGGTATACTCTTCGTTAAAATCGTAATAATCCATACCATCCAACCATAGGCGCATGGTCTCCATATTTTCTTCGATAACTTTGGTATCACCATACTGCACATATAATTGCCACGGTACCATACATACTGCCGCTGCCCATGTTGTTCCATTGGCAAATGTGGTATCGTCTGTCATATTGTAGGTTGGAACTGTGCTGCCTATTCCCCCAGGCGCTTCTGTTTCACTCCCAACGCCTTGATCATCGCGTAAGGCGACCATCCATTGCCGGAAAAAATTGTAGGTATCAGAATTATACGTGCCTGTTCTTGTGTAGGCTTGGGCATCTCCAGTCCACCCCATTCGCTCGTTACGTTGCGGACAATCAGTTGGCAGCGTAAAGAAATTCCCCAATTGACTACGCTGTATATTTTTGAAGAGTTGATTGGCCAGTTCCCCCGTTTTTCCATCTTTGGTAGTTGCAGCATAGGTTCCCGTAGGCAATTCATCAGAAGACAGAGATAAACCAATTACGTTTTCCAAGGGCAATGCCCCTGTATGATTTGGCAATGTTATCTGAATATACTGGTATCCCCTAAATGTTGTTCTTGGTTGAATTACGGCTTTGCCATCATTCTTGGCAATGTAGAAATCAGTTGCCATGGCCGCCCGATAATTCTCGGTGAGTATTCTTCCTGCAATACCTTTTCCATTCTCGTAACCATACATGTCGATGTATTGGAGTTCATCGCCATCCAAACCTGGATAAACTTGTTCCCCATAACGTAAAATAACGGTATCTCCTTTTTTAAGCCATCCTTCGGGCACCGTAATTGAAGGAACTCCAACCATGTTGACACCCATGTTATAGGTATATGTGGTTTCGTCTTCACTATGGATTTCCATAAGCTCAGTGGCTTGTAAACGCTCAACTACGCGAACAGGACGGTCGTAACGGGAAACGATTTCAAAATCTATCCATTCCCTGGGTTCGACAACTTCGGCTTCGGCCCATCCATCAGAATCATAGGCTGTTGTAGTCCAACCATTGGTGTTGCCATCAACAGCAATCTGTTCTTCTTTGAGAGCATTGTATCGTTCTCCTTGGAAAAAACTTCCATATTCGACAGGACCCTCGGTGAATATTTTCCATGTGTCAGTATTGGTTACCACGGTCTGTTCTGTTCCGTCCGAATAAGTAATGACCAACTTGGCCAACAATGCTTCAGTATCTCCAAAAAAGTTGAAATTGGCAGGGGTATAGGTCATATAGCCCGTGTACCATCCCGGAAAAATAAGTGCCCCAATAGCATTCTCCCCTTGGTTGATGTTTTTGGTAACATCATATGCATAATAACCCAAAGTTTCTCGAAATTGTGTAGCACCTGGTGCAAACCAATCCTCTCCTATCCTATCGCCATTTATGTATACCTCGTTGGAACCCATGGAGGTTACATATAGTTTTGCCTTGGCAATGCTTTTATCTTCTATATTGAAGTTTGACCGTAACATGGTTGCTGAACCATGACTTGGGTCTGCATATTGAATCAATGTTTGGTCCGAAGTATTGCTAACTTCAATAGAGCCATCCTGATTCAAACTGACACCTTCAAAATCTTCAAATATGGAATAAGTCGCACCTGTATCCCGACCAAAAACTACATTGTTCGTTGGGTCGCTTTTCCCTGCATTCAAAATTTTATAATCCTTAAAAACAACCTTACTGCCAGGTTGCGAACCAAAGCCAACGGAATTGATATGTGGGTATGTTAAAAAGTTTCCACCACCGGCACCTGTAACCGAAAATCCCATTTCCCTAAACTGAGGGGGTATGGGGTTGTTGGGGTCTTCCGGCTCCAACTGCAGTATTTTTCCATTGATCTTAATAACAATGTTACTGGCATTTACGCCTATTGCAAGTGTATTTGTTTTATTTTTATTACTCGATGTAATCAACTCATTGATATTGGTCTGAGGGTAATTCTCCTTGGAAATTACCATGTAAGGAGTTTCTGCTGAATCGCTGGAATCAAAGCCAACACGATAAATATTCAGTGCCGCTCCGGAAGCACTGCCCACCCCGGAGACATCCAGTTCCACTCTAAGATAGTTTTCGCCTTCAGCATTGTTGATATTCTGAAATTTATCGTTGAACCTAAAGTCGTTTGCTCCGACAATCAAGGATGCCGTATTCCCTTCCACGATCTGAACCTCGGTTTCAATATCAAAAAGCAATGCCGATGTGGCATCCAATGTTAGAGTGTTAGTCCCAATAAATTGGGCACCGTCCCAGGCAGCCAAACCAGGATTCATTAAACCTGTTTCAAAACGTGATGTATGTGTATAGGTTTTTCCTTCCACATCCCAAACGGTCAAATTCCAGATGTAGGCGGTTTCGGGTTCCAGGGTATCTCCTTCGTAGGCAATATTGTTGGATATACCACTCTCTACCTTTCCGCTATCCCATACTTCTGTTCCATCTGCCATGGTTACTTTTATCTGATAAGCCTGCTGTTTTTGTCCGACAACATCCGATGTCATTTGCCAACCGAACAGTGGTTTCTCATCTTCAATGGCCAAAGGTTTTTCTGCATAGGCAACCCTTAAATTTTGTATTTCGGTACTTGGGGAGCTACAGGAAATAACCGTAAAAAGACCAACCCACAGTAGGGCTGCAATTATTTTCGGGAATAATTTCATTGTTTAGTTTTTTAGATGTACGATTTGTTTATCGTTCGGCCATCAAAGCCAAGAATTCTTTATCATGTTGAGGTTTTACCTCGCAAGTGTTATCGAAAAACATGGTAGCAGTATTTTCTGAGTTGTATTGTGGCCATTGTGATTAGGGTTTCCTGTTTTGGCAAAATTGATCCAGGCGCTGCTCATTTTGTCTGCAAGAACATGGGCCTCTTGTCCGCCACCTGTCATCTGTCTGGCTCGTTCTACATTATCAAATACAAATGGAAGCTCCATGCAATGCAGGGCCTTATATTTCCCATCAAAAACTGGGGACTGCCATGTAAACATGAACATGTAAACGGGCGCACCATTGGACAATTGGGACTTTTTGTTGGCCTGAAACACGGCTCCTGGCCTAAAAGTGGCATCGATGTCCAATAAATCGGATGGTCTTGTGTCGTTTGGGTATGCTTTTTTCACAGCAGCCATATAATCGTCTGTCTTATCCTTGTAAGTTTCCTCGATATGGGCCATTACCTCTTCTTCGGATGCATTGAAAAAACGTCCGTTCATAAAAGGGGTGAATTCATTTTTAGTAGTGCCTAGCATTAGTGGAATATCCTTGGAAAGCTGAAAGGCTCCATCCGAAAATAAGTCGTGAGGAAGCACATTACCATCGATACTCGGGCCCCAACTAAGGCCAAAGCCCACCGGCGCATTGCCTTCTTCTCTCATTTTTTCGGCCACTACCTCCAAAGCTGCCAATCCAGCCTTGCTCAATTCATCAAAAGGAACAGTTTGTAAACTATCCACTTGATTATCTGATAGCGAAAGCTGGTTCAATACTTCAGCTGCTATAGCTCTTGTAGTTTCTTGTTTGGACAAGCGTCCTCTGAACGAACCACTTTGATTGATGGCTTTGTGGAATAATCCTTTTGCCCGCGGCATGGCCATTAGCGTGTTTACTTTAGCCCTTCCTCCGGATTGACCAAAAATCGTCACATTGTTGGGATCGCCACCAAAGTTCGCAATATTGGCTTTTACCCAATCCAAAGCGGCAACAATGTCCAACATACTATTGTTGGCAGTTTCTTTGTATTTATCACCATAAGCCGATAGGTCCAAAAAGCCCAAAATATTTAGCCGGTGATTGATGGAAACAACTACAACATCCCCTTTGTTACTCAGATTTTCCCCGTGATAAGAGGGTAATTCTTGGCTGGAACCAGCAGTAAAGCCTCCTCCGTGAATCCAAAAAAGAACAGGTCTTTTTTTACCATCATCAATGCTGGGGGTCCACACATTGAGTCTCAAACAATCTTCACTGGTATAGCCCCAATCGTGATCAAAAACGAACTCCGATTCATCTTGCACTTGGGTGGTTGGGGTCATCAATGGTGCTACCGAACCATACATGGTGGAACTTCTTACTCCATCCCAGGGTTCCACTTTTTTTGCCGGCATAAAACGTTCTGCCGTTGCATAGGGTATCCCTTTATAGGTATAGATTCCGTTTTGAATGAATCCACGGACTTTTCCGGATTCGGTATCGGTAACGGCCACATCCGCTCCAGTAACCACTTCAGTTTGTGCATTTAAAAAACTTGTCCCGATTACAATTAGGAACAAAAAAAGTACTTTCTTCAGTTTCATATCAGTTTGCTTAGTTAATGGGTTTATTGTTAGAATTTAACTTATTCTTTTCTGATTCCAGAATAATCGGTTCAAGATTCGATTTTTTCATTTTACATCTACCTATCAATAATAAGGTATAACAGCTAAATAACTGTTCTTGTCTGTTCTGCCAAGAATCTATTGTTCACCCATTTGGGTGTTTTGGAGTTCAGGTTAATTTGTATTTCCCAAAAAAGAAAAGCTCTCGAAATTGGTATCCCGAGAGCTTTAAAATTAGATTTTTTAGGGGCCATTAATCTTTCCATTCACCTTCAAAGGCAAAATCCTTTTGTGGCATTCTTGTACGTTCTGCCGTTTCACTTTCCTGTAAATCCCCTGAGAGATTGTTAATATCTCCACCATAATAACCAATTGCTATTGCGGTGCTTATATGGTATCCTTCTGGGACATTAAATACTTTCTGGGCCTTTTCCCAATCTATTCCGGCCATGTGGTGCAAGGCAATATCCAAATATTGGGCTTGTACTGTCATATTTCCCAAACTCAACCCCAAATCGTGAAGGGCATGGAAATTTTCCTTTCCGTCCTCGGTTTTCTCTTTGTATGCAGTCAATAATAAAAATGGTGCATTAACGGCCCAAGATTTATTGAAATCGCTCATACAGTCCACCATCTTATCGTAGGCTTCAGAACCTTTTTCGGCATAAATAAAACGCCATGGTTGTCTATTAAAAGAACTTGCCGACCATCGCGCTGCTTCAAATAGTTGTTTGATATGCCCTGACTTTAATTTATCCTCTTTGAATATTCTCGGACTATACCTTTGTTTCAATAGCGCGTAGATTTCATATTCCGTATCTGCAATTTTTCCTAATCTTATTTGGTCTTCTTCTGTAGTTAAAATCATTTAATTTCTTTTTTTACAATGATAGAGAACAAAACCATCGCCCATTGCCTCAATTGATCGTGTTATTGACGCAATTCATTTTTGGGTTTGTACTAACACATCGGCTTCTGTAGATTGCAGTGAGGTGAAATTTACGTTGGCAATAAAAAAGGCCAGACGAAAAATAGTTATCCTATCTAAGCCTAGCCTTTTAATTATTCGACCTTAAAAATAAGGTTGTTCAGTTGATTCTACTGCATAATTTTATCGAAACCAAATTCTTTCAATCCTTGATGACTGATTCTTATGGCCTCTAATGGTTTGAGTCCATCAAAAACACGGTCCTGCTCGACGAAGAAATAATTCATCCCGGATTTGTTTCTGTTCGCCAAGATTCTTTCAAAATCTATTTTACCTTTTCCAACAGGTGCAAACCTATCTTGCTCATCCATATCTTTCACATGCCAACTTTTAAACCTGCCCGGGTATTTTTCAAAATAGGCAACCGGATCGGCATTGGCCCGCGTCATCCAAAAAAGGTCCATTTGAAAATTCACGTATTTTGGATCGGTATGCTCGAGAAGGTAATCCAATGGTTTTACACCATTCTCATCTGGTTTCAACTCCATATCATGATTATGGTATAATAGCTGAATTCCCTGCTTTTCACATTTTTTTCCAAGTTCGGTCAAAAAATTCGCAAAGTCATCCAAGGAACCTTTCATTTTCATGGTACGTGTTTCCCGATCCACTTCAACCAAACTTCTGGGTGGTGAAGGCACCACGAAGTATTTGAATCCTGACTGTATTTTAAAATACGGCAGAAAGTATTATGACTTTCAAGAGGGTACATTGGTCTTTATTGGGCCCGGTCAAATTGTCCAAATCGAGAACAGTGACGATTACATTCCGTCGGGTTATGCCCTATTGTTTCACCCTGATTTACTGCGCAAGACGAATTTAGGTGAAATTATTTCCAAATATTCCTTCTTTTCCTATGAATTGAGCGAGGCATTGCACCTCTCTCAAAAAGAGCGAAAAATTATTATTGATTGTATTGACAAAATACGGTTTGAACTGGAACGCGATATTGACAAGCACAGCAAAGAGCTCATTGTATCCAATATCGAACTTTTTCTGCGTTATTGCTCACGCTTTTACGACCGACAATTTATTACCCGCGATGACGTGAACGATGGCGTGGTCCATCAATTCAAAAGATCGCTCCACCAGTACTTGTATTCCGGAAAGGCCAGCGAACTTGGCTGCCCGTCTGTAGGACATTTTGCCCAGGAACAATATTTGTCCGCTAACTATTTTGGTGATCTTATTAAAAAAGAGACGGGGAAAAGTGCCCTCGAAATCATTCAAACCAAACTTATCGAGGTCGCCAAAGAACGCATCTTCGACCCCTCGAAAACTGTAAGCGAAATTGCCTACGAACTTGGCTTTAAACACCCCCAACATTTCTCTCGTTTGTTTAAAAGCAAGGTAGGGTACTCTCCCAACGAATATAGAATGATGAACTAACCATTGCGTTATTCTACCCTTCCCCTATACTGACTTTTCCCCAAGGAGAATTATACATTGAAATAAAAAGAACCGAGATTGAACTCATTCTCGTTCAATAGTTTATAAAAGCCAATCCATCTGCATAGAATTTGTTCGGATACTGATAAATGTCATTAAATGAAGACTTTACTTTCAATAATTTTAGTGACAATTCCTAACAACTGTTTTGGTTCTCTATAGCCAATTAAAAATGTTTAAGATGGACACCAATCTAATCAAAACCAAATTCGAGCAGGCTGATCAATTTCTTGAGGCAGCCCAAAGTGAATTAAATCGACCAGCAGAAGATGTAGTACCATACATGGTTTGCAGAAGCGCACGAAAATCTATTTCTCATTACTTAAAAGGGTATCTACTAAAACATGGAGTTGAGTCCAATGAAGATGATACCGTAGAGGTATTATTGAACAAATGCCAGGAAATCAATGAAAAATTCAATGATTTTGACCTCAGTCCCTTAAAATTCAATAGTGATGATGAGTACAGCGCAGAATTTGACGAAATGCAAAACTGCATTGATTTGGCTGCCTATGCCAAAGAACTAGTTGATAGATCAAAACATAGCATTTAAGCGAATATCCGTAAAATTTAACATCCATAATTCTCCTATTATGAGCGAGTCAATATTGCAAAAAATAAGCCGGCCCAAAAACGTATCCAAGGATAAAAAAAAGAAAAAAGCAAATTACAAATATCCGGGAAAGCCGGTTGCAATGGACGGAAATACGGCCGCAATTATGTGCGAGCGTGAATCTACCGATGCTGCTGGTGCATTCCCCATTACACCATCGACCCAAATGGGAGAGTACTGGGCAGATGCCGCCGCTAAAGGACATTTGAATATTTCTGACAAACCTTTGATATTTATTGAACCTGAGGGAGAACATGCCGCTGCTGCAGTTACCGCAGGATTGTCCATGACAGGTTTACGTGCAGCCAACTTTTCATCCGGTCAGGGTATTGCCTACATGCATGAGTCACTTTATGCTGCAGTGGGTAAGCGACTAACCTATGTACTGAATATCGGCGCACGGGCCATGACCAAATCCACATTGAACGTTCACGCTGGGCACGATGATTACCATGCGATTGACGATACTGGCTTTTTTCAAATGTTTGCCAAAAAGGCGCAACATGTGGCCGATCTTAACATTATTGCCCACCGTATTGCGGAATTGGCCCTGACTCCGGGCATTATTGCCCAGGATGGTTTTTTAACCACACATTTGATTGAATCTTTCCTATTGCCCGAACGAGACTTAATCAAAGAATACCTAGGTCGTCCAGACGATATCATAAAAACACCAACACCTGCCCAACGAATTATTTATGGTGATACGCGGCGACGTATTCCTGAATTATGGGATGTGGACAACCCGGTAATGGCCGGAATTGTACAAAACCAGGATTCGTACATGCAAAGTGTTGCTGCACAACGTCCATTCTTCTTTGATCATATTAAGGAGTTGGCTGATCAGGCGTTCAAAGAATACTACGAACTCACCGGTAGAAACTATCAACGTGTAATGACCTACCGTGCAGAAGATGCCGACTACCTTATTTTAGGTCAGGGAAGTTTGGTGCCCAGTGCAGAAGTTGTTGTGGATTACCTGCGTGAAACCAGAGGAATAAAAGTTGGTGTTGTGGACCTTGTTATGTTTAGGCCATTCCCTTCCGATATGCTCGGAGAGATTTTAAAAGGGAAAAAAGCCGTAACTATCTTGGAAAGACTGGACCAACCATTGGCCGTAGACTCCCCGATTACGCGCGAGGTACGTTCTGTTCTTAACAAGTGTGTGGAGAACGGTAGGGATGAAAAAAATAAAGCCTACCCAGAATTAACCTCGTACTCCATTTCCGATATGCCTTCAATTTATTCGGGATCCTTTGGTATGGGTAGCCGTGACTTACAACCAGAGGGCATCATAGGAGCAGTAGAAAATATGTTGCCCGATGGTAAACACAAAAAACAATTTTATCTCTCCATAGACTTTATCCGACAAATACCACATTCCCCTAAACAAAAAGCATATCAGGAAAGTATCCAAGAATCCTATCCACTTGTTAAGGAACTGGGCATTAGGGGCTCGGAAAACCCCAACCTTATGCCAAAAGACGCCATCACGGTACGCTTTCATTCCATTGGTGGCTGGGGTGCAATCACTACGGGTAAAAACCTCGCCATGACCCTATATGAGTTATTGGGGTACAATATTAAGGCCAATCCTAAATATGGTTCGGAGAAGAAAGGACAGCCCACAACATATTATCTCGCAGCCTCTTCGGAACCCATCCGAATAAACTGTGAGTACTACTTTGTGGATGTTGTATTATCCCCAGACCCTAATGTATTTAAACATACCAATGCACTGGCCGGTCTTAAAAAAGGAGGGAATTTCATCATCCAAAGCGATAAAAAAACACCCGATGAAGTTTGGGCCGAAATTCCTGAGCGCTATCAAAAAATTATAATCGATAATGATATCCATGTATTCTATATCGATGGGTTTAAAATTGCGAGGGAAGAAGCCACCGACCCCGAATTACAATTACGTATGCAGGGGATTGCCTTCCAAGGGGCATTTTTTGCCGCATCCCCATTGATGCAAAAATCAGGATTATCTGAAGAAAAATTACTGAAGGCCATTGAAGACCAATTGCAACATAAATTCGGTTCCAAGGGCCAACGTGTGGTTGATGACAACATGCGCGTGGTGAAACGTGGCTTTGATGAAGTACATGAAATTACCAACAAAGTTCTGGGAGCAGGTAACAAAGCCAATGGCTCTGTTAAGGAGACCTTACCCATTCCACAGATGCTTAAGGAAATCCCACAGAGCGAATCAAAGCTTAGCGACATTCACCGTTTTTGGGAACAAACAGGTAATTTTTATCTACAAGGAATGGGAAATGATAACCTCACCGACCCATTCATTGGCTTGAGTGTAATGCCTGCCGTTTCATCCGTTTTTAGAAACATGACTGGTATTCGGTTTGAACACCCCCAATGGGTTCCCAACAATTGTACCGCATGCGGAAACTGCTACACCGTATGTCCCGACACAGCAATCCCAGGACTGGTAAGTGAAGTATCCGATGTTTTTGACACCATAGTAAAACGCGTAAAAAACAACCACGGTAAAGTGGAGCATTTGCCCAAAGCAATCCGTAAAATGGAAGGGCATGTCAGAAAATTATTCGCAGGTTCAAAAAATGGAGCGACCGTCAATGACTATATGCAGCATGCCATGGACATGACGCTCGACGAACTTGGTAATGGCAAGGAACTCACCCAGGAATTGGATTGGTTCAAAGAAGAGTTGGGCGAATTCAATTTCGCTTTGACCCGCCCCTACTATGATCTACATGAGAAAAAAGAAGAGAACAGTGGCGGATTGTTCAGTATAACCATCAACCCGAACACATGTAAGGGATGTATGGAATGTGTTGCCGTTTGTAATGATGATGCTTTAATTAAAATACCACAGACCGAAGGGTCCATTGCCAAATTGAACAAAGAGTGGGACTTCTGGTTAGATCTACCGAACACCCCACAAAAATTCAATCGTATTGATGACCTTGAAGAAAAAATTGGTCCGTTGGAAAGCATACTCTTAAACAAAGATGCTTACTTGAATTTTGCCAGTGGCGATGGAGCTTGTTTGGGCTGTTCCGAAAAATCAGTAGTACATATTTTCACGGCCACGGTAGAATCCCTTATGCAACCTCGCATAGAAAAACACATGGCCTATCTGGAAGAATTGACCGATAAACTGGAAAAACACATCCAGACCAAGTTGATGAATCGTGTGAATTTGGCAGATTCAGATGCCATGTCCAAAATAGTTTCTGAAATGAAAAATTCAGATTTGACTATGTCGGAGATTACACGAAGGTTGGAGTCCGAAAAAGAAGGTGAACCCATTGACCAGGAATGGTTACGGAATGTGACCCAATTACTCGCTCAACTGAACAAGTTAAAATGGAAATATACCAACGGAACTACCGGAAAAGGCAGGTCCAATATGGGTATCCTCAATTCAACCGGTTGTTCCTCTGTATGGGGAAGTACTTGGCCTTTCAACCCCTATCCATTCCCATGGGCCAACCACTTGTTCCAAGACTCACCATCCATGGCGATGGGTGTTTTTGAAGGACATATGGCCAAAATGGCCGATGGTTTCAAAGCCATCCGTAAAGCGGAATTGGAACTTGAGGGTAAATACAATGCAGAAGAACATGATGACTTCTTCACCTATTTCACATGGAAACAATTTACAGATGAAGAATGGTTACTCTGCCCTCCTGTGGTAACCCTGGGCGGTGATGGCGCCATGTACGATATTGGTTTCCAAAACCTCTCTCGTATGATGGCTTCGGGCAAACCGATTAAAGTAATCGTACTCGATACACAGGTATATTCCAATACAGGTGGACAAGCTTGTACTTCTGGATTTATCGGTCAAGTTTCCGATATGGCCCAATATGGTAAAGTTTGGAAAGGTAAAAGTGAGCCTCGAAAAGAGATTGGTCTCATTGCCATGGCACATAGAAACACTTATGTGATGCAAGCCACTTTGGCCAACACAAGTCAAATGATAGAAGGATTTATCGATGGCTTAATGACCAAGCGACCAGCAATCTTTAACCTGTACACTACCTGCCAACCCGAACATGGTGTGGGAGACGATAAAGGTGCCCACCAAGCGAAATTGGCTGTGGAATCCAGGGCATACCCCCTATTCAAATACAATCCAGATCATGGCATAAAAGCACGGGAAGCATTTGATTTGGCAGGCAACCCTGCCATGGAT
Source organism: uncultured Allomuricauda sp. (assembly GCF_947258355.1). Classification (GTDB taxonomy): domain Bacteria; phylum Bacteroidota; class Bacteroidia; order Flavobacteriales; family Flavobacteriaceae; genus Flagellimonas. Next base: position 72,974 of record NZ_CAMYIC010000063.1, read on the forward strand.
CAAATCTGGCCTACCTACGATTTAAAATATCTCGAATATGGTCAGGAACGCACCATGCAATTACCAATGACATTTGCGGATTTTGCATTGACCGAGGCACGATTCAGGAAACATTTCAGAAAAGTACCGCGTAGTGCTTGGAACGAGAACATGATGCCATTGGCAGAGTTTTTAGAACTGGAAGAAAGCGCACGTGAAGGTAAGTTCCCTTATATCTGGGCTGTCGACAGAAATCAGAAACTTAATCGAGTGTTGGTTGCAAAACCCATTGTAGAGTCTTGTGAAGAACGTCGGGATTTCTGGCTGATGCTACGCGATATTGCCGGAGTGGAAACCGAAAAACCACAGGAAGAAAATCTCGAAGAAAAAATAAGAAACGAGGTTGTTGGAAATATTGCCCAGGGACTTATGCAACTTGCTGGTGGAAATGGCGATGGAAACGGTCTGTTGAAAATGGCATTGGAAAAACCAGTGGAGACCAATGGACTTGCAGTAGAAGAACCATCATCAAATGGGGAATATATGGCCCCTTGGTTGGAAACCGATGAATGCAGTTCCTGTGATGAGTGCATCAAACTCAATCCCAACATCTTTGCTTATAACGAAGACAACAAGGCGTATATAAAAAATCCTAAAGCAGGACCTTATGAAGACTTGGTGAAAGCAGCGGAAAAATGTACTGCTGGAGTGATTCACCCAGGTTTACCTGCTGAAAAATCAGGAAAGGATATTGAAAAATGGATAAGCCGAGGTGAAAAGTATAATTAATGTTCAAATAGCATAATGACGCTTTTCAATCTCCATAAAAACACATTTAAACACGGTATTCACCCTCCGGAAAGTAAGGATGAAACAAGTGGCATGCCCATTAGGCAATTCCCGTTTGCTCCAGTCATAATTTTACCGATGGCACAACACATAGGAGCGCCATCAGAAATTGTGGTACGGGAAGGTCAGGAAGTGCAACGGGGCCAATTATTGGCCAAGGCCAATGGCTATGTATCCGTGCCCATGCACGCCCCGATTTCAGGAAAAGTTCGAAAAATTGCCAATGTACCCACCATTTCGGGAAAAATGTCCTTAGGTATTTATCTGGAAGCCTTCCCTTTTTCTACACAAGAGGTACTCGAGGGAACTCCTATAGACCCGGATACAGCCACCTCGGAAGAAATTTTACAAGGAATTCAAGATGCCGGTATTGTGGGATTGGGGGGCGCCGCGTTCCCCACGCATGTAAAGTTGAAAATTCCAGAAGGTAAAACATGTGAAACCCTGATTATTAATGGAGTGGAATGTGAGCCCTATTTAACCACGGACCATCGGGTAATGTTGGAACAGGAGAGCGACATTTTTACCGGAATCAAATACTTGTTGAAGGCTACAGGAGCAAAAAAAGCCATCATTGGCATTGAAGCCAACAAACAAGATGCTGCCGATCACTTGTCGAAACATATTCCCAAGGAATTACCAGTTTCTGTGCAAGTGCTTCCCGTTAAATATCCGCAGGGAGCTGAGAAAATGCTGATCACTTCAATTCTGGGCAAAGAAATACCTTCGGGAAAACTTCCTATTGAAGCTGGTGCAGTCGTGGTCAACGTTGCCACAACGGCCGAAATTGGCAGATTACTACCTCATGGTCGCGGAATCCAAGAACGGGTAATCACCATTACGGGGCCAGGAGTTAAAAAGAAAGGAAATTATCTCATTCCAGTTGGTACGCCTCTGCGCTATGTTTTGGAACAAGTAGGGGTTGATGAAGACATCAGTGAAGTATACATGGGAGGCCCAATGATGGGGATGGCCGTTTCCAATCTGGATATCTCCATTGTGAAAGGTACCTCGGGTATTTTGGTATTTACAAAAAAGGATGTGAATCGGTCAACAACGATATATCCCTGTATCAAATGTGGTGCCTGTGTTGATGCATGTCCCATTATGTTGAACCCTTCAAAACTAGGGATTCTAGCAAAATTTGAAGCCTATGATGAAATGGCCTCGGACTTTAATCTGATGGATTGTTTTGAATGTGGGTCATGCACCTATGTATGTCCTTCCCATATTCCCTTGGTCCAATATTTTAGATCGGCAAAACGAATAGTTCGCAAGCGGGAAGCAGATAAAAAAGAGAAAGCCCATGCTTAGAAAAACCCTAAATATTAGCACATCGCCTCATATTACCAAAGGAAGAGGTACCAATGAAATCATGAAAAATGTGGTTTGGGCATTGCTGCCCGTTGTGGGTTTCTCTATCTATTCCTTTGGGTTGAACTCTTTACTGGTTATTGCTACCGCAACGTTTGCCAGCGTATTGACCGAGCATGTACTTTGTAAACTTTCCAAAAAACAAACCACGGTCGGTGATTATTCAGCAGTGATCACTGGTTTGTTATTGGGACTTACATTGCCCCCTAGTTTTCCATTATGGATGGCTTTTATAGGTGGAATCATTGGAATCGCCCTTGGTAAATACATTTTTGGGGGATTGGGATATAATGTATTCAATCCGGCACTCGTGGCCAGGGCTGTTTTGCAAGCAGCCTTTCCAGTGGCCATTACCACTTGGCACCCTGCTTTTCTGACCGATCGTTTTTCCTCCATAGCTAGTTCGGTATTTACATTGCCTTTTATGGAGCCAGAATTTGATGTTATCTCTGGGGCAACACCGCTTGCCGCTTTCAAGTTCGATGGGGTAACTACATCCACTGCTGAGTTGGCCTTTGGACAAATCAGTGGTTCCGCGGGTGAGACCTCAGCGGTGATCATCATAATAGGAGGTCTTTACTTGATTGCACGCAATATGATGAATTGGAGAATACCAGTGGCCGTATTATTAAGTGCATTTGTATTGAGTGGTGCACTTTATTTAATCAATAGTGAAGTGTATCCATCACCCTGGTTTATGTTGTTTTCTGGTGGCTTAATGCTTGGGGCCGTGTTTATGGCCACAGATATGGTCTCCTCCCCTATTACACCAATCGGTTTATGGGTTTATGGTGCAATCATTGGCATTTTGACCATTGTAATACGAGTGTGGGGTGGTTTATCCGAAGGAGTCATGTATTCCATACTCTTGGCCAATGCCATTTCTCCACATATTGATTCGGTCATCAAAAACAGAGTGTACGGAACCAAAAGAAAAATAAAAGCCGCATGAGTGATTCATCCAACATAGCAATGCAAAATCCCGCGAACAGCAAAAAAATGCTAGTTGCCATGGTAGGCATCGGTATCATTAGTGCTTTTCTTATTGTGTTGACCTATGAATTGACCCTACCTCGTGTTCAGCGACTAAAGGCCGAAGCATTGGAAAAAGCAATTTTTGAAGTACTTCCGGGAACGGTTAGTACACAAACATTTGGCGTGAATACGGACGGAACATTGTTCAAAATCGAAGATGAGAACAAACCCGAATCAACTGTTTATGCCGGATATGACAAGGATGAAAAGCTGGTAGGCTATGCAGTTGAAGCTGCTGGTCAGGGTTATGCGGATATCATCAGAATTATTTATGGGTATGACCCTGATGAGCAAATTCTAATCGGGTTTCAGGTATTGGAAAGTAAGGAAACCCCGGGACTTGGAGATAAAATTGAAAAGGAAGAAGCGTTTCTCAACAATTTTAAAGATCTGGATGTCAGCGTTTCCGCGGATGGACAGTTAAAGAACAAGGTAATTACCGTGAAACAAGGTGAGAAGCAAAATGCTTGGGAAATTGATGGCATCACAGGAGCTACGATTTCTTCGCGTGCCATAGGAGATATTATTGGTACAAGTACCATGGAGGTTGTTCCTATTCTCCATGAAGATTATAAAAAGGGCCAAAATAAAATGAACAGCAATGAGCAACGATAATTCCACAACAAAGGAAAAGGTCACCTCAACCGATGAGTTTATCAAAGGTTTGTGGCGAGATAATCCAGTATTTGTGCAAGTGTTGGGCATGTGTCCAGTGCTTGCTGTTTCCAATACTGCGGAAAATGCTCTTGCCATGGGATTGGCCACTGCTTTTGTGTTATTGATGTCGAATATTTTGGTCTCGCTTTTACGAAATTTTGTACCCAAACAAGTGCGCATTGCCTCCTATATTCTCATCATCGCCACATTTGTTACGGTAACCGATTATGCCATTCAGGCCATTAGCGTTGAGCTTCACAAAAGCTTAGGCGCCTTTATCTCACTTATCGTGGTAAACTGCCTGATTTTGAGTCGGGCTGAAGCCTTTGCATCAAAAAATACCATAGGACGATCTATCCTTGATGCCTTGGGAATGGGCTTTGGGTTTACGCTTGCCCTATTTTGCTTGGGAGCTGTAAGGGAAATACTTGGGAACGGTTCAATTTTTAATGTGCCGCTTTTTTCTGAAGGTTATCAAAGCTGGATTGTAATGATATTGCCTGCCGGTGGATTTTTCACCTTGGCCCTTTGGTTACTTATAATTAATGCCATACAAACAAGAAAAGTAAAATCATGAATACAGAATCTCTAGGTTCGATTTTTCTTAATGCCGCCTTGGTCAACAACTTTGTTTTGGCCTATTTCTTGGGTATTTGCCCATTTTTAGGGGTATCCGGAAGAATGGAAACCGCTACAAAAATGGGTGGTGCCGTAATGTTTGTAATGCTCATTAGTTCTATGAGTGCCTACGGTATTCATGCATTTCTTGTAAGTATCGATGCTCCCTTCCTTCAATTGATCAGCTATATCGTGGTAATCGCTTCCACGGTGCAATTGGTGGAAATGTTCATCAAAAAAATTAGCCCTGCTTTGTTTAAATCATTGGGGATTTTTCTCCCATTGATCACAACAAATTGTGCCATACTTGGAGTAGCATTGTTTCAGACAAGTAAAGGATATGGATTTTTGGAAAGTGTGGTCTATTCTTTAGGTGCAGGCGCAGGATTTATGCTAGCACTGGTATTGATCGCAGGTATACGAGAACAAATGAATTTTGCAGATGTACCCAATATTTCAAAAGGAACAGCGCTGACCTTGTTCATAGCGGGAATTTTATCACTCTGCTTCATGGGGTTTGCAGGACTGGGCGCTTAATTAAAAAATAAAAAGGATGATTAAATCACTCATCATAGGAATAGGATTAACAGTAACCATAGTATTGGCATGGGCGTTTGTACAAACCCTATGGAAAAAAACATTTCGGGAGGAATACTCGGAAGATGATGTTTTGGCCGGTCGGAGAAGTTGCTCAAATTGTGGATGCACAGGCTTTTGCGAGCGAAAAGAAGTAACGAAAAAGGAAGTTGAAAAAATCCTTTAGAGAAGAGAATCAATTAAAAAAAATTAACACATACAATTTTAAGAACATGGCACATTTATCTGATTTTGATACCGAAAAACGGTATAAGGCGGTCGTAAAAAACACAGAGCGGTTAACGCCACCCGACACCGATGAAGTGCGTGAAATCGTACTTGAAGTAAAAGATTCGCAATTTGAATGCGAAGTGGACCAAAGCTTTGGCGTTTTGGTGAAATCCAATGGGGAATTTGGAAACGAGCTTCACCATAGATTATATAGTGTGGCTGATTTGCCCAAGCATGCCAACGGAAACCCACAAATCACCATGTTGGTGAAACGCTGCTCCTATGTTGATGAGTTCAGCGGTGAAGAATATGACGGCATCTCCTCAAATTATTTATGCGATAGAAAAAAGGGAGACGAAATTACGGTCACAGGTCCTTTTCAGTTGCCCTTTAGAGTTCCCGAAGACAAGACTGCCAACCTTATACTTATTGGGATGGGAACCGGTATTGCACCCTTCAGGGCTTTTATCAAACATATTTATAAAAATGTAAAAGATTGGAAAGGAAAAATCCGGTTGTTCTATGGTGCGCGAAGCGGTTTGGAACTACTGTACATGAACGATAAGGATGGGGATCTTACCAATTATTACGATGAGGAAACATTCGAAGCTTTTCATGCATTGAGTCCAAGACCCTATTGGGCAGACCCCATTGAATTGGATAAAGCACTTGAAGGACAGACCGAAGAACTAAAAGAATTGCTTTCCATGTCCAATACGTACATCTACGTTGCCGGATATGAAAATATCCTAGATAAGCTCAACAAGGCATTTTCCAAAATCTTAGGTTCGGAAGAGGCATGGCGACTCCGAAAAGCTGAATTGATTGCGGGCAGAAAATGGGCCGAAATCATTTTTTAAGCTTGCTCGAAACAAAAAGGAAAATCATTTTTCTAATTAATTGGTGAATTAATATGTCTATCGTTATTGCAGTGGCCGCGCTTGGAGGGTTAACCTTACTTCTTGCAATTATGCTGATTGTTGCGAACAAAAAGCTCTTTGTATATGAAGACCCGCGTATAGATAAGGTAGAGGACATGTTGCCCCATGCCAATTGCGGTGCTTGTGGTTTTCCCGGTTGTAGACCCTTCGCAGAGGCTTTGGTTCACGGACGTGCCTTACCCGGAAAATGTACGGTAAGTACAGATGAAGGTAGACAAGCTATTGCTAATTTTCTTGGGGTAGATATGGGTGCGGAGGAAAAAAAGGTCGCTCGTCTTGCTTGTGCCGGTGGGACGAATGTGGCCATAAACCGTGCCCAATATGTGGGTGTTGAGAGTTGTCAAGCCGCGGCTTTGGTATCCGGCGGCGGCAAAGGTTGTTTTTGGGGATGTTTAGGACATGGCGATTGTGAGGTTGTATGCGATTTTGATGCCATTACCATGAACGAACATGGCTTGCCTATTGTAGATCAAGATAAATGTACTGCATGTGGCGACTGTGTGGAAGCTTGCCCCAAAGATTTATTTTCCTTGCAACCTATTAGTCATCATCTGTGGGTAGCTTGTAAAAATCTAGAACACGGCGAACCTGTTTTAGAAGATTGCCAAGTGGGCTGTACGGCTTGCGGTAAATGTGCCATGGATGCCCCCGGTGATTTGATTACCATGAAAAATAATTTGCCCGTTATTAATTACGCTGAAAACCATAACACACAAGTGCCTATTCAGCGATGCCCTACCGGTGCGATTGTTTGGTTTAATGATGATGGGTTACCGATCAAAGGAAAGGAAAGCAAAAAAATCATTCGTAAAGGAAGTAGATCCATGGGAAGTTCATAAAGTAATAAGTGAACTTCATTTTTTTATTTGTTCTCAGTAGGCCATTGTGCATTCAATTTGGTATTATCCATTCAAATAAGAAATCAAACCTATACGATTACTATTCTATAAAAAACACTACTTCTTTTAGAAGAAACATATATGGTTGGTTTTATTTTGAGGTGTTCAATTCCCCTATTCAACCTTTAAAAACAAAGCCCTGTTAAATTAAAAATCAACAGGGCTTGGTCATTTTACCAAATTAAACCGCAGAGAAGTGAAAAATACATTCCACTGCGGGATATTTTTTACTGCTCAAAAGAAGTTTCTCCGTTGGGATTGAACACATAATCGAATGTGTAGTACCTCCCGGTATCCGTACTTGGGTCGGGACTCGCAGGAGCATCTTCGTAATAACTCAAAATCTCCACTTTGGCATAATTCCCTTCTGAGGTTTTAAATACCAATACTTTTCCTGGTATGGGCGAAACTATGTTGGTTTGAAAATTATAATTGTACCAACCGTTGTCGCTTCCTGTTGGAATGGCAAAACTGCCATCTGCGTCTTGGGAAAAGGATAATCCTTCTGCGGTAGTTACACTGTCAAATGTACCTGATACAATGGTTGCACCCACATCCCCGGAACGTGCAGGTTCATCTGCGGTTCCGGTTTCGGCACCTCCATTTACAGCAATTGTGGTACCTCGAAATGCAATATCCCAATCCGTATCGCTAGTGGTCACAGCCCCTGTTTCAAAATCAAATTTGGTAAAATCCCCTCCTACAGGCTGCCCTTGTCCACCAGTTTGTGGTGCGTGCAAATTGCTCACTTGATCCACCTGGATTGGATCGGGCTCTGGGGCTCCGTCATCATCTTTACTACATGAAAATAACGCCATACTAATCGCTGCTGCTAATACAATATTCTTGTTCATTTTGGTTGTTTAAAAAATTAAAAATTATAATTGAGTTTAATGTATCCTTGAATTCCTGGTAGGTTGGGGATATTCCCATCGGTGTAATCCAACAGGTTATTTGCACCGACTTGCAGATTAAAATCCCCATAAAAGGTTTTGCTAGCCGATATATTGGTTGTTACAAAACCATCCACAAAGCTCGTATCGTAGGTATCCACAAGTCCATTACCATTGGTATCGAAGAGTGCATATTTACTTCGGTACAGTAACCGTAGATTTATATTGGCATGGGCAGATGGGATATCATAAAAAATCTTGAAGTTGGCATTGTGACGGGAACGATTTACAAGTCCAAAATAATCGGACTGCTCAATTAGAACAGTTTGATTCGTCTCCGGATCACGAGCAAACACCTCTCCCCTATCTACTTGGCCTTGCTTTGTTTTATCGTAGGCGTATAATAGTTGATACCCTGCACTCAGACTAAGCGCATCATTGATTTTGTACACGGTATTTATTTCAAAACCAGTAGTGAAAATTTCATCAAAATTTACATAACTGAATACGTTTTGACCGTTTACCTTTCGAGCAATGATTCGAGTATCAATTAGGTTCTTAAAATCATTTCTGAAAAAATTCAATTCGCTGTTCCATTTACCTTCCTTGAAGGTTAAACCAAGGTTATAGCCTACAGAACTTTCGGCCTCCAAGGGATTGTTCAAATCGCTTTCAGAAACCACGATATCAGCGATTTGCCCTTGGGCTTCCAGTTGTTGTAATTTATTCAGAGCGACATTATAGCCCAAAACGGTATACCCTACCGCCGAATTGGTAAAATCAAAATACAATTGTCTAAAATCGGGAGCCTTAAATCCATAGCCAACTGATCCTTTCAGGGCAACGGCATTCGTTAATTTATATCGCATGGCAAGTTTTGGACTAAACTGATTGTCGTATTCGGAATGGTTGTCAAACCGAGCGCCTGCAATAACATTTAGCCTTTCCGTAGGATTAAAATCATATTGGGCATACACGTATTGCGAGTCAAAACTCACGGTCTCGTCAAAAAATGTCCGGTCAAGTTCATCAAACTGAAATCCTATCCCAGCGGTCAATGTTCCTCCATCGGCCTTCCCGGATGAACTGGTGCCAAAAACATAACTACCTCGTATTTCTGGACGAAAAAGGGTTTGGTCAAAATCGCTATCACTCAAGACATTGTCAGAAATGGGGTCGGCCAGCCGCTCATTGGCCCTATAATTGGTATAATAAAGTTCGTAATAGGTAGTAAGTTTGTCGTTCCATTTATGATCCAGCCTCGTATGGGCATTCCATTCTTTTTCCTTGCTATCACCTTCAAACTGCACCCCATCCACAAAAAGACCTGCATCCTGTACTTGATCATAGTATCGAGTTGATGCAAAAAGAGATAGCCCATCATTAAAATCGTAGTAGAAACGACCATTAATGGTATAATTTTCAAATGGATTGACGGTCTGACCTTCCACATCTGGATTAAGGTCGTAGCCTTCACTGGAAAAACGGTTGGCGAATAGGCCATATCTAAATTTGCCCAGTCGTTGTTTCAAGTCAAGATTGATATCCTGCTGGCTAAAAGTTCCTATTCGGTAGGATATATTCCCAGTAAGGTCTTCTGTCTTGGGTTTTTCGGTAATAATGTTGATTACCCCTCCCAACGCTTCGGTACCGTACAAACTGCTCGATGGTCCTTTTACAACCTCTATCTGTTTGATATTACCAACCGTTAGCCTACTTAGATCAAAGTTTCCGGCATTTCTACCCAACAAGGGTACACCATCGATAAGAATCAAAATATAATCCGAAGCAATACCTTGGATTTGCACCCCTTCAAATCCACTTTCATCGGCCACGGTAATAATTCCGGTTTGCTCATTTAATATTTCATTCAAGCGGATGGTACCGGATTGTGCTATTCGTTTTTTTGATACCAATGTTACCGGTAAAGGCAGCGAAGAAAGTTGTCGCTCAGTGCGTGTAGCGGTTAGCACAACCTCTTCCAATGATTGGATGTAAGTGGAATCCAGTAAAACTTGTTTTTCACTTTGGGCAAAGGAGATTCTTGAACAAAAGCTCAATAATATCAAGACAAGGATGGTTCGGAAATTCATTGATTTTATTTAGAACAATTCTTAATTGTGAGCAAATATATAGATTATTCTTATTTAGATTAATTATAATTAATTATTTTTGACTCCGAATTTTAAAAATGTAAACCATACCTGATGAAAACATTCAGCTACTCTTTTTTGGCGCTATTGATCGCAACCAGCGCCATATCCCAAACAAACAAAAAACAACAAGATCGTGAAGCGATAAAAAGTATGTGCGGTTGTTACGAGGTCACTTTCAATTTTGCAGAGACCTTCAATTACAGTAACGATTCGCTATACAAACCATCCAAAACCAAAGTCGACAAAGGATTGGAATGGGCACAATTGGTGACCGATGAGGATGATAAAATTTCAATTCAACATCTATTACAAGTTGGAAATCCCAGCGACCCTTATATTGTGAAACACTGGCGTCAAGATTGGTTGTACGAGAACACCGACCTGTACACTTATAATACAAACAATGAATGGACCTACGAGCAACTAAAACCATCGGAAGTTAAAGGACAGTGGACGCAAAAAGTCTATCAAGTGGATGATAGTCCACGTTACGAAGGTTCGGCAACCTGGGTTCACGTGGATGGAAAAAGCTATTGGGAAAATACCGCACCTGCTCCTCTACCCCGACGTGAATACACTACTCGAAGCGATTATAATCTGACCATGCGCGGTAACCGCCATGAGATTACAGAATATGGATGGTTGCACGACCAAGACAATGCCAAAATTGTTCGTGAGAACGGTAAGGAAGATATAATTCTAGCCAACGAAAAAGGATATAACACTTATGTGAAAGTAGACGATAGCCGATGCGCTGGTGCGGCAAAATGGTGGGAGGAAAATAAAGAAAAATGGGCTGTGGTCCGTTCCAAGTGGGATGAGGTTTATGGCCGCAACCAAGACCTTCAACTAAAAAACAAAGTGGATAACAAAGTGCTATTTAAATATCTACTTGATGAAGAAGCCTACAACGAAAAAGGTGAAATTAATGATATCATCGAAGCATTTGTAAAAAAATAATACTATGAATTTGTTAAAGAACTCACTTCTACTTTTTCTGTTTTTGTCAGGCTATTCCATGGTCGCTCAAAACGACAATGTTTTTATTGGGCGTTCTTTCTGGAAAAGCAATCCGGACATAGCGGCTGTTAAAGAAAAAATTAACGAGGGTAACGATCCTAAAGCCCTAAACGCCAACGCTTTTGATGCTGTGGTTTATGCCCTTTTGGAAAAAGCCGACGACGATGTTATTAAATATCTGCTCTCTTTGGAAGGGAATTCAGTGGATAAAAAAACGCACGATAGCCGTATCTATTTACACTGGGCTGCCTATGCAGGCAAAATTGAAATTGTAAACCATTTGTTGGAAACCGGTTCCTCGGTTACCGATCTTGATAGTCATGGTTACACACCTCTCGCTTTTGCTGCCAATGCCGGTCAAAAAAATCCGAAACTCTACACTGCTTTTGAAAAACATGGTGTGGAACTGACTGAAGAAAAAAGTGATCACGGGGCCAATTTACTTTTATTGGCGGCACCATCATTGAACAATATGGAGGAATTAAACTTTTTTCTGGAAAAAGGCTTAGCATTGGATAGCAAAGACGATTCTGGGAACGGTATTTTTAATTATGCCGTAAAAAAAGGAAATATCGATTTTCTTGATTTGCTCATTGAAAAAGGTGTAGACTATAAGACCATCAATAAGGAAGGGGCCAATGCTTTTCTTTTTGCAGCACAGGGCGGACGTGGATTCAGTAATCCCTTGTCGGTCTATGAATACTTGAAAAACCTTGGACTTGACCCAAACATGGTGACCCAAGATGGTTATACCCCTCTGCATCGTTTGGCCTATAACAACACCGACAAGGATATCTTTGAGTTATTTCTTTCTGCTGGTGCCGATGCAAACCAAAAGGATGCTGATGGCAATACCCCATTTCTTAATGCAGCTTCACGGAACAATTTGGAGATGGTTAAACTACTGTCCGAAGGTGTAACCGATTTCAATACCACAAATAGCAAGGGACAGACAGCTTTAATGCTTGCAGCTCAATACAATACACCCGAAGTGGTGGATTTTCTACTTACAAAAGGAGCCGATGCCCTTGCAACCGACAATGCTGGGAATTCCATGGCCTATTACTGGGCAAATTCCTTTAATGAACGGGAAACGGAAGCATTTGACCAAAAAAGAGCACTTCTAGAGAAAAAAGGTGTGGCCTTCAATACAGTACAAGCCAATGGCAATACCTTATATCATTTGGCTGCAAAGAATAATGATTTATCCCTCGCTAAACGATTGGATGCATTTGGAATTGACCTAAATGCCAAAAACAATGAAGGGCTTACCGCATTACATTTGGCCGCAATGAAAGCAGAAGATGAGGAATTGATGAAATATTTGATTTCCAAAGGAGCCGATGTAACAATCAAAACAGAATTTGAAGAAACTGTTCACGATCTGGCCAGTGAAAATGAACTCTTACAAAAACAAAACACAAGACTAAACTTTTTAAAGTAAGATGAAAAAATCATTGAAAATCTTTCCTCTGCTATTACTAGTAGGCTCATTGTTTACAGCCTTTGCACCTAATCAGACCAAAACAGTAAAATGCCTAATCCAAATGACCAATTATTCTGGTGAGGGAGCTTATGTAGTGGTCTCCCTCTTAAAGCCTGACGGTGAGTACGAGGAGACACTTTATGTACAGGGCAAGGATAGTGAGTGGTACAGTGAAATACCGGAGTGGTGGCAATTTTATGGCAAATACCGTCCCAATATCGACGGGATTTCCGGTGAAACCATAAGTGGTGGGGAACGTACCGTTACCGTTTTACAAATACCCGAAGACAAGATAGATAAAGGATATAGTATTCGTTTTGAGACTTCCGTTGAAGATCAGGAGTATTATATGGATGACATTCAATTCGAGCTCACTTCGGAAAACCTGAAAAGCAAAAAAGAAGGAAAAGGATTTATTCGTTACGTTCGAATGCTGGCCCAATAAAACCTGTCTATGACCATTTCCATTTGGCGATACTGCCATTTTTTACTGGCTCTGGTTTCATCCCTATTCCTTTTGATAGTGTCCGTTACCGGTATCATTTTAGCGGTCGAACCTATCCAGCATCAGGCAAAAGGTTACGCTATTGAGGATTTGGACCAGGTATCGTTGGCAACCACCATCAGCGGCCTAAAACAAAATTATGATGAAGTATTCTCAGTTGAATTGGAATCATCCCATTTTGTAAAGGCCTCGGTTTTGACAATGGATTTGGAAACGCTCGATATCTACATTGATCCAAGAACGGGCGAACAACTAGGTGTAGTCCAAGACCGCCCTGAAATTTATAGTTTTGCCACCAATTTGCACCGCTCACTGTTCCTAAAGAGCATTGGGCGGTTTTTTGTGGGTTTGATTTCATTTTTGCTCCTAATGATTACCCTTACCGGGTTGATGCTTCTCGCAAAGCGACAAGGAGGCATAAAACGATTGTTTTCCAAGGTACAGAAGGATTATTCGGAACTTCGCTATCATGTAATATTAAGTCGGTGGTTCTTTATTCCCATTATCGTTCTTTCGGTTACCGGCGTATATCTTTCTGCTGAAAAATTCAACCTACTACCCGATACATCCACTGCCAATTGGGAAGAGAAACAAATCGATTCCCCAACCAAATACAACAGTGTTGTGGAAATTCCCCTGTTCCAAAACACAAGACTTGATAATGTCCGAAAAATTGAGTTTCCATTTTCCGATGATCCGGAGGAGTTCTATCAAATTGCATTAAAAAATAAAGAAATCAAGGTCAACCAAGAAACTGGTGAAATAGTTGCCAGTGCTTCATATCCGTTTATCGCCCTTGCTTCAAGGTTTAGTTTTAAAACGCATACGGGCGAAGGCAATGTTTTGTGGTCCCTTGTTTTACTTTTGGCAAGTGCCTCCATTTTGTTTTTTATTTATTCTGGATTTGTAATTTCGCTAAAACGAATAAATCGAGGCAAAAGAGATAGTGCTTTATCTCAAATGCCGGACAAAAATGAGTGCGAAATCATTATTATGATTGGTTCGGAAACCGGGACCACCTACGATTTTGGAATGCGATTGTTCCAGGCTTTGAGTTCGGTCAATAAAAAGGTTTTCCTTACCGAATTGAACCAATACACCACCTACCCAAAAGCAGAGCACATCATTATTTTGACTTCTACTTATGGAGAGGGCGATTCACCCACAAATGCGAGAAAATTTATTGATCGTTTAAAATCGGTAGAGCAACCGAACAACCTAAAATATGCGGTGGTCGGTTTTGGTTCGTTGGAGTACCCTGATTATTGTAAATATGCCATAGCGGTTGATGAAGAACTGAAAAATCCAGAAAACTTTACTCCTCTACTGCAACTTGAAAAAATCAACAATGCAGATTTCACGGCTTTTAAGGAGTGGGCACTGGAATGGAGTCAGCGTACAAAAATTGAATTCTCTTTACAACCACCATCAAAAAAACAACAAAAGAAAAAGCTACTTGCTCTTGATGTTATCCATCGTTCTGAGCTAAATATAGATGATACGTTTTTACTTAGGCTAAGACCTAAAAAAAGAACAGATTTCACTTCTGGAGATTTACTTTCCATCTATCCTGAAGGTTCTGATGTAGCACGGCAATACTCCATCGCCAAAATTGGGAAGGAAATTGTTTTGAGCATCAAAAAACATGAATTCGGTCGCTGCTCCACCTTTCTTTCCAAATTGAAAAAAGGAGATACACTACAGGCCAGCATAGATAAAAATCCTCACTTTCATTTTCCTAAAAAGGCAAACTCTGCCATACTTGTTGCTAACGGAACTGGGATTGCGCCATTCTTGGGGATGATGCACCAATACAAAGGTGCCAACATAAATCTACTCTGGGGGTGTCGTAACAGGACATCCACACAATTGTATACTAGTTTTTTAGAAAATCAGAACGAAAACAATCCGAATAGTAACCATCACTTCGCTTTTTCGAGAGAAGAGAAGAAAATGTATGTACAGGATACGCTTTACCTCCAAAAGGAAATTGTCCGCAATACTGTCCAAGAAGGGGGCTGTATTATGATTTGCGGCTCGCTTTCAATGCAAAGACAAGTACTTGACACTTTGGAGTTGATACTTGAAGAGTTCTCTGATTTGAATCTTGATTACCTTAAACAAAAAGGACAGCTGAAAATGGATTGTTATTGAAAGGATGAAACAATTCTTCTTATCTCCTTACCATATAAAACTAGGGCGAGTTTTGGGCATGGCCTTGAGAAAAGACAATTGTTGACCCCTGGTGAAAAAACAAAACTTCCATTTGTCATTGTGCGGATGACCAGTAAAAAGATAAGCAAGGGCAGTCATTTGGTTGTTGTCATCAACGGAAACAAAGAACCCTTTACGGAAATAAACTATGGAATTGGAAAAATAGTAGCGAAGAAACTATCCAAGATGCGAAGAAGCCTTTAATCATTAAATGTTATGAGGATGGATATATTAAAATTCCGGTGATGGCTAATTAACAAAAACATCACTTAACTTTAGACCAAATCCAGTGTACTATTAGCTGCAGATTTACAGTTTTTGTAAATTCAAAATAATAACCAATGTCACCCAATACAAAAACCATAGCGGTTTTACCATTTGTCAATATGAGTAATGATATTGATAATGAATATTTCTGTGATGGTTTAACAGAAGAGGTTATTAATGCATTAGCAACAATCAAAGACCTTTCCGTAACCTCTCGTACCTCCTCTTTCTTTTTTAAAAATAGAAAAGTTACCTCCGAAGAGATAAGAGAAAAACTAAAGGTGGCCACCTTTATAGAAGGCAGCGTAAGAACATCCAAAAATAAAATGCGCATTACAGTGCAAATGATCGATACTTTGGATGATTTTCATTTCTGGTCAGAAACTTTTGATAGAAAACCAGATGACATTTTCCAGATACAAGATGAAATCAGTCTGTTTATTGCAGAAAAATTACGTGAACATATTGGGCATCTTGAGATTGAAGATAAGCTAGTTGAGCCTATTGACGTGCCTATAGCTATTTATAGGGAATATCTAAAAGGCAGGTATTATATCATGAAGTTGGATTATAAAAACTCTATAAAGGGTATCAACATCTTAAAAGAGGTAATAAATAAATCACCCAATTTTTCAAACCCCTATTTAGATATAAATCTAGCCTATTTTAATATGGGAACCATGGGGCTTTTACCCGCATTTGAAGCATACGAGAAGGCCCAGCCATATTTGTTAAAGGCTTTAGAGCTAGACCCAAATTCATCAAGGTCACAATTGAATTTGGCTTGGATAGAATGTTGGCAAAACTGGGATCTGAAGAAAGCTTACGGACATGCCCATAAGGCTTTAGAAATACAACAAGCCGACGATTTTTACTTAACCATCTCTAATTTTTTGACTGTTGAAGGAAAATTGGATGCGGCACGTAATTATCTCGATAAAGCATTGCAACTAGATCCTTATGCTGCCATAAATCATCATTATAAAGGTTTTCTATGCTACTTGAAAGAAGAATATGAAACTGCAATACCTTATCTAAAAAAGGCATTGGATTTAGATCCTAAGTTACCCTTTCCTCCAATTTATATAGGGATTTGTTTATTAATGTCAGGCGAACCAAATGAAGCGTTGACATATTTCGGCTCACTTGAGGGGGTTGCCGTGAAAGACCTCACCAAATTAGGAGGTGAAACCATGTGTTATGCCAAGCTCAATGAAACGGAAAAATGCAATGATGGAATAAAGGAATTAGAAACCTATTTAACAACCGAACTTGTAGATAAGGCATTTACATTTTTGATATTGGTAAATACCTTATTGGGCAATAATGAAAAGGCAGTTGATTTAATTATTCAAGCTTACGATAACCGGTTGCCATTAATTTTACTATTGAATCCATCACCAATTCTTAAGCCTTTAAAAAACAACAAAAGGTTTAAAGACATCATGCTGAAAGCCATTCCCGATAATGTAAACTACAAACAGAAAAAGCAGTATAAACAGGCCTTACTGGATTCCAACGAAATCAAAAAGTACAGCAAGGAACTAGAGCAAATAATGATAGACTACAAACTGTACTTAAACCCAGATCTATCCTTAAAAGATTTAGCTTCCTACCTAGAACTTCCTGCCAATTACGTCTCACAATTATTAAACCTAGGCTTTCAAAAAAACTTCTCTGAATATGTAAATACCTATAGGGTCAATGAATTTAAAGAGCGTGTTCTTTTAGAAGAGAATAAAGGTTTAACCATAATGGCTGTCGCCTATGATAGTGGTTTTAACTCTAAAACAGTCTTCAACACATTCTTCAAAAAAATAGAGGGTGCCACACCAAATGCTTATCTGAAAAGTGTTCAAAAAAAGTAGTTCTAATTCACTTTGTCAACCTTTAAAAGCGCTCTATTAATGTAATTTTAGTTAATTTTTTTACAGCGTTACAATATTGAAATACAATATCTTACAATTTTTTTCTCAAAATAAAGTCACTTTTTTGTGATTTTTCAAGTGCTTCAAATACTAATAGAGTGTAATTTATCTTTTGATGGATTCAAAAACAAAGTTTGTCAAGGACATAAGAGCCAATGAAGGAATTATCTATAAAGTTTCAAGACTTTATAGCAATACCGTTGAAGACCAGAAAGATCTATTTCAAGAAATAGTGTACCAACTCTGGAAATCTTATGGTTCTTTTAAAGAAAACGCTAAGGTAAGTACTTGGATGTACCGAGTTGCGTTGAACACGGCAATCAGTAGTTTGAAGAAGGAAAAAAGAAGGGGTGATCGAGTAACCATGGACAATTTCCTTTTAAACAGACCTTATGAAGTAGATACCTTGACAGAGGAACGTATTGCACTTTTATATGCGCATATAAAAGAACTCAGTATCGTGGAAAGAGGTATCATATTACTGCATTTAGAAGGAAAAAATTATGATGAAATCGCGACTATCACCGGTTTTACGACCACCAATGTTGGTACGCGTCTAGGAAGAATCAAACAAAAATTAAAATCTCAAATTAAAAATGGAAATTGATAAGATGAAATCCCTTTGGGAAGATATGAGCAAGAAGGTTGAACGACAAGAAATTTTGACAGATCAACTTATTTTCGATATGACCAAGGAACGATATGAAAATAGAATACGCAGTATTTCGGTCCCAGAGACCATTAGTGCTTTAATCTGTTTTGCCGTGGTAATCTTCCTTATCAGTAATTTTAATCTATTGGATGTCTGGTATTTGCAACTTTCAGGAATCTTAACCATCGTAGCTTGTTTGCTGCTACCTATCCTTTCCTTAAAGTCAATTCAAAGGATGAAGAATGTTCCAATTTCTAAAGGTACATATAAAGAGGCGTTGGCTATTTATGCCAAAGCACGGGTGAAGTTCATTCGACTGCAAAAAGTAAGTTTTTATACCAGTTTTATCGTGTTGATACTATGCGTTATTTCTTTTGGGAAAATAATGAAAGGAATAGATGTATTTACAATGACCGAAAAACTGAACTGGCTGGTGCCCTCGGGCATAGGTG
Source organism: uncultured Allomuricauda sp. (assembly GCF_947258355.1). Lineage (GTDB taxonomy): Bacteria > Bacteroidota > Bacteroidia > Flavobacteriales > Flavobacteriaceae > Flagellimonas. The sequence goes on from NZ_CAMYIC010000063.1 coordinate 91,706, forward strand.
TCTTATTCATATTCTCGCAATGGGTATTGAAAAAATATAAAGGCTCCATGGATTCGGCAAATGACCTATTAAAGGAATTAGAGGAATAACCCTCTCATTATCAATTAATCAAAAACCTTTCCCAAATGATTTAAGATTCGAATTTGATTCGGACAGGGAAATTACATTCCAATTTTAACACATTTAAAACACATACAATGAAAAATATATTATCAGTACTTACACTTCTTTTTCTTTCCATAGGTCTTCATGCACAGGATATTTCTGGCCGATGGAATGGAACTGTACAAATAAGCGAAGACAAATCCATCGAATTTGTATTTAACATATCCACCGATGAGAATGGCCATAAAACAATTATTGATATTCCTTCACAAAGAGTGGCAGTTTTAACCAATCCTTTGAAACCCCTTAAGTTTCCAGAGTTTTTTCTTGACTATCCAAAAAAGGACACCCTATAGGACACCCTCGTGTGATTTTTGGACTTTCCGAATTTAAAATTAGTTAATTATGGACAAATCGTTTTAATATTTATTCTGTTTAATTATCTAAAGTTAAAAATTAACCATTGACCCTATTCATTATTGTAATTATTAACTCACCGTTTAATTTAACTTAATTCAATAAGCATTGAAACTTAATATTCACCAATTCAAAATCAATGTTTAAAATGGGAAGAACTCCTCAATCTCTCTTTTACCCTCTATCAAATCCAAAATGGTTGTTTTTTCAAGAACTTGAATGAATTTGGCTTTATTGGACCCCACAAGTTTATGTAGTACACAGGGGTTGTTCATGTCGCAATTGCGAATTCCCATAAAACACGAATTAATACGGGTTTCACCATCAATTACCTTTACAATATCCATTAGAGTATGTTTACGGTTTTCCTCACTTAAATAAAATCCTCCCCCTGGCCCCCTAGTAGATGATATAATATTGTGACGAGACAATTCTTGTAACAGTTTGGCCAAATATGCCTCTGGAACATGAACAATCTCAAAAATATCCCTTACCAAGACCTTATGGTCAGCATTGGAGTTCAAGGCTAAATAAAGCACTCCTTTAATGGCATATTTGGAAGAATTGGAAAGCATGGTAAAAAATGTAAAACAAAGATTAAAAGATATTTTTATCCTTTTTATGACCAATATCATGTTATAGGTCTTTTACCCTACATACTTTTGGTACCAAATTTTAACGCTTTATCACATGAAGACAATACTAAAAGGAATAGCATTACTCTTTGCTCTTACCATGATAAGCTGCGGAGGAAAGGACAAAGAAAAAAAAGAGGAAGGCTTTAGCGTACAACGCAAGAAGGCCTCTATCGAACAGCCTGTGGAAACCACTTCCACCAATGAAGTAAAAGCCTCTGAACGTGTAGATATGACCACTAAAGGGGTGGGGCCTATAAAATCCGTGGAATTAGCACCTGAAATCGACCAGGCCATGGCAGCAAACGGAAAAGAGGTCTATGACCAAATGTGTTTGGCATGTCACCGGGTCGGCAAAAAGTTCATAGGCCCTGCCCCCAACGGGGTATTGGAAAGAAGAACCCCGGAATGGGTCATGAACATGATCTTGAACCCTCAAGAAATGGTACAACAAGACCCTTTGGCCAAAGACCTGCTACAAGAGTTCAATGGATCGCCCATGTCCAATCAAGGCTTGACCGAGGATCAGGCCCGGGCTATACTCGAATACTTTAGAACCTTAAAATAAACCTTATGAAATCAACCATTAAACTAAGTACCCTGGGACTGATCTTACTTCTCGCACTCAACAGCGGCTGTAAGGATAGTGCCCAAAACAAAACGACCACTGCTGACCAGAGTACATCTGAGACGGTAATTGAAAGTAACAAGGGACAGGCCTTTATTACAGATGATGAGTCTACCCCGACGGTATTGAGCATTGCAATCAATTCTTCAGACCATACAACTTTGGTAGCGGCTGTACAGGCAGCCAGCCTTGAAAATGCCCTGGTCAACGCTGGACCTTTAATGGTATTCGCTCCCACCGATGACGCATTTGATGCACTGCCCGAAGGAACGGTGGAAGACCTCTTAAAACCAGAAAACAAAGATGCTTTGGCCAATATTCTCAAGTACCATGTAACCCCTGGAAACTATTCCAAAGATTTTTTGAAAAATTTCAAAAAATTGGGACAGGCCAACAACCAAAATGTTCCTGTTGAAGTCAAGGGCGATGATGTCTTTGTCGGGGGTGCCAAAATAATAGGTAGTGTGAAAGCTGGAAATGGAATTGTTCATGTCGTGGACAAGGTCATCCTACCTCCTACCCAATGATCAATACAACAACTATAAAAACAAATTAATCCTAACACAATGAAAATTAATAACCATTTGATAGTGACCATGGGAGCGGCCCTAATGCTGGTTTCCTGTGGCCAACAGAACCAAAGTTCGAACGGGGCCCTGTCATCCAGTGCCGCCGAAAAAGTATATGTCGCTCCTGGGGAGCAAGATGAATTTTATGCTTTTTTATCCGGAGGCTATAGCGGTAACCTTACCGTCTATGGATTGCCTTCTGGAAGGATGTTCAAAGAAATTCCAGTATTCTCGCAATTCCCAACATCAGGTTATGGCTATTCCGAGGAAACCAAACCCATGTTGAACACCTCCCATGGTTTTGTGCCTTGGGACGATCTTCACCATCCCGATATTTCCCAGACCAATGGGGAATTGGACGGCAGATGGATCTTTGTGAACGGAAACAACACTCCCCGTATCGCAAGGGTAGACCTAAGTACCTTTGAGACAGCGGAAATCATAGAGGTACCCAACAGTGCAGGTAACCATAGCTCTTCTTTCATCACGGAAAACACGGAATATGTAGTGGCCGGTACCCGTTTTGCAGTTCCCGTGCCCCAACGTGATATGTCCATCAGTGAGTATAAGGGGAATTTTAAAGGAGCCTTGACATTTATCAGTGTTGCTCCAGAGGATGGGGCCATGGACATCAAGTTCCAACTGTTGATGCCTGGTTTCAACTACGACCTTTCCCACCCTGGTAGAGGAAAATCACATGGTTGGTTTTTCTTCACGACTTATAATACTGAAGAGGCCAATACCCTATTAGAGGTTAACGCTTCACAAAATGACAAGGATTTCATTGCAGCCATCAACTGGAAGAAAATCGAGGAATACGTAAACAATGGGGGAGGAACCACAATGCCAGCGAACTATGCACACAATGTATATGATGAGCACTCCCATACCGGCACTACCACAATGAAAAAAGAAGTGATTACCGTTGACCCAACCGAGGTTCCCGGAGCAGTATACTTCTTACCAACCCCAAAATCACCCCATGGTTGTGATGTAGATCCAACTGGACAATATATTATTGGAAACGGTAAACTGTCAGCAGATTTGACCGTACACTCCTTTGACAAAATGATTGCAGCAATTGAGGGTGAGAAATTTGATGGGGAAGCCTATGGAATTCCAATCTTGAAGTTTGAGGATGTATTGGCCGGTCAGGTAAAAAGTGGAGGTCTCGGCCCATTGCACACCGAGTTTGATGGCAAAGGAAACGCTTACACAACATTCTTTATCTCCTCCGAAGTGGTCAAATGGAAATTGGGCACTTGGGAGGTCATCGATAGAAAACCAACCTACTACTCGGTTGGTCACTTAATGATTCCCGGAGGTAACTCCAGAAAACCATTTGGCAAGTACGTGGTGGCCATGAACAAGATTACCAAGGACCGTTATTTGCCCACTGGCCCGGAAATGGAGCACTCCGCTCAGATCTATGACATTTCGGGAGATAAAATGGAATTGATCTATGATTTCCCTACCCATGGTGAACCTCACTATGCAGCAGGATGTCCAGCCGATCTCTTGGCCCCTAAATCACAGAAAATTTACCGATTGGATGAAAACGAGCACCCCTATGCCGTCAAAACTCCAACAGATGCCAAGGTGGTAAGGGATGGAAATGAGGTGCATATCTATATGTCCACCATCAGGAGCCACTTTACTCCTGACAACATAGAGGGTATCAAAGTCGGTGATAAGGTGTATTTCCATATCACCAACCACGAACAAGATTTTGATGTACCCCACGGGTTCTCCATCTTGGGTCAGAACACATCCGAGCTTCTTGTGATGCCCGGCCAGACTAAAACATCGGTCTGGGAACCTAAACAAGTTGGTGTATGGCCTTTTTACTGTACGGACTTCTGTTCGGCACTGCACCAAGAAATGCAAGGGTATGTTAGGGTTTCCCCGGCCAATTCAAACCTTGAATTGAAATGGTCCCTTGGTGAATAATTCGGATTGATACACCAAGGAACAAAGCGGGCTGTGTCCATGACCTGCCCGCTTTTTTTACAAATTGAAATACAACCATCGACCAAAAAACCGCACTCAATTTGTAACCTTTAAATAGAAAAAAATGAAAAAGGCTAGTTTACTAATGATCATTGGCCCACTCTTCTTGTTGGGATTATATGTTTTCCCACTATGGAACATCATGTTAGGGGCACCGCAATATCCGGATCCTTTGGGTCTTAATATCCATATCAGTGGCCTGCAAGGTGATAATGAATTTGATATTCAGAACATTGATGGCCTGAACCATTATATTGGAATGCAAACATTGCCCAAACCTGAGGACATGTGGGAGTTCGGTACCTTTCCCATAATCATAGGAATCATGGTGGCCATTGGCGTATTGATCGGGTTCTTGGGATACTTTGGCAAAGTAAGTTATAAATGGTTCATCGGTTGGTTTGCGTTGATGTCCATAATGGGTGTTTTGGGCATGTACGATTTCAATGAATGGTTGGTGGATTATGGCACCAATCTGGATTCCAATGCCATCATGAAGTTGACCAATCCCGATGGAACACCCATGACCTATAAACCGCCATTATTTGGACATGTAAAAATGTTGAATTTTGATGTGACCTCCTTGCCCTCTATTGGAGCTTGGTTAATGTTCATAGGTATGATGCTTACCCTAACGGCCGGCTTTATGGGGTGGAAAAACACTAAAAAACAATAATTAATTTCTTATGAAACCATCAATTTTCCTTTTACTTGTAATCCTCACTGGTAGCATGGGTTGCTCCGTAAGTCCAAAACCCATTGATTATGGTCATGTAGGTTGCCATTATTGCAGTATGACCATTGTAGACAAGCAGCATGCAGCTCAATTGGTAACCAAGAAAGGCAAGGTCTTTAATTTTGATGCCATCGAGTGTATGATGAACCAATTAAAGGACGAGGATGAATCGACAATAGGCCTCTTACTGGTCAACGATTTTGACCATCCAGGAGAACTGGTAGATGCTAAAAACGCCACTTATTTGATCAGTGAGAACATACCCAGCCCGATGGGTGCATTTCTAAGTGCATTTTCCGAGGAACAGGCAGCGGAACATACATTGGAAGCCAATGATGGTGAACTCCTTACTTGGTCCGAATTAAAAAAACAATATAACCAATAAAAAAGTAAATCCATGTATATGATCGATATTGACAATACCATTGAGCAACAACCTTTTGACGGCCTTCAAGTAGAACAACTTGTTAAAAATGACACTTTGGAAATATTGAGTATAAGCTTGGCAAAGAATTCCATTTTTCCAAAACATACCTCACCAAAAGATGCTCATTTGATTGTATTGGAGGGGTCCATTGATTTTTATATTGAAAACCAAAGCGTAAATTTAAGAGCACAACAACATTTTAGCTTTTCCAAAGAGGTAGAACATTGGGTCAGTGCAAAAAAAGATGCCAAATTTTTAATCATCAGATAAAAAAGGGTTTTACCATTTCACAACATCAATTGCTAAGACATCATGACTACCAGCTATCCACATCACAAATACACCTTAGTATTGATCATGTTTTTCATGGGGTCGATGGTCTGGGCAAAGACCTGGACGGTTTGCGAGACTTGTGAGCATAGTTCCATAAAGCAGACCATTCAAGAGGCCAATGCCCATGATACCCTCTTGATCCAAAAAGGCACCTATCGGGAATTTGAAATTTTGGTCGACAAACCTCTGGTGATCAAGGGTATTGATTATCCCATCGTCGATGGCGAAAAAAAAGGGGAAATCTTCAGAATTACATCAGATAAAGTCACCTTGGACGGTCTGTTCATTATCAATGTTGGGGTCAGTTATACCAAGGACAACGCTGCCATACGAGTAGTACAGAGTAAAAATTTCAGTATCCAGAATATGGTATTGGAACAGTTGTTCTTTGGTATCTATTTGGAAAAATCATCACATGGCAAAGTGTACCACAATAGAATTATCGGAGATGCCGTGGACGAATATAATTCAGGCAATGGCATCCAGCTTTGGTACTCCTCGGATGTAGAAGTGCGCAAAAACCATGTACAAGGTACTCGAGATGGTATCTATTTGGAATTTTCCGATCGAATTACCATCACCGATAATGTAAGTATGGACAATCTTCGATACGGACTTCATTTCATGTTCTCGAACAACGACATCTATACCAAAAATACTTTTGAGAACAATGGTGCCGGGGTCGCAGTCATGTTCTCAAAGTTCATTACCATGAAAAACAACACTTTTCGAAAAAATTGGGGTACGGCGGCTTATGGCATGTTATTGAAAGAAATCAATGATGCTGAAATAAGTGACAACACTTTTGAGGAAAATACCATTGGAATCAATATCGAAGGTTCGAACCGAATAAAGTACATCAATAACGATTTTGTGGGAAATGGTTGGGCCATCCGCGTTGTGGGAGCCTGTTACACCAATAGTTTCAAGGGAAATAATTTCCTCTACAATTCCTTTGACATTTCCTATAACAGTAAATTGAACGATAATGTGTTCGAGGGTAATTTTTGGAGCAGTTATACCGGTTATGACCTAGACAAGGATGGTGTTGGGGATGTCCCCTACCGACCTGTCAAATTGTTCTCCTATGTCGTGAACCGCACTCCTGAGACCATCGTACTTTTGAGGAGCCTGTTTATGGATATTATCGATTTTTCAGAACGTGTCTCCCCCGTTTTCACCCCCGATAACTTAAAAGATGCCCATCCCTTAATGAAAATACGACCATGACCATAGAAATAAACAATCTTCACAAAAAATTTGGGAAAAACCAAGTATTAAAGGGTGTGGACCTAACCATTGACAAGGGGCATATTTATGCCATACTTGGGCCCAATGGTTCGGGAAAAACCACCTTGATCAAAAGTATTTTGGGGATGGTCATTCCCGACAAGGGAAATATATCTATACTGGACAGCCCCATCAAAAAGGATTGGAAGTATCGCAAAAAAATCGATTATCTTCCCCAAATTGCCAATTTTCCTCCCAACATCAAGGTCAAGGAATTGATCCATATGATCAAGGACCTTAGGAACAGCCCCAGTTCCGAGGGTGAACTGATAGCCCTATTTGGCTTGGAACCATTTCTGAATAAAAAACTGTCCACCCTATCTGGAGGTACCAAACAAAAGGTGAACATTGTACTGACCTTTATGTTCGATACTCCTTTGATCATTCTTGATGAACCTACCACGGGATTGGATCCCAAGGCCTTGATCAGTTTAAAGGAATTGATCCGCAAAGAAAAGGCAAATGGAAAGACCATTTTGATCACTTCACATATTATGCAAATTGTAGAGGAAATGGCCGACGAAATCCTCTACCTATTGGAAGGTGAGATATACTTTAAGGGAAGCATCAAGGAACTTCTGAATCGAACCGAACAAACCAATTTTGAACATGCCATTGCGGCCATTACAACAACAGGAAGTCATGCTTAAAATTTTAAAATATAGTTTTTACGACCTTATACGCAGCCGCTGGAGCTACATCTATTTCTTGTTTTATCTAGCACTTGGCTTTGTACTGTTGTTCCTGAACAATGATGTTTCCAAGGCGGTCATTACCCTAATGAACGTGATTATTGTGCTGATTCCGTTGATAGGCACCATCTTTGGGGTGATGTACTATTACAATTCCCGTGAATTTACCGAACTTCTATTGGCACAGCCCGTTAAACGAAGCTCCATATTTATGGGGCAGTATTTTGGTGTGGCGGGATCATTGACATTGAGTTTGGTTTTGGGGCTGGGCATCCCTTTTCTTTTATATGGCCTAATGAGGAGCAATGCCATTTTTGATTTCTCGCTCTTACTGGTCACTGGTGCTTTTTTGACGCTCATCTTCGTGGGGCTTTCCTTTGTGATAGCCATTTCCAACGAAAACAAGATCAAGGGTTTTGGATATGCTGTTTTGTTGTGGCTTTTCTTGGCCGTAGTCTATGATGGACTTTTCTTGATGTCCCTTATCATGTTCGAGGAATACCCATTGGATACTTTTTCCTTGGTGGCCACTGCGCTAAATCCTATAGATCTTTCTCGTATATTGATATTGCTTAAATTGGACATTTCAGCCCTATTGGGTTATACTGGTGCCATTTTCAAAAAGTTTTTTGGAACGGACCTAGGTTTCTTGGTCTCTTTGGCCATCCTGTTGATATGGACCGTATTGCCCATCCTTGGGTTGCGATACAAAGCAAGAAGGAAAGATTTCTAACAACATAATAAGTAGGAGCACTTTATGAAGGACAAGGTATATCGTCACCATCTACGAATTGCCGTCATCTATTTCTGTGTTGCCGCAGTGTTGGGCCTATTGCTACGCTCCTACCCGATCTTTTCCTTTAGGTTCAACTACAGGTAAATGGTCCATGCCCATTCCCATATTGCCCTCTTGGGTTGGGTGTATGTAGCCTTGACTACCTTGCTCCATTATGGTTTTGTAGAAAAGCAAAGCACCAGTAAAAGGTATAAACAGTTGTTTTGGGGAACCCAGGGCACCTTGGTCGGTATGTTGCTGACTTTTCCCTTTCAAGGATATGCTTTGTTTTCCATTATTTTTTCCACCCTTTTCCTGATCATGTCCTATTTCTTTACCTATCATTTTTGGAAGAACATTGACCCAAAACTTAAGGACAGTAAAGGGCTGAAAATGTGTGAAGATAGCCCTTGTCTTTATGGTGATTTCCAGTATAGGGCCTTGGGTTTTGGGCATTATAATGAATACTATAGGGGCACAATCCATTTGGTATCGGTTAACCATTTATTTTTACCTCCACTTTCAGTATAATGGCTGGATGATACTTGCCTTGATCGGCTTGTTTATTTACGCATTGGAACAACATGGTCTTGAAATTCCCATTAAGAGTTTCAATCGCTTTTTACTGTCCCTTAACTTGGGCATTGTATTCACCTTTTTCTTATCCACCCTATGGACAGAACCCTCCACATGGTTCTATATCCTATCCGGGATTGGTGCCATCTCTCAAATATATGCTTTGGTTTATTTATGGTACCTAACCAAGAATAAAATTGCCATATTGTCCCTATCCCGAACACAGTCGGCTATTCTCAAAGTAGGGGTAGCTTTGGGACTGATCAAGGTAATGCTTCAATTATTGACGGTCATTCCCTATTTTGCCCGAATGGCCACTACATATCTAGATTTCACCATAGGTTATTTGCATTTGACATTCCTTAGGGTCATCAGTTTGGGACTCTTCTTTTTCATGGATTATTTTGGCCTATTGAGCATGACTAAAAAGTCTTTCTTATGGTATGTATCGGGATTCATCCTTTCCGAAATCCTTATCTTTTCCAAAGGGCTCTTTGCTTGGATGGGTATCCCTACATTTCGGGGGTATACCGAAATGCTGGCTCTAATCTATGCATTGATGACTATGAGTTTGCTCCTTATTTTAATACAAAATCGTTCCAAAATTTAGATTTTCACTTAGCTTGAACAAACTAGTCATGCGACTCCCAATCGGATGTGAAATTACTGCACGAACTAATAAAAGATATTTTTATCCTGAATTATTTAGTTGTATCTTTACACTAAATAAAGTTCCCTTATGATGTTTTCAAAAGCCTGTGAATATGGCATTCGGGCGGCAGTTTATGTTACCCTTCAATCTTTGGAAGGAAGACGTGTGGGGGTGAATGAAATCGCAGAAGAAATCGATTCACCCATAGCCTTTACCGCTAAGACCCTGCAACAACTCACCAAAAATGAAATCATCCATTCTGTAAAAGGGCCCAACGGCGGATTTGAAATCGCACGTGAGGATATGGATTCGGCTAAATTGAGTATGATCGTCAAGGCCATTGATGGCGATAAAATATATACGGGATGCGGTCTGGGGCTTAAAGAATGTAATGCCCAAAAACCCTGTCCCCTACACGATAGATTTCTTGACATACGAAACAATCTAAGAAATATGTTGGAAAGCACCAGTCTATTTGATTTGGCAACTGGCTTGGAAGTAGGATTGACCTATTTAAAACGTTAAAATCAGGTTGGAAAACATCCCCAATCCATAACATACCATTTAACGAACATACTTATATCAAACCTCAAGAAGAGATGACAAAAACAAAAGAAATCGAAAGCTTGGAAGAAATAAAGCAGCTAGTGGACCTCTTCTATGGAAAAGTTCGTAAAGACGAAATATTGGCCGATATATTCAATGGGGTCATTGCTGATAACTGGCCTGCCCATTTGCAGAAAATGTACCGATTTTGGCAAACGGTCCTATTGCAGGAACACACCTACCAAGGCAGTCCTTTTGCTCCACATGCACAACTTCCGGTCAATGCCAAACACTTTGATCGGTGGAAAAAACTGTTTTTTGAGACCATTGATGAAAACTTCCATGGAGAAAAAGCAAAAGAGGCCAAATTCCGAGCGGAAAAAATGGCTGAGATGTTTCAATTGAAAATCTCTTATCTACAACAACGGGTATAATCTTCTCATCGTAAAAGCCAAACTCGATTGTTTTCAGTAGCAAATTCAAAATTATGCTGTCCTTCAAATCCTTCATCATTTTGAACCTAAACCTTGAATCCCAATATTAACGGGAGGTTTGGAAATATTAGATAAAAACCGGACACCCTATAGGACACCTTTATCCTGGGTTAAATTTGGGCATAAAAAAACTAGAAAATTATAATTTTCTGGTTTTGATTATTTGCCGCTCCATTTAATATCAAATGAACCGTTTTTATAGTCGGGGTGGCAGTTTTATCAGTTGGTACTGAACTCCTTATATTTCCAGAGTTTTTTCTACACTTTCAAAAAAAGGACAGCCTCGTATGATTTTTGGACTTTCAACTACAAAAGTAATTAAATAGCAACAATCTAAATTGATTTTTTACTCCCCAATTAACCGGCTTCGTCGCATTTATCCATTACAATTCTGTTAATCCGATCGAATTTTCCCATTAAGCAGCCCAAAATCAAAATGTTCTAAACACCTACGATTTAGAATCTAAGATTTGACATCATGATTATGTTCACAACTTCTATGCCCGCCATTGTCCCCTATAATTCAGATTCTTTAAAACCATAACAACTAATGATGATACGTCGTTAAATAGTGCGGTGGTCCTGCTCTACGATACTATTCAGATCCTTATATCATTATACTTTTATCCTTTTCACCAAACAACTCCGTTGGTTCCATGTTTGTATGCCTGAAGTATTAGCACCACTTTTGGGTATGTTTATTATGTATCTTAATCATTTCATTTCCAATACCCTTAAAATCTTATGAAAGATTTCGGTGTTCTCATAAACCCCATTAAAATTTTCAGCTTTTGGCATGTATGCAAATAAAGGTACCATAATTCCTTTATGGTCCACAGTAAAAAATCGCCTTGAGCTGATTGGGCAACTGTCCTATCCGCGAGGTCGGAACAAAACAAAGTTATACCCTTTGTTGTCATTGAAATACGTTTGCGCTATCTGCATTTTTGATGCCCTGGCAATCGCTTCGATATCGCTCCAAAAAAACTTTTTTGAAATTTCCGTGTGTACCGCCTCGTAGCGATCAAAAGAAACGGAGAAACTATCGTAAAATTCCACGATCTGCTTTTTCAAACTTATAATTTGACTTGAGGCCACACCCGTCAATGGGTCGTAAAAAGGAAAATGGTCAAAGTTCCTGATATCAAAATTAGCACCCAACTCCCTGTTCATTCTTTCCAATAGATTAAGGTTGAAATCTTTGGTTATACCCTGACTGTCATCATAGGCGGCCAGAATTTTTTTGGGGTCCTTGACCAGATCGAATGCCACCAAAAAATAATCATCCACATTGAGCTTGGATTGCACAAAGTTGAAAAAATCGATGACATCCGGTATGGGATAGTTACCGATATTGGCGCCTAAAAACAGCACCAACCTTCCATCGGTTGCAGCCGGCAGGCATTTGTAGGTCTCAAAATAATTCCCAGCAACAGCGGTATACCCAAGCTGCTGGACCTTACTTTTGATTTCCTTTTCATTGATAATCAAAACATTATCGGAAATATCCATGGCAACGTACTCCAAGGATTTGAAATGTGGTTTGAATCGTTTGAGCAGATGTTTGGTTTTAGTCCCATCTCCTGCACCCAATTCCACAATTTGCAAACAGCAATGATCAGCAGAGATATCTTGGGCCATTTGACCGCTCTGGCCTTCTATGATCTGCATTTCGCAACGAGGCAGATAGTACTCCTCCAATTGCATTATCTTTTGGTACAGGGCATCTCCCTTGGCATCATAAAAATAGCGGGAGGAGATTTCTTTCGGTGTTTTGCTGAGTCCCTCCTTTACGTGTTCAAAAAATTCACCCATTTCAAATTATTGTTTAACAAGTCGTATTCCAGAAAAAATCCATCGGCTAGATGCGTGGAAAAAATTACGGTATGTGCCCCTTTCGTGACCTTCGGGCGTAGCCACCGAAGCACCTCTCAAGACCATTTGGTTTAACATAAACTTGCCGTTATATTCCCCAAGTGCACCTTCTGCACGGGTGAATCCCGGATAAGGCAAATAGGCCGAATTTGTCCATTCCCAAAGTTGCCCCCAAGGTAGTTTTCCGGCTGCCACCTCCCATTCAAACTCGGTGGGCAATCGCATTCCTTTCCAATTGGCGAATGCATAGGCCTCATACATCGAAACATGTGAAACGGGCAGGTTGGGGTTTAACTTTTCCAAACCGTTGAAATGGTACTGTTGCCATGTTCCATCATTAAAATACCAATACAACGGATGTCCAATAGCATTGTCCCGAATGAAATGCCAGCCTTCATCATGCCAAAGATCGAAGTTTCGATATCCTCCATCTTCTATGAATTCCAAAAATTCCCCATTGGTCACCAACCTGTTGCTGATTTCAAAATCCTGCACGTTGACCTTGTGCAAGGGCAATTCATTATCAAAACAAAAACCATTTCCTTGATGGCCGATTTCATATAGGCCTTCTGAAAAAGAAAGCCATTTATGGCTATGTCGTTCCTCTTTCCACATGAAATAATCACCGATACTTGGAAAGGTGGGTTGTGTCCCCAAAATATACTTGATATCATATGCCAATAATTCTTGGTGCTGTTGTTCGTGGTTGATGCCGACTTGCACCAACTCTAGCACCTCATCACAAGGATTGTTTTCCAAGACCTTTGTTATGGAAGCGGTGACATGGTTACGATATTCATAAATCTTAGCAACACTTGGGCGCGTCATGAAGCCTCGATCTTGTCGAAGGGTCCTTTCGCCCATATGATTGTAATAACTGTTGAACAAATAGGCAAAATCCGGATGGAACACCTTATAGTTCAGGTCATACTTTACCAAGACAAACTGTTCAAAAAACCAGGTGGTATGCGCCAAATGCCATTTGGGAGGAGAGACATCGACCATGGGTTGCACCACATAATCTTCCGTTTGTAACGGGCCACAAATAGTTTCAGTTTTGGTTCGGGCCTTTAAAAACTGCTCTTTAATTTTCATTACTCCACAATCTTTACCCCTTTCCAAAAAGCAAAGTAACCCTTGATACCTTTTGCCAATGCCGAGGGTTCCGGGTAGTACCAAGCAGCATCCTCGTTGACCGCCCCTTCCACCACGAGTGTTTTGTAATGGGCGGTACCTTTCCAATGGCAAGAGCTACTGGTTCCACTATCCTTAAAATATTCCGTATGGATACTTTCAGGAGGAAAGTAATGGTTGTTTTCAATAAGGACCGTGTCGGTGCTCTCTGCCACGATCTGATTGTTCCAAATGGCTTTCATAACAATTTTATTTAAATTTTTTTCAGTGATTCCAGTACAGTGGGAATAAGTTCAGAAACCGTGGGATGAGCTTGTACGGAATCCCGAATAACTTCATAACTCGAGTCCGTGTACATGATATTGACTATACCACTGATTATTTCGTCTCCGCCCACACCAAGTATTGTAGCACCCAATATTTTTTTGCTATTTGCATCGACCACCATGCTCATATAACCTTTGGTTTCTCCTTTTTCCTTGGCTCGCGCAATTCTGCTGAACGGGCGATGACCTACGAGCACATCCATCCCTTTTTGCCGAGCCTCCTTTTGGGTAATGCCAACCCTGCCAAGCGGCGGGTCCACATAAAGCCCATATGTTGGTATTCTGTCCGAGACCTTGCGGTCCTTTCCCTCAAATTTATTTTCAGCGATAATTTCATAATCATTGTAAGCGGTGTGGGTAAAGGCACCCTTTCCATTGCAATCGCCCAGTGCGAAAATACCCTTAACATTGGTCTGCAATCGATCATTTACTTCGATGAACCCCTTATCGTTTGTGCGAACACCTGTTTTCTCGAGCTGTAATTTTGCGGTATTTGGGCGTCTTCCTACAGCCAGCAGAAGATGGCTCCCCTTAATTTCCACAGCTCCGTCCCTGGAGCATTGAATTTGAGCCACAATACCATCATCCCCATATTTCTTGGCAGCCACACATTCCGCTCCTAGCCTGAAATTCACACCTTCCTCCTCCATCATTTGCTGAATGGTCCGACTGGTCTCTTCATCCTCCCTGGCTATTATCGAGTCTCCCTGTTCAATAATGGTGACCTTGGAGCCCAAACGGGAAAACATTTGGCCAAATTCCAAACCGATATAACTCCCACCGATTACTAATAAATGCTCGGGTAATTCCTCCAACTCCAGTATACTTTCATTTGTAAGATAAGGAATGTCTTCGTAACCATTTGGAATAAATGCACTACCGCCAACATTGATATAAATTTCATCGGCGGTCAACAATTCGTTGTTCACGACAACGATTTTCTCTCCCTCAAAACTTGCCTCACCTTTGAAAAAATAAATATTTTCATTTTCCTCCACTCCCTTGGCTATCCCATCCACGGATTTTTTTATCAGGGCATCCTTTCTTGCTTTTATCTTTTGAAGATTGGCCTTGGTCCCATCTGGTATTTCTATCCCCAATTCCTCACCGTGCTGAGCTTCCCACATACGTCTGGCACTGGCCACATAGGTCTTGGTGGGCGTACAACCCACATTGAGACAAGTTCCCCCCAAATGTTCCCTTTCAATAAAGGCCACTTTTTGACCATGGGAAGCCAGTTTAAAAACCAAAGGGGTTCCTGCTTGTCCGGAGCCGATGACAATGGCATCAAAGCTCTTGGTTTCATTGTTGTTCATAATGTACTTTTTTATGTTTGCCCAGCAAACTATACGTAGTCCGCAGCGTATTGGAACGCATAACTATAAGACTATGTCGTTATTCACTGGTCAAGTTATCCTTCCATCCCCTATTTTTTCGACAATATCTCAAATACTGAAGCTTATGAACCAAATAAATGCTCTGAACAGCAACTACTCCTTACACTTATAGAGCAAGACCGCGATGATAATAAAACCCACACCTGTGAGACCTGGAGCGGGAATGCCCCCTTTAAAAGCAATGAAGATCATCGCTAGGGCTATAAGCAGTAATAGTATAAGTAACGTATTTTTCATTTTATGGAAATTGAACGATTAATCATATCAAACTCGTAGATGTTAAAAAAATCTCCCCCCTTCATTGTAGAAGACAAGGACACTTAAAGTAGCTAAAAAGTACTGAAATACAAGTTACCGGTTTAAGTCAAATATTGGAACAAATTGACCGCTTTTCAGTTCCTCCAAAAGAAAAAGACCATTCCTTTGACAGAATGGCCTTTCCAAAAACCAAAAAAACAAACAATTTTTTAATTGGCCGTAATCGTGACCTTGACCATGTCGGTGACGGAGGGTACATGGGCACCGGCCGCTTCTTCTAAAACAATAGTCCCGTTTTCATCAGTACCGGTATTGGCACTACTCTGACGTGGCGGTTGATTGTTTCCCGCACCGGCATATTCATCCACTTCCGTACCTGCATCAAAAAGCTGTAAACTACTTGTGATATCGCCCGAGGTGGGGATTCCGTTGTTGAACAATTCGATATTATTGGCACCAACGAACCAGTCATTGGATTGAACCAACATGGTTGCAAACGATAAGATGTCCCCGTCGCTTGCGGTAAATTCAAAAGAATAAGAGTCTCCAGGAAAAATAGGACCTGGTCCAGATGTCCCTACAGGGGCATTGAATATATTGAAATAGCCTGATGGATTGCCATCTTCGGCCAATGCTTCCAGTGCTCCCGAGGCACCTTCCCCTAGAACAAATAAAGTATTGTTAATATCATAAGCACCTGGAGCAAAAGGAGACACAAGGCCACTCTCCAAAGTTAGACCTGTATCCAATATGCCATTGTCACCATCTTCTGCCATTCGTTCCAAACCTTCGGAAGCAGCAGTATCGACTGCAAACAATGGGGTTTGTTCCGAACCGTTCACCACCCAGACCCCTGGTGCCAAAGGTGTCGTGATACTAGCAGACCCAGAAACATTTTCTATAGTCACCGTGAATTCCGTTCCCCCATCGTGCACTAATGTTACCTTTATAACAGCGGATACATTGGGATAGACAAAACCATCATTTACATCCATAATACGTTTTACAGTGCCACCTTCGTCATTACCAGTATTTGGACCAGTTTGTCTTGGAGGCTGATTTGGCCCAACGCCTGGCTCCTCGTTGACTTCCGTTCCCGCATCCCAAAGGCTTACCATTGCGGACACATCACCGGTCAATGCAATTCCGTTTTCATCATAAAGGGGGATTCCCATTTCATCAAATCCATAGAACAAATCGTTGGATTGAACGAACATGGTAGCAAAGCTTAAATAATGTCCCTTGCCCGCATTGAATGAAAAGGATTCTGAATTACCGGGCATTATGAACCCGGTGGTGCCATTTTCAAAATACTCCCTACCTTCAAAAACATTCTCAATGGTAACCACAAAATTACCGGTCAACGGTCCCTGGGAACCGTCATCATCATCACTACAACTAATCAAGCTCAACACCGTTAATAGGGCCAAACCTCTTAAAACTAAATTCACTTTCATTTATTTACTCAATTTATATTTATGAAACATCGGAAGCTTTTACCGATGTAGTGACTTGTCGGTCATTTTTTGGGCGCCTTACCCCGAGGTACTGTTAATGTTTATCCAAATATGGGAGCAAAATCAATCCACTGATTTGTTATCACTCTGATATTTATGAAGTTAGGTTGGTTTTTTAAAGATTTCTAGAACGATAGGCAAATTCAAAAAGAAGATGTGGGGCCACCCTGCATAGTGCCTGATTCTGTTCCAATTGTCAGGACATACTATATTAACCGACCAAACTAATCTTTTATCAATAAGTTTTCCAATGAAATATCTAATACTGAGCCTGCTGTTTGTCAAAACCTTTTTCTTCGTTCATTCTCCTATTAACGGACAGCATGAACCTAAAACTGAAAGCGTCCACTCCTTTAGAGAAAATGCCTGTCCCGATCATACGCTATGGGAGTTCCTGCTGCAACGTTATGTTGATGATACGGGACGGGTTGACTATAAAGGATTCTCAAAGGATAAACAGGTTTTGGAAGGGTATTTGCGTATTTTAAAAGAAAATCAACCTGTTAGGGATTGGAACAAGAATGAAAAATTGTCCTATTACATCAACCTGTACAATGCTTATACGGTGCTTCTTATCTTGGATAACTATCCCATCGAGAGCATAAAAAAAATCCGCGGCCCTTGGGACCAAAGGTTAATTCCTTTGAATGGCGAATTAATTTCCCTTGGAGATTTGGAGCATCAAATACTCCGGAAGATGGGAGAACCAAGAATTCATTTTGCTATCAACTGCGCTTCCGCATCCTGTCCCAAATTATCGAACAAGCCTTATCTGCCCAATACGTTGGACCAACAATTGGATCGGGCGGCACATGAATTTATCAATTCCGAAAGGAACCATATAGAAGGAGACCACTTACAGCTCTCCAAAATCTTCAAGTGGTACAAGAACGATTTTTTCAACGGCAATATTCGAAACTATATCAATGGATTCACCACGACCCCCATTTCCCAAAACGCCAAGGTGGACTATTTGGAATATGATTGGAACCTTAACGGCATGTAATTCCATACCACATTATGATCAGCATTATTATACCGGTCCTCAACGAATCCAAGAGAATACGCAAATTGATCGACCACCTATACGCCAATGCTTTTGGCTATATAGGGGAAATTATTGTTGTGGATGGCGGCAGCACCGATGACATCAAGGCAGAGCTCTTCGGATATTCCAATGTACGATATATTCAATCTGGAAAAGGAAGGGCCAAACAGATGAACGCAGGGGCTATTGCTGCCGAGAGAAGCATTCTTTATTTTTTGCATGCAGACAGTTTTCCGCCAAAACATTTCGACCGGGCAATCTTCGAGGTCCTACTTGTAAATAACAATATAGGGGCCGGCTGTTTTATGTTGCGCTTCGACAACGATCACTGGTGGCTTAAGCTCATGGGCTGGGCAACGATAGTCAACCATAATGTCTGTAGGGGGGGCGACCAATCTCTTTTTGTGAACCGTGAACTTTTTTTCGCTCTGAACGGTTTTGATGAGGATTATGAAGTTTATGAAGACATTGAGTTGATTAAAAGACTCTATCGGTCCACTAAATTTAAATTGATCAAGGAGCCTATAATCACTTCTGCCAGACACTACGAAAAAATCGGGGTTTGGAGGCTTCAATGGCTGCATTTAAGAATTTACTTCAAGGGATGGGCCGGGGTCGGGGCGGAAGAATTAAATTCTTTTACAAGGAAAGAATTGAAGCATTAAAGTTACTAAGCCGTGATTAAAGCGAAGCTTGATTGGAAGGAATAATAAATATTTCCGACCATATCACCGATGAAACTGGAAAAAATTACATTCAGGAACAGGCAAGGCCATGAATTGTCTGCAAAATTGGAACTACCCAAAATATCACCTATTGTAGGGTACGCTCTTTTTGCCCATTGCTTTACTTGTAACAAAAACCTGACAGCAGTACGAAACATTTCCAAAGCTTTGACCAAAAATGGCATTGCCGTACTTCGCTTTGATTTTACAGGTCTGGGCGAGAGCGAAGGGGATTTTGAAAACACCAATTTCTCCTCCAACGTGGAAGATCTTGAGGATACGGCCGCCTACATGGATGGGCATTACGAGCGCCCATCCATTCTTATTGGCCATTCTTTGGGAGGAGCGGCGGTAATTTTTGCCGCAACACGTCTACCCTATGTGAAGGCCGTGGTCACCATAGGGGCTCCGTCCCATCCAGAGCATGTCAAACATCTGTTAAAAGAGGGTATCGATCGAATACAAACGGAGGGTGAGGCCCTTGTTTCCATAGGAGGCAGGGAATTTAGGGTCAAAAAGCAGTTTTTGGAAGATATCCAGGACAAAAATATGGCCCAAAATATCCAACAAATGAAAAAACCCTTGTTGGTCATGCATTCCCCACAGGATAGGACCGTCCCCATAGAAAATGCAGCTCGAATCTATCAAGCTGGACGGCATCCAAAAAGCTTCATTTCATTGGACGGTGCCGATCATTTGCTCTCCAACAAGGAGGACTCGCAGTATGCCGGTCAGATGATAGCAGCCTGGGCACATAAATACCTCACCAAAAAAACAATGTTGTCCCATGGAAACCTTTGATCTAGAAATCATATTTATCTATAATGCTAAATCCGATATTCTCAGCACGGTAAGTGATTTTGCACATAAAATACTCTCCCCATCGACCTACCCCTGTTCCTTATGCCAGTTAACTTATGGAAATGTGGGAATGCATAAACGGTGGGCTGCATTTTTAGAAACGCTTCCTTATCAAAAAAGATTCTTGCATAAGGATGAGGCAATCGAAATTGGTGTGGACTACCCTAGTCAGCCCCTCCCAATAATTTTGGCCAAAAACAACAAAGGGAAAATCCATATCCTATTAAATGCCAAGGAACTGAATCAGCTGACCTCCCTTGACGACCTTATCGAAAAACTAATATGGGAACTTAATAAGTACGCTGAACACACCCATGACTAGGATATATACTGCCCTCAACCATACTAGGGGAAGACCGAACGGACATTGTCCTTTTCCCCTTACTTCCCTACAAGGAAATCATACCAAAATCCCCTTGGCTTCCTGTAGTAGGCCAAAGCGCTCCTCCAAATTCAGGGACAATGGTAGTTGAGCCAGTCCCAATATACGCCTCAGGATTTCGGCAGCCATAAATTGAAGACAAAGTTCCTTTTGCAACGGCGCCCTTTCCATATAAATCCCAAGGGCACCTTCAATAATAGCTTCGGGCTGTGCTGCCAGTTTTAAGTGGGCCAAAGTCACACCAATTTCAAATTCAGGCTCACCAAAAAAACAGAATTCTGGATCAATAATTTTAATACCGCCACTTGTATTTAGCCAACTGCCCGGAAAATAATCCCCGTGCAACAATGTTTTTCCATCAGTCAAATAGCGCTCACCCAATTGTTGTAAATTCTCAATGAGTGTCTTGTCTTGCTTAAATATATTGCCCACTTCCCTCAATCCTGGTACTATATCATCCAAATCCAATCCATTTTCTTGGAGGTAAGGAAAAACAAATATATGTTCATGATTGAGCTTACGCATTTCGCGATTTGGAATTTTTATATCCGTTGAAGCAAGGTGGATGTTACTATGTAAGTTGACAGCAAAATTCATTATTTCTTCCAACTCGTTTTCTTTTAAATAACATTCTTTTTGATACAGGAAAGAGTAATCACTCCCATCTCCCAAATCTTCAAGGTTCAATACATAATTCTCTTTATCTACACCCCTAAGTTTGGGCATCTGTACTTTGAGCATATCATACTGATCGATGAGTGTGTAAAATGCTGCTTCTCTCAAAGATCTATCTGCAGGAGCAGGTACTTGCGGATACTTCTCCACATATGCCCTACTTTGTTTAATAATAAAGCTTCCTTGATCGGTCCTCACACGCAGCGTAAAGTTCATATTCCCTGCCCCCGGGGTCTCTACGGCTACTACTCTCTCTTCCTTTTTCAACCAACCTTGGCCGCGCAGATAATCTTCAAGGGTCGTTATATCCGTTGTTATTATTTCCATAGTACCATAATTAAGTATCCGATTTTCTAGTTTTTCTTAAGAAGGCTCTGCATCAATCTTTTATGATAATTAGGAACAACGTCATAACAGTAGAGGATAGGAAATCCTTCACCCCTGTCGCACAAAAGGTATTGTTTAAAATTTTGCTGCTCATCTTTCCATTGCATGTCGTTCGCATGGATTTCCAATCTGGCAACTAGAGGCTCCATTACGATGTCCTCGGGTGCTATAAGGTAATGACTGGCCAATACATCGAAGGGGTTGAAACCGATATCCCCGGCCTCCAACCACTGCTGTAACCAGGGCCCTGATTTATCGTACAACCATTTGGTTCCTGGAGAACCGTTCTTCAGCTGTCCCAAATCCTTGGCTGTCAACCACACTTTGTTCGATAGTTCAAATGGGCAAAGAACCACTTTTAACCCTCTCTGAAAAAGGATACGGAAGGCATCGTTGTCCAGATCAAAATTAAGGTCGGGGGCACGTCGTACCGGGCTTCCAATTTCAAAGTAGGATGTGGGGGTTCTACGCCCGGCGACCAGCACAACCTCCTGGATCCTCGATACTAATTCTGGGTAACGCAGTAAGAGCAGACCTACATTAGTGGCAGGGCCAATGGCCAAAATAGTCATTGGCTCCTTTCTCAGGGCTTCTGCCATGGCTTCAACTGCATCGTTCGTTTCAACCTGCCCCAAATCTGTCCTTTCCCCTGCCCCCTTGTACACGGGAATGGGATAGGGCGAAAATTCATTGACCATCTCGGTACAGAGTCGGTAGGCATCATCAATTCGTGTATTTCCAAAAACGGCGCTAATTCCGGTAATATGGATATTGTCCGCCTGAAACAACTGTAAGATGGCATAGCCATCATCAACATCACTGTACCCTTCCCTTTGGTAACGTTTCATCCCTACAGCCAGATCGGTATCGACCCAAACTTTCTTTTTTTTGTTAAGCCGTTTCCAGGTTCGGCTTGGAATTCGTTGAAGCTTGACATTGATTCGGTCCATGGTACCAGGTCCGGGGAGTTAGCATACGAGGTCCAAATGGACAAGCTATCGATATTGGCATTCAATAGTGCAGTATCCAACAAAATTAGAATCAATAACAGTCTCGATGACATATGGTATATTTTCATTTTCGATTATTTAAAATGTGTGTCTACAGTTCCCACCAACACTTAGCATTGATATGGTCCCCTCCGATACGTGAAACGGCTTGATCATAATTTTCTTTGTTAGCAGCTTGTTCCGACTCTGGATACAGGTAACGAGAGGGATATTGATTATCGTTAAAGTTGTCCAGTCCCGGTATTAGTGCGGGAATACCGGTACGTCGTATATTGAACCAAGCCTCATGCCCTACCATAAATAAGCTTAGCCATTTTTGGGTAAGGATTTTTTCGAGATTTTCGTTCATTCCCCCGTTGAGGGCAATAACTTCCCTTGAAAAATAATCCCCCGGGACCTCTGTACTATAATAATCAAAATGTGCTTTTATACCATTTTCATAATAGGTTTGGGCATTTCCCGTAATATATCCCCTTTCCACAGCTTCTGCTAGGGCAAATTGCACCTCTGAATATAACATGAGCTGTGCATCCACTCCATCTGGAACTGCCCGGAACCTATCCGACATATTGGAAACATCATTGAGTACGATACCCATTTCACTTATGGTCTGCGTGCTTAGTCCATTGGGCATTCCTTTAAATTCTGGAGTGCCGGCCAGTAAGCTTTCCTGTGTGGGATTGAAAAAGACCGCGATCCTGGGATCGTCCCAATTCTTTAATGTCTGTTCCACTGTCCCACTCATTTTAAGACCTTGGTATATCCCTGTCGAGGCACTGAACAGCGGGAATTGGTTAGGTGCTGAACTTAAATAGGGCACAACTGCATTATCCGCGTTCGATTGCATGAGCATATCCTCATCTGCTAGCTGCTGCAGGTCACTAAAATCGCTGATCTTTTTGCTTATCCGGAGATAGTAACGTACTTGGAGCGAATTCGCAAATCGAATCCATTTGGTCAAATCATTGCCGAACATAATATCTCCACGAATACTTTCAGTGGTATTCTGAAGTTTTGCTACCGCGGCATCCAACCGGGCAATAATTCCATTTTCCGGGTCGGTGTATATACTTTCTTGAGTGTCATATATAGGTGTAAAATTAAAATCTGCAAACCCAATAGCTTCAGAATAGGGAACATCGCCCCACATATCGGTGAGTTGTGAAAAAAGATAGCTACGTAGGATTTCTGCCACTCCATCATAGGTTTCATTATATCCGGGCAAAGTTTCCATGGATTCCAAATCAGCCAATAAACTGTAGATCAAGTTCCAATATCCACTATTGCTTCCCAGTTCATACCTATCTATCCGCTCAAACTCGACATCTGCATTAAACTGTGCCAAATAATTATTGAGCCTCAGACCTTGATTATAGGTGTGTTCATTACTTTCGGCCGCTATAACGTTGGTCAATAAAAATTCCGGGCTTACTTCTTGTGGTTCGTTCGGATTGTCGTTTATGGAATCGAAGTCTCTTGTACAACTCACAACGAACAAGCCGAAAAAGATTAAAATCAGAGATATATTTTTCATAGGTTATTCTTAAAAATTGGTCTTAAGGCTTACACCAAAACTTCTGGTTGATGGATAGGAAAAATCCTCAACGCCATATACAATATTGCGTTCTTGCAGGGCATTCAATTCTGGATCAAAATGCGGGTTCTCGGTAAACAACAATAGATTGCTTCCTATCAGTCCAACCTTCAGGTTTTCCATTCCCAATGATTTGGCCATTCGTTGGGGGAAAGTATAGTAGACACTTAGTTGTCTCAGTTTAACATAGGAAGCATCGTATAGGGCACTGGCTTCATTGCCCCGATCGTAAAATGCGTTATTGAACCTACTGGCGGCCACTGCGGTAGTATTGGGAACATATTGTGGATTGTCGGGGGTACCCACATTGACCACACCATTTCCCACAACACCATTACCATCCACAAATTGTGTGTTTTCCGAACCTCCTTCACGTCCTAGCAAGGTTTCCTTTAAAACTCCGGACGTACTTCCCAAGGCTTTGGTACGCGATACGATCGTACCTCCCTGGCGCCAGTCGAACAAAATGGTAAAGTCCAAGTTTTTATACGAAAAACTGTTATTGAAACCCAAGGTGAAATCCGGGTTGTAATTTCCCAATTTGCGCAAATTGGCATCTTGCACGGGCAACCCATTGGCATCATAAAGGTCTTGGCCATCGATCTGTACAAAACCGGTACCGTACATATCCCCTACCCGACCACCTTCTCGTGCAATATAGAAGACGGTATTGGAACCACCGCTTCCACTAAAAACGTTGGCCGTGGCGGTTACAAACTGGTCCACACCTGCCGGCAATTCCGTAACCACACTTCTAAAGGTGCTAAAGTTTACGGAGGTGTTCCAAGTAAAATCGGTAGTCTTAATCGGTGAGGCACTTAGCATCAATTCGAGCCCTCGTGTTCTTATCTTTCCCCCATTTTCGTTAAAACTATTAAAGCCTGTGGCATTGGAAATAGGTCTGGAAATAATCTGGTCCTTGCTCACATTTTGGTATGCAGATCCCTCAAACTGTATCCTTCCATTCAAGAACCAAGCTTCAAGTCCCAACTCATAGGCATCCAGACGCTCCGGTTTTAAATTGGTATTCTTTAGTACAGTTTCATTGGTCACTCTAAAGTTGGGACCGTAATTTCCATTGAGCTGAAACGTTTGGGTGTTTTGAAACGGATCGGTATCATTGCCCACCGAGGCAGCACTCAACCTAAATTTTAAATAAGAAAGTTCTTCTGGAAGCTCTAGGGCATTGGAAGCAATAAAACTAAGACCCGCCGAATAGTATCCAAACGAGTTATTTCCACTTGGCAAGGTGCTGCTCCAGTCATTTCGATAGGTGAAGTCGACATATAGTTCGTTCTGATATGCAAAATTGGCCGTACCATAGATACTGTTGATTCTTTTGTCAAGGTTTTCGCTATTTCCCAATAAAGGGGCCCTAGAATTGGCCAAGGTATAAATTTCCGGAATGGCCAATTGTGATGCTTCCGAATACGAATAATTGATTTTTTGATCGAGACGATTGGCACCTGCAGTAAGGGTATAGTGCCAATCCTCATTGAAATTGTTCTTATAGGTAAACAAAAAATCCGTGTTCAACTCCCTAAAACGAACATTATCCTTTCGAAAAGACCCAAATGGGTTTGCATTGGTACTTACCGCCCGACGAAACTCCCTGTCTTCATTATAGGTATCCAAGCCAGCTCGTACCTTCAGCGAAAGGTGATCCGAAAAATCATAGGTAGCGGATACATTGCCCAAAACCCGATTTTTATCAAAACTATTGGTGTTTTCAAAAAGGGTCAGATAGGGGTTGGTCAACCATAGGTAATTGATGTCAAAATGCTGTCTACCGGTCTGACCCGCCTGCCAGTAATCTCTAAGGGATTCAATATTGGTCTGTCTTCCAGTCCAATTAAAACCATAGAGCACATTCTCATAACCATATCCCAAGTTAGGTCTATTACCACTTCTTGTATTGATATAATTGACAAAAGTATTGACCTGGAGTTTGTCGGTTAACATCTGGTCCAAACTCAATGCAATTCCATCCCTTTTAAGATCGGTATTCGGTATAATACCCTCATTTCGCAAACTACTGTAGGAAACACGGGTACCACCTTTTTCAGATGTATTGCTAATGGCAATATTATTTTGGTAGGTTATTCCAGTTTCAAAAAAATTGCGCACATTATCCGGTCTGGCCACCCAAGGAGTCGGCGTAATGGCCGTAAAAGATCCATCGGGAAACCTACGCGAAAGAACATCACCGGCACGAACGGGATTACCGTTGACATCTACAGAAGGACTATCAAACTGTGGAATCAATAATCCTGCGTCCAATCTTGGACCGTAACTACTAATACCTCCATCACCAATTCCGGCTCCTGTACCATCCTGAAAGGCATAGGCTCCATTAGAGCCCAAACCGTATTCATTTTGATAATCAGGCAAAGTAAGTAAGGTTTCAATGGTAAAATTACTATTGATGCTCACCCCAAAGCCTTCGGCCCTATTACCTCGTTTAGTAGTGATCAGCACCACCCCATTTGCGGCTCTAGCTCCATAAAGGGCGGCCGACCCAGCGCCTTTTAAAATGGAAACGGATGCAATATCATCCGGACTGAACTCGGAACTGCCATTACCGTAATCTACTTCTTGTAAAGCTCCGTTATTTACCAAGTCACTCGTAATCTGCTCGTTGCTAATAGGAACACCGTCCACTACGAAAAGTGGTTGATTGCTTCCACTCAGGGAATTTTCACCTCGAATAATAATCCTGGAGGATGATCCCACACCACTGGAACCGTTGGTTATCTGCACACCGGCGACCTGTCCTGCCAAACTATTTACAATATTGGTCTGCGTAACCCGAACCAATTTGTCCGAACTTACGGAAGATACCGCTGAGACTAAGGCTCTTTTATCTTTTTCTATGCCAAGTGCGGTGACCACTACCTCATCCAATTGTTCTTGGGATGCCGTCATTAACAATATAGAGGGCAACCGTCCTTCTTCCACTTGAACCGTTAGGGTCTTGAATCCTATGGAGGAAATTTGAAGAGTAAACTTTTTGGAGGGTATCTTCAACTCAAAATATCCGTTTTCGTCGGTAGTCGTATAATTTTGAGTGCCCTCTTGATATACTGCAGCATATGGAATTGGTAATTGATCGTTATCCAATACTCTGGAACTGTATGTACTTTCTTGTGCTGACGAACTCAGCAAAAATAATTGCAATATGATGATCTGTATCGATCTCATAAATTTCGGTTGAATGAATTGATGATGCCGTTTTTTGACGTATTCCAACCGTAAGTGCATGTTTTCGGTAAATGTGGTTACCAGAGGTAACCTTTAAAGTATCGTTTATGAAAATCCCAGTAACGAATGCAAGTCATCTTTGTCCACAAACCATTCATGCACAACGGTTGCTTAATCAGCCAATAGGTCGACTGATGTATTCAATACTTACGTGATTTAGAAAATGATGACTTTATTTCAAGTCAAAGTCTTAACGTACGTAGTCCCTTGTCAATCGACCGCAGGGGCATACTACGACTCAATTGTATAGCATTATGGCCTGGAACGGATGGCTGTTTATCCAACTGTAATTCATTGATCACATATCCCTGTTTATAAACATATACTGCACAAAATCCGTTGTTTGAAGTGGAAGGCGATACCTGTTGACGGTTCATGGAATTAAAATGGCACAGACCATTGTCTTTATACTTTAAGAAACCACCACAATATAAAAAAGCCCCTGTTCTGAGGGGCTTTTCAGTATACTAAGTTATTCAAATTCATTCCTCCTGGGCATATTTCAGACATGCTGATGGTCAGTCGATTTCAGATGTCGCGAACAACCCAGTGGACCCTTGTTCAATTTTTCCAATCGAATTGTTTAAAAGCATCGTCCAATGTAGTTTCAGCTATATGATTGGTATAATTGCTTATTACTTTTTGGGAAAGTCCTAGAATAATTTCAAGTAACTGTCTTTGACCAAAACCAGCCTCATAAAAGGCAGCTATTTCCTCCTGTGAGACAACTCCCCTATTACGCACCAACGCCAAGGTCATGGAACGCAAAGCTTCCAATTTTGGCTTAGCAAGAGGTGTTTTATTTCGTAAAGCCTCTATAATAGTATCATCCACCTTCATAGCCTTGGCAATGGCCGTATGCGCGGGCACGCAATAATGGCATTCGTGCTCCACGTTAATCGTTTGCCAGACTACGGTCAGCTCATCACTATCGAAAGAAGAATTCATAAATAGCTCATGCATGGTCTGGTAAGCTTCCAAAAGACCAGGTGCTTCAGCCAGTGCCCCATGTAGGTTGGGCACGTAGCCATAGGATTTTTTGGATTTTTCCAATAGTGACTTACTAGCTTCAGGAGCCGTGTCGATGTTATGAATTTTTAGCGTTTCACCTGTAACTGTTGTACTCATAATTATTTTTATTTAACATTGATATTCCTAACCGTTTGGTTAGTTTTATTACAAAAAATTTTAGATATTCCTAAAGATATTTTCGATATAATTTTCCATTTGTTCGGGATTGAAAACCCTTGAAGCGGAAGATAACCCGAACATTGAGATAATTAAAAAATCCGCTTGTTGTTCAATGGTTTTTCCGTCCTTGTTTTTATCCTTCGCCAATACTGTGGCGAACACAGTTCTCACCCGATCTATAAAATCCCCCAAGACCATTTTGATCTTAGTATCTGCGTCCTGATCGATTTCATTTGCGGTATTCGTTATCAAACAACCCTTACCAAACTTGTTGCCTTTTGAGAACAGTAGAAATTCCCGGAAGTATTCCTTGATGCTTTCAACACCATTGCCACTATCTTTAAGCCTATTTATTAGCGTGTTCAAACGTTTTTCATAGCATTTGATACTTTCCAAAAAAACTCCGTCCTTACTGCCAAAACTGGCGTAAATGGAAAATTTATTGATTCCCATTTCTTTTTCCAGCATCTGGACCGAAGTAGTTTGATAGCCATTTCGCCAGAATAATTGCATTGCCTTTTCGATGACTTCTTGCTCGTTGTATTGCTTTGTCCTTGGCATAAATCAGTAATTGGACTACAAAACTAAACAATTGGTTAGAAATAAAAATGTTTTTAACTTGTTTTTGTGAAACAGCTGTTTCACAAAATAATATACCTATACCATGCTTATTATGCAATGAAATATGGTAAATTCCCTATTAAGTCCCAATTATCCTTAGCCTCTTTGAAAATCAGACATACCTTTAGCTTGAAAGGCATGGTCATCCGACATGATAAAAATAATGTTCAAGGGGCTCTTTGCCACTCCTGCGTTTGACTTCTCCCGCTGTTTGCATGAAACCTTGAAGAGCAAACCAAGAAGTGTTAATCCGATGTGCATGTTGTGTGATTCTATTTTAGTGTGAATGTTTCCGATAGTTGAGCATCGGAATTTGTTCCTACAAACACTTCAAATTTCCCAGCCTCGGAAACAAATTCAAGTTGGCTATTGTAGAATTTCAGATCATTTGGAGCTAAAGTAATGGTCACTTCCTTGCTCTCCCCTTTCTTCAATGGTATTTTATGAAAGCCTTTTAACTCACGTCTTGGTGGGGTAATGCTCCTGACCACGTCTCTCAGATACAATTGCACCACTTCTTCCCCATCGTAATTGCCCGTATTGGTAACAGTCACTTTTGCAGCAATACCCTCTCCCTGCCTGATTTCATTTTTGTTCAACTTGAGATTGGAATATTCGAATGTAGTATAGCTCAGCCCATACCCAAAAGGCAATAGTGGAGCGTTGGGTACGTCCAAATAATTGGTTTTGAACTTTTCAAAAGTACCGTCTTTGGGGCCGGGTCTGCCGGTAGTCTTTACACTATGATAAATGGGTATCTGCCCCACGTTTCTAGGCCATGTGGCCGTTAATTTTCCCGATGGGTTGTAATTGCCGAAAAGCACATCTGCAATCGCATTGCCCGCTTCAACGCCTGGGTGCCAAACCTGTAAAATGGCCACCGGCAATTCGAATTCTTCCGGAATGGTCAGCGGTCTTCCGCTCATTAGCACCAAGGCAACTGGTTTTCCTGTTTCCACGAGAGCTCTGATTAATTTCTTTTGACTTTCCGGAATTGAAATATCAGTACGACTGGACGATTCCCCGCTCATTTCGGTCGCTTCGCCCACGACTGCCACAATAACATCGGAAGTATTGGCCACATCAACTGCCTCTTGCAGCATGTCTTCAGGTGTACGTTCGTCAATTGCTATTCTGGGCCCAAACACGTTCACACGTTTGGCAAACCCAGGGTCATCGGAAATATTGGCCCCTTTTGTATATTTAATGCTGGAATTCGGTGCTACATTTTTTAATCCTTCCAAAATGGTTACTGCCAAACTCAAATCCCCGGTAGGTGCCCAGGTTCCCAGCATATTTTCCCTACTGTGGGCCAAGGGTCCGATCAATGCTATTTTCTTATTTGTTCGAATGGGCAATATGCCTTTTTCATTTTTCAACAATACAAAGGAGCGTGCAGCAAGTTTTCTTGCCAACTCCCTATGTTCCTGGGTGAGAATATCCCTTTCAGGTCGTTTGGTGTCCAAATAGCGGTAGGGATCGTCAAAAAGTCCGGAGATATATTTGGCTTCCAATACTCTTCTACAAGCATTGGTAATATCTTCCTCCGTTACTTTCCCTTCGTCCAATGACTGCTTTAAAGTGGTCAAAAAACCTTCGCCCACCATATCCATATCCAACCCGGCCTTCAGTGCCAAAGTTGATACCGCTTGTAGGTCACCCAGCCCATGGGCCACCATTTCGTTCAACGATGTATAGTCCGAGACCACAAAGCCATCAAAACCCCATCGATCTCGTAGCAAGTCCGTAAGCAACCACTTGTTTCCGGTAGCAGGAACTCCATCCACATCATTAAACGAAGTCATCACACTGACTGCGCCGGCATCAATTGCGGCATGATAGGGAGGCAAATACTGGTTGAACATTTTGATTTTACCCATATCCACGGTATTATAATCCCGGCCCGCCTGTGATGCACCATACAGGGCAAAATGTTTTACACAGGCCAGCATGGTGTTGGCGGCTGATAAATCACTTCCTTGGTACCCCTTTACCATGGCCTCTGCAATCTTCGATCCCAAATAGGGATCTTCCCCTGCCCCTTCGGCCATACGTCCCCAACGTGGGTCTCTTGCAATATCCACCATTGGGGAAAAATTCCAGTTGATACCATCTGCGGTAGCTTCCTTTGCTGCCATTTGAGCGGCCTTCCGTACCAATTCCATGTCCCAACTAGAGGATAGTCCAAGAGGAATAGGATAAACGGTTCGATATCCATGGATCACGTCTGACCCAATCAACAATGGAATGCCCAAACGGCTTTGGTTTACCGCAAGTTCTTGGGCCACCCTGACTTTTTCGGGACCTGCTACACCAAAAAGCCCTCCTACTTCTCCTGCTTTGATCTTAGCTTCCACATTTTCACTGACCACAGCACCTGTGGCCACCCCCCCGCCCGGTGTCAGTAAGTTCAGTTGGCCAATTTTTTCCTCAATGGTCATTTTTTCTAGTAGTTGCTCCACTTGAGGTATTCGTTTTTGGGCATTGGCTCCAAAAAAAGCTAATCCCATAAAAGCGATAAGTAGTTTTTTACAGTACATGCTCAGGTTGTTTTGACTTTGATATTCTATTTTGAAATTGTTTTTTTCTTGTGGGAAAACAACCATGGTAATAAATCCGGTTCAGCAAATGCAGGGTCCCAACTATTATGATTGGCAAAATCATACATGGTAAATTTAGGATGTACACCCTCTTTCAACAAAGCGGAAACCATTTCTATTGACTGTAATGGGTGCACAACATTATCTTGCGCGCCATGAAATACCCATAATGGTGTATTTTTTGCATAAACGGAAACGGATTCAGGTTCACCTCCACCACAAATTGGTATTGCTGCAGCAAAGGTGTCCGGTTTTCTGTTTAATAATTCAAAGGTTCCCATGCCTCCCATGGAAAGCCCCATCAAATAAACTTGATCATCTTTGGTATACGGTTCCTCAATAGTGGTTTCGAGCAAATCCATTACCATTTCCAAGGGTTTCGTGGGCCCTTGGTTGTATTTAAAATCCAAACTAATCGGATACGAACTTCTATCCACATCCACATTTGCCCAGTAACTGTCTCCTGTGCACTGGGGAAATATCACAATTGCCGGGTATCGCTCCTGCAAATAATCGGTAGCGAACAATTTGGCGCCATTCATCAGTTGCTTTTCATTGTCATTTCCGCGCTCACCAGCTCCATGGAGAAAAAGCACTACAGGATAGTTTCCATCCTCTTTAAAATTCTTGGGGTACATAATGCGATATCTTAGCGTATCGTTTCCTTCTATGAGCATTTCAGCTTCATACTTTGATTGCCATTGTGCAGAAACCATGGCACAGGCTAAAAACATTAAGATAAAAGTCAACCGTTTTTTCATTTCAAAATCCTAGTTTGGTCAAACCAGCTTGAACATCTTCGTTACCCATAAACAAGTTCCAAAGCAAACCGGTTCGATAGTTTTCAATCATGATGATCTGCGGTCCTTGATCTATGGCCAAATAGCCCTCAGCTACCCAATCATATTCTGGGCTAAAGGCATCATAAAACCCTGCCGGACCCAACAAATCATCCCTGTTCCTATAAAAAAAATGCATTGCATCCAAAGACTCCTTTGGTGAATAGGGAATAGAACTTATCGCTGCCGTTGGTGATATTACGCCAATATCGTTACTCGGACTATGGGCATTGTAACCAATTGTTCCATCGTTGTTTCGGGAATAGCTGGCCGTTAACCCCCAGCAATCTTTACCATAATCTTGAAAACTGTCCGGATTAGCAACGCAGTATTCATAATTGATCATGGTATGGTTTACGTTAACGTCCCAATAATTGACATAATCATCGGACAGATTATGCGGATCTAACCCCAAATAAGAGTAATGCGCCCAAAATAAAGGGCCTCCAAATTGCTCCGAGCCATTATGCTTTACCAAAAGCGGATAACCGTATTGGGTGTTCCCCGATTGGATTCCTCCACCAGAGGCCCAACCATTGGTATACACTTCTTTTTCGATTCCAAAATCCGGTGATGCTGCCGCCATCACGTATGAGATCAACACTTCGTTATATCCTTTTAGTTGGAAATTTATATCAAAGCCATGATTGGGGCTCCAGTGCCAATACAATACATTTTGATTTTGAGTGTACCAACCCCATTCCACTCCTTTCCAGAGGTCATCGGCCTGTTGGGACAAATTCTGTTCCTCATCCGAACCATTCTTAAAATATTCCTTGATGCAAATAAGCCCTTGGGCCAAAAAAGCAGTTTCTACCAGATCACCTCCATCATCCAAATCGCTAAAAGGAATCACGGCACCTGTCGAACCATTGATCCAATGTGACCAAGCTCCATGGAAACGATCGGCATTTTCCAAAAAATCCAAGAGAGTGGTCAAGCGTTCCACACCTTCCGTCCTTGAAATAAACCCCCTTTCGATTCCTACCAAAATGGCCATGAGACCAAATCCCGTACCTCCGGTGGTCACAACGCCTTCACTATTACCAGGATCATTGGGATGATACCTTTCCCTTGCCCCACCTGAGCTGGTATCGGCAAAATCCCAAAAATATTTAAAGGTGGTTTCTTGGGTCAGATCCAATAATTCCTCGTCCGTAATTGTAGGTTCCTCATCGTCATCATCGGAGCCATTGCCTGGAAGTTCCGGTGCTGTGGGCACGTAGGTGTAATCGTCCCCTTCCCCGCAGGATGAAATCAGTGCGGCGAAGAGAACTAGATATAATGCTTTTTTAATCATTTTGCAGGTTCCATATTTGGGCTTTCAAAACCCAATTTCATTAGGCCTTTTTGCACTTCTTCGTTGGCCATGAACAATTTCCAGAACAGTCCGCTTCGGTAATTCTCAATCATTACAGGAATGGGACCTTGGTCTATGGCCAAATACCTTGGTAGATACCAATCGTCTTCTATACTAAAAGCGTCGTAAGGACCATATTTGCCAATTAGGCTATCCTGTTCGTTGTACATGGACCTCAAAAACTGTTTGCTCTCTTCTGGAGTATACGGCATGGAAGAAAGGGCTGCGGTAGGCGAAATCACACCCAAGTCCGCTTCTGGACGGTGCCCGGCATATCCTTTTATGGAATAGCTAGAGGTCAAGCCCCAGCAATCTTCGCCGTATCCTTCGTAATCCTTTGGATTATCGACACAGTATTTATAATGAATCAAGGCGTGGTTACGGTTCAACTTCCAATAATCCCCAAATTGATCTTTAAGACCTTTTGGATTCAAGCCCAAATAGGAATAATGTGCCCAAAATAATGGTCCTACGGGCGCATCGCTATGCTCATAGTGATTGAGTTCTGTTTCTAGTCCATAATAGGTGGTGTCTTGGGAGATTTCACCCTCACCGGCCCAACCTATTTCATAGACGGACCTATCAATGGAATGTGTTGGCGAAGCTGCAGCCAAAACGTACATAATGAGAGCTTCGTTATAGCCGCCTACGGGAAAGTTCATTTCCCATTGGTATTCGGGGCTCCAATGCCAGTACAGGACATCTTCGCCATTTTTGGTGTACCAGTCCCATTCTACGCCTTCCCAAAGTTCTTGTATTTTTTCCGCCAATTGCTGTTCGCGCTCGTTCCCATGTTGAAAAAAGGCTTTAACAGTTAACAATCCTTGAACCAAAAAGGCAGTTTCCACCAAATCACCACCATTATCTTTAGTGCTAAATGGGGTTACTTCGCCCGAGGGCAACAACCAATGTGGCCATGCTCCATGAAAACGATCGGCGTTTTCCAAAAAATTGACAATGCGTTCGTAGCGCTCCAAGGCTTGCTCGCGAGAAATAAACCCTCTTTCCACACCTACCAAAATGGCCATGAGTCCAAACCCAGAGCCTCCAGTGGTTATGATGTCCTTATCGTGGTTGGGATACACCCCGTCCAAATGTATACGTTCCCTTGCCAATCCTGAAATGGGTTCAGCTCCTTCCCAAAAATAATTGAAGGTTTGGTACTGCACGGAGTCCAATAGTGCCTTATCTGCGATGGCCAAGCTATCCTTATTTATTTCTGATGCTTTTTTTGCCTCTTCTTTAGTTTTTTGGCCATTGCACCCTACAAGTAAAGTGGCAATGGCCAATGGAATCAAAATTAACTTCATATAACTAAACTAACTAACTCAAATATGCTAAAGTGCTACCTTAAAGCACATTAATTATTCATGATTTCTTGAATCTCCTCTTGTGTCAATGTTCTATCAAATAGATATAGATCATCGATATAACTTAGATCGGACAGGTGGTTCCACCCGATAAAGTTAGGTGCACCCGAACCAATCGACAGGATAGAACAGTTTTCCCAACTTATGGTTTTTCCATCCATGTCCCCTGTATTCACCACGGGTTCTCCGTTCAAATAAATAAGTGTTTCGGTTTCTGTAACGGTAAAGGCTACGTGCACCCATTCGTCCAAAGTCGCATCGATAACATCACCATCGTTCCAAACATCACCTGCATCTGTACCTAGATGCAGTTTGATACGCTGCTCGTCGGCACTTCCTTCCCTAATCAACCTGAAGCCTGCAGATAAATCGTTATCTGTTCCGTTCATTGGAGGACTCACCGTTAAAATTCCGGCCCTATCCGGGTCGGAATTGACCTTGTACCAGAAAGCTCCACTGAATTGATTGTTGAACAATCCATCCATCGGGAAGGTGAGATACGAATCCGTAGCACCTGCGAAGGCATCGCTACCTACAGCACTTTCCCCAGCAAAACCTGGAGAACCTACAACGGTACCCTCTTCGCCCGAGTTGTCATCAATATTGCTCCCATCAAAAGGCATGTAAAGTGTGGAACCATAATTTATTGGCGCAACCTCTCCGCCATAAACTTCGGCTACTTCTTCTGGAGAGAGTGCTTTACTGTAGAACCTTAGATCATCGATGATACTGTTATCGGATGCATGGCCCCAATAATCGAAGGTCGGTCCACCCGCACCTATGGTGAAGGTATCACAGCCCGTCCAATCAATCGGCGCCGACATGGCTGATGACAGTACTTCGGTTCCATTTAAATAGATGATGTTTTCGCTGTTTGATATGGTAAAGGCAATATGTACCCATTCACCGGCATTTACATCAATCACATCTCCATCGTTCCAGCTTTCTCCACTCCCTGTTCCTACATTTAATTTGATGCGCTGTTCGTCGGCATTTCCTTCTCGGAACAATCGGAATCCTTGGAAACGATCGGCCGCATCATCACCTATGGTGATAATTCCCGCTCTATCCGGAGTGGCATCTACTTTGTACCAGAACGATCCACTGAATTCTGAACTCATCAACCCTTCTGCTGGATAGTTGATATAGGAATCGGTTGCTCCCAAATAGGCTTGTTCCCCTACTTGACTTTCTTCGGTGAAGCTTGGTGAACCAACGGTACTAGCTGCTTTGCTTCCAATCAAATCAATATAATCCCCGTCAAAAGGCATATATAGGGATTCGCCATCGTACTGAGGGATGTACGGATTGGCAGCATTCATCATAATTTGAACATCGCTCTGCGTCAATGCTTTGTCGAATATGCGAAGTTCGTCCATCTGACTGGCATCGTAACCGTGGCCCCAATAATCAAAGGTTGGACCTCCTGCTCCAATATGCAATTCCTCACAACCTGTCCAATCGATCGGTGCGGGCAAATCCGCAGTCAACATTTCAACCCCATTAAAGTAGATTGTACTCTGGGTTTGTGAAATAGACACAGCAACGTGCACCCATTCGCCTGCAGTTACATCTATTACACCGCCATCGTTCCAACTTTCAGCACCACCTGTACCTACATTAACCTTAATCCTCTGTTCGTTGGCATCGCCTTCTCGGAACAATCGGAATCCTTGGTTTCTATCATCCGCATTGTCCCCTACAACCAATATACCTGCCCTATCCGGTGTTGAATTGACCTTGTACCAAAAAGCTGCACTGAATTCATCACTCTTTAAGTTTTCCATTGGAAAAGTCAGATATGAATCTGCAGCACCTTGGAATGCATCGGCACCCAAGAAGGCATCTCCGGCAAAACCGGGATTACCTACCTCACCTGCTTCTTCAAAACTGATAAAATCCATATAATCTGCATTGAATGGCATATAGAGGACCTCTCCATCAAATTGAGCGCTATATGGAGCCAGTTTGGCAAAGTTTACCTCTTGGGTCGTTGTTTTGCCTTCGGCATCGGTAGCCGATACCGCAACTGTGTGCTCTCCATTGCCCAATCCATCGTAGGTTACCTCTTCCAATACAATCCTGTAATCTTTAAAAGCATTGAATGTGGCTATTTGGGAACCATCCATGGATACGGTTACGTTGACCACTTCAATATCGTCCGTTACCTCAAAAGCTATATCTATTGAAGTTTCTTCTTCAAATGGCATAAGCTCCACACCTTCGGTAGGATACGTTATATTGATTTGTGGTGCTGTTTCATCCACTCCGGCATCGACGGCCGTGATGGGATCTATTCCCTCGTTACATGAAACTACCAGCAAGGCCAGTAGCATCATTATGGATTTAACTATATATTTCATCTTGTGCTGTTTATTTAGTTAGTTTTAGTCATTGCTACTACTGCCGCCCAAGGATGGAAGAGCATCTACCTGAGCTTGAGGATATGGTAATAGTTCTTTATCCGCTGTAAAGGTTCTACCGTCGTAGCTCAGTTCTGAATAATTGTCCAAGCGGATCATATCGTAATAGCGAATTCCCCACTCCATACCTAGTTCGGCGAATTTCTCATCCATCACATCACTGGAGGAAACTCCTGACAATGAAGGCATTCCCGCTCTATTACGAACAAGGTTCACCGCTTGGTCCGCTGTCATTCCGGAGCCACTGGCGCCACGGGTCAAGGCTTCGGCATACATCAGCAATATTTCGGCATAGCGCATCACGATCATATTTTTGCCGCCACCGTAATCATTTCGTTGGTCCGTAAGTTGCACGGAGGGCAGGTAGTGCTTACCACTGGAGAACAAAGCCCTGGCATAGTCATTGATCACATCGCCATCTCTTGTTGTGTTATTTACAAAAGAGGGAAGTGTTGCATAATTGGGGTCGGTTTGCAATTCGGCAATTCCTCGGTCTGTCCAAAGAACACTGGTTTCCAATCGGACAGCTTCTTCCCTGTCCAACATAAATTTGATGAACTTCATACTTGGTTCATAAAAGCCCCATCCGTCGGAGGCATTTTCTCGGGCAGGGGTCCAACCCTGTGGTCCAAATGGTGCATATAGATGATAAAAGGTATCCCCTGTACTGGAACCATAATCGGAAAACTGTAGTTCGAACAAGCTTTCGTCACTCAGTTCCCCTGGTTTTTTGAACAGGCTATAAAAATCGGGATATAATGAAAATTTATTGGAGTTGATAATTGCGGCACAGGCATCTGCCATACCTTGATAATCTTCCATTTCCATGTGAGCCATGGCTTTTAGGGCATAGGCCGTGTAGCGTGTTACACCACCGGGAATGTCCGTCCTTTCATTGGGCCTTAAGTTGGGCAATAACGGAATGGCCTCGTCCATTTGATCGGAGATATACTGCATGATCTCTTCCTTGGTGGCCGGTCCATTGGCAATCTCGGCATCCGGCTGTGTCGATTCTATGATAAATACATCGCTCCAAACCCTCGCCAAATTAAAGTGTAACCACGCCCGCATTACTTTTATTTCAGCAATGTACTGATCTGCGGTTGCCTTTTCACTTTCATCAGCGAAATCCTTGAAATTCTCGATCAATTCAATCTCCGTGTTCAATTGGACAATATCTCCATAATGCACATTCCATAAAGAGTTGTACATCCAATAGCCTTGGGCATACACATAGTTATCAGTATCCGCAAAAGGTTGTTGATCACCAAGTCCTCCTGCATTTACATCGTCCCCGCGAACGGAAAGCAATAAAGGTTCCTCCCATCCCCTTGTAGCAATCACATAATAGGAACCGATCAATGCTTGAACCATATCCTCGGTTGCCGAGTAATCCAGGTCATCAGCGTTAAGCTGTCCTTCTATGTCATCGAATTTGTCCGTACATGATTGGATAACGAGTATTGCAATCAGGACAAATACAATTTTATATAATAGGTTATTATTACGTTTCATCACAATTTTATTTTTATAGTTTAACATTAACACCTACGGTATAAATCGCCGGAACAGGGTATGTTTGACGATCCACTCCATCCGACACCTCTGGATTAAATCCATTGTAACTAAAAATGGTCAAAGGTCTTTCTGCAGTTAATGTGAATTTAATATCAGGCATATGGCCCTTAAGCTTTTCACCACGTAGGGTGTAGGCCAACTGAATGTTCTGTATTCTGAAGAAATCTCCATCCTCAACCCAAAAATTGCTCAATCTTTGGTTCCAGCTATCGCGAAGTCCTGCCGATGAAGGGTAGCTGTTGCTCGTCCCCTCACCGTGCCAACGGTTCTTGGCCAGATCGGCATCGATATTGGTATCGTTGGTAAATATGACCTCACCACGTTTTCTGTTCAAGATCTTGTTACCGCTCTGTCCATAAAAGTTCAAGGAGAAACCGAAGTCTTTATAGTTTAAACCA
Organism: uncultured Allomuricauda sp.; assembly: GCF_947258355.1. Taxonomy (GTDB): domain Bacteria; phylum Bacteroidota; class Bacteroidia; order Flavobacteriales; family Flavobacteriaceae; genus Flagellimonas. The sequence continues at coordinate 131,421 of NZ_CAMYIC010000063.1, forward strand.
ATGTTACCTCCGTATGTGAATTTTGGAAGGAAAGACCCCAATACCATTCTATCTTGATCGGTAATGACGCCATCACCGTCCCTATCGTTAAATATGAAGTAACCAGGCTGAATATCCTGTCCTTCCGCAATCGCGTTTTGTGCCACAGGGTCCGCATCGATCTGAGCTTGATTCTGATATACTCCTGTGGTCTGGTAGCCATAAAAAGCGTAAAGTGGTTCTCCTACCGTGGTTCGTTGTCTAAATTCTGCAGAACCTGAATCGATATAACCGCTTTCGTCCTCAATCTCCATCGCCTCATTTTTAACGGTGGTAAAATTGGCCCCTACGGTATACGTAAAATCAGGAGTAATTTCATCGCTCCAATTCAAAGCTACTTCCACCCCTGAGTTACGGATAACCCCAGAGTTTCTTAAAACGGTTTGATTCGCAATAGGAATGTATACCGGCATAATGGCATCTTCCGTATCCCTAATGTAATAATCCGCTTCAAGCGACAAACGATTGTTGAAGGTGTTCATGTTGAAACCAAAGTCCAACTCTTCCACCACCTCCCATGTTAAATCGGTAAAAGTACTTGTAGCGGTAATCCCTGTATTTGGGGTGTCACCTAAATCTACCGTTTGATTGGAAATCGTGTTTGCTCCTGCACTTGCCGGGACATTGTCGTTACCCAATCGACCCCATGCAGCTCGCAACTTTAAGAAATCGAAGAAACCAACATTTTCCATAAAAGGTTCCTGGGAGATTACCCAACCAGCACCAACAGACGGGAAATAGCCCCACTGCTCCTTGGTAAACTTGGACGATCTATCTGCCCTAAAGGTTCCATATAACAGGTAGCGGCTTTTGTAATTATAAGATACTCTTCCAAAATAAGATTGACCGTAAATTCTGCGATTGTTTTCCTCAACATTGTTGTTGAACGACAAAGGATCTGCAAAATTAAGGTACCAAGAAGTTTCGTAGTCGATCCCTGCAATATCACTACCTGTTGCTTGGAACTGATTGGAGGCCTCATCCCTAAAGGATGTACCTGCCATAATGGTTACATTATGGTCTTCGGCATAAGTATCCGTATAGGTCAAAACGTTATCCCAAATCTGGTTGTAATAATTGTTTTGCCTTCTATTTATTGATGAAATTCTTTGATCACCAAAGCCCATGTTATAAGGTAAGTTCACGTATCGTTCTTCCAATGCGGAAAAGTCAATATTATAGGTAGTCTTAAATGTAAGTTTATCCTTAATCAAATCTGTTTCCAAGTAAATATTGGCCAACAGCTTACGGATTTTCAATCTGTTATCATTGTAATCCATATCAGGAAATGGGTTTTGTGTGCCCCTGTACCCCAAAGCTTGAGCATTAGCATATCGAGTTGGTGTTGCCTCGGTATTCAACGCATCAAAGACAGGAAGAATTGGTACGGCGAAATAGGCCTTGAACCAAGCCGAATTTTCAGGGGTTTGCTGTGTTGCATTACTGAAAACGGTATTCACTCCCATTCTTACATTATCAAGAACGTCCACATCCAGTTTTGAACGAATATTGAACCGTTCGTACTCATTTTCCATATCCAACAGACCTTCTTGGGAAAAATAGTTGGTTCCTAAGGAATAGGATACATTATCCGTACCTCCGGTAACGCTTAGACTGTGGTTTTGAATAAGTCCATCTCGAATAATCTCATCGTACCAATCCGTATTTACATTCGGGACGTTGGGATTGATGCGGCTTCGTCCGTAACGCTGCATAGCATTTAGGATGAACTGCACGTCGGCATCGGAACCCGACTCCACGGCCATGGCAACAAATTGCTCTGCATTGGCCATTTGTAAAACGTTTTGGGCCCGCTGAATCCCAGTATAACCATTATACTCTATGGTCGGCTTTCTGTTTTTACCTCCCGACTTGGTCTCAATAATGATTACTCCGTTGGCGGCTCTCACCCCATAAATGGCAGAAGAGGATGCATCCTTAAGAACGTTCATCGATTTAATGTCGTTCGGGTTCAAGAAATCAATGTTGCTGTAGAACATTCCATCCACAACATATAATAAACTTGTCGCATCGGAATAAGTACCCAAACCACGAATTCTGACCGTTGGTGAGGCTCCTGGCGAACCCGGTGTAACAATCTGTACCCCGGCCACTTTACCTTGTAAGGATTGAACGGGGTTTGCCGAAGGTGTTTTTTCAATTTGATCGGCATCCACGGTTACAATGGAACCGGTTAAGTCCGCTTTCTTTTGTGTACCATAACCAACAACGACAACTTCATCAAGACTTTGGGTGTCCGCCAACATGGTCAAATCAATGGTTGCCCTACTATTAATAGGTACTGTTTGTGTGGTAAATCCAACATAACTGAACACCAAGGTTCCGTCGCTTGGAACGTTCTCTAAACGATAATTACCATCAAAGTCGGTTTGGATTCCTGTAGTAGTGCCTTGAAGCACCACGCTAGCCCCGGGCAACGGTTGTCCTTGGTCATCCAAGACCGTTCCCGAAATCGTTATATTGTCCTGGGCCAAAAGTACGGCCTGAAACAACAGAAACGAGATTAGCAATAGTTTGCTTTTTATTTTCATAATTGTGCAAAAATAGAGTTAGATTTTTACTAAATTAACAAAGTGGACGAGCCTAAAAGGATAATTGGAATACATAAAAAGTACATCATTTTAAAAAACCCCGAAACCCCTTATTTCATCGTGTTTGCAGTAGTACTAAGTAATTTTGATGTAAAAAGAATTAACATTATGATGTAGTAATGATGTAGTACTAAAAATCAACTTTGTGAACGCCGAGGAAGGGGATTCCCCATTTTAAAAGGTAATGAGGAAGTTGGAGAGGTTTTCTGAACTGTCCATATCGAGTTTCTTTCGTAAACGGTACCGATGTATTTCCACACCCCTGATCGTTATCCCCATCAATGGAGCAATTTCCTTTGTGGTAAGGTTCATCTTCAGGTATGCGCAAAGTTTTAAGTCTTTGGGTGTCAGTGACGGATATGATTTCAATAATCGTTCAAAGAAATCTTGATGAAGTTCCTTAAAGTTGACCTCAAAGCGCTTCCAGTCTTCGGCATCCTCGATCGAACTGTTGAGCTTCTTAATAAATGAACGATATCTTTGGGAATTAGAGAACTTATCCTTGTTCATGATCAACATGTTCTTCAATTCCAAAATCATCTCGTTTTTTCGGGCGATGTTCAACGTAGTACTTGCCAATTCATTTTGCTTCAATCTCACTTCCTTGGCCAGTTCATCTTTTTCGAGTTTGGCCATACGCTCCTGCTGCTCATGCCTCATACGACTTTCCAATTCACGGTGCTTTCTGTCCAACTTTTTTCTGTTATATCTCCTTACCAAATAAACGACCAACAAGGCCAAGGCGGCATAGATAAACAAACTCCACCAAGAAAAATACCATGGAGGGGCTATTTGAAAATTCAACGTATTGAAATCGGATATGGTATTGCCCATACCCACAGTGGCTATTTTTAAGGTGTATTCTCCAAAGGGAAGATTTTGAAAATTTATAAACCCGTTTTCCGAGTATTCGGAATATTCCTTGGGTCCTTCCAACTCATAAAAATAATGGGGCGATATATATTCCGGTGAAGCTACCTCGACGGTGATGGATTGCGAATGTCGAAAGGGTATTTTCATGGCATCCTCCAAAACGGAGTGCTTTACTGCTTGATCCTTTACCACCACAAAGTCTGGCTCTGGAATCTTCTGGAGCCCGGAAACGGTTTTCAAACCGACATGGTTGATCTTGGCAAAGCCATCGGTCAGGGTAATATAGGATATACTATCGTTGATCTTGACCACATTTTGGGAATCCGGGGCCAATCGCTCACGTAACGGAAGGTCGGTAACCATAAGACTATCCCCTTTTAAATTGGTATGGATTATGGCCTTTTGCTCTTGATCATCAACAAACCAAAAATACTGATCATCATAAAACAGAAGTTCCTTATTCTGATAGTCCGCAAACTCATCGAACCTTTCAATTCGATCGCCAATAGGGTTATAACTATACCACGTACCCTCGCTGTTCAGTACAATATTATTTTTGATGTTGTACAGCTTCACATTGTATTCACTTGGAGCGCCTTCATTATCAAAGTATTGAATCGAATTCAATTTATCATACTTCTCCGCTATTTCAAAATGGATTCTGAAAAATCCTTTGTACGGGTGTGCCACCCAAAGCATATCCGGAGTCTCAAAACATAGTTGTTTTACGGGCGCATCAAATCCCTCTATTCGTTTCACTTCCCATTCACCGTTTTCCAATTTCTGGAATTTGGCCAGTCCATTGTACGTTCCCTGAACATAAGTGGAGTTTTGGTCCGGAACCTTTATTAGTTGATAACCCCCGGCAACTTCACTCAAAAGATCAAAACTGTCCTTGGTAACTTTATAGGTCCCTGTGTTGTGCCCGCAAAGCAAATCGCCCTCGAGCACTTCCAAATCCCAGACATGTCCTTGCGAACCTTCAACAAACTTAAGTTCGTTCCCGTCAAAATAAAACACGCCGGTGTTACTTCCTAAAAACAATGTGTCATTGAACCAAGCGATATCATAAACCATTCCCAACGTTCCCGTATAATCGGTATAATACGCTATTGGATTATTGAGCCGAATACGAGCAATCCCATTGTCCAGGCCCAACCATAATTGGTCATTGAAAAGCAATGAAGAAAGTACCGTATTGTTTTGAAGTCCGGTCTCCCTGTTCAAAACCCGATAGCCTTTTGACACCGGATCATGGAGATACATTCCATTCTTAATGGTTCCAAACCCCAAAAGTCCATCGCCCAAAAGCGTAATCTTGTTTAATTGATGCTGCTTTAGTTCCTCGTTGATGGGTGCGGACCATGGTGAAAGTGTTAGTCCATCGTACAAAAAGCAACCATGAAGCTTGGTACCGATCAACAAGTCACCTTTAAAAATGGCCATATCGTTAACCGTCTTTCCCAACAACAAGTCCTGATTGGGCAATGGCACCAGCGTTTCACCTTTCACCTCGAACAAGCCCACAGAACCTCCGGCTACCAACAAACGATCTTTGAACTCAATAAAGTCAGAGACCACATCGGGCGGATCCACAACGGAGATCTCATCATTACTATAGGCATAAATTGCAGAAAAAGATCGGAACAACACTTTTCCATCATTGGACGAAAAAATTTCCCAAAACTCTTCACTGGTAAAAGTATGATCTTGGATCAAATGGGTCAAAGAGGTATACCTTAGTTCGCCAAATTCGTTTTTGATCCAATATCCAAATTCCTCATACGAGCCCGTATATACCCTGTCACCAATACTTTTCACAGAACGTATAATGGTATTATTGGGCAATTTGTTCAAAGTCCATTCCTCCCCATTGTAGTGAAGCAATCCTTTGTTGTTGGCTACGAAAAGTTCTCCGTTTTCATTGACGGATAGATCCCAATTTTTACTTCCACCTTTATAATCCAATAATTGATAGTTTTGGATAGGAGGCAATAATTGTTGCCCGTTCGTGGACCAAATGGCAAAGAATAAAACCAATGAAAAGAGCCTAGATAGCATTCTGCAGTGTTTGTTCGATAAAGGTCTTTCGAAACTTTGAATATACAAAACCAGCAGAAACTAATTTATGTCCGGGTTAAAGGCAATAAAAACTGTTTTAAACATTTTTATTCTCAAGCAACGTTTTCAAGAAGATTACACAAAATGTAGATAAATCAACCCGACATATCAAAATCCCTAGACTAGTGATTCAATCCATCATTGAAAATTCTGTTAAAAATGGGGTTTCACCAAAAGAACAACAAATTAATCATTGATTTAAACATAAAGGTAAAAGAGAATCAACTGGTTATCAGCGTTGAGAACAATGGTAAAAAACCCCCTAAATATACTGTGTATTCAAATAACTGTATTGGTATTATTAACATGTAGGAGTGATTACATCCACTTTATCAGGACAAATACCAATTTGAAATTACCAGATGGTCAAATGGTGTAAAAACAGAAAATTTTATTGAACTGGCTTGAAATGTTTGCTTAAAAAACAGATATTCCAATACAAGACCGCTCTCCATGGATTTAGTAAACAAAATACTTGAAGTTAGTGACAAATCACATCCTGAAAAGATCAAATAATAGTTCAAGTAATCATAATATAGGCACTATTCGAACCTAATCACTTAATCCCACTATTGACAAAAGTACTGGTGGAATTAGATAAAAATAGTACATCCTTACCTAAGTTAAATTTGGTTACAAAAAAAACCAGAAAATATTAATTTTCTGGTTTTTAATTATTTACAGTTTCATTTTATATCAAATGAACCGTTTTTATAGTCGGGGTGGCAGAAACCAAACCCGGTTTATAAATATTTAATAATCAATGTTTTAACACCTTAATCTTAACGAGATTCCCGATAAGAACACGGAAAGCAAAAAACAACTTTTGAACACAATTTTCATGTGCTTAACTATCAATAAAAATAGTAATAATATTCAAGCTATTTTTTTTCAACTTTATATGTTTAATTATTAATCCTAAAATCAATCTATAGCTCTATGCTGCAAAAAACGGTCATAGTATACCACTCGAAACGGAAAAAAGTGAGCATGGTAAAACGATAAATAAGTGACTGATTCAGATTTAATTATGGCTAAATTTAAGGTGGTTCAATTTATCCGTTTTTAGTGGTTCTCATTATCCGTCCCATCCACCCTAATGGAGAATGCAACCTTTTTTTATTATACCATACTTCTATCCACTCAAAGATTCTTGATTTAGCTTCTTCAATAGATTCGAATTTGTTTCCATATACTTAAAACAGTATGAGAATAAAGTTAATGCTGCCATATATATTCGGAAGGAGCACATCCAACATGTTTTTTAAAAGTCCTATTAAAATAGGAAAGGCTGTTAAACCCAGACTCAAAACATGCCAAGGATATTGAATTTTTTTTGCCTTTATCCTTGAGAAGCCTACAGGCATAGTTTATCCTCACATTATTTATGTAATCGACAAAGGTTTTATTGGTTTTTTGTTTAAAATATCTACAAAATGAAGATTTGTTCATTCCTACCATATCGGCCACTGTGTCCAAATCAATCACTTCCTTAAAGTGCATCATGATGTATTCCAAAACCTTATCCAAACGATTGTCGTGGACGATAAAATTTTCTGTCCAATTTGTACTTCCCAATTTTGAAAAACTTTTGTTTTGGGAAAGCCTGAAAAGAATTCTTAATGCCTGCAGATTACGTTCTATATCATGCATTTCGGCCAGTTCTTCAAATAACGGTAAGAAGTATTTACTTTTCAACTTGTCAATCATTATTCCTCTTCGACATAGACCTGTAATATAATTGAGAAAATCGAACTGATGGTTCGTTCCTAACTTTTCTAAATATGCAGGATTGAAATGAATGACTATGGATTTTGAAACTATGTCATCATTAGCATCACTATCGAACATATGTGGAAGGTTTGAACCTAGCAAAAAGATGTTATCACGTTCAAAATGTCCAATAAAGTCCCCAACATACAATGTCCCCTGTCCTTGCACAATATATACCAATTCCAATTCTGGATGGTAGTGCCATAGTTTTAAAAACTCATTACCTTCTGTTGTAGAATGTTGAATTTGGGATACCGTAGATTTATGTAGAAAGTGAAGTTTCATTTCAAGTATTTATATAATTACAAATCATCCATTTATAAGGCTATCACACATTTTATCATCGCTTTTCAAAAATATAAATAGAATCAAGCACAGACGATTGTGATCGATACAGACAATTTGACTGAAAGATTAAAAAAATATTTCAAAAAGGCATGTTAATAGATACATTCAGAAAAATAATTATGTAAATTATAAATAAATTGCAAATATCGTACAACATTCCGCAAATATCGTTCATTTATTCAGTGTTATTTAACAATACATTTGGTGTTAAGAAATCGTTATAAAAATTTTAACTGGCTAACAAACACCAAAAAACAGATGAAAAAATTTTTACTGGTATTCACAATTTTTCTTTTCTTTTCAGCCTTTGCTTTAGCACAACGCAGTGTTACTGGTATGGTCACAGATGCTAATGGACAGCCACTTCCTGGCGCATCTGTAGTAGTAAAAGGAACTGTGAACGGTACACAAACAGATTTTGATGGTAATTTCTCAATTACCGTTGAAAATGATTCCGCCACCTTAGTATTCTCCTATATAGGTTTTACGGCTCAAGAGATAGCTGTCGGTAATCAGCAGAACATTAATGTAACTTTAGAAGAAAACACTTCCTTGCTTGATGAAGTTGTAGTTGTGGGCTACGGCACTCAGGAAAGGAGAAAAGTAACAGGGGCCATTGAAACGGTTCAAGGCGATGCTGTGGTTAAAACACCCGTATTGACTGCGGATAACGCCTTGGCAGGGCGTGTGGCAGGGCTTACGGTAAACCAAGTAAACGCCGAGCCGGGGAGGGATAATGCCCGATTGCTCATAAGGGGTGTGGGAACCACCGGTAACAACGACCCATTGATAGTAATAGATGGTGTTGCCAACAGAGGTGGATTTTCAAGGATTGATCCCAATGACATCGAGAGCATCTCTGTTCTAAAAGATGCATCGGCAGCTATTTACGGTGCGCAAGCGGCGAACGGGGTCATCCTGGTAACCACAAAAAGAGGTAAAGAGGGTAAACCTGTTATTAGCTATTCCTATAACAGGGCCTTTGTGAGCCCAACAAGGGAGATTGAACTGGCAGATGCGGAACTGTATGCCAGAAGCGTGAACACGCTTGCTTCCCAACAGGGACAACCCGAAGTATACTCAGGGGAACAGATTCAGGCCTTTGCAAATGGTTCCGAACCAACGACAGATTGGGTAAATGAAGTATACAAATCCTATTCAGACCAGCAAAGACACAATTTAAGCGTTCGTGGTGGTGCTGAAAAAACAAAATATTTTGCATCTCTTGGTATGGCACAACAAGATGGGCTTTTCAAGGGCAATGATGATACTGGTTTCAAACAATACAATGTAAGGGCCAACTTGGATACCGAAGTTGCCAAAAACCTAAATCTAAGGCTGGACTTGGCCGGTAGGAACGAAAGAAGGGACTTCCTCCAATACCAAGACGCCACAATATATGGAAATACGGTAAGGGCAGCACCAGATATACCAGCAACCATACAAGGATTACCCGCTAGAGGTAGGGAAGCCCAAAACCCATTGGCAATTGCCCAAGGGCCGGGATATCTAAGGAACAACGCCTATATTTTCAACAGTTTGTTGAATCTTGATTACCACGTCCCATTTGTAGAAGGCTTGACCATTGGAGGATGGATGGCTGCGGATTACTCCACTTCCCAAGAAAAACATTTTTTCCAACCGTTCACGTTCTATGAAGATGCCAACAATGATGGTACAGTTGAATCTGTGCAAGGTGGTCCATCCTTTAACAACAATTTCTTGAGGGTAACGGACAATGATGGGCTTTCCATGACGTACAACGCCAATATCGATTACAATAGAACTTTTGGCAAACATACCGTAGGAGCATTTTTAGCCTATGAACAGAACAAGACCACCACGGACTTTACCCAAGCACAACGAAATGGGTTTGAAACATCACAAATTGATGAGTTGTTCGCAGGTAGCGGTGATGCTTCGTTGCAATCCAATACAGGGTATGCAACAGAATTGACAAGACAAAACTATTTTGGTAGGGTTTCTTATGATTACGCTTCAAAATATCTCGTGAAATTCGTTTTCAGATATGACGGCTCATCCATTTTCCCTGAAGGAAACCGTTTTGGTTTCTTCCCAGGTGTGGAAGCTGCTTGGCGAGTTTCCCAAGAAGGGTTCTTTGCTGACAACATTGAATTCATCAATGAACTCAAGATTCGTGGATCTTACGGAGAGCTTGGTAATGATCGGGTCGACCCCTTTCAATACCTGAACCTTTTCCAAGTGTTTTCCGGAAACAGGCAAGGCTACGTTTTTGGAGGCCAAGACGTAAATATCATCGGCCCTAGTGTAGTTGCAAATCCCAATATTACCTGGGAAACATTGGAAACCACCAACCTTGGTCTGGATTTAGGCATGTTCAATAACTCATTGACATTCAGTGCCGATGTGTTTAAACAGCTTAGGGAAGACATTCTGGGTCCACGTAACGTTTCGGTACCAAACTATACCGGTTTGGATTTGCCCGATGAAAACATAAGGGAGGTTGAGAACAAAGGTTTTGAACTTCAGGCAAGATACAACAAGAGGTTTAATGATTTCAATTTTTACGTAGGTGCCAACTATAATTACGCCAAGAGCAATGTACTCTTTATTGATGAAGAAGGTATTTACCCTGAGGAATACCAAAAGGCTGAAGGACATGTGGTTGGTTCCACTTTGGCCTATGACTATTTAGGTTTTTATAGAACAGAGGCTGATTTGGAAACATATCCTTCCTTGAGTGGCAACCCTAGAATAGGTGACCCCTACTATAGGGATGTGAACAATGATGGTGTCATCAATAGTGACGATAGGATTCGTATCGATTCCAATACCATACCCAATGGTGGTTTTGGTGTGGTGCCCCAAGTACAGTACGGGTTCCAAATAGGAGGCGATTACAAAGGGCTTGAATTGAATGCTGCCTTTGCAGGTCAGGCCAAGGCCAAGCAATATTTACGCTATTCCTTCTCCAATGGCAACAACGGATACCGTTATTTCCTGGAGAATGCGTTTGACCCGACATTCAACCCAGATGGCACACTCCCCGCTTTCAACAGGGGCAACAGCACACAAGAACTAAGTACTTTATGGCTCAGGGATGTATCGTTCCTGAGGTTACAATCCATTGAGCTTGCTTACAGCCTACCAACAGATGTAATCTCGACCATGGGTCTATCCAATTTGCGATTTTCAATAAGTGCTTTTAACTTGATCACTTGGGACAAACTCAAAAAGGATGGTCTTAGCGACCCTGCATCACTGAACATAGAAGGCTGGGAATACCCCTTTACCAAGAGCATCAATTTCGGAATCAATTTAAATTTTTAAAAAAACAAAATGAAAAGAAGAACATATTATTTATTCAAATTGAAGGGATTGGCACCCCTAATGTTGATTTTCCTAATAACGGGATGTTCTGAAGATATCCTTGATGTAAAACCTTTGAATGGCTACAGTGAACTGGATGTCTTTGAAGACGCCGCGCTGCTTCAAAATTATGTAAACGGCAGTTACAGGGCATTGAGAACCCCACTTAGGGACGAGAATACATTTACCGATGGTTTGACGGACAATGCCTACAACCAGCACGGAAGTGCAGATGGCCAGATAAGAAGATATACAAGTGGCGAAGTGGATAGGGAAAATGGTGAAGCGATCACCTTTGCCCTTTGGTCACATTGTTATTCCTATATCCGAAATGCGAACCTCTTTTTTGAAAAAATCGAAGGCTCTTCCATACCAGCGGAGGAATTGGACATAATGGAGGGTGAAATGAGATTTTTACGCGCCTACAATTACTTTGAACTGTTCAAATATTATGGTGGCGTCCCACTTATATCCGAAACCTTTGAACTGGGACAGGAATCCTATGAAGTGACAAGGGGAACCATAGATGAAACAGTGGATTTTATCCTGAACGATATTGATTTGGCAATTTCCCTGCTCCCTTCAAAAAGCGAATTGCCCGCAGGTAAGGCGTCTATGGAAGCTGCCATGGCATTAAAGGGAAGATTGTTGCTTTATGCGGCGAGCCCTCTGTACAATGCAAGTGGAGATCAAGAGAAATGGGAAGCCGCAAGGGATGCGAATAAGGCGGTAATGGATCTTACCTCTGTTACATTGGCCGATTTTGGGAACTGGGAATCCATGTTCTTGGGAAATACCGATGAAGAAGTCATCTTTAGACGTCAATACACACCAAAGAACGATCAAGGTTGGGGTGTGAACGTATGGCTTTTCCCCAATGGAAAATCAGGTTGGTCGAATACCACACCCACCCAGGATTTGGTGGACAGCTTTGAACTTGTTTCAGGGGAGCTACCTTCAGAATCTGCAACTTATGATTCCCAAGACCCTTATGTGAACAGAGACCCGAGATTCTATGAAACGATCGTGTACAACACCGCACCATTTCAAGATGGCACCTATGACCCTTTTGTTGACAAGGACGACCCTTCCAACTCAGAATTGGCCGGAATCGACTCCAGAGTGTCTCCTGCCAGTCCCCACAATGCCTCTAGAACCGGCTATACCTTTAAAAAGTGGGCAAATGACAATTTATCTTGGGATGCCGGAAACACAGGACCATACATATTTTACCGTAAGACCGAAGCCTATTTGAACTATGCCGAGGCCCAAATTGAGCTCAACAATGAATTGGAGGCTCGAAATGCCATCAACGAAATTAGGAATCGAGCAGGTATGCCGGACATTTCAACCTCAGGACAAGCCTTGTTGGAGGATTACCGGAATGAACGTAGGGTCGAATTTGTACTTGAGGACCATCGTTTCTTTGACATCAGACGTTGGATGATTGGTCCAGAGACCATGAGCGCTCCCAAGATGGGCGTTGATGTTCTGAAGACAGGCGATTCCACATTTGAATATGATTATGACCTAACAGCTGATTCCAATATCTTTTGGGATGATAAGATGTATTTGCTCCCGATACCTTTCAGTGAGATTCAACGGAGTAATAACTCTCTGGAGCAAAACCCTGGATATTAAAGTAACTAATGTTGAGAATACAAATGGGGCCCATGGGCCCCTTTGTAATTAAATTGATATATGTTCAAACCCTCTCTTACATATTATCTGGTAGTTTTTATAGCCTTATTGACGATAAGCTGTGAAAAAGAGACTTTGTTCACAAAGATCTCGCCGACAACCTCAGGCCTCGTATTCGAAAACAAGCTTGTGGAAGACGAGCAGAACAATGTAATGACCTATGAATATATCTATAACGGTGCAGGAATAGCGGCTGCCGACTTGAACAATGACGGGCTCACGGATGTTTATGTATCGGGCAATGAGGTTCCCAACAAACTATTTTTGAACGAAGGGGACTTAAACTTCAAAGAGGTAACCTCTGGCTCCGGGCTACAGGAAAAAAAAGGTTGGAAAACAGGGGTCACCATAGCCGATGTCAATGGAGACGGTTGGATGGACATTTACGTATGTTATTCTGGAAATGCGCCCCAAGAGGGTTTTGAAAAACCGGTGATCATTGATTATCCCCCACGGGCAAACCAACTTTTCATAAATACGGGAAAAACCGAGAATGGTATCCCAAAATTTGTCGATAAAACCGATGAGTATGGTCTTGGGGCCATTGGAACTTTTTCCACCCAAGCTTATTTTTTTGATTATGACCTCGATGGAGATTTGGACATGTTCTTGGTAAACCATGCCAATAAGTTCTACTCCACATTTTATAACGTAAAGACCCTAAGGCAAAAAAGACATCCCTATTTTGGGAACAAGTTGTTCAAAAATGAAAACAACAAGTTCACGGAAGTATCAGAAACTTCAGGAATACATGGCGGCGGGCTTAATTTTGGGCTCAGTGCTGCCATAAGTGACCTGAATCTGGATGGATGGCCGGACATCTATGTGACCAATGACTATGACGAGCAGGACTATTGCTATTTGAACAATCAAGACGGTACGTTCACTGATATCTCCCATACTGCTTTCGGGCACATTTCAAAATATAGCATGGGGTCGGATATTGCCGATGTCAACAATGACGGATTTCCCGATCTCTTTGTGGCGGACATGCTTCCCGAGGACAACTATCGCCAAAAAGTACTGAAGGGACCCGATGAATACGACAAATACAGTATGGCCGTTGACAGTGGTTATCATTCCCAGCACATGCGAAACATGCTCCAATTGAACAAAGGGATTTCCCTTGACAGTTCATTGGAATTCAGTGAAGTAGGACAAATTTTTGGTGTATCCAACACCGATTGGAGCTGGGCTCCCCTATTGGCCGATTATGATAGCGATGGGTATAAAGACCTGTTCATAACCAACGGCTATTTAAGGGACTACAGTAATCTTGACTTTGTCAATTACACCGCCAACACCACTATTTCCCAAGCCAAGTCGCAAAATAGGGAGGTCGCACTTATACCCTTATTGAACAAGATACCATCCACCAAAATCCCGAATTATGCCTTTCAAAATGAAAACGGAAAGGGATTCAAAAAGGTTTCCAAGGCCTGGGGGTTGGATGAAAAAAGTGTCTCCAATGCAGCAGTATATGCGGATTTTGACAATGATGGGGATTTGGACCTTTTGGTAAGCGACCTGAACGCTCCCTTGAAACTTTACAGAAACAACGGGCAGCATTTATCGGACAACAATTTCATCAAAATAAAGCTCAAGGGCAACACAAAAAACACTTTTGGAATTGGGGCCAAAGTAATTGTCACATTACCGAGCGGAAAAAAAATCTATCAGGAAGCATTCTATGGACGCGGTTATCAGTCTTATGTGGAACCCGCTCTTACCATAGGTATAGGCAAGAATGAAAAAGCGGACAAGATTGAAGTGTTCTGGCCGTATGGAAACAAAAATGAATTGACGGATGTTGTCGCCAATTCCGAATCCATCATTGACCAATCCCTTGCAAAACCTGGTAAGTTCACCTCCCCGATGGTAAAGAAGTCCATGTTCGAAAAGCTTACGGATAGTTCGGGCTTGGATTACCAGCATCAGGAAAACAACTATGTTGATTTTTATTATGATAGGCTCATGCCCTATCAAATGTCTCGCCTTGGTGGTCGAATGGCCGTTGGGGACATCAATGGGGATGAAAATGATGATGTTTATTTTGGTGGAGCCGTCGGTCAAGCAGGCAAGCTATTTTTAGGGAATGATGATGGCACCTTCATCGAAGACAGCAAAACCCAACCGTGGCTTGCCCCTAAACCAAGTGAAAAAGAAGAAGTTGCCCCTTTGTTCTTTGATGCGAACAACGATGGACTCCTTGATATCTATATTGTCAATGGCGGCAATGAGCAATTGGCGGGAAGTTTGTTTTACCAAGACCATCTCTACCTAAACCAAGGTGAGGGCCAATTCATTGACGCAAGTCAGGCTCTCCCCAATACTTCTTTCAGTGGTGGCGTGGCCAAGGCAGCGGATTATGACAATGACGGTGATATGGATTTGTTCTTGGGAGGCCGATTGGATGCACAGCACTATCCTTTCACACCTGAAAGCATCCTGTTGCGCAATGATTCAAAGGAAGGCAAGGTAAAATTCACACGTGTCGAACAAAAGGATATGCTTCATATTGGTATGGTAACCGATGCCACTTGGGACGACTTGGACAATGATGGTTGGCAAGACTTGATATTGGTGGGCGAATGGATGCCCATAAGTATTTTCATGAACCTTGAAGGTGTTTTTGAAAAAATTCAAGTGGAGAACACCTCCGGTTGGTGGAGTTCCGTGAAAACCGTTGACATCGATTCGGATGGTGATTTGGATATTTTGGCAGGGAACCTGGGCAACAACACGCAATTGAAGGCCTCGCCCGAAGAGCCCATGATATACTATGTGCAAGATATGGACAAGGATGGTAACCTAGACCCTTTATTGACCTATTACATAGATGGAAAAAGCTATCCAATACCAAGTAGGGATGAACTTTTGACACAAGTGAACAGCCTTAAGAAAGTATACACCTCATACGACAAGTACGCCAAAGCAACGATTGAGGATATTTTAAAAGCAGCCAATGTAAGCTCCACTTCCGTGCTAACAATCAATGAACTGCGTTCCGGGTACCTTTTGAATGACGGGGATCAGGGGTTTTCCTTTCATCCTTTTCCAAGTTTGGCCCAACAATCCATGGTCAATGCATTTATGGAGGATGATTTCAATGGAGACGGGAAAAAGGAAATATTGCTCGCAGGAAACTTCTTCCCCTTTAGAGCCAGTATGGGTAAGTTGGACGCTTCAAAAGGAACATTACTGACTTGGAAAGATGGCGAATTGCAATTTTCAAATGATGGAGAAAACCTTTGGTTGGATGGTGATGTGCGAGATCTTTCAACAGCGAGATTCAAAAATGGCGAAAAACGGCTTTTACTCTCCAGAAACAATGACAAAGCCGAAGTGTTCAAATATTGAACATTGGGCTATAACCTACAAAAGAATAATTATAAGAAATGAAATTCGCTAAAATCAGTGATTTATACTATAGAATAGGGATATATATTTTACTTGCATGTGCACTAGGTTGTTCCGACCAAAAGACACCTCCCCCTGAGCCCTATGGAATAATCCCAAGTGATCGTCAAGTCGAATGGCACAACACGGAATTCTATGCATTCATCCATTTTACCATAAACACCTTTACGGACAAGGAATGGGGTTTTGGTGATGAACCCCCTGAACTTTTCAATCCCAGCGGCTTTGATGCAGAGCAAATCGTACTTGCCTGTAAAAATGCCGGTATGAAGGGTATTGTGCTTACGACAAAACACCATGATGGTTTTTGTCTTTGGCCCACCAAGACCACCGATCACAATATCAGTAAATCACCCTACAAGGATGGTAAGGGTGATTTGGTAAAGGAATTTGTGGATGCCTGTCGCAAACATGGGCTGAAAGTGGGCATGTACCTATCCCCTTGGGACCGCAACAATGCAGCCTATGGGACACCTGAATACATAGATATCTTCAGGGCCCAATTGACCGAACTTCTGACCAATTATGGGGAAATATTTGAAGTATGGTTCGATGGGGCAAATGGTGGAACCGGTTATTACGGGGGAGCCAACGAAAAACGGGAGATAGACAGGGAGACCTATTATGATTGGGAGAATACCTGGGCTTTGGTAAGGAAACTGCAACCAAATGCGGTCATTTTTTCCGATGTTGGCCCTGATGTCAGATGGGTAGGAACCGAACAAGGTTTTTCAGGAGACCCATGCTGGCACAGATTTACGCCAGAACCATTGGAGGAAGGCACATCCCCTGCTCCAGGTCTGATAAAATATTGGGAATCCTTGAACGGCACCAGGGAAGGAAAACACTGGATGCCGGCAGAAACAAACACTTCCATAAGACCGGGTTGGTTCTATCACGAGGCCGAAAACGATAAGGTAAAAACACCAGAACAATTGGTGGATATCCATTATAACAGTATCGGCCATGGCACCAACTTTATCTTGAACCTCCCTCCCAACAAAGTGGGTATCATACCGGATGAAGACATTGCCTCGCTTACCGGTTTCCGGGCAATTTTGGATAAAACATTTTCCGTGGATTTGGCGGAAGGTGCAATAGCAAAGGCAAGCAATATACGTGGTAACGAAGAAACCTATGCTGCAGACCAGGTTTTGGACAACAACAATATGACGTATTGGACAACCGATGATGATACCCATACGGCGAATATCCTCGTGGAGTTTCCTGAGGAAGTTTCGTTCAATGTGGTCAACATCCAAGAGTACATCCCTTTGGGACAGCGCATATGGGGATGGGCCCTTGATAAATGGGACCATAACCAGTGGACGGAGTTTGCCAAAGCTGAATCCATAGGAAATAGAAGGTTATGGCGTGGCTCCATCCAGACGACCAGTAAAATACGATTAAGGATAACCGATGCCCCTGCATCGCCCTTGATCTCAACCATATCCGTTCACAAGGAGCCCATTCGGTTATCCCCGCCCAAAATAATCCGGATCAACGAGGGAAAGGTCGATATTTTAAGTAATGGAACCATTCATTATACACTGGATGGCACTGAACCCACAAAGGAATCCCCCCTATTTCAGGGTAATTTTGATTTTAGTGCAGGGGGCACCATTAAGGCAAAAACTTTTGATGGGGAAAAAGCCAGTGAAACAGCAACCACCCATTTTGGCCATTCCAAAAATAAATGGTCCATCCCTACCAATGGCGAAATACCTGAAAATACTTCAGCAAAACAAGCCATTGATGAGAAAGCGAATACATATTGGACATCAACTGGGGCGGATAATCAGACCATTACCATAGATTTTGGGGAAGTCCTTTCCATCAATTCATTCTCAATGCTACCGTCTGGAACTGACGACAAAGCAGGTATGGTATTATCATATGAATTTTATGGCAGTACTGACAACAAGGATTGGTCACTGATTTCCCAAGGTGAATTTTCCAATATCTACAATAATCCCGTGGAACAAGTAGTACAGTTTGACAGCGTCAACCAAGTGAGATATATAAGGTTTAAAGCGGTTGAGACGGTACAGGACAAAGAGGCCGTAATTGCAGAGCTGGGAGTAGACATTGCACAATAGTGTTATGGCCAATGAAGATGCAAATTTGAGTTAGTTTTTAGTTTAGTTTGAGGAATCGCCTTGGTCAACCATACTAAGGTGATTCTTCTTAAAAAGTAAAAGTGAGAAGAGAAAAGAAAAAATATATCCGCGTAATCCTATTTATTATTTTCTGTTTAGGTCTATTCCATTTGGGCATTGCCCAAGAGAAAAACAGTATCGATTTGTCCGGGGAATGGTCCGTGAGCTTGGAGCAATATTCTGGCGATGACGGCAGCTTGGAGGATATCAAAAACAAGCAGGGGAAAATCAATTTGCCAGGCGCTTTGGCAGAACATGGTTTTGGTATTGAAACAACAGCTGCGTCCAAAGGAGTTTTGACCCCTACCCATAAATTTATTGGAACGGCCAGTTATAAGAAAAGCATTGATATTCCAAAGGAATGGAAAAACAAAAAAATCCTCCTTTTTTTAGAAAGGGTCTTATGGCAGTCCCAGGTTTACATTGACGGAACACCCTTAAGCACGCAAAACGCCTTGGGCACACCCCATATCCACGATTTAGGAAAGCTACCAATTGGCCCCCATGAACTGGAAGTAAGGGTAAACAATGACATGATCTTCAATATTGGGGACAAAGGCCATGCTTATAGTGAATCCACGCAGAGCATTTGGAACGGCTTGGTAGGTACTATCAAATTGCAATCCAAAGATCCAAGCCATATAAAAAAGTTGACCAGCATACCGAACATTGATGACGACCAATTAAAAATAGCCTTGGATATTGAGGCGGAACTATCAGAAAAGACAAAAATTCAAATAGCGATCGAAGACATTGAATCAAATCAACCAATGTTAAAAAAGGTTGTCCGCGTCCCATTGTCACAAGGAAAAAACCATCATGAAATCATCCTGGACCTCAAAGGCAAATTAAAAAAGTGGAGTGAGTTCGACCCCAATGTCTATAGATTGAAAGCATCCTTAAGCTCGAAGAGCTCCTTTGATACAAAAGAAACGGAATTTGGATTCAGGGAAGTTGGTCATGACGGCACCCATGTCCTCATCAATGGAAACCCCATATTTCTGAGAGGGAATCTCGATAACGTGCACTTCCCTTTGACCGGCTACCCATCCACAAAATTGGAGGATTGGGAGAACATCTTTGAAATTTACAAGGATTATGGTCTCAATCATGTACGATTCCACTCGTGGTGCCCACCTGAAGCTGCTTTTAAGGCGGCGGACAGAACCGGAATATATATTCAGGCAGAAGCCTCGGTTTGGATAGATTCTTGGATGAACGAGGACATGGTGGCAAAGGGAAGACCAGAAATGGAGACCAAAGGTCACCCTAAGGGATTGGGATACAATTCCGAACGGGATCAATGGGTACAGGCAGAGATGAATCGCGTAGTGGAATATTATGGAAACCATCCCTCATTCATCATGTTTTGTATTGGCAACGAATTGGGAAGTTCCGACTTCGACCAGATAAAAACCTGGATCGGTGATCTAAAGAAGAAGGATGATAGAAGGTTGTATTCAGGGTCCACGGCCCGTCAGATAACGGACGAAGATGATTTTGTCGTTACCCATCTTGTACAAAACGTAGGTTGGACAAGAGGATTGAACGGTGCCCACACGGATTGGGATTTTGAAAAGGCCTATTCCCAAATGGACATTCCCACTTTGGCCCATGAAATAGGACAATGGCCCGTTTATCCCAAATGGAGCGAAATAGATAAATATACGGGAGTGCTCAAGGCAAGAAACCTTGAAGAGTTCAAAGCCGTGGCACAGAAAAACGGTATCGCTGACCAAGACGGGGAATTTCACAAAGCTTCCGGTGCATTAAATCAGATAATGTACAAATATGAAATAGAATCGTTCCTCAGGACCAAGAGCTGTGCTGGGATACAATTATTGAGCATGCAGGACTATCAAGGCCAAGGAGAGGCTTTGGTCGGATGGTTGGATGTTTTTTGGGACAACAAGGGCATTACCACGCCAAAAGAGTTCAAAGAACACCATAGTGAAACCGTGCCATTGTTGCGAATGGAAAAATTCGTTTGGAAAAGCGGGGAACTGTTTCAGGCAAACGTCCAGCTTTCCCACTTTGGAAACCAACCTATAAAAGATGCCATTGCAGTGGGCAAGATCACAACAAACGAAGGAAAGGTATTGCTCCAAAAAGAATGGTCCTTGGAAAAGGTTGCGATCTCGGATTTGCAAGACATCGGCGCGATGGAACTGGAATTGGGCAGCATTCAAAAAGCACAGAAATTGAACATTGAAGTGGGCATTAAAAACACACCATATATCAATCACTGGAGCATTTGGGTCTTTCCTTCAAAATTACCCCTGCTCAATACCGATGAAGTGGTCATAGTGGACGAAATGAACACCAACACGCTGGAATTGCTCAACAAAGGGGGCAAGGTTTTATTGATGGCCCATAATTTAGGCACCAAAAAGAACAGTGTTTCCTTTAACTTTTATCCACTTTACTGGTCCTACACCTATTTTCCAGGCCAGGGAAAAACAAGCTTGGGAATCCTTGTTGACGACGAGCATCCAGCACTCGCCCAATTTCCGACTTCGTTCCACAGTGATTGGCAATGGGAACCATTTGACAAAAAGGCCAAGGGCTTTATATTGAACAGCATGCCACCTGCATACAAACCCATTGTACAATTGGTGGATGATTTCCATAGGAACAACAAGGAAGGATTGATATTTGAATTCAAGGTAGGGCAAGGAAAGTTATTGGTTTCCGGGTTTGACCTCAATGAGGAAAACGTGGTGGCCAAACAGTTAAAGCAAAGCCTTTTATCCTATATGTCTTCGGATAGTTTCAATCCTCAAGAAGCCGTTTCCCCTGCTTTTTTAATTGATATTTTCTCCAATGCCCCAGAAGAAGACCAGGAAACCAACACGCTGTTAAAGGTCAAGGCCGCAAATTTGGCAAAACCCAATATGGAACAAAATATTTGGTCTCCCGAAGTGGATAAGATCGAAATCAAGGACAAAAACACAGACTATTCGGTACGCTTGGACAGACTTGTTGTGAACCAAGGTGTTTCAGTTTGGCAAGGAAATAGAATAGAGGTCAACATTGATTGTCCAGATGGGTTTTTAGGAAGTTTGTATGTCCTTTTGGAAAATATGGAAGGTGAAGCTGGGCCTGTTGTCCTGGAATTCGAGGGCAGGAAAAACAGCATATCACCAAAGCCCGGCGAAAGTAAATGGGTAAAATTCCATGTGATTCGGGAGGATAGCAATGATGGAAAATTAAAGTTAGAGGGATTTGCAAAAAAGAACCAGAATATTTCCATTTCGCAACTAATCCTCAATCAGGAATAAACATATTTGATAGTTAAGACAATGAAAATCTTACATAAAATAGGCCTATTAGCAGTAGCTTCAACCTTAATGCTGTGCAAGGAATCCCCGCAAAGGGTGTTCTCGGAAAATGATATTACCATCATACCAAAACCAAACGATGTTCAATTGGGCGACAATCCATTTGAATTTGACAAGGATACCAAGGTGGTCATTACCGATGAGACCCAAAAAGAAATTTCAGCACTGTTGGCTGACCGGTTCCAACAAGTTTCAGGTTACAACATGGAAATCGTGGAAGATATCCCCTCTTTCAATTATATCCATTTTGTTTATGATGAAAAAGTAAACGATGAGGCCTATGAACTTGTGGTGGAAAAAGAAGGAGTAAAGATTTACGCCAAGGACAACGGTGGGTTTTTATATGGCATTGAAACTATGCTACAGCTTTTGCCCCCTACAATTGAAGATGACAATGCAAGCTCGCAATGGATTATCCCAGCTGTTCACATAAAGGATGGACCAAGATTTCAGCACAGGGGTGTCATGCTCGATCTCTCAAGACATTTTTTTGGAAAGGATTACATAAAAAAGACCATCAACCGCATGGCAATGCACAAGTTCAATGTATTGCACCTCCATCTGGTGGATGATCAAGGATGGCGCATCGAAATAAAGAAGTATCCAAAACTTACTGAAGTTGGTGCATGGCGGGTAGACCAAGAGGATGCCCCGTGGAACGGCAGGAAGATTAACGATCCCAATGAAAAGGGTACTTATGGAGGGTATTTAACACAAGACGAACTCAAGGAAATAGTGGCCTATGCCCAGAGCAGGAATATTGAGATAATTCCAGAAATAGAAATGCCTGCCCATGTCAGTTCCGCCATTGCCTCCTATCCTGAATTGGCCTGTTTTGATCAACACATCGCGGTACCATCAGGTGGTCTATGGCCCATAACGGATATTTACTGTGCAGGAAAGGAAACCACATTCACCTTCTTGGAAGATTTACTGGACGAGGTCATAGAGATTTTCCCTTCTTCCTACATTCATATCGGGGGGGATGAAGCAACAAAGACCAATTGGGAAAAATGTCCTCACTGTCAAAAAAGAATCAAAGAGGAAGGACTCAAGGATGTGGATGAATTGCAGAGTTACTTTGTAAAGAGAATTGAAAAATACATCAATTCCAAGGGCAAAAAATTAATTGGTTGGGATGAAATTCTGGAAGGTGGTCTGGCCCCCGAGGCAACTGTCATGAGTTGGAGGGGCATGGAAGGAGGCCTGAAAGCCGCCCAGGAAGGTCATGACGTCATTATGACCCCCGAATCCTATTGCTATTTCAATTTCTACCAAGGTCCTCAGGATTTGGAGCCTTTGGCCTTCAATGCCTATCTTCCGCTGAGCAAAGTGTATCAATTTGAACCAATGGTTGACGATTTAAAACCGGAGGAGGCCGAACATGTATTGGGCGGTCAGGCAAACCTTTGGTCCGAATACATTACGACTCCCGAAGCATCAGAATACATGCTGTATCCCCGCTTGGCAGCAATGTCCGAAGTACTTTGGAGCAAGAAGGAGTCCAGAGACTGGAAAGATTTCACAAGGCGGCTCGAAAAGCAGTTTGAACGGTATGACAACATGGACATTAACTATTCCAAAAGTGCTTATTTGATAACCTCAACGGCCACGGTCGATATGGATAAAAATGAAATATCGCTATCGCTGGCCAATGAATTTCCGGACCCCGACATTCGTTATGTGCTGGGGAATGATGAATTGGACGAAGAGAGCGAACAATACACAGCACCTTTAAAAATTTCAGAAACAACGATTGTCAAAGCTTCACTTTTCAAGAATGGAGAACCTGTCGGAAGAATCTTTACCGATACCATTAAATTTCACAAAGCCTTTGCCAAAAAGTTAGATTTTAAAAAACCGTTCAATAAAAATTACACGGGAGACGGCCCTCTTTCATTGGTAAATGCCATAAGAGGCTCGAAAAATTTCCATGATGGCCAATGGCAAGCTTGGATACCCTATGACATGGAAGTGGTCATAGACCTTGAAGAACCGCAGGAAATCCATGAAGTCATATTGGGAACCTTGGAAAATCAGGGGGCTGGTATCCACTACCCCACCTCGGTATCCGTGGCCGTGTCAACCGATGGAAAAAATTTTAACGAAGTGGCCAAATATGATAGAGCGTTCAGGGTAAATCCAAATGTTGACTCAATGGACATCAACATCGATTTCGATACAACCACCGCTCAATACATAAGGGTAATCGCCACGAACTTAAAAAAAAGCCCCACAGGTGGGAGTTCATGGTTGTTCGTGGATGAAATTTTGGTAAACTAACAAAACAGACTATGCAAAAAATAGCATTGATAATTACATTTCTTTGTTCGGCCATTTTATCCGGGCAGGCCATTTATGAGGATGAGAGGTATGTACCCGAAACGGATACATTGGTTTTGCAGAACCTTGAACAGTGGCAGGATAAAAAGTTTGGATTGCTGATGCACTGGGGCGCATATAGCCAATGGGGGATTGTGGAATCTTGGTCCCTATGTCCAGAAGACTACGGCTGGTGCGAACGTACCAAGGGAAGCGACCCACAAAACTATTTTCAATATGTAAAGGATTATGAAGCGCTACAGAACACCTTCAACCCGATAAAATTCAATCCTGATAATTGGGCAAAGGCAGCTGAATACGCCGGAATGAAATATATGGTTTTTACCACCAAGCACCACGATGGATTTTCCATGTTCGATAGCAAATACACTGATTATAAGGTTACTGATTCGGCATGTCTCTTTAGTACCCATCCAAGGGCGAACATTACCAAAGAAGTTTTTGATGCTTTCAGGAAGAATGATTTTTGGGTCGGAGCCTATTTTTCCAAACCGGATTGGAACCATGATAATTATTGGGACCCCAATTTCCCTCCATTCGACAGAAATGTGAATTACGACCCTGCCCTATACCCTGAAAAGTGGCAAAAGTATGTTGATTTTACCCATAACCAAATCCTTGAATTGTTGACCGATTATGGAGATGTGGATATCCTATGGTTGGATGGTGGCTGGGTTCGAAAAAGGGACCAACAAAATATAGATGAAAATTATGCTGAAAAATTCTCGGAAAACAAGGCAAATAATGGGTTCATCAAACATAGGGTTGTAAATCAGGACATCAGTATGGACGAATTGGTGGCCAAGGCACGCCAAAAACAACCTGGGCTCATTGTCGTGGATCGTGCGGTCCATGGCAAGAACCAAAACTACCTCACTCCTGAAAACAGGGTGCCAGAGAAGACTTTACCCTATCCCTGGGAATCCTGTATCATTTCGGGTGGAGGTTGGTCCTATACCCCAAATGCAAAGTACATGACGGGAAGAGAGGGCATCCATATGCTCATAGATATTGTAGCCAAAGGAGGCAACCTATTGTTGAACATAGCCCCGGGACCCGATGGCGAATGGCAACAGGGTGCATATGATCTGTTAAAAGCTTATGGGGATTGGATGAAGGTAAATGAGTCTGGAATTTACAACACCCGGCCCATAGCCCCGTTCAAAGAAGGTAATATCTGTATGACCCAAAATAAAGAAGGCAATGTTTTTTTATTCTATATGGCCAAGGATGATGAAAATAAAGTGCCATCTGAAGTACAGATAACATCCATTGACCCCAAAGCAGGTACCAAGATTACGATGTTGGGATCGGATAAAGCGTTGACATGGAAGAAAATGAACAAAGGTTTTAAAATCATGATTCCCGAAAAATTACGAAATAATTTACCCTGCAAAGAGGCATGGACATTTAAAATAGAGGAGACAAACCACTAAATTTACTTACATACTTAATGGAAAAATTAATAATTACCGCAGTCGAGACCAAAGATGTACGATTCCCCACAAGTGCTTCTTTGGACGGGTCGGATGCGATGAACCCAGACCCGGATTATTCCGCGGCTTATGTTGTCTTAAAGACCAACCATCCCAAAGGGTTGGAAGGTCATGGCCTTACCTTTACCATTGGCCGAGGCAACGAAATATGTGTCAACGCCTTAAATGCATTGGCACCCTTGCTCATTGGAAAAAGTTTGGATTCTTTCACTGAAGACATGGGAGGGTTCTGGAGAATGATAACAGGTGACAGCCAACTGCGATGGTTAGGCCCCGAGAAAGGGGTAATACATTTGGCTACAGGTGCCGTGGTAAATGCCGTTTGGGACCTCTATGCAAAGAAAGAGAAAAAACCGCTCTGGAAATTGCTTGCCGACATGTCGCCCGAAGAACTTGTCAAGTGTATCGATTTTACCTATATCACCGATGCGATAACACCGCAGGAGGCACTTGGCATCTTACAAAAAAATGTGGATGGCAAAGCTGAAAGAATCGAACATTTGTTGAAAAACGGTTATCCGGCCTATACCACTTCGGTGGGTTGGTTGGGATATTCCGATGATAAAATGAGACGGCTGTGCCGTGAAGCAAAGACCGAAGGTTTCAAATACATGAAAATGAAGGTCGGCACCAATATTGATGATGATATGCGCCGTGCGGCAATCATCAGGGAAGAAATAGGTGAGGACTTCAGGTTAATGATGGATGCCAACCAAAGATGGGATGTGGATGAAGCCATAGAAAACATCTCGCTTCTCAAAAAGTTCAATCCTTGGTGGATAGAAGAACCTACAAGCCCTGATGATGTTTTGGGACACGCCAAGATCGCAAAGGCCATTGCTCCCTTAAAAGTCGCCACTGGTGAGCATTGTCAAAATCGGGTTATATTCAAACAGCTTTTTCAGGCCAAAGCTTTTGAGATTTGTCAGATAGACAGTTGTAGGGTCGGTGGTGTGAATGAGATTCTCGCCATTTTATTGATGGCCGCAAAATTCAAGGTTCCCGTTTGTCCACATGCTGGCGGTGTGGGATTGTGTGAATATGTACAGCACCTTTCAATGATTGATTTCATTGCCATAAGTGGAAGTATGGAAAATAGGGTCATAGAATATGTGGATCACTTGCACGAACACTTCCATGAACCCGTCGTCATCAAAAATGGTGCATATATGCCTCCACAGGCGCCTGGCTTTAGCATTACCATGAAATCATCATCCTTGGATGATTATGGTTTTCCCAACGGTGAGAAATGGAATAAACAAGAAGAACTAGAAGCAAACAAATAGCATGAAATTTAATTTAAAAGGAAAAACGGCCATAGTAACCGGAGGAGGCAGTGGTATCGGGAAAGCGATTTCCATAACTTTTGCCTCACAAGATGCAAAGGTCCATATTCTTGACTTTGACGAAGCATCCTCCCTGGAAACAGTGGCTGAAATCAACAAACTGGGAAAGTACGCCGTAGCGCGGACTTGTGATGTTTCAAACCAAGAAGACGTAAATGATATCATGTCCCAAATTGGGGAAAATGATTCCCTGGATATTCTTGTGAACAATGCGGGCATTGCCCATGTGGGAAACATTGAGGCTGTTTCGGAGCAGGATTTGGACCGATTGTACAATGTCAATATCAAAGGAATATATAATTGCAGCAAGGCCATTATCCCTTATATGAAGAAAAAGGGTAACGGTGTTATCTTGAATCTTGCCTCCGTTGCCTCATCAGTGGGCATTAGCGATCGCTTTGCTTATTCGATGACCAAAGGTGCCGTTTTGACGATGACCTATTCCATTGCCTGTGATTATGTCGATTATGGCATACGCAGCAATTGTATCTCCCCAGGAAGGGTACATACACCGTTCGTGGATGGGTTTATTCAGAAAAACTATCCGGGCAATGAAGAGGAAATGTTTGAAAAGCTTTCAAAGACCCAGCCCATTGGGCGTATGGCCGACCCTCAAGAAATAGCCGATTTGGCACTGTTCCTTTGTTCAGATGAGGCTAAATTCATTACTGGAACGGATTACCCCATCGATGGTGGGTTCATCAAATTAAAAGGTTAAATAAAGAAAATGAAATTAATACGATTTGGAAAAACCGGCCAGGAAAAGCCGGGCGTGGAATTGGCAGATGAAACTAGACTTGATGTATCTGCATTTGGAATGGATTACAATGAGGACTTTTTTGGAAATAACGGAACGGAAAAGCTAAGTACCTGGTTAAGGGAACATGAATCGGACTGTCCTGTCATTGATAAGGAAACCCGCTTGGGACCTCCTTTGACCAGACCTTCAAAACTAGTATGCGTAGGATTGAATTATTCAAAACATGCGGAAGAAGCCGGTATGGCCATCCCGAAAGAGCCTGTACTTTTCTTTAAGTCCACCACTGCCGTATGTGGGCCCTATGACGAGGTCATCATTCCTAAAAATTCCACAAAAACCGATTGGGAAGTGGAACTGGCCATAGTAATCGGCAAAAAAGCTTCTTATTTGGAAAAATCCGAAGCATTTGATCATATCGCAGGCTATGTTCTGCACAATGACATCAGTGAAAGGGCTTTTCAAATTGAAAAAGAAGGACAGTGGTGCAAAGGTAAGGGCTGTGATACATTCGCACCACTTGGCCCGTTCATAGCCACCACGGATGAAATAGAAGACCCGAACAATCTGGAATTGTGGTTGGATGTCAACGGTGAGCGTTTACAGCATTCTTCCACATCTGATTTTATTTTCAATGTACAAGAAGTGGTTTCCTACATTAGCCAGTACATGACCCTTTTACCTGGGGACGTTATTTCCACTGGAACACCTTTTGGGGTTGGTCTTGGTTTTGATCCCCCACGCTATCTGAAACCAGGGGATACCATGGAACTCGGCATTGAAGGTTTGGGATATTCAAAACAAACCTGTGTGGCATACAGCAAATAAGTAGCGCTAACATTTCAATACGTGGAATTGTCAAAAACGACTTGGTTTTTCGACAACATTCTAATTAAGAACCTTAAACAAGTTAAGCATGGATAAAAATATCCAAAGAAAAACAATCATCGGATTCTATTTGTTGACGTGTATTTTATGTCAAAACATATTCGGGCAAACGGAAAATGATTATCGAAATCCCAAACTTCCCATCGAAGAACGTGTGAATGACCTTTTGTCCAAAATGAGCCTGGAAGAAAAAGTCCGGCAAATGGACATGTACAAAGGCGAGTTTTTTGTGGAAGGGCAGGATTTTTCCTTGGAGAAGGCAAAGAATAAAATCGGGAATCTTGGCGTTGGTGCCATCCATGACCTATATCCTAAATCGGCTAATACAATCAACGAACTTCAGCGGTTTGTAATTGATAGTAACAGATGGGGAATACCGGCCCTGATCATGGAAGAGATGCTGCACGGCTATATGGCAGAAGGGAGCACCGCATTTCCTATGAACATTGGACTGGGCGCAACATGGGACACCGAACTCTTAAAGAAAGTCGGTGAAGTGATCGGTACTGAAGCAAGGGCACACGGTGTTCATTTTGGTTTGGGTCCAAATTTGGATATCGGTCTAGAGCCTCGTTGGGGAAGGATTGCCGAAACCTTTGGCGAAGATGTTTATTTAGCAGGCGAGCTGGGGGCAGCAATGGTCCAAGGCCTTCAAGGGGAGAATCTTGCATCAAATCGTTCGATTATTGCAGAACCCAAGCATTTTGCCGTACATGGCATACCCCAGGCAGGGGGAAACTCCTCTCCCACCCTAGTTGGTGAGCGTGCAGCCCGGGAAACTTTTTTGCCGTCCTTTCGGAGTGCTTTCGTAAAAGGTGGTGCCTTGGGTACCATGTGTGCCTATTCAGAGCTTGATGGCATTCCCTGTGCCTCAAACCATTGGTTATTGACGGAGGTTTTGAGAAACGAATATGACTTTAAGGGCATTGTGGTTTCCGACCTTGGAGCCATCAAATACCTACAGACGACCCATAAAGTCTCCGACTCTCCTAAAGAAAGTATTCGACAAGCAGTCTCGGCAGGCGTGGACATGCAATTTTATGATTTCAGTAATGAGTTTTGGCAGGACACTTTGATGGAATTGGTAAAGGAAGGTCAATTGAGCATGAAAGATATCGATAGAGCTGCCGGAGGTGTACTACGACTAAAATTTATGCTTGGACTTTTTGAAGACCCCTACACAAGTGAAAAATTAATCGAAGAGAGGTTTCATTCCGAAGCGAATCAAAAAATAGCCTTGGAGGCTGCTCTCAAATCCATAGTATTGCTCAAAAACCAAGACGCACTACTGCCCCTGGACAAAGACATCAAATCAATCGCTGTAATAGGACCAAATGCGGACGAATCCAGATTAGGAGGCTATTCCGTGAGGAACAAAGTGGGCACAACGGTTCTTGAAGGCATCAAACAAGCAGTAGGCACCAATACCAATGTACACTATGAAGAAGGAGTTCCCCTGATTGTAAAAGGTCAAATCATCCCATCGGAATATCTGTTTGTGCCCCATGGATCGGAGAACGGACTGAAAGGGGAATATTTCAACAACAGGAATTTACGAGGTGAACCAGATTTGACTAGAATCGACAAAGAATTGGGGTTTGATTGGCCATGGTCTCCCGGTGTCGGGGTAAACGATGACAATTTTTCCATTCGCTGGACGGGTTTCATCAAAAGCGATAAAGCCTTGGACGGCTGGCTGGGATTAAGCTCAGATGATGGTATACGGATGTGGCTGGACGACCAATTGATCATTGACAATTGGAGAAAGGGAAGCACCAACATTGTTACAACACCGAAGAAAATTGAGGCCGGCAGAAAGTACAAGGTCCGTATAGAAATGTGGGAAGGAGGCTGGGGAGCCAGGGCTCATTTGCGATGGAACATGCAAAAGGTCGATTTTCAACCTGCAATCGATTTGGTCAGCAAGTCCGATGTGGCCATTGTTGTTTTGGGGGAATCCAAGGAATTGGTAGAAGAAAACAGGGACGTTGCTACCTTGGACCTTCATGGTTTACAAAACGAATTCATCCAGGCCATCCAACAAACAGGAAAACCGGTTGTCTGTGTATTGCTCAACGGACGCCCCCTTTCCATCAACTGGATCCAGGACAATGTCCCGGCAATAGTTGAGGCATGGTTTCCCGGAGAACTCGGTGGAAAGGCCGTCGCTCAAGTGCTTTTCGGGGACTATAATCCCAGTGGCAGATTGCCTCTTACCTTTCCAAAGTCTGTGGGACAATTACCCATCTATTACAATCAAAAGCCTTCAGCGATCCATAGATATGTCAGTGAAAGTGAACATCCATTATATACATTTGGACATGGTTTGAGCTATACCAGCTTTGAATATTCCGATATAAAAGTGGATACCCCCGAAATACAAAAGGATGAAAATGCCGTTGTTAGGGTATCTGTAAAGAACAATGGAAACTATGATGGAGAAGAAGTGGTACAACTTTACATCAATGATGTTTACAGTAGTGTGACCACCCCTGAAAAAACATTGAAAGGCTTTAAGAGAATCTTTATCAAGAAAGGGGAAACCAAAGAAATTACCTTTACACTGACTCCCGAAGAGCTCTCCTTATGGAACAAGAATATGGAAAATGTAGTTGAGCCAGGTGAGTTTGAGGTAATGATTGGAGGAAACAGTACCGATTTAATCAAAACAAGGTTTACGGTAATGCCATGATGGGTATTGTCTAAGGCAAACAACCTTATGTTGGTTTGCCTTCCGTCCTTTAATATTGAACGATATGAATGAACTAAAAATCGACAGTCATCAACACTTTTGGAAATATAATCCAAACATACATGAGTGGATGGATGCCTCCATGAAAATCATTAAAAATGATTTTATGCCTACCGATCTACACCCTTTGCTTCAAAAAAGCAATATTGATGGCTGTGTCGCAGTTCAAGCCGATCAATCCGAAACGGAGACTTTATTTTTGCTGAACCTTGCCAAAGAACACCAGTTTATAAAGGGAGTTGTGGGCTGGTTGGACCTTTGTGTCGAAGATATTGATATTAAACTCGAGGAATATTCCAAATATGAGGCTCTTAAAGGGCTCAGGCACATAGTTCAAGATGAGCCAGATAAAAATTTCATGCTCCGACCCAATTTTAAAAATGGGATTTCTTTGTTGGGAAAATACAATCTTGCCTATGATATTTTAATTTATCAAGAACAATTGCCCGCTGCTCTGGAACTTGTCAAAACTTTTCCGGAACAGGCATTTGTATTGGACCATATGGCAAAACCTGTAGTCGACGGAAAAATAGACCCTGTATGGGCAAGTTACATCTCAGAACTTGGAAAATACAATAATGTTTATTGCAAAGTTTCAGGCATGGTAACGGAAACGAAATGGGGCACATGGCAAAAGAACGATTTTGTCCCCTATCTCGACAAGGTTTTTGAGTCCTTTGGGCCTGATAAAATCCTGTTTGGTTCGGATTGGCCCGTGTGCCTTCTCACTGCTCAGTATCATGAGGTTGTGGATATTGTGGAAAACTATCTGGTGCATTTGCCGAGCACTGTTCGCAAAAAGGTCATGGGATTGAATGCCATAAAATTTTATAACCTTACCTTATGAAGTAAGGATTAACGAGCAATCAAGCTAAAAACAGAATATCACATTAACGGCGTATGGATTTAGTATTAAAGGATAAAGTAATATTGGTCACTGGGGGTGACAAAGGCATTGGAAAAGGAATCTCCTGTGCTTTGGCGGAAGAAGGTGCAATCCCGGTCATTATTGGAAGAAATGAAAAAGATGTGCTTTCCGCCGTTGAAGAAATCAAAGAAAAAGGGGGCATGGCATTTCATGCCATTGTGGAACTGACCGATTCCGAACAATGCAAAAAAGCCATCGATACCACCATTGCCCACTATGGACAGATCGATGGCCTGGTAAACAATGCTGGGGTCAATGACGGTGTCGGACTGGAGCATGGCAACTATGAAGATTTCCTGCGCTCTCTGGAACGCAATGTCGGACACTATTACGTTATGGCCCATTATGCCCTGCCCCATCTCAGAGAAAACAAGGGAAGCATAGTGAACATAGGCTCCAAAACTTCCTTTACGGGACAAGGGAACACATCTGGGTATACTGCCGCCAATGGTGCCAGAAATTCACTGACTAGGGAATGGGCACTGGAACTACTTCCCTATTCCATCAGGGTCAATGCTGTAATTGTTGCAGAGGCTTTGACGCCGCAATACAAAAGATGGATAAGCTCCTTTGAAAATTCAGAGGAAAAATTCAAGGGAATTATTGAAAACATTCCGCTGGAAAAAAGGATGACAACCGTCGAGGAAATAGCAAATACAGTTGCTTTTCTACTATCTGAAAAATCCAGCCACACCACTGGGCAGCTGATTTTCGTAGACGGCGGCTATACCCATTTGGATCGTGCCCTCTAAAACCACAACAATGAAAAAGCCAAAAACAGTCTCAAGAGAGGTTATGCTCCCATTTATCTTGATTACTTCCCTCTTTGCACTCTGGGGGTTCGCAAATGCTGTCACCGACCCTATGGTTCAAGCTTTCAAAAAGGTTCTTGAACTGTCCAATTCCCAAGCGGCATGGGTACAAATGGCATTTTATGGAGGTTATTTTTGTATGGCACTCCCAGCGGCACACTTCGTAAGGAAGTATTCCTATAAAATAGGGGTCCTGACCGGATTGGCCCTCTATGCCCTTGGAGCACTTATGTTCTATCCCGCAGCTATCACTGAAAAGTTTTGGTTCTTTTGTTTGAGTCTATACGTCCTAACTTTTGGATTGGCCTTTCTGGAGACTACCGCCAACCCCTATATCTTGGCCATGGGCGATAAAAAAACAGCCACCCAGCGCCTTAACCTGGCCCAAGTATTTAATCCCATTGGTGCACTTTTGGGGTTATTGGTGGCGCAACAATTCATACTTAAAAAATTGCAATCGGATGACATCATGAACTACGGGTCTTTGGAGATGGCAAAAAAAGTAATGATTCGTACATCCGATCTAATGGTCATCAGGGACCCTTATGTTATTTTGGGGCTTTTGATCCTCTTGGTCTTCGTGCTTATTTCCTTCAGTAAGATGCCCCAGGCCAAAGGGGATGGTGATGTACCCCCTATCAAAGACATTGGCAAGACGCTTCTCAAAAGACCAAGTTATGTTTCAGGGGTAATCGCACAAGTATTATATGTAGGGGCACAAATCATGTGCTGGACTTACATATATCAATATGCTGAAGCTATGGGAATTTCCAGTGATTCAGCTGCCAACTATCAATTCTTGGCCTTTGTGTTCTTTTTAGTTGGTAGGGCCATAGGCACATATATGCTACGTTTTTTCAGCCCGGGCAAATTGTTGATGGGCTTTGCCATACTTGCAGGAGTTGCAACCATCGGAACCATTTTCGTGCAAGGACAAATCGGGTTGTATTCCCTAGTTTGCATTTCACTTTTCATGTCGGTCATGTTCCCGACCATATATGGAATTTCCCTTGATAATCTGACAGAGGAAGAATCCAAATTGGGAGCAGCAGGGCTGGTAATGGCCATTGTTGGAGGAGCCTTAATGCCCAAGTTACAGGGAATGATCATAGACCTTGGAGGAAGTGGCGTGACCGATATCAAAGTCATGGGGGTTCCCGAGGTCAATTTTTCGTTTATTTTACCTTTATGTTGTTTCATATATATCACTTCATTCGGATTTAAAGCATTTAAAAAATTTGAGAGAGTAAACAAATGGGAGATTTAATACGATATGTTCTGGCATTGGATTTAGTGGATGATGAGAAGAGCATTGCCACGTACGAGGCTTACCATAAAAATGTATGGCCTGAAGTCATTGAGAGCATAAAGTCATCCGGTATTCATCATATGGAGATCTATCGAGCGGGCAACCGATTGTTTATGATAATGGAAGTTGATGATTCCTTTTCTTTTCAAAAGAAAAAAGAGGCCGATAGCATGAATCCAAAGGTTCAGGAATGGGAAGCACTCATGTGGGAATACCAACGGGCCATTCCCGCTGCAAAACCTGGAGATAAATGGGTAATAATGGACAAAATCTTTGATTTGTAAATAGTATGAGAAATCAAAAACAGATTGTATTCAATCCAAAATATCCCTCCATCGAGGATTTGAGGGAAAAAGCACGTAGACGGATTCCCAAATTTGCATTTGACTATATGGATGGAGGGTGCAACGAAGAAGTTTGTCTGAGAAAAAATACTGCCCAAATAAGGGAAGTGGAATTACTGCCCCGGTATTTGGATAAGTATACAGAAGCTAATTTGACCACTGAGCTCTTTGGCCAAAGTTATAGTGCACCCTTCGGAATAGCACCCATTGGCTTACAGGGTCTTATGTGGCCCAGTTCTCCGGAGATTTTGGCAAAAGCCGCATTCGAGCATAATATTCCTTTCATTCTCAGCACGGTAACGACCGCCAGCATAGAACGAATAAGTGAAATCACTGAAGGCAACGCTTGGTTTCAACTCTATCACCCTACAGAACAAATTGTTCGCAATGACCTGATCGCTCGTGCCGAAGCCGCAGGTTGCCCTGTATTGGTACTGCTCTGTGACACACCAGTTTTTGGGTTTCGACCAAAAGAAATTAAAAATGGACTGTCCATGCCTCCTAAAATGAGTTTCGCCAATATGCTCCAGATTTTGGGCAAGCCTAGATGGGCCATAGAAACCCTGCGATATGGACAGCCCAATTTCGAGGTACTGAAACCTTACATGCCCAAGGGATTGGACCTAAAACAACTGGGCTATTTTATGGACCAGACATTCAGCAAACGGATGGACATGGACAAAATAGCTTCCATTAGGGACATGTGGAAAGGAAAATTGGTTTTAAAAGGGGTGGTCACTGAAGCCGATACTGAAAAAGCGATTTCCTTGGGATTGGATGGCATC
The DNA here is from genome assembly GCF_947258355.1 of uncultured Allomuricauda sp. Lineage (GTDB taxonomy): Bacteria > Bacteroidota > Bacteroidia > Flavobacteriales > Flavobacteriaceae > Flagellimonas. The sequence goes on from NZ_CAMYIC010000063.1 coordinate 166,919, forward strand.
ATTGTTTCCAATCACGGGGGCAGACAATTGGACGCAGGGAAGTCCACAATCAATGCATTACAAAGTATGGTGGCCAAATACAGGGACCAAATAACAATTATGATGGATAGCGGCATCCGTTCCGGACCTGACATCGCAAGGGTTTTAGCCAGTGGGGCACATTTTACGTTTATGGGTCGTCCATTCATGTACGGAACCGCTGCATTGGGAGATTCAGGGGGAAACCATACTATATCCCTTCTAAAAATACAACTGAAACAAGTAATGGAACAGATTGGATGTCCTGATGTGAATCAAATGCCAGATTATCTGCCCAATACTTCAAGATAGTTGACAAGCTTTTATGCAAGGGTATCACTTATAGACAAATAACCTTATGTTGTGTAAGTTGCTGTCCAGGGAAGTATATCTCTTTATAGGAGCAGGTCGCACAGTAAATTTGGTGAAATCACCGGGATGACTCAATAAGCGGTCTTAAGAAATCAGATCTATTTCAAAAAGACATACCGGCACCCCTTGATAATGTGGTGGCAACCCAGTGGTATCGGAGAGCTCGAACAGGCCCAAAAAAGTAAAGCCGGCCTCCGTCTAGTGTCGGATCAACCGGGTATTCTCCCCTAAAGTATCCAGTCGTATATATCGCCCCCTTCTCCTTTGCATAGGATTTGACCCACTGCATCAAAAATTATCATATATTTTATATTTTGTTGGTTTTTACCAACACTAATAGCTATATAATGACTTAATGTTGGTATTTATCAACACTTTTAACGATCATATTATTTTTTATTGGTAGTTTTGTTGGGAAATACTAACATAAATACACTAAAAACGACTTAATGATGGGAAATACCAACATCAATTGGGTTCAAATGTCTGATGCGGCTATCGTACAACAGATTGGCAACTACCTCAAACATGAGCGCCAACAACAGCACAAAACACAGGCACAAT